>CAYMUN010000032.1:0-2114 GCA_964393835.1 uncultured Candidatus Saccharibacteria bacterium | reverse complement strand
TATTACTAAGTATCGTGGCGAGTTCATCTGGGGTGTCAGCGAGCGCGGCTGGCTTCAGGTTTAACAGATCATCGCGGCGCGCGAAGCCCCAGCTGACCGATATAATACGTAAGTTTATTGACTGAGCTGCTTCTGAGTCTCGCATTTCGTCACCTACGTATACCGCGTCATTCAGGTCGACGTGATGTTTACGTAGTAATCGTCGAAGAGCCGGGGATTTGCTAAATAAGCCGACACTGCCGTAGACGCTGATAAAGTACTCGTTTAAATCGTGAGCTTTAAGAAAGGTATGGATATTGCGCGAGTTATTGCTACTTAACAGATGCAACTTGTGCCCGTCTTCGTGCAATTGCCTAATCAGTTCGGGCATACCTTCAAACGGCTGGACTTTATTACCGCTTACGCGCATCTGTCGGCGGCCTTTATAAAACAATCCGGGCATACGCCACCAAGCAAAACCCAAACTTATGGCCATTGCCTGCATCGATAAACCGCGCAGTTTGAGCCGTCGGGCATCGTCCAGCGGCGGCTGCCCGGCCTTAAGCACTAAAAAGTCAGATACATATGGAAAGCTATTGGCTATCGTGCCATCAAAATCAAAAATAATGGTGCTCATAGGCTCTAGTGTACCTTAGCGGTATCATGCTTCAAGCCAGGCTGAGTGTCAACCTCATCTGGCGGAGTAAGGCCCGTGAGCATATCCGAATGGTATAACTGATACAGTTTGTGTTTGGAATGATGACGAACGATAGCCAAAACAGACCCGGCGGCAGCTATAAACGCCAGCATCATACCGGCTATGACCCAGCCAACAGGAACCAGTTTTACGTCCTTGCCTTGCTTAATCGCCGTGTTGGCCGAATCTATATAAACATCGGCTAAACGGTGGGCCGGGAACAGTTTTTGGACCTGATTAAAGTTTTGCATGGCCGCCGAAAAGTGATTGCCAGCGTATAGTTGTAAACCCTGTTGCCATAGCTGTTGCGAGCGGCTGGTGTTATCAAGCTTGACGTCCCAGCTGGCTGCCAGATCCGTAAAATCATTGATATCGCGAATGTAACTTTTAGCGGCATTGCCCGAGGCATCGCCCGATGCCCGATAAGTCAGTAGCCCGATAACAGTCCCGTCTTCGGCCACGGCCGGGCCACCGCTATTGCCGTGCGAGGCGTCAGCGTCAGATTGATAGAGCTTACCTTTGCCACCAGCGGCGGTCCGGATAGAACTAATCACGCCATCGGTGGTTGATACGCTCAGCTGCCGGTTGTCAGTCAGTTGGTTGTCGGCGTCGCCCGGGAAACCCATCAGGAATATTTTTTGGTTTTGAGTTACCTGAGAGCCATGACTAATCGCGATCGTCGGAGCGTTACGCACGTCAATTTTTAACAGGGCCACGTCGCTGGAGGAAAAACCCTCTAACGGATTAGCGATTGTCGTTAAAGCATCCTTAGCCTTGTAGTTAGACCCGACTACCTTGGCTACCTTGAGATCTTCGGTATCTTTTAGGTAACGGCTGATGTCGGTGTTTTTACTAAGTTCGGTGAAGCTGGGTGCTGAGTTACCGAGAGCCACAAGGGTAACCTCTTTTTTGTTGGCAAAATTAATCCGCGAATCAGGAACATCATAAATTTTAGATATTATGGACGCTAGTGCCGCCGGATCATTATTCAATGATTGTATCTGGCTGCCGCTTAGGCCAATGCCCCGTAAAAAAGCAGTCATGGCGCCCGGATTACTCGTAAGTATGTCGACTAGAGCGTTTTGGGCGCTATAGACCACGACGTGGCCGTTAGTAGCGATGTAGCCGTTGCTGGTGGTTATGAAACCGCTGCCCGTGAATCCAGTGCAATTATCGCCCGCTAAAGGCTGGCCGTCCACGCTCAGCGCGCCACAAACTATATGATATATTTTAACGACTGCTGGCGACAAAGCGTCAGACAAATATTTGGGGTCGAGCTTGGAGGCGTCAGCCGCCGCGCTTGGCGTAAGGATGTTAGTCGATAAGCCTTTAACGCTTTGGTCCGAGTCAATTTTAAGGCTTTCCAGCACTGGGCTAAAGGCCTCCGGCACAGTCGAAGCGCTGACTAGCCCCTGCAATTTAACAGCGAATGCCCTGC
>CAYMUN010000031.1:0-2731 GCA_964393835.1 uncultured Candidatus Saccharibacteria bacterium | reverse complement strand
GGTCTTGCTCGGCTACTATGCCGAAGAAAGAGCCGACATTTCCGAATCCCTGCACGCCCATGGTTATAATTTTGTCTTGCTTGCCCATCAGCTTGAGCAGTTCGCGCAGCACAATCACCCCACCTCGGCCAGTGGCGGCATCGCGGCCCAGGCTACCGCCCTTGCCCACCGATTTGCCGGTAAAACTGGCTCTGTTGGTGTCGCCGGTTTGCTTTTCAAACTCGTCAACCATCCAGTCAATGATTTGAGGTGTAATGCCGACATCAGGGCCCGGGACATCACGATCCCCTTTTATGTGTGGTGTCAGGTGCTCGGCGTATTTGCGTGATAACTCTTCAAGCTCGGCGTCCGACAGCTCCTTGGGATTAATAATGACACCGCCCTTGCCACCGCCCAGCGGCAGGCCGACCGCCGCCGTTTTGAGCGACATCAGCGTGGCCAGGGCCCGGACTTCGTCCAGGCTGACCTCTGGATGGAAGCGAATGCCGCCCTTGTACGGTCCGAGTACATTTTTGTGCTGCACGCGGTAGGCTTTGTGCTTGTTACCATTGCTCAGTTCGATTTCAAACTCGTGCTCGGCATCGGTCTTGAGCAAATACTCAATATCGGCCTGGCTCAACCCCAGCCGTTTGCCGACTTGTCTAATTAACTCGTGCGCAGTCTCTAACATGCATGAATGATTGTACTACAACCTCCACGCCGCAGCGCCTGCTTGCGAGCAAAGCCCGCAACTCTGCCGCTGCTTTTGGCGCCATAGCCGATTTTCGTCTGCGTTACTCCTTACACCGTACCATTTGTACGCCTCAGTCCGTTACTCGACGAGAAATCAGCTCTGGCATCCAAACGAGGAGGTTGCAATGTTTATGACGTATTTAACCCCTTTACGGATCTGCTGCTCAATCTGCTTTCTTTGGCGGTAAGGCCGCATTATCTCTTGAAAAAGGCATGTTGGTATAGGCCAGTAGGCCGGCAAAGGTTAGCAACAATGCGACGCTGCCGTCACCATAGATAAATAGCCCAAGAACAACTCCAAACAAGACGACGGCTTGGTAACGGCCGAAGTTTTTCGATTTAATCCTGATGAGCCGGATGCCCCATATCAGCATCAAGTATAAGAACCAGAACAGAATGCTGCCTTCAATCTGCGTATTGTTCCGGCTCAGAAAGTTCCATAGTGAGGTAACTGCATCCATTCGCGTTCTCCTCAGATTATCCCATTTGATGGCTTTTTATAAATTTGGCCATGTCTTTGGCATGAAAATGCAGCGCCCACCAAATGCCAGCAGCGTGTCCGGGAACCGGCGTCAGCATACGCCTGTTGGTGGCGCCTTCAATCGTAACCTTGCGCGGCGAAATTACCTGATCGTATATCGGCCGGAGTGTCATAATTCTACCGGTCGGCAGCTTATCAACTTTAATAGCCGGCAACGCTTTATTGAGCAGCGGATATTTATCGTCAATAACTGTCTGGTCCATCTGGCGCAAGTCGTGCGGACCGGCGATACAAATAACGCTACTGACCAACTCTGGGTGGTCTTGCAGGGCCCGCAAAGCGATGCTGGCTCCAAAGCTGATGCCGATGATAGCCGCTGGGCCAAATTGGCGTAGGGTCTTTTCAAAGATATTCCAATTGGCATCATAGTCTTCGTCAGGTTCCTTGGTACCAAAAGGCTGAACGTAGGCTTCTAGACCATATCGGGCCGGCCAATTTTTAGTAGCTTCGTCAATGTAGTCGTGCGTATCGTTATAGCCAGGCACTATCAGTGTCGGCACCAATGCTGTGTTCACATTCGCTCCGGCGCACTGATATTGAGTAGGTTTAAGCCGTTCTCCAAGACCTGGGCGTAGGCTTTGACTAACTGCAGGCGTTCAGCCTCCCTTTTGTCGCCTATCACGCGGTTTTGTTCATAGAAATGATTAAACGCTTGGGCGAGTTCATATAAATATGTGGCGATATGATGCGGCGCCAGCTCCAAAACGGCGTGCTCCACCACCTCAGGGAACTCGCTGATTTTGCGCGCCACACTTCGCTCCCCCGTATCAAACTCGGTTACCGGTAACCGGTAACCGGTAACCGCTTTCTTGGCTAGGATGCTCTTAGCCCGAGCATGAGCGTATTGCAAATACGGCCCGCTGTTACCGCTGATAGCGACCGACTCTTCGGGGTCATAGACGATGTCGCCGCCCATACCCTGCTTGAGAAAGGCGTATTTGACGGCACCGAGCACAACGTGCGGCTGTTCCTTGCCGGATTGTTTATGATTAGCGCTGGCGGCGGCATCCAAAACATCAACGGCTCTTAAAATATTGCCCTTGCGGCTGCTCATTTTAACGCCGCCTTTTAGCTTGACTAAGCCATGCGTCAAATGAATCGTTTTTTTGGCCAATTCCGGCTCAAATTGTTCCAAGGCTTTGAGCACTACCTGCATGTACTGAGCAATTTCATTGGCTGTAATTACGACAGACAGGTCGAATTTGTAATCTTGCCATTTGGTAAGAATCAGGCCGATGTCTTTGGCCTCGTAGGTCGGCAGCCCTTCGGAATTGATGAATACCCGGGTGTGCAGATCGTGCTTGTCGCCCGGGAAAACTATCGCCCCATCAGACTTTTCAAAAACGCCTTTTTTAAGTTGTTCATGAACTGTTTTAAGGCCTAGTCCAGCCACTTCGCTCTCCGGATAATACTTCTCAAAGCCGGAGCCGATACGCTTATAGAAATCTTCGAAGTGAT
>CAYMUN010000030.1:0-2910 GCA_964393835.1 uncultured Candidatus Saccharibacteria bacterium | reverse complement strand
GTCAAATCATTGATTGAGTGCGTAAAAGTGGCATTGGCGATGATGGCGAATAGCAGAATGGTAAGCGTAATGCTCATCATAGCGATGGCGGCTATCGCCAGCCAGACATTACGTCCAAAATTTACAAAGCCGTTCTTTATGATTCGCTCGACGGTTATATACTTGTGGTCTTTCATGAATTTTTATACTGCCCCACCGCCCTGTCAGATACGATATGGCCATCACGTATGGTTACCACCCTGCGCTTGAGGGCGTTGACGATTTCCTGGTTGTGAGTGGTCAAAAGTACTGTCGTGCCGAATTTATTAACTTTCTCTAATACCTTAATAACGTCCCAGGCATGCTTAGGGTCAAGGTTTCCGGTCGGCTCATCGGCAATCAAAATCTTGGGCTGGCGGATGATCGCCCGGGCAATCGCCACACGCTGGCGCTCACCACCCGATAGTTCTAGTGGATAAGCATCTTCTTTGCCTTTTAGGCCAACTACGTCCAGTACTTTTGGTACGGTGTGCTTTATCTCGGCGTTGCTGATACCGGCGATTTCAAGCGCAAAAGCGACGTTTTCGTTAACCGTCTTATTATTAAGCAGTTTGAAATCCTGGAAAACGACGCCGATTTTGCGTCTTAATAATGGGACATCCTTATCCTTAAGGTGTTCGTAGTCGATACCGCCAACAATGATTTTGCCGCTGGTCGGCTTTTCTTCCCTGGTCAGAAGCTTGAATAGGGTTGATTTGCCGGCGCCGGACTGGCCAACGATAATTACGAATTCTTTCGGTTCGACATGAAGCGAAATCCGCTCAAGGGCTGGCCCTCTGCGGTTATACTGCTTACTCACCCTATCCAGCAGAATCATCAGTATAAGTATACCAAAAGCGTTTCGGGCCTGACTGTTTAATCCTTACCGTTACTTTTACGATTCTGGAGCTTATGCAGATTCCGAGAAGCTGTTTCTTCGAGGCTAACGCTAAGGATATCGTGCGATAAGTAGGCGCAAACTATCAGGCAGTCACCCACAGCGTCTTCGACCTCTGGCAAAGTTTCCAACAACGAGGCCGAGTATGGCCCAATGTCCATTTGCCCCTCCTCAAGAGCTCGTGAAAGCCGCGATATCATTCTCAGAGTTACATAAAGCGGTTGATCTGTCAGGCTGACCCAATTGGCGCTATTTTGCAAACGACTGGGATACCTCAGCGCTGACTTACTTGGAACCTGAACGCGCTCGGCGAGCTCGCTGACAACTCGCTGCAACTCAGTGAATGATTTAAAGCCGAGATGATCTATCCCGCTATAAGTCCCGAGAGCTTTAGCCGCCGCTTTACCAGGGTCAATACCTAGGTTCATTGCCGAGCGAAAGCTGAACCAAAGCAGGTCACCAATCTCTTCGATTCCGCCATCGACATGGGCTTGATTTTTAACTAAGATCCGCTTTTTTTCTTCATCTGACTCAGCTCTCCCGAGTTGACGCAACAAATCCGGGGTTATGCCATGCTGCGAGTTGAATTCCAAAAACTCTCCTCTTATAAGTGTGCCGTACTCTAGCCCCCAATCAGGGTCAGCTTCCTGGTGCCGCCATGTTTCATCGACGCCTTTTTGATAGTCGCTAAATGACATTTCAGCTGGTGGGCCATCAGTTTCAAACATAAGCCAATTATTGCATATTCAGCCAGGCGTCAATGATTGGCTGGAGTTCCCCGTCGAGGGTTTTTTGCGGGTCGTGGTTTTCGTAACCCGTACGCAAGTCTTTTAGAATCCGGTCATCGAGGATGTAATTGCGGATTTGGCTGCCGAATTCGTTTGATTGGCCGGGGCCTTTGAGGTCGGCGAGCGTCTCGGCATGTTGCTCCAGCTGAAGCTGGGCGAGACGCGAGCGCAAGATCGACAGAGCCGTTTCTTTGTTTTGCAGTTGGCTGCGTTCGTTTTGGATGGCTACCGTGATACCGGTTGGCAGATGGGTCACGCGCACAGCCGAGTCGGTCGTATTAACCGACTGGCCACCGTGGCCGCCGGCCCGAAAGACATCTATCTTTATATCCTTCTCATCAATTTCGACCTCACTAGGCTTATTGATTAGTGGCAGTACGTCCACTTTGGCAAAACTTGTCTCGCGCGAGCCGGCCGAATTGAACGGACTTCGCCTAACCAAACGGTGGACGCCATGCTCGCCAGCCAGTTTACCGTATAAGTATGCGCTGCCGGCTAGCTCGAGCGTGGCACTTTTGATACCGGCCTCCTCACCGGGGCTTTCGTCTATCACTTTAGTTTTTAAGCCTTGTTTTTCAGCCCAGCGTAAGTACATTCGTTCTAGCATCTGGGCCCAGTCCTGGGCGTCAGTGCCGCCGGCGCCGGCATATATATTAAGAATAACGTCGTGGTCGTCGTATGGCCCGGTGAATTTAAGGTCTTGCTTGATTGAGTCAAACATTTGCTCGATAAGCTCAGCCTGTTTCTGTAAATCGGCCAGCATCGATTGGTCGGCCAGTTCGACTAAATCAACTAATTCGGCCGCCGAGTCTTTTAAATTACGCCAGGGGTGTATTTTTTGGGCTAGGCTTCCCTCTTGCTGCGCGATTTGCTGGGCATCAGGGTTATTTTGCCAGAAATCCGGGCTTGATACCTGCTTTAGTAGCTCGGCGTGACTTGCTTCAAGCTCGCTTAGCTTAGCCAGGGCCGCCGCCTCATCAATTTCTTTTTTTAGCGCGGCGGCCCGCGTTTTTAACGGCTCCATAATACTTTGACCTGCTGGTTAAGCTGGTCTGCCAGTTCGCGGCTGCGGCTGGCGCCGCCCAATACACCCAAACCGCCGACTCCATCGCTAAACATTCGCTGGGCGGCTTTTTGGATTCGCTTGGCCGTGACGGCTTTGATACGTTCGGGGATGGCTTCGTAATCATTAACGATGTCGTCAAA
>CAYMUN010000029.1:0-3144 GCA_964393835.1 uncultured Candidatus Saccharibacteria bacterium | reverse complement strand
TATGGGACAAATTCTGGAAAGACAAGCACGGCAAAGTCGTACTCTGGCAAAATCCCAACTTACCGCTGTGGGGCTGGATTGTTGCAACCGTACTGACCCATTTGCTGCCACATGGTCGCCTCAACTCTGCGGCTTCGCTGATTGCATTCGGCGCACTTTTCACTTGGGCCTCTTTAGAAATTATCCAAGGCGTTGATTACTTCCGGCGCAGCGTTGGAGTCATAGTCCTGATTAGTATAATCATAAGCCGTCTGTAGTCTTTAAGCGTAGCCCGGGAAAAAGTCAGTTTTGATGTGGCTGTGGCTGACGCCCAGGTGGTGCAGGGCGTCTTTGACGCCGGTCACAAACTGATGCGAACCGGAGACATAGAATAACCTTTCTTGATAGTCAGGCAACTCCTGTTTGATTAGGTCGGCGTTGATGAAGCCCTGATGCCCCTGCCAACCGGCCGGCACATTAGCATCGGTCAATGTGTAAACGACTTTGACGCCGAGCCGTTGCTGAGCGGCCGCTAACACATCCTGATAAACAAATTCATCCCGGGTGCGCACAGAATAAAACAGCGCCACCGAACGCTGCTGCCCGGTGTCCAGAAGATATTTAAGCATACTGCGATAAGGCGTGATGCCGATGCCGCCGGCCATAAAGGCGAGCTTTTGCTCGGTGTCGTCGGGCATTACAAAATCACCAGCCAGCTGGCCGGCGCCAATCAACGAGCGATCGCTGAGACCGAGCATAGCTTGTTTATAGCTGCTGCCCTTGGGATAAAATTTAACGCCGATACGCAGCTGTGCCTCAGTTGGTGAATTGGCCAATGTAAAATAGCGCCGGTTGCCGCGACTGTCGGAGTGGTCATGGGGCAGCGTGAACTCCATGTACTGTCCCGGTTTAAAGTCGAGCTGTCGGCCCGGCTCGAACACAAAATCGGCGATGTCTGGCGCTATTTTGATCTTTTGTGTCAGCCGTGGCAGTAGTTTGTACTTTGGACTGAGTGCAAAAGCCAGCCCGTTACCAACAATCAAAGCCAACTCCGGCGTGGAGTAGAGGTGGCCAATATGAACCTGTGGTGCGAACAGGGCACCGACCAGCGCGCCATACCAGATGATTCCGGTAGCAGTCGGCGGCAGAGTTAGTGGTTCGGTTAGCATCACAAAAGCAAAGAAAAACAGCGGCGACTGTAGCAAAACCTGGTGTAGGCTCTGGGCCAGGTCGGCGTGTTTAAAAACGCCAAAAGCGATAATCGTCAGCAGGCTCGCAGTTAGAAAAGCCAGCACTAGATCAAAACGCCGCAACTTACGCACTAGCAGCAAGCCACCGATAATTACAGCCGGCAACATTGCCGCCGTGCCCACCCACCAAGTGGCTGACTGGGCCAGCACAAAAGCGACTAGCACGGCGGCAATCGCCGCCGGGTTAAAGATGTGTTTCTTACGAAAGGCCAGGATGTATTTGGAGGCCATGGCCAGTGTGCCGGCCCAACCCAGGAAAAGGACATCGTGCGGAATGCGCAGCGGCGTTAGTATCAACGTTAAAATCAATGCTGTAATATAGGCCGATTCAACATTGACTGGTGCTTTGAAGACCCGGCCGAACACCCAATTGCTGATGAGACAAACGACGGTCAGGTAACCAGCCGACAGGGCAATAGCTAGGGCAGGGTAATGCAGACGGCCCAGTAGACTCAGGGCCATGGCGCTGAGCACCAGGCCGATCAGGTAGTACAGTACCAGCCGATACATGGTGATGCGGTCCAGCAGGTAGTCAATCAGTTTCATCTTGCTCGCTCACATATTTTTCAAAACCGCTTGTCATGACAGCCACACCGCCCGCCCCTATCTGGTAGCCTTCAAAACCCGGTAATTGTTCAATGTAACGGATGCCGTGGGTTCCCATGGCAAAAGCGGCGGTGGCGTAACGGTCGGCATCGTAAACGTTGGCGGCAATAACGGTCAGGCTGACGACATCGGTAAGGGCTTGCCCGGGTAAGTGTGGGTTGTAGACGTGCTGGCCACGGATGTAAGTGCCCGAGGTAGCCACGCCGCCTTGATTGAGCTGGATGGTTTTGACAATTTCATTACGGTTAGCCGGATGGCGAATACCGATTGACCATGGCTTGTGTCCTGACGGTGTGCTCGCCGTTATGTCGCCGCCGGCCTCAATGTAATAATGCCGATGACCACGCCGACGCAGCAGGCGGCCGGCTTGCTCGATTGCCCAGCCTTTTACTAATCCGGACGGATCAAGTTTGCCGTCATGTTCGATGTCAAAGAAGCCGCCGGTAGCCTGCTTGGTCTGCTCACAGAGTTTGAGCACCTGCTGCATGGCCTTACTGGCCCGTGTTTTGGCTAGAACGCCGGCGTTTATCCGTGATATTTCACTGTCTGGCTTGTAGGTACTGAAACGGTCGTCAACCTCGGCAAAATAACCGAAAACCTCGTTAAGTAGCGCTAAGGAAGGTTTATTGTCGCGGACATCAACGGTAATCGGCATGCCCATCAGCCATCTGGTTTGCTTCATGGCTAGACGTGTGCACTGTTAAGCGCATTGGTCAATGATTTAACGAAAGCCATACTACTGTCTGTGGCGCCGGAGACAATGTCGACGTTGCCGCTTTGCGCCTTAATGGCTTCTTGTTTCAGCATAGGCATAGCCTGTTCGTTTATAAATACTGATGTCGAGCGGTCGCTAGGATGCTGTAAAAAGACCACGTCAGTTATCTGGCCACCTTTGACTACCGCCTGCACCTGGATATTGCCGTAGTATGCATCTTCGACGGTGCCCGTATAAGTACCGTCTTTGTAGGTGCTGGTCTGAGCTGGTGTTGAGGTGGTGGGAGCAGGCGCGGTGGTCGGTGTATTGTCGGTCGAACTTGCCTTTGGCAGGTTTAATGTGACCTTGCCAGCCTCCGATTCGTGGCGCTGCTGAAAAGCGTAAGCCCCAAAGGTGGCTATCACAAATACCGACAGCATAATTTTTTTCAGTCTATCCATTACCGGCATACCTTAATGAGTGAAACTGAAAACCAGCTGAAAAATAACCGGTCATTTATAGCCTGTGCATAACCCCATTTACATAAGGACTATAATATCAAGTGGAAGTAAAGCTGAAATAAAAGCGTTCTAAAACAAACTATGGGACTCGAAG
>CAYMUN010000028.1:0-3445 GCA_964393835.1 uncultured Candidatus Saccharibacteria bacterium | reverse complement strand
CATCTGTCTTCGGAACAGAGGGTCGGCGGTTCGAGTCCGTCCGGGCGTACCATTTCTATGTAACATATAACTTATCTGTTAATTTATAGTTCTGAAATTATCCAAACTCTAACGGGATTCGAACCGGTACTTCTAAAGTATCGGTATGATTGCGCATGATACACTGATTCCATGTCGGCAAATCATAATTTATCAAAGAAAGACCTCAAGCGAGAAATTATTGTCAGCGTTGGAGCTATAATTTTTCTTTTGGGAGTATTTACTACTGTATTGTTGTTTTTTAGTAGACCTATAAGTAACTGGCGCGTATGGCTTACATGCAGCACCATTGGAATAGTAGTAGGATGGGTACTGACGAGAACTCAGACTAAAGGGTTTGTCGATACATTGAAAACTATTTTGGGCCAACTAATCTCAATAATACTGAGTCCCATCAGTTGGTTTTAAGACGAAAATGGTTCGAACTTCGTTAACAATGCTGTATTACTTCTAAGTTCTACTATTGTTCGAGGAAGCCCAAGTAGCGCTTGGAGTGGAGGTTATTGTAGAGAGCCGCAAAAAAATGACCGCCGTGTTTGTTTTCATAATAGCGCAGATCAGTACCGTTAGCCTGCAGAGCATCACGGAGCTGCCTGGTGTGCTGGAACTGCAGGATTCTGTCAGTTTTGCTGAGGTACAGTAACACGCGTTTATTTTTGAGCTGGTTGACTAAATTGAGTGGCGCGTATGGCTGAAAGGCCGTTCGGAGGTCTTCGTTACCACCGCCGGCTTTGATATAGACCGTTAAACGCTTACGGGATATGGTAGGAATAGGTGGCAGATTAATGATGTGCTCGGCGGTATCGCTGTATGAAAGATTAAGCACGACTTTTTTAATTCGTGGGTGTCTGGCTGTGACATTGGCTGCCAGTACCGTGCCCATACTGATGCCAAAACAGCTGATTTGAACGCTTTCGTCAAGCTTGGTAATTTTCGTGGCACTGTCAACAAGCATGGCCTGTATGTTGTCTATTGTCATCTGTAGAGATCGGGTGGCCACCGCGTTGCCGTAGCTATACGCCACCACGCGATAACCGTTTTTCACCAAGCGCCAGATCGGTAGGCCGGGAAGCATAAGCTGCCAGCTGGGGATACCAAACGGACAATAAAAAAACACGGTTTTATGGTTGTTACCGCCAAATTCTTTAACTTTATAAACGGGGAGTGACGACTGTTTTGACATCCCTCTAGAGTACACCTTGCTTTAGGGCATGTATAATGAGCGGATGAACGTGACGATTGTTGGCACTGGCTATGTCGGGTTGGTGACGGGATGTTGTCTGGCCGAAAGCGGCAATCGGGTGGTCTGCGTGGACAATATTGCCGAAAAAGTCGAGCGCATGCAGCGCGGTGAGACGCCGATCTACGAGCCAGGTCTACAAGATATGATGCAGCGCAATATTGCGACCGGTCAGTTATCATTTACGACCGACCTCACCAAAGGCGTGGCCGAAGCCGAAGCTATATTTCTGGCTTTACCGACACCGCCGCAAGCAAACGGCTCTGCCGATTTGTCAGCAGTGTTAGCCGTCGCCAAGCAGCTTGGTACTTGCTTGCCGGCCAATTACTGTGTGATTATCGATAAAAGCACCGTGCCGGTCGGTACGGCCGGACAGGTGCGTGAAGCCATTGCCGCTAATGCCGGTACGTCATTTGATGTCGTATCCAACCCGGAATTTCTGCGCGAGGGGTACGCGGTCAAGGATTTCATGGAGCCGGAGCGGGTCGTGGTTGGCGTGACCTCCCCGCAAGCAGAAAAAGTTATGCGCCGGTTGTACAAACCGTTCGTGAATGATAAAAGGCCGCTCTACGTCACTGATCCGGCCACCGCTGAGCTAGCTAAATACGCTGCCAACGCCTTTTTGGTCACTAAAATCAGCTTTATGAATGAAATGTCCCACCTCTGTGAAAAAATGGGGGCTGATGTCGATATGCTCAGGCAGGCAATTGGCTCCGACAGCCGGATCGGCCATAAATTTCTCTACCCTGGTATTGGGTGTGGGGGTAGTTGTTTCCCTAAAGATATCCGAGCTTTAAAGCACATGTCAGAGGAGCACGATTACGATTTTAAACTCCTAGCGGCAGCCATGACAATCAACGATCAGCAACAAGGCGTGCTAGTAACCAAATTACTTGACCATTTTAACGGTGATATCAGTGGTAAAACCTTTGCTCTGTGGGGCCTGGCCTTTAAACCGCATACCGACGACATTCGCGAAGCGCCGTCACTGACCATCATTAACCAACTGGTAGAAGCCGGCGCGAGCGTCGTGGCCTATGATCCTCAAGCTGCCGAACATGTTCGTAAGCGTTACGAGGGAAACGCACAGGTGCGAATTGTCGATGAACAGTACAAAGCTTTAGAAAATACCGCCGCCCTTTTAATCGCTACTGAATGGCCCGAATTTGCGGAGAGTGATATACAGCGGATTGCCGAACTCTTAGCCGAACCGCTGGTTTTTGATGGCCGAAATATCTTTCAGCCAGCTGCCATGCAAATTGCCGGCTTTACCTACTACAGCATCGGCCGCCGCCCGGTTATGGGTCTGGCCGAGTGAAGCATCGGATTGTAGTAGTCGTGATTATCCTCATAGGAGCCTTGCTGCTTTTCGCGCTAGTAGAATTTTTGGTTATTAAATACGGTGGCTCGCCGATTCCGGCTCCTGTTGTGCCACGCGCCACCCAAACCTCAGGCACCGGGCCGAAACTTAGGTACGTCGTCATGGGCGACAGCACTGCCGTCGGTGAGGGCACAGACTATAAAAACAGCTACGCCGTAGCCAGTATTGATCATTTGGCAAAAAAATACCAAGTAGAGGCTACTAATGTCGGCGTATCAGGAGCGATCGCGATGGATGTTCAGGCCACACAGCTCGGCCAAGCGGCCGCCCTGAAACCTGACTTGGTGCTATTAGCCGTCGGGGCTAATGATGCGCGGCGCTTTGTCAGCGGTAAAGCATATCAAACTGCTATCCAAAAAACCATCGATGGCCTCAAACAGATTAACCCCAAGGTTAGGATTGTGGTGACCGGCTCACCAGCTATGGGTGTCGTCCCCCGTTTCCCTTGGCCGTCCAACCAGATTATGAGTCTACGCACCCGGCAAATTAATAATGCTCTAGGGCCAATTATTAAAAAGAACAGCTTGACCTTTGCTCCTATCGCTTCTAAGACGGGGCCAGCATTTCAAGCCGACCCGACATTGTTCGCGGCTGACAAATTTCACCCAAATGCACGCGGTTATGAACTCTGGAAGCCAGTCATAAACGACGCGCTCGACGAGGCCTTGTCAAAATCGCCGCTGTAAAGTGTTACTATATACTCCGCGCGCCCGTAGCTCAGCTGGATAGAGCGTTGGTTTCCGGTACCAAAGGCCGGGGGTTCGAATCCCTTCGGGCGCACCATA
>CAYMUN010000027.1:0-4405 GCA_964393835.1 uncultured Candidatus Saccharibacteria bacterium | reverse complement strand
ATGAGCCGAGTAGGAAAACTGCCGATCGCTATCCCGAGCGGTGTGACAATCACTATCGACCCCCAGGAAATTACCGTTGCCGGCGGTAAAGGCACGCTTAAGCAGTTCACTATGCCTGATATCACCGTCAAGCAAGAGGGCGAAGAAGTCATTGTCACCCGGGCCAACGACGAGCCTAAGATTCGGGCCAAGCATGGCCTGATGCGGGCTTTGCTGAATAATATGGTCACCGGTGTCAGCCAGGGCTTCAGCAAAAAACTGGAAATCAATGGTGTGGGTTATCGTGTGGCCCAGCAGGGCACTGATTTAAAACTCAATCTTGGGTTTTCGCACGACGTTATTTACAAAGTACCTGCTGGCGTAACCACCGCCATAGAGCAAAACACTATTACGGTCAGCGGCATCAGTCGCCAGCAAGTCGGCCAGGTAGCCGCCGAGATCCGGGCCCTCAAAAAGCCGGAGCCGTATAAGGGCAAAGGCATTAAATACGAAGGCGAGCGTATCATCCGCAAGTCTGGTAAGAGTGGGAAGGACAAATAATCATGAGTAAACAACTAGCCCACAAACTACACAACCGCGCCCAGCGCAAAGGTCGTATTCGTTCCGTCGTTAGCGGTACTGCCGTCCGGCCACGCCTGAGTGTCTACGTCAGTAATCTCCACATCACGGCGCAGTTGATTGATGACGCTTCGCACCAAACGCTTGGCTATGTCACGACGGTTGGCCAGAAATCTCTCAAAGGCACCATGACCGAAAAAGCCACTTGGGTTGGTACCGAGATCGCCGCTAAGGCCAAGGCTGGCAAAGTTAAGACCGTAGTGTTTGACCGCGGTGGTAAATTGTACCATGGCCGGGTAGCCGCCCTGGCTGACGCGGCCCGTAAAGCAGGATTGGAGTTCTAAGATGGCAGATACTAAACCCCAGGAGCGGCGCAATCGCCGTCCCGAAATTCAACCAGAAGAAAAGCAGTTTGACGAGCGCACGCTGCACATTGACCGCGTGGCCCGAGTCGTCAAGGGCGGCCGCCGCTTTCGCTTCCGCGCCTTGGTCGTAGTTGGTGACAAAAAACATAAAGTCGGCATCGGTACTGCCAAAGGCGCCGACGTCACGGCTGCCGTTACCAAGGCTACGGAGGTCGCCAAGAAAAACTTCGTAACCGTCTCGCTGTACAAAGGCACACTGCCACATGAAATCGAAGCTAAAGTCAGCGGCGCCCACATCTTGCTTAAACCAGCCAGTGCCGGTACCGGCCTGATCGCCGGCGGTGCCGTCCGCACTATTCTCGAAGTAGCCGGTGTCCACAATGCGCTTAGCAAATCACTAGGATCCAGCAATAAGACCAACACCGCTTATGCTACCATAGCCGCTCTCCAAGGCCTGGTACCCTCCAGCAAATGGGTGACCACCAGTAACAAACCTAAAAAGGCTGCCGCCAAAAAGGTTGATGTGCCGGCTAAAATCGAAGCTAAGCCGGCAGCTGCCAAAAAGGCACCGGCCAAGAAACCAGCAAAGGCCAAGGCCTAACCTATGAAATACCACGAGCTCAAGACTATTACTCCTAAAACCCGCAAACGTGTGGGTCGCGGCATCGCCGCTGGTAAAGGCAAGACCGCCGGCCGCGGTACCAAAGGTCAAAAAGCCCGTACCGGTTCCAGCGCCAAGCCTGGTTTTGCCGGTGGCTCTAACCCATTGATGCAAAAGCTCCCAAAGCTTCCTGGTTTTCGCAGTCACAAAATTGCGGCCGAAAACGTCTACACTGGCCAACTCGAACAATTCGGCAGCAAGACCGTGGACGCTAACACACTGGCCGAAGCCAAAATTATCAGCAGTCCATTCGTAACCGTCAAGCTGATAGTCAAAGGTGATCTAACCAAAAAAGTCACTGTCAAACTCTCGAGCGCCAGTCAAGCCGCTATCGCCGCCGTAGAATCTGCCGGTGGTAGCTTTGAAAAAACCGCCCGTCTCGCGCGCCCCAAAACCTCCACCAAAGATAAAAAAGCCTGATACAAAGCGTTGAGCCTGACACTGATGCTCCATGCTACAATGTAAGTAATTGAGGTATAAAAGTGGTGACAGCAGAAGTTAAAGTACAAGACGCTGGGTTGGTGGCTCCCAAAACTCGAGGAAAACAAGTGTATTATGTCGCGCTTGCTCGTATTGCAGGATTCTCTGGTAATTATGACGCCGTAGTCGTGGATCCCCCAGTAAAAAAACCGCAGACTAGCGCATTGCGGCTATTAGTTGGCTCAGAAGTTAATGTCAGCAACGACCAGTCAGATTGCACTGAGATTTCCCATGAGGGTAAGCCCAAAGAATTTAACGAAGAGCTGAGAGGTCGAGTAGCAGAGCTTATAGAAAATGCGGGCTTCGAAGTACGTATCATTGAACCACTTATTGAGCTCAATGCAGTGACCGATCCTCACGCCAGTATGCATGATCTGGTAACAGCAGCAGATGCCGAAACAGTGAGATTAGCTCAAGCACGGCCGGGTTGAGCTTCTCGTCAGGTCAGAAGTGTGGCATACTGGAGTAATTACTTTGAGGGTTTTTAGAAAAACATGAACTGGAAAATTATCGGCAAGTCGCTGGGTAACGGGGATATGCGTAAGCGTATCTTTGTGGTGCTCGGTATCATTTTGGTATTCCGCATCCTGGCGCATATTCCGGTGCCGCTCAGCAACCCGGAGACGCTACACCAAGTCTTACAAAACTTATTTAATTCCAGCAATACGCCACAACTCCTGAGCTTCATTAATGTTTTGTCTGGTGGGGCGCTGGCTAACTTCTCGATTATGATTGCCGGTTTGGGCCCCTACATTAACGCTTCGATCATCATGCAGCTGCTTACCAAGGCAGTCCCCCAGTTGGAAGCCCTCCACAAAGAGGGTGAATTTGGTCAAAAAAAGATCAATCAGTATACCCGTTTGTTGACCTTGCCATTAGCCATTATCCAGGCAGTCGGCTCGATTTACCTGATCCGTCAGGCGGCCCAGTCAATCGGCGGAATCGGCGATATTACCGCCAATACTTCGCCGATGCAGTGGGTGCTGATGGTGGCGGCCTTGGCTGGCGGCTCGATGCTGTTGATGTGGCTTGGCGAGCTGGTGACTGAGCAGAGCGTTGGTAATGGTATCTCACTCTTGATCACCGTCGGCATTGTCAGCAGCCTGCCGGGAGAGATTTCTAACATCGTCGGTTCGATCTTGGGCAAAGGCCAGCACTGGGTGCTGTTTGGCCACAGCCTGCCAATTAATAAATCGGGCCTGCTGTATGGTATTGGTATCCTGTTCGCGGTGTTAGTAGTAACCTGGCTAGTGGTAATGCTTAATGAGGCAGCTCGCAAGCTGACGGTCAACTACGCTAAACGGGTGCAGGGCAATCGAGCCTACGGCGGTATTACCACCGTGCTCCCCGTCAAACTCATTACGGCCGGCGTGGTGCCGATTATCTTTGCGGTAGCTTTTTTGAGCGTACCCAGCTTTGCCGGCCAGCTACTCTCCAGCAACCATAGCGCTCATCTCGCAGAGATTGGCCGCAATCTTGGTACTTGGTTTCAGACACCTTCGGCGAACACCTTTCACACATTGGGGTGGCAGGCCTATATTTATCCGGTAACGTACTTTTTACTGGTCTTTACCTTTACCTTTTTCTATACCAGTATCACCTTTAACTCCAAAGAAATCGCCGAAAACCTGCACAAACAAGGTGGCTTTATCGAGGGAGTACGCGGCGGCGACCAAACCGAAAAGTACCTGGCCAAAATCGTTAACCGCTTGACCTTTTTTGGCGCTTTTAGCCTCGGTATCCTGGCGCTGATACCGATTATTGCTCAGTTGTTTATCAGCACCAGTATAACTATCGGCGGTACCAGTGTGCTTATCTTGGTGTCAGTAGCGCTCCAGACCCTCCGGGCTGTTGAGTCTCGCGCTCTCATGGTTACTTACGACCAATATTCCCAACCCGACTTTTTCTATGAGCCAGAAAACGCCGCCGATGCCGCCACCGGGGGTCGACGATTAAAATTTGGTTCGCATTTACTGGCTCGCGGCGATAAGAAACAAAAAAAGAAATAACTCTTTACAAACGGTGGTAAAAAGTGATACACTGAATTGTTGTTATATTTATGGCTGTTAACAAGGAAGTAATCGAGCTCACCGGCACTATTATCGAGACCCTTCCGGGGACTCAGTTTCGTGTAGAACTCGAGAATGGCCATCAAATTATAGCTCATGTCGCCGGCAAGATGCGGAAACACTTCATCCGAATCGTCCCCGGAGACAGCGTGACGGTCGAGTTGACCCCTTACGATCTTACGAAGGGCAGAATCACCTACCGCAAAAGTTAATCAATTTAAGAGCAGTGAGTCACCCTCCTGAAAGGAGATGATCCGCATGAAAGTGCGTGC
>CAYMUN010000026.1:0-6963 GCA_964393835.1 uncultured Candidatus Saccharibacteria bacterium | reverse complement strand
TTTGGAAAACTGGGATAATAGCCATTATACGACACCCGCAACAGAGGTGATTATAGCACAAATTAGATATCGTGCAGCACGGTGATGTGAGCACCGAGACTATTGAGCCGTTCGGCCAAATCTTCGTAGCCGCGATTGATGGTATAGACATTACGCAGGATAGACAGGCCCTCAGCAGCCAGCATACCGATGAGGAGGAGGCTGGCTGGTCGTAAAGCTGGCGGACAGACCACATCGGCGGCAATAAATCGGGTCGGGCCGGTGATGTATATACGGTGCGGATCGGCCAGCTCGACCTGGGCACCGACCTTAGTCATTTCGGTATAGTACAGCGCCCGGTTTTCATACATCCAATCGTGGATCAATGTCCGCCCGTGGCAGACGCAAGCGATTGGCACAAAATAGGGCAGGTTGTCAGGATTAAGACCGGGAAATAGATTGGGATGCAGCTTTTCCGGCAACGCTTTGAGCTTGCCATCATGCTTGCCGACAGTGATGTCGGTCAGGTCGACGATACCATTGGCTGCCTTGTACGGCGGACTCATTTTAAGCGGCACGCCCATTTTTTTAAGTTTTAATAACTCTAAGCCGATCCAACGATACGGTACTCGCTGGATAGTGATTTTAGAGTTAGTCGTGACAGCCGCCGAGATAAAAAACATAGCCTCAATGGGATCTTCGCTTGGCGCAAACGTAACATTCTTTTTGATGTGTCCGACGCCGCGGACAGTCAGAAACTGCGTGCCGATACCATTGATCTCAACGCCCAGTTTGCGCAGGAAGTAACACAAGTCCTGCACCATGTAATCGCCGCTGGCGGCCTGGATCGTCGTTTGCTCGGTAGTGCGGGCAGCAGCCATCAGCACATTGTTGGTAACGGTATTTCCTGATTCGTAGAGCACCATTTCTCCCGGTGCCTTTTTTTTAACGTTAATGCGGTAATAGCCGGTGCGAGCAGCAATATCGACGCCAAATTCTTCGAGCGCGAATAAGTGCGGCTCAACGGTTCGCCGGCCGAGCTTGCAGCCACCGGCATAGGGGATTTTGAATTCTGAATAATCGTGCATGAGCGAGCCGATGAGCATCAGTACGCTGCGAGTCTTGCGGGCTGCCGTGGCGTCTAACTTGTCAAGTTGTAATTCTTCGGGTCGCCGAATTTCCAGGTCATTGCCGCTCAGCCACTTGACTTGCACGCCAATGCTCTCTAGGACTTCAATAATGCGATAAACTTCTTCGATACGCGGAAACGACGTAAAACGAGTGACGCCATAATTGAGCAAGCTGGCACAAAGCAGGGCGACGGCGGCATTTTTACTGGTCTTGAGCGGGATTGAACCTTTAAGCTCATGTCCGCCCTCGATCCTCAGGTTTATGGCGCCGCTATTGAGGCTGAGCAATTGTTTATTAAGCACGTCACTAATGCGACCCAGCGTTTCGAGGCTGAGATTTTGACGACCATGTTCCATGCGGTTAACCGCTGATTGCGACGTGTTGAGACGGCGGGCAAACTCAGCTTGGGTTAAGCCCTTTTCTTGTCGTACTTGAGCAATTAGATGGCCGATCTTTTCATTTGTAGACAGCATACGTCTCTAGATGATACCATATGTGGCGTTAGATTTGCAACACCGGCTTTAAGGAAGGTCATGGCGGGAACGTAAATACTCGAGCGCGCCAGATTGCAGCTGGTGCTGGCCGGGCCATAAAACGATATTGTAGCCCTCGGGGAAGCGTGCTGGATCTTCTTTGCGGAAATCTATGGCGCGCACCCGCGGATCTACAGCCGCGCACATTAACCAATCAGTGCCTAAGTCACGGTCAAATCGGTCGCCCCAAATTTCCAGGTGACTTGGATGAGTTATGTCTTCCGGTTTGATTTGAATACTTTCAAGAATATCTTGGCGATCCAGTACTGCGGTGATGGAATGAGCTTTGGAAACGCCCTTGATGGCTAGATCAATCGCAAAAACGCCGCCAAAACGAGGTGTGATCGGCAAATTGGCGGCAGCTAGTAATGCTTCTGCTCGGGCTACGATAGGCTCTCTGAAATCGATCACTTCTTGCAAATGAGGTAGCTTGGCTTTGACGATTTCTCTTTGACTATCATTCAGGTTGTAGCCGTTCACGATTTCCAAAGTGATTTGTGGACCGCGGTCTTCCAGTATTATTGCGAATGGATCATCTCCATATTTGATATGAAACGCTTCCAACGTTTGGGTTTTGTGTGCGGTCAGCTGAAATTCATCAACCAGTTGAGCAACGACACCACGCCACTGCTCCTTCTGCCTGTCGTTAACAAGTTCGTCATAGAGGCTGTAAAATGGCTCGTCTCGCTGCTTGCCTACTTTATCAAAACCCCATACTTCGGCGCCGCTGCAATGACTGACCAGTACCCGGTGACGCAAATCTGGCGGTAGCCGGTCGATGATCCGAGTGCGCAGTCGGATCAGTGGGCTGCCGGTGACAAAAAATAACGAGCGGCCTTCGCCCAATACTGCCGATAACTCTTCGATCATAGCCGGTTCAGCCGGTGTGAAATCATCGGCCAGGGTTTGGTCAACGTCCGTCAAAATCAGACGCGCCTCATCGTTCCAAGTAACTTCCGGTATTCCGCTGGTTGCAGGCCTTTCGCTCATGCGGCTGATTATACAGCATCGACAGAGGAGACCGCATGATACAATAGGGCTAGGATCTAGTTACGTTATACTCGGCACGGATACGTACTACAAATATATTAAAGACAAGAGGGAGAGCAGATGATCGATCAAGTAGTTGCTGATTTAATCACCGCCGAAGAAAAGCGCCAGCGCGAGGGACTAGAACTGATCCCGTCGGAAAACTATGTCAGCCGCGACGTGCTGACGGCCATGGGCAGCGTCTTTACCAATAAATACTCTGAGGGATATCCCGGCAAACGCTACTATGGCGGCCAAGAAAACACCGATGTGCTCGAGCAACTAGCTATCGACCGCGCCAAGCAATTATTTAAAGCTGACCATGCTAACGTCCAACCGCACTCCGGCGCGCCGGCCAACGAAGCCGTCTACAGCGCCTGGTTGGAGCCCGGCGACACCATCCTGGCGATGGATCTCAGCCATGGCGGCCACCTGACGCACGGCAACCCGATGACCCGCTCGGCTAAGTTATACAATTTCATTCCCTACAAAATGAAAGATGTCTCGACTGGTGAAATCGACTATGATCTGCTGCGCGAATTGGCCTTGGAGCACAAGCCGAAACTAATCATCGCTGGTTTTAGTGCCTATCCGCGTGAACTGGACTACGCTAAATTTGCCGCTATCGGTAACGAAGTCGGAGCGCTACTGATGGCCGATATGGCTCATATTGCCGGCCTGATTGTCGCCGGCGTCGCCAAGAACCCCTTTGATTACGGATTTCATGTCATTACTACGACTACCCACAAGACTTTGCGTGGCCCGCGTGGTGGCTTAATCCTCAGTAAAGGTACAGTCAGCACGCCTTTAAAGGCCCCAGAAAAAACCCTTGAAAACATTCCGACACTAATCGACCGCTCGGTCTTCCCGGGTATGCAGGGTGGCCCGCACGAACACATCATCGCTGCCAAAGCCGTAGCCTTTGGCGAGGCGCTCAAGCCGGAGTTTAAGACTTACGCGCAGCAGATCATCAAAAATGCCAGCGCCCTAGCTGACGCTGTCTTAGCGAACGGTTTTTCGCTAGTCACCGGCGGTACCAGCAATCACTTGATCCTGGCCGACATGCACAAAAGCTTTGACCTGGACGGCAAAATCGTCGAGGTGGCCCTCGACAAAATTGGCCTGACGCTTAATAAAAATTCGGTGCCCGACGACACGTTGCCAATGTACCGTCCTAGCGGTATCCGTTTTGGCACGCCGGCCATCACCACCCGCGGTCTAGTCGAAAAAGACATGGTCACCATCGCTGATTGGATGAAACAAGCCATCGACAATCACGCCGATGAGACCAAACTTAACGTGTTAAGAGACGAAGTAAAACACTTCGCCCTACGCTTCCCACTCCCCAGCGACGACTAAATCAACAATGGCTTGTCGGTCATGGCAGCAATTCCGGCTCTTGCTGGAGGGTGATATTGAATTTAGCTTGGACGGCATCGATGATTTTTTGGCGGAAACGGAGTAAGTCAGCGGTGTTTTTAGCGTTTTTGTTGATCAGCACCAGCGCCTGTTTTGGCCAGGTGGCCATGCCGGTGTCGGCGTCATAGTAATCTTTAAAGCCGGCTTGCTCAATCAACCAGGCAGCTGACAACTTAGTCGAACCGTTGCCGACTGACCAGTGCGGCATATCCGGAAAATTATCTAAAATGTAGGCGTACTCGGCGTCGTTGACGATGGGATTAGCAAAAAACGAGCCAGTGTTGTGTACCTGGGCCGGATCAGGCAGTTTACTGGAGCGGATGGTAATAACTGCTTCACGAATAACGGCTGGCGTATAGGTAGTGATTTTAGCAGCTTCTAGATACGTTTGAAGCGCTCCATAAAACGGTGGCTGGGGATTGGCTTTCATGAGATGGAGGGTGATGCTGGTAATAAAAAAGCGACCCTTGTCAGTGGTCTTAAAACGACTCATCCGGTAGCCAAAACCGCACTCGTCACCGCGCAAAGTCACAAAGTCGCGGGCCTGGGTGTCAAAAGCTACGAGCGTGGTCAGGGTTTGTGAGATCTCCTGGCCGTAGGCGCCGACGTTTTGCACCGGCGTGGCGCCGGCCGTGCCCGGGACTAAGCTCAAGGCCTCGATGCCGGTCAGGCCGGCTGCCACGCTGCGTTCGACAACACTGTCCCAGGGCTCGCCGCTGCCGATTGTCAGGTAAACATTAGCTTCATCCTCCTGGTAAACTTCGTAGCCGAGGATCTTGTCAACGATGACCAGACCTGGGAAGCCCTCGTCGCGCCAGACGATATTGCTGCCCTCACCGATCATCACTGCCGGTAGCTGGCGAGTCTGGGCCCAACTTAATGCTTCCAAGACTTCCATACGGGTGGTGACTGCTACCAAGAAAGCGGCTTTGCCTCCTAGTCCCATGGTAGAGTAATCTGTCAAACTGACATCAGGAAGAATATTCATCAGGTCTCATTATACAAGGCGGCGGCTTCTTATGCTTGCACGACCCCTCGCCCGGGCTTATTATGGAAGGTATGAATGAACCGCAGGCTCCATTTATTACTTTGGGAAAACACCTGAAATACGTTCGGGAACAGTCACGCCAGACCCTGAGCGAAGTTTCGGGTGCCGTAGAAATAGATGAGCAACGCCTGGAGCGAATTGAAGCTGGTATCGAGCGCCCTGCCGAAGATATACTCCTGCTCCTGATTAGCTATTTTGGCGTCCAAGACCGTGAAGCCGTCCAGCTATGGGAGCTGGCTAATTATGACGGCGACATGCCCGATCAGATTCGTCCCGAGGGTAGCGCCGAATTCACGGCTAAATCAGTGGTTATGCTGGTTGGTTTTGATACACGCACCATGTACAGCGACGGTCTCGATGTTATCTGGAACCAAGCCGGGATTACCCTGAATTTTACTCAGACTAGCGGCCCGGCTCAGACCTTGCCCGTGGCCCGGGTCGGTATGAGTTATGACCAGGCCGAGCAAGTACTCCAGACCCTGCAACAAGCACTGCTGCGCGCCAAATATGCCGGCCGCCATAAGCTTTTGCCGCCGCCCCAGAGCAAAGATAACGATTTACTGTAAGAATTTTTACAGCACACCCCAGAGCCGAGGCCTATGCTTAGCTCGTTAAGCAAGTCTTAATAACAAAAAGGAACTGTCATGACAATGGAACAAATGTTGCGTGATCTGCATGACATGGCTCAGCACACGGCCGTAGCACCGTCAAAACCAGTCGCTAAAAAATCACACAAGCACAAGAAATAACCTAGTACAGCCGATAGGTATCATCGCGCAACAATTTGCGCAGCTCTCGATGCTCGCTAAAATCATTTCGTAACTCTTTGAATGTCTTCATCGTGGCCCCCCTAGTAACTCTCAAAGAAATTATAAACAAAATTTTATTGCGGCACTGTAAAGAATGCCACTAAGTAGCGGCTAGAGCACCGGTCGCGAGCAGTACTATAAGCACTAAGCCTAACCCCAGACGATAGACAATAAATACCGTATAGCTATGGTGAGCGATAAACTTTAGCAGCCAAGCGATAGCGGCATAGGCGACGACAAAAGTAGTGAGGATGCCAATGATGGTGGCTGTCCAGCCCACGCCCTGGCCAATATCGGAAGCCCGGGTGACTGCTTCGAGCAGGCCGGCAGCCAACAGGGCCGGAATTCCCAAAAAGAATGACAGGCGAGTGACGGCTACCCGGTCAAAGCCCCGCAGCAAACCGGCCGACAGCGTGGCCCCAGAGCGGGAAACACCGGGGATCAGGGCCAAACATTGAGCAAGACCGATAACCAGGGTATCGCGCCAGGTAGTGTCCTTTTCGTGGCGGTCTTGGCGGGCTGTCCGATCAGCCAGCCACATCACGCCGCTCCAAACGATCAGAGCAATAGCCACGATCCACAAACTGCGTAAGTTATGCTCGATCTGATCTTTGAATGCCAACCCGACCACCGCGATCGGGATCGAGCCAATAATCACCGCCCAGCCAAACGTATAGTCTTGGCTGCTGCGATCTTTTGCGTTAACCAAGCCTCTCAGCCAACCGGTCACGATTCGCCAGATATCCTGACGGAAATATATCAGCGTAGCAGCGGTCGCGCCTAGCTGTATGATAGCCGTAAAGGCTGTTACTCCCGCGCTGTTGATTGATAGACCAAACAGTTTCTCGGCGATCGTCAGGTGCCCCGTACTACTAACCGGCAAAAACTCCGTCACTCCCTCAAGCACACCGAGCACAATCGCTTCAATGATTCCCATATCCTATAAGTGTAACATTGATGTATGGTGCGCCCGAAGGGATTCGAACCCCCGGCCTTTGGTACCGGAAACCAACGC
>CAYMUN010000025.1:0-7016 GCA_964393835.1 uncultured Candidatus Saccharibacteria bacterium | reverse complement strand
TACCGCAAAGTCATCAATGCCGCCACGCCCAAAGATATTGTCGGTCATATTGCCGCCGAAGACCTAACAGACGACAAAGGTAAAGTACTGGTTAAAGCCGGCGCTAAGATTAGCGCTGCCGATGCCGCTAAGCTGGCTAAGATTACTGGACGGGCGACGTGGCCGGTCAAGGCTAAAGTCACCAATGACGTGGTCTATCTCGACGCTTTTGCCGAAGAAGTAGCCATCATCGCCGGCGGTGGTAGCGAAGTCGACAGAGACGGTTACTTTGTGCACGATCGTTTGAGCGCCCGTTCGCGCTTGAAATCCGGTGAAGTCGACGCTAACGACGTGACCCACCTTGACGCTTCGCGCAACCAAATTATCGGCAGCTCTGCCGGCCTGATTCCGTTTATTGAAAAGAACTATGTCTACCGTTCGCTGATGGGCAGTAACCAGCAACGCCAGGCCGTGCCGTTGATCCAGCCAGCCAGCCCGATTGTTGGTACCGGCCTGGAGGTCGAGGCTGCCCGCAATACCGGCCAGGTTATTTTGGCCAGTGGTGCCGGTGAAGTCACCAAAGCTACCGCCGACGCGGTAGTCGTAAAGTATAAAGACGGCAGCGTTACTTACGAGCCGCAGCGGTTTGTCCGAAGTAACGAAGGCACGTCAGTCAACCAAAAAGTAGTCGTCAAGACTGGCGATAAAGTGAAAACTGGCGATGTCCTAATCGAAGGTATGTCCATCGCTGACGGCGAATTGGCACTCGGTAAAGACTTAGTCGTGGCCTTTATGCCCTGGGCTGGCTACAACTTTGAGGACGCCATTATCATCTCCCGCAAATTAGTCGAGGATGATACTCTGACGTCGGTTCACATTGTTGATTTCATGATTGAAGTCCGCGAGACCAAGCTGGGCCCCGAAGTCGTCACCTCTGATATTCCTAATGTTTCCGAGGAAACATTGCGTCACCTTGACGAGGATGGCATTGTCCGTATCGGCGCCGAAGTCCATCCTGGCGATATTTTAGTTGGTAAAATCACGCCTAAGGGCGAGCAAGAGCTCAGCTCCGAAGAGCGCTTGCTACGTGCTATCTTTGGCGAAAAAGCTAAAGAAGTCCGCGATACCTCGCAGCGCATGAGCAATGGCAAGCACGGCAAAGTCGTCGGTGTCAAAGTCTTTAGCCGCGAAAACGGCCACGAGCTCAAAGCCGGCGTCATTATGCAAATACAGGTCTTCGTGGCCCAGATGCGCAAGATCGCTGTCGGCGACAAACTGGGAGGCCGCCATGGTAACAAGGGTGTCATCGCCCGCATCCTGCCTGTCGAAGACATGCCATTCATGGCAGACGGCACCCCCGTTGAGATAGTCCTTAATCCGCTCGGCGTGCCATCCCGTATGAATGTCGGCCAGCTGTTTGAAACCCACCTGGGTATGGCGGCCCGGGCCCTCGGCATGAAAGTTGCCAGCCCGTCATTTAACGGCGTACCCGTACCAAAGATTCATGAGTTGCTCAAAGAAGCCGGCCTGCCCGAAGATGGTAAGCAGCAATTATTTGATGGCCGTACCGGTGACGCTTTTCGTGAGCGCACCACTGTCGGTAGCATGTATATGATCAAGCTTAACCACATGGTAGCTGATAAGATCCACGCTCGCTCGACAGGGCCGTACACCATGGTTACCCAGCAGCCACTCGGCGGCAAAGCCCAAAACGGCGGCCAGCGCTTCGGCGAAATGGAAGTCTGGGCCCTGGAAGCATATGGCGCGGCCTACACGCTCCAAGAAATGCTAACCATCAAGTCGGATGATGTCTACGGACGCAGCAAAGCCTATGAGTCGATCATTAAAAAGACGCCGATTGTTGGCCCCAAGGTGCCCGAAAGCTTTAACGTGCTTGTCAAAGAGCTCCAAGGTTTGGGTCTCAAAGTGGATCTGGTGCATTCCGATACTTTGGTTGACGCCGAAGCCGTCCTAGCCAGCAATATCCAAGAAGAAGCCAGTCATCCGTCGGAGGTAGATGTGCCGCAAGCCGCCATCTCAGACGTGGACGTTACCGAAGAAGCTACCGTCGATGAATTCAGTATTGTCGATGTTGATGAAAACGGCAGCCCCGACGCGGCGGCTAACGCTGACGATCTGGTGATGGTGCCGGTTGACCAAGATTCGGATATGACTGATACAGACACTGATAACAAAGAGGAGGTTTAAGATGTCACCAACCCAACGCTATTCCAATAACGGTACCGACATCGCTGATTTTGACGCTGTACGATTGGCAGTTGCCAGCCCAGCTGACATCTTAGACTGGAGTTACGGTGAAGTTACCAAACCGGAAACCATTAACTACCGCACCCAAAAGCCCGAACGCGACGGCCTGTTTTGCGAGCGTATCTTTGGCCCTGTCAAAGATATTAATCCGCACGACGCCAAATACAAAGGCGTCCGCAGCCGCGAAGCCGCTGTCGACAAGAATGGCGAACTGGTCACCCGCAGCATCGTCCGTCGTGAGCGCATGGGACACATCAGCCTGGCCGTACCCGTCTCGCACATTTGGTTCCTGCGCGGCACACCGAGCGCCATGGGCTTGCTCCTGGGCCTGACCGTTAAAAACCTGGAGCGGGTGGCTTACTTTGCCAGCTATATCATTAAGAGTGTCGACGCGGCTAAGCGTGATCAACTCTTGGCTGACAAAGAAGCTGAATTTGCCGCCGCCAAAGAAGCCATCAAGCTACGCTACGAAAAAGAAGCCGAAGCCCCCGAAGCCAACGTCAAAGCCTTGGCAGAAATGCAAACCAAGGAGCTCGAGCAGTTGACCAAGGACTTTGAGCTGTATCGTGACCAACTGGTTAGCCTGGAACGCCTGCGGTTGATTAATGAGACCGATTTCCGCAATCTCCCCAGTGAAATGCGCTCCCTGGTAACCGTCGGTATGGGCGGTGCCGCTCTCCGCGACCTGCTGAGCGACATTGATCTTAAAGAACTGATTGCCGAATTAGACGCCGAGGCTCAAGACGCCAAAGGCCAGCGCAAAAAGAAATTGATGAAGCGCCTGCGTTTGCTGGAGTCGATGGATCGGGCCGGCATCAAACCGTCGAGCATGTGCGTCAGCGTACTACCGGTGATTCCTCCAGATCTGCGCCCGATGGTGCAGCTGACCGGCGGCCGCTTCGCGACCTCTGATCTCAACGATCTCTACCGTCGTGTCATCAACCGCAACAACCGGCTCAAAAAGCTAATGGATCTCAATGCGCCGGAAGTCATCCGCCGCAACGAGCAACGCATGCTGCAGGAAGCCGTCGACGCCCTGATTGATAACAACAGCACCCGTTCCGGACGGGCAGTGGCAGCGACTGGCCAACGTCGCCGCCTCAAGTCGTTGAGCGACATGCTCAAGGGCAAGCAAGGCCGTTTCCGCCAAAACCTGCTTGGTAAGCGTGTTGATTATTCCGGTCGTTCAGTCATCGTGGCTGGGCCGGAGCTCAAAATTAACCAATGTGGTTTGCCTAAAATGATGGCCCTCGAGCTGTTTAAGCCGTTCGTGATTGGCGAATTAATCGCCCGCGAGCAGGCCCACAACATTCGCAGCGCTTCACGCTTAATCGAAATGGGTGAAACCATGGTCTGGGACGCGCTCGATGAAGTCATCAAAGGCAAGTACGTCTTGCTAAACCGCGCGCCATCACTCCATCGCCTGAGTATTCAAGCCTTTCAACCGGTACTGATCGAGGGTCGAGCTATCCAGCTTCACCCCTTAGTCTGCAAAGGTTTCAACGCTGATTTTGACGGTGACCAGATGGCTGTTCACCTGCCGCTGAGTGATAAGGCCCAGGCCGAGGCCCGTGACATTATGGCCGCTAACCGCAATCTGCTTAAGCCGGCTGACGGTTCGCCAATTTTACATATTGAGCAAGATATCGTCCTTGGTTGCTACTTCTTGACTTACGAACGTCCCGGCAATGATCCCACTGTCGTTACGTCATTCTCTAGCCTCAATGAAGCTCTCATGGCGCTTGATAACGGCGTGATCAGCCTCCAAAGCTATGTCCGGTTACCATTCCGTGGCGGTAGGCCTCAAACGACTATCGGCCGCTTGCTATTCAATGAAATTTTTCCCGAAGATTTCCCGTTGCAAGACGAGACGATGACCAAAAAGCGCCTCCAAAAGGTAATGGCCCAAGTCTACGCTCAGTACGGCCAGGAAAAAACCGCCGAAATTGCCGACGACCTCAAAGACCTGGGCTTTTACTACGCCACGCTTTCCGGTCTCAGCATGGGTATGGGCGACTTCGCGCCGATTGCCGGCATGGATGAATTGCTCGACCAGGGAGAAGTCCGCTCCGCGGCTATCTCAGACCAATACGAAGAGGGCTTCATCACCGATGATGAGCGCCACCGATTGACCGTTGATAACTGGACCAAAGTCGAAACTAAAGTCCAGGATATGCTGTCCGAGCAGATGGTTGGCCAAGATTCCTCTATGGCTATTGCTATAAACTCCGGTGCTCGCGGTAACATCTCTCAGCTTAACAATGCCGTCGGTATGTTGGGCGTGTTGCAAGATGCCGGTGGTAATGTCATCGAGCTGCCAATCAAGTCAGGCTATATAAAGGGCCTCAACCCGCTGGAATATTTCACCGGCACCCGGGGTACCCGCAAAGCCCTGATCGACATTGCGCTAAAAACCGCTGATGCCGGCTACCTGACGCGCCGCCTGGTTGATGTCTCGCAAGATGTCTTTACCGTCAACGACGATACCAGTGATCCCGGCTTCGCCATGCTACGAGCCGATGCTGCCTATATAGGCGTCCCGTACTCCTCGCGCTTAACCGGCCGTTTCTCGGCTGAAGCCCTCAAAGGCTTCTTTAAAAAAGGTGAGCTCATCACCGCTGATATAGCCGCCAAGATCGAAGCCGACGAGGCAATCGATGGTGTCAAGATCATGAGCGGCCTGAGCTGCAGCAACGTCCGCGGTGTTTCCCAGAAATCTTACGGTGTCGATCCGGCAACCGGCGAAATGGTAGCCGAAAACCACCCCATCGGCGTCATTGCCGCCCAAAGTATCGGTGAGCCTGGTACCCAGCTGTCATTAGACTCCAAGCACCGTTCTGGCGGCGCCATCGCCGATGATACCGCCCAGGGTCTGTCGCGCATTGAGGAATTGTTTGAAGTTCGCACTCCTAAGGGCCAGGCCTACCTGACTGAAATCTCCGGCATAGCCAATACCTGGGAGGAGGGCGACCACTACGTCGTTCAGATCACTGCCGACGACAAAGAAAAAGTCACGCTATCGCTCGGTGAGCGCAAAGCCACAGTCGCTAGCGGCTCCGATGTCGTAGCCGGTGACGTGGTCGCGGCCCTTGAGGACGCTTCTGAGCCTTTGGTGGCGCCGATGCCCGGTAAAGCTACCGTGACCGACAAAGCCGTAATCATCACGCCGACCAGCCAGAGCGTAGTCCGCTATGAGATACCTGGCTTTAAGCAGTTGACGATTCAAGATGGTGATAAGGTCGTCAGCGGCCAGCGCCTGACAAATGGCTCTATTAACCTGCACGACCTGATGCGCCTGCAAGGCGTCGAAGCCACTCAGCGCTACATCATGAGCGAGATTCTCAAGATTTTTGCGGCCCAGGGGCAAAACATTGCCGACAAGCACTTGGAAATCATCGTTCGTCAGATGTTTAGTCGTGTTCAGATCGAAGAAGCCGGCGACAGTGAATTCGTAACCGGTGATATCGTCAGCAAGCTAGCCGTCGTCGAAGCCAACGAAGCCCTGGTGGCCGACGGCAAGAAACCGGCTAAACCGGTACAATTGCTGCTCGGCATCACCAAAGCCAGCTTGAGTACTGATTCGTTCCTCAGCGCGGCGTCATTCCAGGACACGACCCGGGTATTGATCGCTGCCGCTACCAGCGGTAAAGTCGATAAGCTCTATGGTCTCAAAGAAAACGTCATCTTAGGCCGCAAAATTCCGGTTGGTACCGGTGCTAAAACCGAAGAAGACGAAGCCGAGGAAGCGTTGTTAGCTGAAGCCAACACCGTCATGGGTGCTACCCCAGTTGAATCCGACAGCTAGACCTGTTACAATAGAGGTAAGAAAATTTAAGTGATCCGAGCCAGGGAAGTCGGCATGCTTCCATAAGACGCAGCAGATCACAGACAGCAAGGAGTACGAATGCCAACAATCAACCAGTTAGTGCGCAAACCGCGCGTCAAGGTCACCAGCAAGACCAAGTCGCCGGCCCTGCAGCGCGTCACCAACAATCTCAAAACCCGCAACTACGAAAAGCCGGCGCCGTTTAAGCGCGGCGTCTGCGTCAAGGTAACCACCAAGACTCCAAAAAAGCCAAACTCCGCCCTGCGTAAGGTCGCCCGCGTGCGCCTGAGCAACGGCTACGAAGTCTGGGCTTACATCGGCGGCGAGGGCCACAATTTGCAGGAGCACGCTGTTGTCCTCGTCCGTGGTGGCCGCGTCAAAGACCTTCCCGGCGTCCGCTATCATATTGTCAGGGGAAGTCTAGACCTTCAGGGCGTCAACGATCGCAAACAGGGCCGATCCAAGTATGGCACCAAGAAAGCGAGCAAATAATGCCGCGTAAAAAAACTGCTTCATTAGTCCGAGACATTCCTGCCGACCGCCTTTACAATAGCGTACCGGTGCAGCGCTTGATCAATCGAGTCATGCTCAACGGCAAAAAGCAGATTGCCGAGCGCCTCGTTTATGGCGGTATGGAAAAAGCCGCTCAGCGCCTCAAAATCGACAACCCACTCGAAGTCTTTGAGCAGGCCATGAAAAACGTCATGCCGCACATGGAAACCCGCTCCCGCCGTGTCGGTGGTGCTAACTATCAGATTCCTTTTGAGGTCAAAGGCCAGCGCCAAAATCATCTGACTATCATGTGGTTCGTGGCCGCTTGCCGGGCCCGCAAAGGCATGAGCATGCAAGACCGCATCGCGCTGGAGCTAATGGATGCCTATAACGGACAAGGCGCCGCCGTCAAAAAGCGCGAAGACGTCCATAAAATGGCCGACGCCAACCG
>CAYMUN010000024.1:0-9014 GCA_964393835.1 uncultured Candidatus Saccharibacteria bacterium | reverse complement strand
GCACCTGCCTCTTAAGCAGGGTGTCCGGGGTTCGAGTCCCCGCTGGCCCTCCAACATTCAAAAATCGACGCAAATGCCAGTTCCATCTCTTTAGGATTGGCTTATTTGTTAATTCCGATCTGATTCATAGTGACTTTTACAAAATAAAATTAACTAATCCCACCAAAACCCATAGACAATAAACGAAAAGCATAACGACAGGTATGAGCAGAAAGAATTTTGCCAAAAAACTGAGCTTTTTAAACCAAGCTGCTTCTAACATCAAAGCTAGAACTAAGGCTGTGCCTGCAGATCCGATTCCAAAAATAATCCCCATCCCCGAACCAAAATCTGCACCTACGATGCATCCTGAAACATTGCGCTGCTGCTGAGTAACCTCTGTTGTACATTGCGGAGAAGAAAGTATGAACGGTGAAAAGACAGCAATCAACATACTGAAGGCTGCTATGGCGAATAGAGCTTTGCCTAAATTGGTACTCAAAAAGTGTCTCGTTATCTTGCTTACCGAAGACTTCGACATAGCTAAAACTATAGCATAAGCTTAGTTACGCAGCTCACTTTGTTGCAGGTATGATAGTCTGCCACCTCAATAATTCCTCAAGCATAGGTGTAAACTTGTTCCTGTAACGACCTCCAAGACTTCCAGAGGTGTTAGATCTACCTCCATTTGAAACCGAGTTAGCACCTACCCCTGTTTATTGCTATGATTAAGCCATGACAGAGTTTGAATTACCGCCACCTAGCGCAGATCAAGATCCTAGCTATGATGGGGTGAGCGCTGCTCCAAATTCCCACAGAGTCGTCTATGAGGATGATAGCCGTCGTGAACTAGTGGTGCTTTTGCCGCCTGGTGTACGCGAGCCTTTCCATCATCACCTTAGGCCAAGTGAAATGCGCGTGTTTAGGTCGGCTTTGCTGCGATATTACTATGCAGATGGCAGAACTGAAGATATTCCTAAGAAGGAAGTTACACCTGATCAACCATTAGTTGAAAACCTTTACGCTGAATCGTTACATTCTGTTGAAAACCTAAGCGAATCTGACACCTACTACGCCTTGCGCATAGAATATAAGGACTAGCACGTGACGACCTTTTATATTGCTCGGCATGGTGAAACAGAAAATAATAAAAACCAACGTCTTTCAGGCTGGATTGATACTCCGCTAACAGCACAAGGTGTGCAGGACGCCTTATCTGCTGCCACAAAACTAAAAGGGGTGCATTTTAACAGGGTTGCATCAAGTGACATGGGTAGAGCTTTTGCTACTGCTTATATAGTTACACGACAGATAGGTATTACAACTAAAATTGAGCGTAGTAAGAGCCTGCGTGAAGTTAATTACGGAGACCTGGCTAATCAGCCATACTCAGATTACCCTGCAGGTATGACTCCCCAAGAAAATGCTAATTTTGTCGCACCTAATGGCGAGTCCTTGGCGCAAATGCAGCAAAGAGTGCTGACTTGCGTCGAAGATCTAAGCAAGGCAAGTCCCGATCAAACAATTTTACTGGTAGCGCATGACGGAACTATAAATGCCATTAGGGCTAGCTTTACAGGCGAGGATATGGGCACGGCTGACTTAACTAGAAATTCGCACAGTTATGTTGCTAAGTTTGAGTGGAATGAGGGAAAGGTTGTTTCATTCACTGAGGTTAAACAATCTGCTGCGATGTAGAACAGTCTTCCCATACCTGTCTTTTGTTATACTAAGTCTTAGTGATTGCACAAACTAAAAGTAGACAAACTATGGCTGATAAACTCATGTATATCGTTGCTTTTGTCTACCCTTTAACGACCATACCCCAAATAATTACAATATTTAGCAATCATAGTTCTAAAAACGTTTCCTTGATAAGTTGGTCGCTATACGCAATTTGCTCGCTCATCACTCTTAATATACGCGATTAGTCATCGATTGAAGCCACTAGTAATTGAGGGTGTTCTATGGTCAGTAATGTACGCAGCTGTTAATGTAGGTATACTGATATATCGCTGATTATAGTTGCTGCAGCGTCTACGATAATCCTCCAAGCATAAGCACTATAGACTGGGGCTTATTTTTTATATATAGTTGCCGTCATGAACAAAAACCAGCGTGGTTTTAGCGCAGTAGAAATCTTGCTAGTGCTGGTTGTAGTGGGGCTCATTGCCGCGGCGGCCTATATGGTAGGCTCTCGCCAACAGAAAACCACACCCCCAAACCAGTCAGCTACGCAATCAAAATCAAGCGCGCCAGTTAAAACAACGACGTTTAACGATCAAAACAGCCTGTATAGTTTTCAGCTGCCTGATAAATGGATCGCGCAGTATTTGAGCGGTAGCGAACAGTTTCTAACGCTAAAACCCGCCGCCTTCAACGCTTCTGGCGACGAAAACAATTGGGTAATCCAGGTAACTATCATCCCGGTTCCCGGTGAATATCCTGGTGGGCCACAATTTGCTAATTATGAAGAGTTTAAAAATACTGCTCTGCAACAAACGGTCGATAAGCATCCTACAAGCAAAGAGACACATATTAATGGCGCCCCGGTATGGGAATTTGCCGAAACCGCCCCCGATATAAGCGCGACTGGGCCGCCGGAAATTACTGGTGGCGAGCATGACATCCACTACTACTTTCACAAGGACTCTGACAAAATTATCGAGGTATTTATGCGGACATATCAGCATGCAAGCACCAATTATCTCGGCAAGCAAGTTACCAGTGCTTATGATTACAGGCAGTACACCCCTCAGCTCGAAACTATTGTAAAAAGCTTTAAGCAAAATTAGCAGCTATTGCTGCTTATGGATGCAGTGCTCCCAAGTTGAGCGTATAATATATAGCTTAACGGCCACCTGGCAGACTGGTGAGTTATATGATGGAGCATATAGATTTAGTCTTCTACAAATTACGCTACCTTACGTACTTATTGCTTATAATTGCCGGCTTACTGATGTTTTCGCTTCTGTTATCTTTTGTCAGTAATACAGAGGCGAAAGCCACCGGGGCCAATACTGTTGCAAGCCTTCAATCTACCTATACGCCAAACACTGCTAACGTCGTTACCAACGCTGCTGTCATGGCGGTAGCAAAGCTGGAGCAGGAGCTAAACTCGGCTCAAAACGCAATCAACAGCGGCGCCAGATCTGTCGCCCTGACCGGTGCTCAGGTAGGTAAATTTGCTGTCGACGGCTGTCTATTTATGGTACGTAGCGCTCAGCATTCTATAGCAGCCACCGCCCGAGCCGTTGGTAGCGGTACTATTACTATTTTAGGATTTATTTCACACACGCCCGATGTCAGCGCTGTCATAAAGCCGACTGACCACACACCGATACCAGTCATTGATGCTCCCCCGGCCCGACTGGTCAAACAGACTACTCCACTACCAGCTGCGCCGTCCGGAGGTCAGGCTCCACAGCCGGCTAATCCGGAAGCGGTCTGGCCGATTCATGGCGAGATTACTACGACGTTTGGCGTGCCCCATTGGCCCTATCAGCCAACGCATACCGGATTAGATATCAGTGATGGCAAAGCAGCCGGTATAACGCCCATTAAGGCTTTTAAACCCGGTAAGGTCGTAGAGACAGTGCACTCATACAGCGGTTTTGGTAATTACGTAATCGTCGATCATGGAGCCGGCCTGACCTCGTTATATGGCCACCTGTTCTCTATCTCTGTGCAGTCGGGACAAATAGTCGATACTGCCACCACGCTGGGGTTAGAGGGATCGACTGGCGCCTCTACTGGCACCCACTTACATTTTGAAATAAGGGTCAACGGCCAGCCGGTTAATCCGTTGCAATATGTCAGCGGCCGGCCGTAATCGGAGCTTGCCGGACATGGCCAGGGTGGCTATACTTGGCTTTAGAAAGGTCAAGATAAAATTATGACAAAAATATTGCTCGTCGAAGATGATCCCCTGATTTACCGAATGTACCAAAAGCTGTTTAAGCTGGAGGGTTACGAAACTGAAATCGCTGAAAACGGCCAGGAGGGACTTGATAAGCTCAAAACCTATCGTCCTGATATTATCCTGCTCGATGTCATGATGCCGACTATGAACGGCGTCGAAATGCTCACCAAGCTGCGTGAAAACCCCGAAACCAAAGCTATCCCGGTGGTAGTGCTGACTAATATGTCTGATATGCGGGTCTCACACGAGGTCTTTACCCAAGGCGCCGATCTGTCGATCATCAAAAGTGAGACTGATCCGGATCAGGTCATTACCTGGATCAAGTCAGTGTTAGCCAAAACCGATAAAGCAGCCGAGTCGCCCGGCGACTAAGGCCATGCAACCCCCCGACTATCACCCGCTGCTGCTTGGCCAACTCCAGCAAACATTTGGCAAAAACCCCAACCTTTCGCCAGAAATCCAGGCCCTGCTGCATCAGGTCAGTGACAGTTATGCTACCTTTGACACTAACCAAAAGCAGGCTGAGTCCAAGATCGCGCTCCGGACTGAGCAACTGATAGCCTCGACATCGCGAGCCTATTCGTTTCTGGATAGCCTAAACATGGGTTTCATCATGTGCGACGTGAATCCTGAAGTGGTACTGACTAACCTGGCCGTGAGAGGCATGCTGGCTGCCAAGTCTTCTGCCGGCGACGGTGAATGGTCGCTCGCGATGATCGATAACGTCCTGCAGCCGGAATTACAGCTCCGCCAGCTGATTGTGGAGAGCCTTGAGGCTAACCAGCCAATGGAGCGGCAGGCAGTAAACTTTGGCCAGCGGGTAGTTCGATTGTTTATCGCCCCGATGGTTAATGAAGTTGCGGAGGGCGATAAGCAGCAGATCGGTGTCGTCGTCTTGCTGGAGGATATTACCGAGCAAAAAGTTTTGGAGCGTTCCAAAGATGAATTCTTATCAATCGCCTCCCATGAACTACGGACACCTCTGACCGCTATTCGCGGCAACGCGGCTTTAATTAAGAAATATTATGCCGCCAGCCTGACAGATCCCGATTTATCAGAAATGGTCGAAGATATTCATGAATCATCTATACGACTGATTGGCATTGTCAATGATTTCTTGGACGTTTCGGCGCTAGAACAAGGCAAAATCCTGATGAAACCAGAGGCTTTTGCCCTTACGGACGTCGTAAACGAAGTCAGCCGCGAGCTCCAATCTCTCTGCGATACTAAAGGTCTCCAGCTGGTCTGTGACCCATCAGTTGCAGGAGCGCCGCCCGTTCAAGCCGACCGGCAACGAACAAAACAGGTGATTTACAATCTGGTCGGCAATGCCGTAAAGTTTACTGACAAGGGCAGCATCACCATCAGTGCCCGGGCCGATGATGACTTTATCTATACCGCTGTGACCGACACTGGCCGCGGCATGCCCGTGGACAGTCAACGGTTACTATTTCGCAAGTTCCAGCAGGCTGGCAGTAGCTTATTGACCCGCGACACCACCAAAGGTACCGGGTTAGGACTCTACATCTCTAAATTGATTGTCGAGCTATCCGATGGCAAAATCCAGTTGGACAGCTCAGAGCCCGGCAAGGGCAGCAGCTTTAGCTTTAGCCTTCCTCGGGCTTAAAGAGTATACACCCGCGGTCAATAGAAAATGATACTGATCCTACAACAGCCGGGTGCTATGGTGTACTAACATCTGGCTGGCGGCCATGTGTGAAAGGTAATAATAAGGTAAGGAGGTGTCTATGGCAGATTCAAACCGGGGTTTAGCAAAAGCTGACGAGCAAACTCGCAAACGAGTAGCTCGCATGGGGGCAGAAGCCCAGCCGCGTGAGGCCAAGGCCAAAGGCGGTCGCAATAGCCGTGGCGGCGGCAACAACCAAAACAGCTAAATTTCTACCGTATTCCAGCCCGCTGAAACGAGGGTCGGGATGGCCCTCGTTTTACTGTTTATAAGCCGAGGGCTTTATCATCAAACTTATTAGCCGGCAGATCATGATCATCATTGAGGTTAGTAACATCCTGGCTGATAGAATCATTGGCCTGCTGCGTGCCCAAGGCAGTAGCTGCTTGAGGGCCCGATGTAGACTGACCAGTGTCAGCAGCACTATTTGTTTTTGTCACCGGGTTAGCTTTAGGACTGGCTGTTAGGGCTACGGCCAGGACAATGATAACTAGTAGCTGGACACCGGCTATTACTAACACGGCAATTAAAAGCTTGCTACGAGCCGGAGAGGCGGGTGGTTCTGGAACTGTTTGGGGATATGACACCGTAGGCGGCGAAACATCTGGCGCGTTATAGGGTTGGCTAAATAATGGTGGCGTGCCGTCTGATTGTTCGGGAGATACGAGAGTGGGTGTCGTAGGATCCATAGCTTAATTACCCTTATCCGTGGTGTTTTTGGGTTGCAGGTCAGTGATATGACTGTTGATTTCGGGTTTAATCGTGTTAACCACATAGCCTCGAATATCTGTCGATTGGGATTGTAGCTGAGCGTAGTACAGCTGCGCCGTACTAACCAAGGCCTGGAAACCGGTAACATCGGCTTTGCAGTTTATAACCAAAATATCGTCAAGGGTCTGCGTAAAACTGGAGCTTGTGGCTTGAAAAATAGTCACTTTATCTGCCAAAACATCACGCTCTTGCTCTAGTTTAAAGGTATCCCTGCTGGCTAATTTGAGTTGGCCGATAGTCACCCATAGCTTGCCGTCAATCTGCCGATAGGCTTTCGTCCGGTTAGCCAACAGCGGTACAATATCATTTTGTAGCAATCGGACTTTAGTTTGGGCGGGGGCGCAAAGTCCGACTAGCCTGGTTTGGTCTTTAGTGCTCAGCACTATAGCCCGCTCTTGTTTACGCTGATTAAGCCGCTGATCAAACGAGCTGCCTGGCGCGGCCGGAGCCGGAGGGATAGCCGCGATGACCGGGCTTACAGCGACTATTACCAGGCACGCGATCACAGCGATACCAAACGCGGGTTTTGTCATTTTACGCATTACGTTTGTATTTTAACATAAGCTTTATTATTAACACCTATGTCAAGTCAAAGTCAGGAGTAGATGAGCCGCTAGGCGATAGCTAGCAAATTGCCGTAGTCACGGTCAAAGTCAAAATAAGATTTGGCAGTTGGCCGGCAGTTGATTTCTGCTGTACGTGTCATGCGTTGCGATGCCCTCCTTTAGTTGCTTATCCTCACTAAGCATAAAGAACTCACCACCGAGCTACTATGAATTTTTTAACATAATATGTGTTAATTATCTTACGAAAAGCCGCTTAAGCCTGTTTGGTATAGATAGCATAAGAAAATATAAAGCCGTTTTGCTCTTGCAGATCACCTTGGCTAGCCAAGGTAAAGTTGTCTTCGTAAGCCGGAAAAAACTGCTGGCAGCCAAAATCAGCTTCGATTTTAGTTACATACAGTTCGTCAGCTCTACCCGCTTGTAAAACTTGGCTGAATACATCGGCGCCACCTACCACCCAAAGATCCCGGTCTTGGAAACCATTCAAGAATTTTTCCAAATTATGAACCAGTTCAACGCCCTCGATCGGAGTTTTGTCCCGAGTCAGTACATAGTTTTGTCGATCGCTCAATGGGCCGCTAAAGGTACGAAACGTCGTGCCGCCGATCAGTACATGACCACCATGTTCTTTGGTTAAACGCGAAAAATACTCCTCATCTTCAGGAATATGCCAGGGCTGGCCACCATGTTTGGCAATACCCCGTTGCCGGTCAATTGCTGCAATTAAACGTATCATAGACTAGGCTCATTATTTCGTATTTGGCTAATCAAGTAAAACGATCCGGTAATGATACAGATTGATTCGGATCCATCTAATAAAGCTTGGAGGGCTGGCCGGGGTTCGGCTATGCTCTGCACTTCTCGGGCACCGGCTACCTCAAACGCCGCAGCCAAAGCCGACGGCGACATGGATTTGACTGGTAAATCCTGGGTCGTCTCAAAAGCCGTAGTAATAATCCGGCTAGCCAGCGGGATTAACAGTGGCAGTAGTTCTTGATATTCTTTGCCGTCTTTGAGACCGATTAAAATTGCCGGGCGTACTCCTGGATACAGTTGTCGAAAACTACTGACAAAAGCAAACATTTTTTGAGCGTTATGGGCGCCGTCCATAATCAGAATCTTACCTTTTAGCTGGCGCACTTCCATCCGGGCCGGGATTTGTTGCCGCTGTGTTTTTTGTAATGCTCTCTCTGTTAAATGATGTAGTCCGTCCCTCTCGATCAGATAGTCATAGACAGTATAAGCCAGTTTCCAATTGCGTTGTTGGTATTCGGCCATGGCCGGGGTTTCTACATCGGGAGGCGTGTCGCTAACGATATGCAGAGCCGCCTCTTGGTCTTTGACGTGCCGAGCGACAACTTTCATGATCTCAGGAGCTTGCTCGTACATAAACACATGGTTATGCCGATGTACTATGCCGACTTTTTGGGTGATGATGTCTGGCAAAGTTTTACCGAGCAAGTGGGTGTGGTCAAAACCGATATCAGTGATAACGCAGATCTTGTCAGGCCGCCGGGCCACGTTCGTGGCGTCATGTAAGCCGCCCATACCGGTTTCGACGACAGCATAATCCACCCCCTGACGGGCAAATACCCATAACGCAAAAGCATAGAGCAGCTCAAAATAAGTTGGCGGTTGCTGGGCCGCCTGTATAATCTCTAAAAATTCGTCTAGCAGTCCGCAAAACTCGGCTTCTGGTAATAGCTGATTGTTAATCTGAACTCGTTCGGCCACGGTGTCGACGTGCGGAGAAACTGTTAAACCTACTTTTTGACCCCCAGCCCGCAGCAAGGCAGCTATAAAATAAGCCGTCGAAGTTTTGCCGCTGGTGCCAGCTATATGTACAATTCGCAACTTGTCTTCCGGGTTACCGAGTAGTTTCATCAAGGGGCGGACACGTTTCAGCGTCACGTCACCGGCCTTAAGCTGGCCGACCAGCGGCACATACGGCAATAGCGCCCGATTAGCCTGCTCCAGCGTATCGATAGTCACTATGGTCTCCTCTCCTTCTCTGTTACCATAGTATACGGTACCAGGCGCCCGTAGCTCAGTGGATTAGAGCATCTGTCTTCGGAACAGAGGGTCGGCG
>CAYMUN010000023.1:0-9058 GCA_964393835.1 uncultured Candidatus Saccharibacteria bacterium | reverse complement strand
AGCGAGAGCTCGACAAGCCTTTCCTGATGCCTATCGAAGACGTCTTCTCTATCAAAGGTCGTGGCACCGTTGCCACCGGCCGTGTTGAAACCGGTATCGTCAAGGTTAACGAAGAAGTCGAAATCGTCGGCATCCGCGACACCCGCAAGACCGTCGTCACCGGCGTCGAAATGTTCAAAAAGAACCTCGACCAGGGACAGGCTGGCGACAATGTCGGTATCTTGCTGCGCGGTATCGAGCGCGATGACATCGAGCGTGGCCAGGTCTTGGCCAAGCCCGGCACCATCACCCCGCACACCGAGTTTGACTCTGAGGTCTACATCCTGACCAAAGAAGAGGGCGGTCGTCACACACCATTCTTTAAAGGTTACAAGCCGCAGTTTTACTTCCGCACCACTGACGTGACCGGCGAGGTAGAATTACCAGCTGACAAAGAAATGGTCATGCCCGGCGATACCATCACCTTTAAGGTGAAATTGCTCGCTCCTATCGCCATGGAGCAGGGCTTACGCTTTGCTATCCGCGAGGGCGGCCGCACCGTCGGTGCCGGCGTCGTCACCAAGATCGTCAAGTAGTCCAAAGTTCATAACCTAAATTAGCAAGGATACTCACGTAGTGCGATCCACAGTACCATCTCCCGATGTCATCTTTTTATTGCCACCGGAATCCGACGGTCAAGAGCTCGCTGGGCAAGATTTTGTAGTCAGTGGTACGGATGGTGATACCCGCGAAGGCAATATGGTGCAGTTACATATGCCAGGTGTTATTTATAACGACAGTCAGGGCGATTTTCAAACTGACGATTACCCCCTGGTGCAGGTCAACTTTACGGGTGCTCAAAGCTGGGTGCGGTTTCCAGGAGCTGAGCTGGACAGTACCAATTCGCTGGCAGCCATGGGGCTTATTGCTGTGGCAGTAGAGTTACATTACGAAGCTGAGCGCTGTTAGTAGACGCTGAGTTTGACACTGTGTGGTATAATGTTGTTACAACATAATTAAATTTTGCTGACTAAAAGTCGTTTTTGAAAGACATCTCGATGTTACAGCAGGTCTCCCTGAGAGGGGAGGGAAGGAATAACACCTATGGCAGATGCCTCCAAACCAGACGTTAAGCAACGGATTCGGATCCGCCTCAAGGCTTATGATCACAAAGTTATCGACCAAGCCGCCAAACAGATTATTGATACGGCCCTCCGGACGGGCGCTTCGCTCGCCGGCCCAATCCCTTTGCCAACTCGTCGTAGTACGTTTACGGTCGTCAAAAGCCCTCATGTCTACAAAAAAGGCCGTGAGCAATTTGAAATGCGCGTTCACAAACGCCTGATTGATGTCTTTGAGCCTACCCCCAAAACTATCGACTCGCTGATGAACCTGTCGCTCCCGGCTGGCTGCGATGTCGAAATTAAGATGTAACCATGACAAGTGGCAATCAACTGCCAGTTGAAGAATCAAGGGGTGATATACGGATGGGGTTTTCCCAGTCCGGCACGCACTTGCTCAGTGCTCTGGTGCCCCCGGTGCCCAGTGATCGATTTCACCATGCTATTGGTCAGATTCCTGGCCCCCTTGACGCGATAGGTATTGCTTATGATCGCCAGGGTAATGTCCGGGGATTTGGATTTCCTGTAGATCACTTTGGCAGCGAATTACCCAGCATAGGGGAAACCTATGGCCGGTATAACCTGGAGCTGGCGAGGCGCATAGATTACCTCTTATATGATGGCAAGCTTTATGACATTGGCGCGCTGGCGACCAAAGCTGCCGAGCAACGAGCCGAACGGGCCCGCCTGCGGGCTGAGGCTCAAGCAGAGCGCGAAGCCTGGAATCAGCTTTTCGGCTAATACGAAGCCCACTGCAGGCCGCTGTTCAATTTTGTAGAATTTGCAACGGGTTGACTGGGGTAATCAAAGCATGATACTCTGTTATGGTATCTTTGTGCAATATGTACTTGGTTGTGCGTAGCAGGTCTGCTCTTAACAGGGGTAGAAACCACTCGGCACCAGGTCTTTTTATGTCAAACCTTGATACGGAAAAGTAAGCGAAAGAGCAAATGAAAGCATTAATCACCCGAAAAGTCGGTATGACCAGCACCATCGCAGATGATGGTGTGGTGACGGCTATTACCCTGCTTTCTGTTGCTGATCACACCGTACTGCACCACAAGACCGCCGAAAAAGACGGCTACACCGCCGTGCAGATCGGTACCGAAACCGCCAAAAAGCTCACCAAGAGCGTGGCCGGTCATGTCAAAAACGCCAAGGTCATGCCCAAGATCATTCGTGAATTCCGCCTCAATGACATCCCAGAAGAACTCAACGTCGGCAGCAAAATCAGCGCCGACGTTTTTAGTATCGGCGATACCGTCCACGTTACCGGGCTAACCAAAGGCAAGGGCTGGGCCGGCACCATCCGTCGCCACAACTTCCACCGCCAGCGCAAGACCCATGGCGGCAAGGGTAATACTCGTAAGCCCGGTTCTATCGGCTCCATGTATCCGCAGCACATCTTTAAGGGTACCAAGATGGCTGGCCAGTTGGGTCACGACCAGATCACCGTACGTAACCTCAAAGTTGCTCTGGTCGATACCGAACTCGGTGTCATCGGCGTCACCGGCGCCGTACCGGGCCCTAAAAAGGGCATTCTGATCATCAAGGAGGCCAAATAATGGCTATTGCTACCTATACCAAGACTGGCACCAAAGCCGCTGCCCCGGCCAAACTTGATAAGGCTGTCTTTGGCGTCGCGCCCACTAATCACGAATTGCTCAAAGCCGCCTATGTCATGTATCTGGCTAACGGCCGCGAAAACCTGGCTGTCGTCAAGACCCGTGGCTTAGTCAGCGGCGGCGGCAAAAAACCCTGGAAGCAAAAGGGTACTGGCCGGGCACGTTTCGGTTCGTCTCGCGTACCAATTTGGCGTGGTGGTGGCATCACCTTTGGCCCGACCGGACAAGAGAATTATTCCAAACAGCTCAACACCAAAGCCAAGCGCCTAGCCATCCGTCAAGCTCTCAGCCTAGCTGCTGATGCCGGCAAACTGATCATCATCGAAGATATCAACTCCAAAGACGGTAAAACCGCCGAGCTAGCCAAGTTGCTGACCAAAATCGGCGCCGGCAAAAATATTCTGATAGCTGTCGAGCACAAGACGCCTGAGCTTACCCGAGCCAGTCAAAACCTACCTGGCGTCAAGCTGGTAGCCGCCGGTTACGTCAATGTCTACGATGTCCTCAATGCCGACAATATTGTCTTTAGCCAAGCTGCCCTCAAAGCTACTAGCGAGCGACTCAACAGGGAGGCCAAATAATGTCCAAGGCAGTCGTCCTCAAGCCTCGCCTCAACGAGAAGACCTACGGCCTGGCCGCCAGCCGTGTTTATGTGTTTGATGTTGATCGCAGCGTCAACAAACACAGCATCGCTCGGGCCGTCGAAACCCAGTTTGAAGTTAAGGTCAGCGAAGTTAACACCATGAACCAAGCCGGCAAGGCCAAGCGCATTATCAGCATCAGCGGCAAGCGGATGAAAAATTCCGAGGGCAGCCGTAATGATATCAAGAAAGCCTACGTAACGCTGGCCGAGGGCTTTGCCTTGCCATTCTTTGACGCTATCGAGGAAGAAGACCAAAAAGAGCAAGCCGTCCAAGAAAAGGTTGACAAGGCCGCCACTAAACAAGCCGCCAAAACCGAAAAAGCCGAAGAAAAGTTGGCTGCCAAACCGGCGCGCCGTGGGTTTCGCTTGTCCAAGAAATCCAAAGAGGGAGATAAGTAATGGCTATCAAGCAATACAATCCGACCACTCCCGGCCGTCGTGGCATGACTAGCCAGGATTTCTCAGGCATCACTACCAAAAAGCCACTGCGTTCTTTGCTGGTAGCCCAGCGCCGCGGCAATGGCCGCAATAACCAGGGCCGCATCACTACTCGCCACAAGGGCGGCGGTACCAAAAAATTCTACCGTATTATGAATTTCAAACTGGCTGAAGGTGTCACGGCGACCATCGAACACATCGAGTATGATCCGAACCGCAGCGCTCGCATCGCCCGCATCAAAGAGCCGAACGGCACCTACCACTATATCCTGGCCGCTCAGGGCATGCAGGTCGGCCAGACCGTCAGCAGCGGCGAAGAGTCCTCTATCGAGACTGGCAACCGCCTGCCGCTCAAAAATATCCCGGTCGGCAGCGTCATCCACGCTATCGAAATGAAGCCCGGCAAGGGTGCACAAATGGTACGCAGCGCTGGCAACAGCGCTCAACTGATGGGTCGAGCCGAGGGCGGCTACGCTCAGGTGCGTTTACCGAGCGGCGAAGTCCGCCTGATAAATGAAATGTGCACTGCTTCGATGGGTGTCATCGGCAACGAGCAGCACCAAAACGTCAAGATCGGCAAAGCCGGTCGCAATCGTCACCTCGGTAAGCGTCCGTCTGTTCGCGGTGTCGTCATGAATGCCGCTGACCACCCGCATGGCGGTGGAGACGGCGGCCGTCACGGCATGGGCAAAGCACCGCGCACCCCCTGGGGCCAAAAGACCCTCGGCTTTAAGACCCGCCGCCGCAAATCAACCAACCAATTCATCGTAAGAAGCCGTCACTCGGCGAAGAGGAAATAACCAGATGAAAGAATTATTCTCCAAAAAAGCAGGATACTACCCGCAAGCACCAAAGTTCACAGGCTTGTTTGACATGATGAACGTTGGTGGTTATGAAGGTAACTTTTACGAAGCTGGTGGGAATACCCGCGAAGAGCTGAGTCAATCCATAAAGCGTTACTACGCAGATTTGTCACAAGAAGATATGGCATGGAGGGAATTGACTCCAGAATTAGTTGCCCGGGAAGACTTTTTAGAAGGAGCATTGCAAGAAATAGCTTCTGAAAGAGTATGGGCCGGCTATCTTGCGGCTACTCACGGTTCATCGGCAGGAGAAGCAGCATGAGTCGTTCATTAAAAAAAGGTCCATTTATTGACTTCAAACTCGCCAAAAAGGTTGACGCGCTCGGCGACAATGATCGGACGATCATCAAGACCTGGGCTCGGGCCTCGACTATTTCGCCAGATTTCGTCGGCAAGACCCTGGCTGTCCACAACGGCAAGGTACATGTACCGGTATTCATTACTGAAAACATGGTCGGTCACAAGCTGGGCGAGTTTGCGCCGACCCGTAAGTTCCGCAGCCATGGCGGCAAGTTAGCGAAGGGCAAATAAGATGAGTGTCCAAGCAATCGCCAAAGGGGTTAAGATGAGCCCGCGCAAGTGCGCTGAAGTCGCGGCTTTAGTGCGCGGCCGTAGCGTCGAGGACGCTTTGATTATTTTGAGTCATACTCCACGCCGAAGCGCTATTCCCGTAGCTAAGGTTATCCAGAGCGCTAAAGCCAACGCCGACCATAACCACGGCTACAAGCCGGCTACTCTGATGATTACCGAGATTGGTGTCACGCCGGGGCCACGCCTCAAGCGCTACCGCCCGGCGGCCCATGGCCGCGCCCTGCCATTTGAGCGTAAATCCAGTCACATCCGCGTCGTTGTTGATGGCGAGAAGCGCGAAGTAAAGAAGCCGGCTGCTAAGACTGCTGACAAGCCGGCGGTTAAAAAGACCGAGGAGACTAAGTAATGGGCCAAAAAGTAAACCCGATCAGCATGCGTCTCCAGGTCAACAAGGACTGGCGTAGCAAATGGTTCGTCGATAAGCGCGATTACGCGAAATACCTCAAAGACGACCTGGCCGTCCGGCGCCTGATCCATACCAAGCTTGGCAGCCGGGCTTCGATCAACAAAGTTGACATTACTCGCACGCCAAACCTCGTGACGGTTACTATCGCTACTGCTAAAGCTGGCGTTGTGATTGGCCGTGGCGGTACGGGAGCCACCGAACTCAAGCTGCAGATCGAAAAAATCTACGGCGGTGTCCCGACCCGCATCAACATCGAAGAAGTTAAGAAACCCGATATGTACGCCAAACTGGTCGCCGAAAACATCGCCCACCAGCTGGAGCGCCGCATGAGTTTCCGCCGGGCTATCAAGTCGACGGCCGCCGCTACCATGCGTGCCGGCGCTAAAGGTATCCGTATCGAGGTTGCCGGCCGATTAAACGGCGCCGAGATGTCCCGCCGCGAAAAAGAAGTCGCTGGCTCCGTGCCACTGCACACCATCCGGGCTGATATTGACTACGCCCAGGTAAACGCCCAGACTGTCGCCGGTATCATCGGCGTCAAAGTGTGGATCTATAAGGGAGAGGTTCAGTAATATGTTACTCCCGAATCGCATGAAGCACCGCAAGGTGCGTAAGGGCAAGATCCGCGGGGTCGCTACCAGTGGCCACTACATCGCTTTTGGCGACTACGCGCTGCAAGCCCAGGGCCAAGAGCGGATCACTTCGCGCCAGATCGAGGCCGCTCGCCAAGCTATGACCCGCTATATTAAGCGTGGCGGCAAGATTTGGATCCGGATTTTCCCTCACACCCCTGTTAGTCGCAAGCCGCAAGACGTCAAAATGGGCAGCGGCAAAGGCAATCCAGAATTTTACGTCGCCAAAGTCCGGCCCGGCACCATTATGTTTGAGATGCAGGGCGTATCCGAGGAAGTCGCCCGCGAGGCTATGCGTTTGGCAGCCCACAAACTGCCCGTCAAGACCAAATTCCTGACTCGGGAGGAGGCGTGATCATGAAAATCGCTGACATTCGCAAACTATCAACTGCTGACTTGACGACCGAAAGCACCAAAATGCGTGAAGAGATTACCGAGCTAAAGCGTCGATTGCACATGGGAGAAATCCAAAACAATCGCATCATTCGTACTAAGCGCAAAGATCTGGCCCGCATGCTGACTGTCCTCAGCGAAGCCCTAATCAAGGAGGCCAACTAATATGGCTAAACAACTTATCGGTGTCGTCTCTAGCAGCAAGGGAGACAAAACAATCGTCGTTACCGTCCAGACCCGTAAAACTCACCCGCTATACCGCAAGCAGTACACGGTGAGCAAGAAATTCATGGCGCATGACGAAAAGAATGAGGCCCAGCCCGGTGACAAAGTCGCAATTGTCGAAACCCGTCCGATCAGCGCCCGTAAGCACCACACCTTAGACCGCATTATCGAGAAGCCAGTCTTGCGCGCTGATTCACTATCGATTACCAAGACCGAAGAGCCCGTAAAACCTGTCAGTAAGTCCAAGGCCGCTAAAGAGCCCGAGACAGAAGCTGAAACTTCGGAGGAGGCCACCTCATGATTCAGCAGGAAACTCGCCTACTGGTTTGTGATAATAGCGGCGCTAAAGAGATTTTGTGCATTCGCGTCCTTGGCGGCAGTCGCAAACGCTACGCTAACGTCGGCGACATCATCGTCGCTACCGTCAAGCAAGCCAGCCCCGGCGGCCAGGTTAAAAAGAAGTCTGTTATCCGCGCTGTCGTTGTCCGCACTCGCAATCAGATCCGCCGCAAAGACGGCTCGACTATCAAGTTTGACGATAACGCCGCCGTGGTCATTGGCGAAGACAAACTGCCCAAAGCTACTCGCATCTTTGGCCCGGTACCACGCGAGCTGCGCGACCAGGGTTACGCTAAGATCGTTTCGCTCGCGCCGGAGGTACTGTAATGAATACGCCTACTATATATAAGATTCGTCTCAAAAAGGGTGACACCGTCGTCGTCCGGGCCGGTAAATACAAGGGTAAAACCGGTAAAATCACCGCCGTCCATCCTAAAGACAATAAAGTTACAGTCGATGGCATTAACATCGTTAAAAAGCACATCAAGCCCAACCAGCAACATCCGCAAGGGGCGATTTTAGAAATCACCAAGCCGATTTGGGTTAGCAAAGTCAGCATCATCGAGCCGACGACTAAAAAAGCCAGCCGCATCGGATTCAGTATCGACAAAGACGGTGAAAAAACCAGGGTCTTTAAAAAGACCGGAAAGGAGATCAAGTAATGACAACCACAGCAGAGCCCAAAGAAAAAACTGCCGCCCAGGCCAAGGCCGCTAAGCCGCTGAAACAATCCGGCACCGGTGCTCGATTGCGTGTCGAATACAACACCAGCATCGCCAAAGATCTCCTAAAGGAATTAAACTTAAAGAATTTCCACCAGGCACCCAAGCTGGAAAAGGTGATCGTCAATATCGGTCTCGGCAAAGCCAAAGATGATAAAAAGATCCTCGAGGTCGCTACTAATACCCTACGCAAAATCACCGGCCAGCAGCCCGTCGAAACCATCGCTAAGAATTCTATCGCCGGTTTCAAACTGCGCGAGGGCAACAAAGTTGGTCTCAAAGTCACGCTACGTGGCGACCGGATGTACGAATTTGTCGACCGGATCATCACTCTTGTTTTACCGCGACTGAGAGACTTTCACGGTGTCAGCGCCAAAGCCTTTGACCAACAGGGCAATTATAGTCTCGGCTTTACCGACCAATCCGTCTTCCCGGAGCTGTCATTTGAGGAAACGACCAACGTCCACGGTCTGCAGGTCGTGTTCGTGATTAATAGTGAGCAAAAGGCGCATTCCCGGGCTCTCCTCGAGAAGTTCGGCTTGCCCTTTGAAAAGGAGCACAAGTAATGAGAGGCCCTAATCATTCAGTTATTGGTAATGCAACATCTCCCGAACAGGTCAGTGCTCAAGTGCTGAGTGAATACCTAGGAGGAGTTGCCATACTGACGGGTCGATCGAACACACCAAACGCGGCCGATATCATCAGGGCAATGCCGCCCCGTCCAGTTTATTGGGATAGTTCTGCGCGCGCTGTCGCGAAGTTAAATTTAGGAGAGGTGTAATATGGCTAAGAAATCAATCGTTGCCAGAGATGCCAAGCGGATCAAGATGATCGAACAGTATGCGGCTAAGCGCAAAGAACTCAAAGAGTTGGGTGATTTAGAGGGCTTGGCCAAGTTGCCGCGCAATTCCAGCCCGACTCGCCGTACTAACCGCTGTGTTGAGACTGGCCGGCCGCGGGCCTATATGCGCCAGTTTGGCTTGAGCCGTATTAGCTTCCGCGAGCACGCCGTCAAGGGTGAGATCCCCGGCATAACGAAATCGAGCTGGTAGGAGATATATATGAGTAAAACTACAACCGA
>CAYMUN010000022.1:0-12618 GCA_964393835.1 uncultured Candidatus Saccharibacteria bacterium | reverse complement strand
CTTGCCGTCGTCAAGCGTAAAGGCCGCAAAGTTGCTGTGCCCGCCCAAAAGCGCGCGTATCTCCTGGCCGAGCCGGGTAAACAGGCTGCCGCTGTGCCCGTAAGCCAGCGCCTGAGCCACGGCCCTTTCGTTGTCATACTGGGTGCCGAGCTTTTCAGCATTAATACTTACCGTCGTACCGTTAACGTTCAATGAAATGAGCTGCTGGTTGAAGTCGTCCAGGTGGCTTTGGGTCGCTTCCAGGGCCGCGGATTCACCAAGATCGCTAATCGAGGCACCGTTAGCGGTGACCCCTGGCAGAGCCTTGCCGGCAAAAACAACCTGCACGCCGACCAAAACGCCAGCCACAATCACCACCGCCCATAACCCCCAGCGGGCTGGTTTGGGCCAATGGCGCGGCATGTTTAAGCTGATGGTGTCGTCAGCCGACGGTTCGGGCAAATCTACCAGATCGTCTTCGATAATATCGGTCTTTTTAGCCATTAGCACCATTATATCTGACCAAGCAAGATCGGAGAACAAAGAACTGAGATCTGGCTGTTCCCCGTTCCCTTCCGCCTGAAGTATACTCAGGCTATGAAAGTACTTGTTGTCGGTGGGGCCGGCTACATTGGCGGAGTTACCACTCTCTTGCTCGAAGAAGCCGGGCATGAAGCCGTGGTGTTCGATAATTTGTCGACGGGGCATGCGCACAACCTAAAAAAAGCCAAACTAATCAAGGGCGACATTCTTGATCGCAAAGCGCTGACCAATGCCTTTAAAACGCAAAAATTTGACGCCGTTTTGTGTTTTGCCGCCAAAATCCAAGTTGAGGAATCAGTGCGTGAACCCTGGCTTTATTACACCAACAACAGCGTTGGAGCGCTCAACGTAATAGACGCGGCTGCCAAGTCAGGCGTTAATAATTTCATTTTTTCATCAACCGCTGCCGTTTACGGGGAGCCGGCCGCTAACCCCATAGATGAATCGGCCGAAACCAGCCCGATCAACCCATACGGCATCAGCAAGCTTTTGGTAGAACAAATGCTCTACGGCTACGAGCTGGCCTATAAGCTTAATTGGGTGGCGTTTCGGTATTTTAATGCCACGGGCGCGTACGGAGGGATTGGCCCCGAATATCCGGTTGTAACGCACCTCATTTCAAAGGCTGTTACCGCGCTCCAGACCGGTAAAACGCTGGATGTCTTTGGCACCGATTACCCGACAAAAGACGGCACTGCCGTGCGCGACTTCGTGCACGTCGCCGACATTGCGCGAGCACACGTGATTGCCGCCGAACAAATGGTGGCCGGCAAAAAAATGTGTCAGCCAATCAACCTGGGATCGGGCCGGGGCTACTCCGTGCTCGAGGTGCTTGCTGCAATCGAGAAAGCCGCCGGCAAAAAAATAAGGCGCCGAGATGCCATGCGCCGCGCAGGCGACCCCGCCGAATTAATAGCTGGCAACGCACGGGCTAAGAAAGTTTTGGGATGGACGCCGGAATACGATTTGGAGCGGATTGTCAGCGATGCATTGCAATGGCACGAAAAGCTGGCTAATAAGTAACGACGCCGGCCAGTTTACTCCTGTCACGGTCAGTGTTTAACTAACAACACTTATGCTATAATGATGCCAGTTTTTGATAAACAAAAACGGGGGGTTACTTGGCCAAAAAGTTGAGCAAAAAACAAATAACAATTTATGCCGTCGCAGCCCTTGCCCTGCTTGCAGTCGGTGCGGCGGCTTATGTTCATAACACCCGCCCCAAATCTACCGCCAACACCGTAACTCCCACTGAAACGCCGGCTAGCAAACAGGATCAAGGCACAAATCATCCGGGCCAAGGCTCAGCGAGCGGCAGCGGATCAAGTTCGGGCTCAACCAATAGCTCCTCCCCCTCGCCAACGCCTCAAACAGATCCGCAGTATAATTCTTCGACGCTGGCGTCGCCTTACGGTCAAGCCTTCGGCCATAACACGATATTGCTTGATGGCTCGGATCAAACAAAAAGTCCTCAGGAAGAATCTTCCTGTAATTCTGTGCTCGGATCTACATGCGATATTTGGTTCACAAAAGATTCAACTACTATCAAACTGGGAGCTAAGGCAGTAGATGACAACGGAACTGCTATCTTCGATTGGAATGCCAATTCGATCGGACTTACAAAAGGAACATGGCAAGTTAAGTTTGTCGCATCTAAAAGTGGCCAAACAAGCGAATCACCTAATTACACTTTGACGGTTCAATAATGAAGAAATTCCGATTCCTAACCCCCATAGTCGCCGCATTCGCGGTTGCCCTGCTCTTAGGCGGACACGCCCACGCCGCCGACTACACCAATAGCCACCTGATGGACGATCAGGTTTTTGATAATGTCGGCTCGCTAAGCCAAACGCAAATTGACGACTTTTTGCATGCTCGTACCGGTCCGTTTACCAAGCTAGGCACCGCCTCCCCGTGCCTTAGCGGCTACAACGACATCAACTTCCGCTGGGATGGCACAGATTGGTACTACGGCGACAACACACGCGTCGGCAATAGTACCGGCTGGGTATCGCAGGCGTTTACCTGGAACACAGCGTGGGGTCCGGCCCAGATTCCCGCTTCACAGATTATTTATAAATCGGCCCAAATGTGGGGATTTAACCCCGAAGTTCTTATTTCGACCTTGCAAAAAGAAGAAAGCCTTATCACTGGCACCAGCTGCGACACCTGGCGCTACAACTCAGCCATGGGTTATGGCTGCCCCGACAGCGGCGGCTGCAACGCAAAATACGCCGGCTTTACCCGCCAGGTTCTGTGGGGGGGCTGGCAGCTGAAGTTTAATAAAGAGCGCAGCATCGGCAACACCGCGTGGGACGACGACGGCAGTATTACTTACGGCGGCTTTATGACACAAGGCACCAGAAAACGCTGCGCCACCTGCGCCAGTAACTATTACGACGGCTATGCAACTATCGACGGTCAATCGATTTTCCTGGAAAACGGAACGACAGCATCTCTGTATACTTACACGCCACATCTAGGCCAAAGTTTCCCGGGCATTTTTGAAGGTTGGTTCGGATCAACCATCACTCAAGGCACGACTTCGCCGCTATCAACGACTTGGAATTTTGAAACACTGGACGGCAAATCACCTGCTGTAAACGTTAGCGCCGATGATACCGGACATGCCTCAACGGCGATTCAATTTGGTACCGACCTCCATGTGTTTTACTACGATGCAACTGCAGCCGTACTTAAGCACGGAGTTAGCACAACCGGCGGTTGGAGTTTCTCCACTCTCGATGGAGCCGGTGGCGGCAGCGGCCAAATAACCGGCAACGTGGGGACCACTCCGACAGCTACAGTGTTTAATAATGTTCTGCACGTCTTCTACTACGACTCTGCCAATCACACTTTGCGCCATGCATCTTCAGCGGATGGGTCAACCTGGCAATTTGAAACCCTGGACGGCGCCGGCGGCAACAACGGACGAATAATGTTTGATGTCGGCATGATGCCGACGGCTACCGGCTATTCCGGCACTCTGCAGGTTTTTTATTACAGTACACCAGCCGGTGATTTGCGCCACGCCTGGATGGATACGGGGAACATATGGCACTTCGAAACGCTTGACGGTAACCCAGCATCGGTTGCCCACGCCGATGCCAATCTTGGCTTGGATCCGATGGTAGTCAGCTACGGTACAAGCCTTCAGTTGTTCTATTACGACATTCAAAACGGTAACCTTCGCCACGCCTGGAGCAACGCCAGCGGCTGGCATTTTGAGAATCTTGACGGAGACCTGGGTGCGATTGGCCACTGGAACGCCAATATCGGCCTCAACCCGGCAGCTACCCTCTACGGTACCACCTTGCAACTATTTTATTATGATGCACAATACGGCAATATTCGCCACGCCTGGAGTGATAATACCGGATGGCACTTTGAGAATCTGGATGGCGATATAGGTTCGATTGGCCACTGGAATCTCAATACCGGCGCAGTGCCATCGGTTGTTGTGCTAGGCTCCACATTATATGTTTATTACTATGACGTTGACGGCAAGGACTTGCGGATCGCCTGGAGCGATAACTTGGGCTGGCAATTTAACACACTTGACGGCTTGTCTGTATCGGCTTCAACCGATGTGGGACAAGTTGGCCAGGATTCTACCGCAGTCAGCTTTAATGGCAATATTCAGCTCTTCTATTACGACGCAGGCAATACTTCTCTGCGACACGCTTGGGGAACGCCTAAATAATCTCGGCCTGAAACCCTGCTTGTGCTAAAATTACAGGAGTAAATGTGGAGTCCTCTTTGAAGGCGGAGTTTAAAGTTCTCAGTATTTTTGGTACTCGCCCCGAAGCCGTCAAAATGGCTCCCATTATTCAGGAGCTTAAACGCCGAAATGTTACTCATTCGGTAGTAGTAACCGGACAGCACCGGGAGATGCTTGATCAGGTAACCTCCTTGTTTAATATCAAGCCCGACTACGACCTGAATATTATGACAGCGTCGCAAACCCTGGGAGAGATAACGTCACGAGCCCTGACTGGCCTACAGGAAGTTATACGCAAAGAAGGACCGTCCCTTGTTCTGGTACAGGGTGACACCACCTCGGCTTTTTGCGGGGCGCTGGCTGCTTTCTATGAACAGGTTCCGGTAGGCCACGTCGAAGCCGGCTTGCGAACCGACACCAAATACGACCCCTATCCCGAAGAAATGAACCGACGGCTGATTACTAGGCTGAGCGATCTGCACTTTGCCGCAACCCCCAAAGCCGCAGCAAATCTTGAAAGCGAGGGAATCGACAAGTCTACAATATTTATTACTGGCAATCCGGTAATAGACGCTCTCTTATGGGTTGCGGATTTAAAACACGAGTTGAAAAACGAAACATTGAAAAAGCTGGATTTAAAACACAATAAAGTGATTCTAATAACTACCCATCGACGGGAGAACATCGGTCCCAGAATGGAAGCGATATTTTCGGCGGTGAAGCAATTGGCCAGTCACGACAAAGCCAGCTTTGATATCGTTTTCCCCGTCCATCTTAACCCAGCAGTCCGTAACCATGCGCTAAAAGCGCTTGGTGGAGTGCCTAACGTCCATCTGGTGGACCCGCTGGAGTATGGCGATCTGGCCAAGGTCATGTCGCTGGCATACATTATTCTGACCGACTCTGGCGGCATCCAGGAAGAAGCACCGGCACTCGGAAAGCCAGTATTGGTAATGCGGGCTACAACCGAACGTCCTGAGGGCATAGAAGCTGGAACGGCGCTGCTTGTTGGCACCGAGGAATCAAACATATTGAATGCTGCCAAGCGGCTGATAGACGACAAAGCCGCCCACACCCGGATGGCCAAGGCCGTAAACCCGTATGGGGATGGAACGGCCGCGCAAAAGATTGTAAAGATTCTGATAAATTATGCTTCAAAAAATTAGGCAGTACCCGCCATATCTGAAGCACGTCCTATTAAACGCACCGGCGGTTTCCGACTCAATATTCCTGTACGTCAGCAATATGACTACTGCCGCGGTCGGCTTTTTGGCTTCAATTATTGTGGCGCGCCATTTGGGCCCCGCTCAGTTCGGAATTATTACTGCCTATAACTCGATCGTTTTGACGCTAGTGGGCTTCACCGACTTTGGACTTGGTACCGGGCTTATCAAATTTACCGCCCCCCTCCTGCGCGACGATCGCAAAGCTTCGGCACCTTACTTCAAGTTTGTTTTTTACTCCGAATTTGCAATCGGTCTGCTCCTTTTAGTGCTTGGACTGTCCTTCACCTCTGGTGTAGCCCATTTTTTTGGACAATCCTTAACCCCGTCGGTGGTTCGCCTCGCGGTCCTAGGAGCATCAATCAGCTCTACGGTAGCATACGTAGGGGCAGCCTTTTCGGCGCACAAAAAATTCAAGCTCAATGCGGTTTACTCCATGAGCGTAGCTCTTAGCAGGCTAGGGCTGATAGCGGCGCTTTTGTTCTCGCATAATCTCAGCCTGGGTACAGTAATCTTTGTTTACCTTGCAATGTCATTTATCCAGACCGGCCTGGGCTTTGCTATCGTCCCCAAAGACTACCTCCAAAAAGTTGAGCGCAAGCAAGTACTGGCAGCCGGCCGGCAAATCTTTAAGTTCAGTGGCTGGCTGACGCTGACTTTCATAATTACTTCGATCGCCGGCCGACTCGACTTTTTCTTCTTATACAAATTACGTGGCGCCACTACCGCAGGCGTTTACGCGGTCGCTTTGCAGCTCGCCATGGTTTACTCAATTTTGATCGGCGCAGTCAGCACCGTTCTAACACCCTACATTAGCGAGAAAGTATCTCCCGACGAAAAGCTTTCGTTTTTAAAAAAGACGCTGCCACTCGCACTATTGGGCGCATTGGTCTTGTCGGTTTCAGGTTTTGTAGCCCCTCTGGTAATCCATTTTGTTTTTGGTTCAAAATACGTCGGTGCAACCGGTCCATTGCGGATCCTAGCCATTAACTATGGAGTCAACGCTCTGCTTATACCCATTACCCTTATGTATATCCCGTTGGGCCAGGTCAAGGTTGGCACATTCATTTCTATTGCTCAGCTTGGATTGTCTTTCGTTCTGTACCCCATTCTTATTTTGCGGTACGGTGCCAGCGGAGCCGCGATCACCATCCTGTCTAGCGCACTACTAGCTCTCATTATTTATCCGATAATATTACAGTACTTACTAAAACGAGAGCGGAGCTTACAAAATGCCTGAAGAGAAGTTTCATAATGTTCTAAGCTGGGGCGAAGAAGAGACAAAGCTTGCTTCAATCCAAAAAAAATTCTTAAAGTATTACCCTGCGGGCGGGACAGTGCTCGATATCGGCTCGGGACGCGGAGTCTTTCTTGAGTTACTTCGTGGGGGAGGATTCACTCCCGTAGGTGTTGAATACGACGATTTGATGTATAAAACTTCCTCTGCCAGAGGTTTCAGAGTCCATAAAGGCAATGCTATATCGTATCTTGAGTCAACCAAAGAGAGCTTTGACGGAATAATGGCCAGCCACATTATTGAACATCTGGCGATTGATGAGGGCATCAAGTTTATCGAATTGATTAAGCAGCGCCTGAAAAAGGGTGGGGTTGCCATAATTATTACTCCACGCCCGGGCAGTCTATGGGCGGCAGAAAACTTTTGGTTGGACACCACACATATAAGGCCGTACCCATTCCAGCTAATGAAAAATCTGTTTGAACCGTTAGAATTCGTGGATGGTGGGATAGAACCCGATTCAGTCCCTCTAAAAGACGCAGCCCCACTGCAAAAAGTGATTATGGCGATAAGACGGAAACTAATAGGAAGCGAGTTGTTTGACTACGTGTACGGAGGCGGAGTTTCTTTTATCGTAGCCCGAAAGACGACGACCGATGCTTAGAATTGGTATGGACATGAGGTCCTTGGAGACAAAACATAAGAGCGGGGTAGCCAATTACATCGAGCAATTGGCCCTCGATGTTCCCAATGCTGCCCCCGATATCAAATTTAGCTTTTTCTTTGACGCCCATACTTCTTTGCTCAAGGCGCTATCACACAGACAAAAAAATGTGCAAATTATCTGGTTTCCGTTTCGTTCGGAGAAGAAGTTTATGTCTGCGGTCCGGATGCTCCAAAGGAGATTCGATCTCTTCCATTTCCCCAGCGGTATGATTCCGGAAAACTTTAAAACAAAGGCCGTAATCAATGTCTATGACTTAATTTACGAACATTACCCCCAATTTTACTCCGAGCACTCTCTGATGCTGCAAAAAACCAAAGTGCGGGCATCCGCCAAGCGAGCGGACGGGATAATAACCATATCGGAATCTACCAAAAAAGACCTGGTAGAACTGTATGGGATTGAGCCTGGCAAAATTGTCATCACTTTCCCGTTGATATTTAAGCACTTGGGCAAGAACGGCAACCATACAAATACCGTTAAGGGTCCTTTTTTGCTAGCTGTAGGCGAAATTCAGCCACGCAAAAATTTTGTAAATCTTGTAAAAGCGATCGGCGGGCTAAAAAATAAGGAAATCAGCCTAGTAATAGTCGGCCGAACAACCGACTCAGCCGAGAAGATAAGATTGACTGATACGATTAAGTCACTAAGATTGGATGGCCGCATTACCCTGCCTGGCTTCATCCCCGAGGACGAATTAATGCGATTGTTCGACTGCGCCGAAGCCTTGGTGTTTCCCTCTTTTTATGAAGGCTTTGGCATACCCATACTGGAAGCTTTTTCACACGATTTGCCGGTTGTGACCTCTGATACTTCGTCCATGCCTGAGGCTGCCGGCGATGCAGGCGTTTACATCAACCCAGATTCACCCGACTCTATACGTGAGGGCATCGAGAAAATCCTGGACAACCCTAAGCTAAAAGCCGACATGATAAAAAAGGGGCGGGAGAGGTTGCGCATGTTTGAAAAGAACAACCTGGCAAAAGAAACGGTGCTTTTTTATAGGCAAATTCTGAATGTGGGGGAAGCTACTTGAAGATCCTGTATATAGCCCCTTCATACTACCCGCGAGTTGGTGGCGTCGAAAACCATATACACGAAGTCGCTAAGGTCATGCTCTCAAAGGGGCATCAAGTAATTGTTTTGGTTCGATGGCAGCCGCAAATGCCGGCGCGCCAAAGTGTCGAAGACGCTTTGGTACTGCGACTGCCAAAATATCCCAACCGATATGTGCTGCGAATATGGCTGTTTTTGCATGCAAAAGAGCTAGCCGGAACTGACGTAGTCCATTCGCACGACCTTTATCTGCCGCAACTCGGAAAAACTTTCCCCGAGGCCAAGTTCGTTCATACTTTTCACGGCTACGAAGGCTTCCCGATAAAGCCGGAAGCCCAAAAAATAAGGCAGCAAATAAGGCGCCAAGTGCCACATTGCGTTTGCGTTGGGGCTTACGTGGAAAAGTGGTATGGCACCCCCTGCGACCTGGTTATATACGGCGCGGCCACACCGATAAAACCCGTTACCGAAAAGACATCTTTCGGCGCCGTCTTTCTAGGGAGGCTTGAGACCGACACAGGATTTTGGACTTACCTTGAGGCGGTACAAACGATTAGTAAACAAAGCGCCGATTTTAGTATGCTGGTTATTGGCGACGGTAGTCTGATGGAGCCCGCCAAGAAGTTCGCCAGGACAAATGAACTGAACGTAGAGTTTAGGGGCGCCCTACAGAAAGCTTCCAGCTATTTACCATTGGCAAAGATTGCCTTTGTGTCGGGTTATCTTGCAATGATCGAAGCGGGATCATTGGGATTGCCTATAGTAGCCTATTACGGCACGCCAATTAAAAAAGATTACTTAGAATGCCATCCGATGGCCGCAAATATGTATCTAGCTGATTCGAGCGAAACAATTGCAAAACAATATTTCGCAGCTAAGAATGACGGGGGCAAACGGGCCAAAAAAATGCAAACATGGGCAAGGCAGCAGACCTGGGAAAAGCTGGCTGAGAGTTACGAAAAAATTTACGAAGAGAGGGCGTGAGATGGCAAAATCCGATTGGCAGAAAATTTGGGCAACGCAGAACATTAACCTTGATGAAGACAAAAAAAGGCTCGAGAGGGAAAAGAATACGCTCCGTTGGAGGCAAATCGAATCGACGATTAAACGTGAGCTGGGAGATATATCCAAACTCAAAAACGTTGAGGTTGGAGCGGGACTGGGTGATTTTTCGATCATTTTTAACAATTTGGGGGCTTCAACTACTTTGGCCGACTATAGTGAAGAGGCTATCAGCAAGGCTCGTGCACGGTTTCACGCCCACGGATTGGACGCCGACTACGTATTAGCAAATATGCTTATTCCTAACCCGGAATTGGCCGGAAAGTTTGATATTAGTTTTTCGCTGGGTCTGGCAGAGCACTTTTCAGGAGAAGAAAGACTAAAGATTATCGCAGCCCATGCCGATGTTTTGCGGAAGGGTGGGCTGACCTTTATAAGCATCCCCTACAAATATTCTTTTCTTTACCAGTTCTGGATGCGCATGCTTATAATGCGGGGGAACTGGCAATATGGGCTTGAGATTCCTTTTTCCAAAAAAGAAATTCGGGATCTGGCTGAAAAATCCGGATTCGAAACCCTGGGCTTTATTCAAAGCAGTTTTTTGGGCGACTGGGACCGTTTTTACCCCAAGCATCGTATTGCCAAGCTATTTAAAAAACACATTGAAAAGCCAAGCGTACTCAATAATTACGGATATGCTCTCGTTTATGTTGGGAAAAAGATTTGAAAGTTAGTTTAATCACAACTGAGCGCAACGAAGTCGGTGATATAGCGGATTTTATAGAATCGGCCATGGGTCAAAGCCTTAGGCCGGATGAGATTATAATTGCCGATGGCGGCTCCACAGACGGCACGATCGAGGTTATCCTGGGCTACATAAAAAAAGGTGCCCCCATCAAGCTGGTGAACGCACCCGGCAATCGTTCGGTTGGCCGCAATGCCGCAACCAGGGCAGCCACCAACGAGGTAATTGCCTGTACCGACGTTGGCTCGAGGCTGGATAAAGATTGGCTCAAAAATATCACCCGCCCTTTTATTGATAGTCCACAGGCAATGGTTGTGTCGGGAGGATTTAAGGCCGACCCCCAGACTTATTTTGAAAAAGTTTCGGCGGCTTTAATGCTCGACGCCAATGAAACCATCGATCTGGAAACGTGGCTGCCCTCCAGTCGATCAATCGCCTACGCAAAGACGGCATGGGAAAAAGTGGGCGGCTATCCCGAGCATACCAACTTTAACGAAGACACTCCCTACGACCTTGCTCTGCGCGCAGCCGGATACAAGTTTGAGGACGGCTTGAAAGCAGTTGCCTACTGGCGGCCCAGGCCCAACGCTTCAGAGTTTTATAAGCAATACTACTGGTATGCCGTCGGTGACGGGCTGGACTTAATCTCATTCTCAATTTTTACAAAAATATACGCGCTTTATCTGATTGGTGCATCGGCAATCGTGTTTTCTTTTTTCATTAGCCCGCCTTTGGCCCTTTTGATAATATTGCTTGCCATTTTGTACCTGGTCCGCCGGGTCTACCGACCATGGCGCAAGCTAGGAGGATTCAAGGCTTTGCTACTAATGCTGTGGCTGCGCTTTGTTTTTGATTTTTCACAAATGCGCGGTTACCTGTATGGCTATATCCACCGCGACAAACTGCGCGGCGGCGGGAAGCTTATAAGATGAAGTTCTCAGTAGTGGTTATAGCGCATAATGAAGAGGACGTGCTGGCTGATTGTCTAACTTCAGTGGGTTTCGCCAGTGAAGTGATTGTTGTAAACGATATGAGCTCCGATAACACGGTCAAAATAGCCGAGCAGCATGGTGCAAAGGTTTATGATCGCAAGCTTGACGGTTTTGCCTCCCAAAAAAACTTCGGCATCGAGAAAACGGCCAACCAATGGGTATTGATACTCGATGCAGATGAGCGAGTATCGGCGGAGCTGAGTAAAGTAATTCAGGCACTTGAACCCCCAAGCGAAGTCAGCGCTTACTCAATCGCCTTCCGCAACTTTGTGGGTGGTTCTTGGCTGCGCCATGGCGGCCTTTATCCCGACCGGCACATCCGGCTGTTCGATAAAACCAAGGCGCGCTACGGAAAGCGCGAAGTCCATGAAACGCTGGAAATAAGCGAAGGCCGGACCGCCGAACTGGCCGGAGATATTGTCCACCTGACTTATGCAGGCCGTCGCGAATACCTGGATAAAGTGCGCACATACAGCCGGCGACAGGCCGAAGAGGATTTGCGCCTCGGTCAGCCGACGCGGTATCTTCCGTTTTTAACGCCCGTTAAGGTCTTTTTATTCCATTATGTAAAATTAGTGGGCTTCCTGGACGGATGGAACGGATTTATCAGTGCATTATACTTGGCTTACTATAGAGTTCTGTATCAAAGGCGGCTAAAGGAACTGCGCGCATGAATATCTTGTTTCAAACCCGTCACAATCTGGATACATTGAGTGGCGGCGATAAAATTCAGCTAATGAAAACCAAGGAAGCACTGGAGCGACGCGGACATCTGGTTACGGTTGCGGCCGGGTATGTCGCGAACCTGACGGGCTATGACATAGTGCATCTTTTCAACATGCAGCTTTACCCCCACGCACTATTGGTATACGCCAACCGTGCCCGGCACCGGGGGAAACCGGTAGCGTTGTCGACTATCTATTGGAATCCATCCGAATGGTTTGCTAACGAACCGCCGCAGGCCGCCGCTAAGGCTCCCTTTTGGCAAAGACTCTACCCATTCAAGGGTGTTCCCGGGCTGCGATTTGTCGCCGAATTCTTTCAGGAACCGGTTATTCGCCAATGGTTTTGGTTGTTTTTGCGCGATCGCGGCGGAAGCGCGGCATCAGACCTGATTAAGCGCGAATTGATTAAGCGCGTGGACGTCATTTTGCCCAACGGCGAATCCGAGGGCCGTATGGTCCAGGATGACTTCGGACAGGCCAAACATTGTGTGTTTGTACCCAACGGTGTCGATGACAGTTACAAACAATCCGAAGCTGCCGACTTTGAAAAGCAATATGGTCTGAAAGATTTCGTATTGTCGGTTGGACGGATTGAAAGCCGCAAACATGCGGTGGCACTGGCCCAGGCCGTACATCAGCTCGGCTTGCAGTTGGTAATGATTGGTAATGAT
>CAYMUN010000021.1:0-13136 GCA_964393835.1 uncultured Candidatus Saccharibacteria bacterium | reverse complement strand
CCGGACCTCTTGCATGCCATGCAAGCGCTCTAGCCAACTGAGCTATATCCCCACGAAGTGTCGTTGCTCAATTCTAGCAAAACAGGGGCAAAAAACCAACGCTGGCCTCTGGGTTCTCCTGTTTCACTGTCTACGGCTAAATAGCATATATGCTATGGTTCAATCTGTTATCCATAGCATATATGCTATATCGGCTCTACCCCTTAGGGGATGTCGAATTTGGAAAAGATTTTTTAAGCAGCCTAGAGGATGCGTTTTTTACGGGCGATGTAGATAATCAGCAGGATCAGGGCGGTGTTAAAGCCAACGATGGCGGCAAAGGCCCACCTGGCGTGCTGAAATGGCAAGGCCACGTTCATGCCAAACATCCCAAAAAAGACATTAGGCAGGGCGATTAGCACGGTGGCGATGGTTAGCAAGGTAATGGTGCGGTTTAGGTTATTGCTGCTGATAGCCGAGTAGGCGTCGCGGATGTTGCTGATGGAGCGCAAGTTGGAGCGGATGGCCTCGATCGATTGCTCGTTGTTGAGCAGCAGATCCTCGACGATATCCTCGTCCTCTTCAAACAGAGTCAGCTGACGGCCAGCCAGCAAGCGGCGCAAGGTGGCGTTGGTCGGCAGCAGTGAAGCTAAGAATTCATTGAGCTCGTCCTCGAGCGTCACAAAGTCGATGAGGTCTTGGTTGGTGATGCCCTGCCCGCGCAAGCGTGAACGGATGGCCTTAATTTTGCGGCTGGTCAGTGAGATCGAAGTATCGTACTGCTCGCTAATATGCGACAGCAGCAGCAGGATCAGCTTGGTGCGCTGGGTGGTGGCAAAGGGCGTGCGGCCTTTGAGCAGCGCTTCGACAGCCGGCAGGCGAAAGGCCGAGACGGTCACCATGACTTCGGCGTCAAACATCATCAGTAGCGGCGCGGTATCCATGTCGCCCTCATCATTTTTGTAGGCATAGCGTACAAAGATATAGCTCTGGTCGCCCTCGCGCTCCAGGCGTGGCACTTCGTCTTCGTCGAGGGCGTCCTGCAGGTAGCCTAATTCCAGCTTAAAGCGGTCAGCCAGTAACTCGATCTCGGCCTCGGTCGGTTTCTCAACGTGCACCCAGGTACCGGGCTTAGGTTCGGTCAGCTCTTTAAGGGCCTCGTGGCGAATACTTTTAAAATAATACTTAATCATGGCGTGTCCTTATGGTCGATTATACGGCAAAGCCAAGCTTTTTGAGGCTTGGCTTTGGTTTTCGTGCGCGCCCACCCGGCGGCGGGTGGTAGATCATCGCGAATTTGTGTTTGTTTTTGATCTGTTTGTTTCACGCGCCGCTGGCTTGCGCACGATCTGCTTTAATCATAACCGATACCAGCGCTTTGTCAAGGATCTTGGATACTATAGGGCTGGACATTGGAGAGAATCGCCGTCAACTTATAGTGCGCGCAGCTACTGGTAGAAGTGTTGGCACAGCCGGGCTTACCGTCGGCCGAGAGCGGTTGATAGGCAAAACTGCCGGCTTTTGGCGTTTCACCCAGTAGCAGCGTCGTCCCATCCGGGTCACGGAAAAATGCCGGGTCAATGCCGCCGAGATTAGCCGCCACCCAGGTTTGGTCATTGAGATTAGCCAGCGGTGGATAGTTGTTGTTTTGGATGAAATAAACGGCTAGGTAGCGGTGCAGCTCAGCGAGTTGGGCTTGGCGGGCCGCGTCCCGGGTCGGGCCTGATTGCTGCGCAGCCAGCTGGCTCTCCATTTGCCACTGCTGGCGGGCAAAATCTTGCCAGGTCAGTTTGGTCTGCGGCTCACCAGGCAGACTGGCACTGTCGTACTGGTCATAGGTATAGGTCGCTCGGCGGTCGTCTTTTGACAAGTCAATCTGCTGTAAACGGTGGGTTTTAGCAGTCACGTAAAACGTAGCCGTGGCGCCCTTCCAGCTATCTAAAGCCGTGATGGCAGCTTGCATGTCCGGGGTGGTAAATTTATTGCTGGTAGCAGCACTCTGGTGAGCGATTTTTAGGTATTCGATATTTAATTTCACCGGGTAGGCAAAGACCTTATGACCGTTGAGCGTTTTTGTGGTAACACTTTGGAGGCTATAGTCATAGACTTTGTTGGCCTGTAAAAACTTGATGAGCTGAGCCCGCGTTTGCGGGGCGTAATTTCCCAGGGTCACCGGCCCAAAAGCCAGGTAGCGTGGGTCGGCAATATTGGCCAGCTGAGCGCTGACTCCAGGTGCCTGGATACCTTTAGCCCTTAGCTGTACCCAGGCTCCGGCCACGGCCTGGGACAACTGGCGATTAACGGACTGCGGCACGCTCTGATAGCTGATATAAGAACTTTTGGTCGAGCCATAGGTTTGCAATTTAAATTCCGAGCCCGCCAGCCGAATAGTCGCCTGATTGCTAATCAACGGATTTGTCAGGCTGCTAAAATCATACTGTACCTGACTCTGCCCGTCCGGCGCCGTAATAGTGGCGCGCAATTTGCTACTGGAGAGGCTGGCTGCCAGGGCATCACTAAACGCCAGCGTCGGGTCATTTTGACGAGCCTGGGCGTGAAAAAACAACCAGACTCCGCCACTGATCAAACCCACCAGCAAGACTACCGATCCCCAGCGCAGCAATCGTCGGCCTAACCGCTTTTTAGGCGGCGGTGGCGTGAATTGTAGTGGGGAACGCTCCGGCGGCGGCGTTGGTTGAACTGGTGATGGCTGAATCGGCGGTGAGGGCGCAATTGGTGGCGGAGCCGGCGGCCGAGCCGGCGGTGGTGGTGGCGTCGGAGCGAATGATGTCGGTGTCAGCACCGGGCGCTGGCCGCCGGTGACAAGCGGTGGACGGCGCATTGGCGTGCTGGTAAATCCATCGACCGACAGCGGACGACGCATATGGGGTGGTCGGCGATGAGCTGACCGGTCAGGAAACTCCTCAGGGGGCATTATTACGTACCGTTTATGTTTATTATAACTCTAGTATACAGCACCGCTTACGGCGTCTGCCGCGGTTTGGCTGCAGCAGCTCGAGGCAGTACATACAATCCTAAGATCAAAGCAAATAATACCGCGAAGCCGCACATAATACTGGGAATTCCCCGCCGGCTGGCTGGACTAACTACATTAGCTAAGGCTGCCGGCACCAAAAACATCAGGTATCCTACAATCATACCTTGGATCGTCTGTAATTGACGGCGGCTGGCTTTACCCCGAGCCTGCAATTCGTTGGCCCAGCGCGCTCCCAGTCCAATCGCTGTGAATAACCAGCCAAAATAGTAGATATAGTACCAGCCGCCCAAGCTGGGTCGGAGCTGAAAAATAACGTAATTACCGGTGCACTGCTCACCGCTAAAAACTACTGGGAATAGCAGAAACACCGCCGTAAAAGCCGCCATAGTCCCGTATGCAGCTGCCACCAGGCGACGGCCGGGTTTGGACGCCAAAACATGCAGGGTGTGCAAACCAAGAGGCGGCAGGGTGGTGATGGCCACAAAACCAATGCGCGACCACAATATGTCTCGAAGCCCAAAACCGGTACAAACGAAGTACTCTGCCAGTTGAAAGATCGCGAGAGCGACTAACAGTAGACTAATTAAACGAGTGAGCAGCGTCATTTTATAGCGCCACAACGTATACAATGCCAAACTGACTTCAATAATGACCGTCGTGATCATTATGGGCGGTGAAAAACAATTAAACCGGGTGGATTTTTTGTAAGGCATAGTCAGGTTTACAACATTTTTAAAAATTCAGTTTCAGTTAATTGGCGGGTGCCGAGTTTGGCGGCTTTGGCCAGTTTAGCGGCGCCGACGTTGGCACCGACCACCAAATAATCGGTGTCTTTGGCAACCGAGCTTTGAAACGTACCGCCTAAGGATCGTATTTTTTCGGCGGCTTCTTCCCGGCCCAAGCTTTCCAGGCTGCCCGTAACCACAAACTTCTGGCCGCTGAGTTTACCGCCAACCTGTTTGACCGGCTGGGGCCAAACCTTTAGCTGCTGGAATTTTTGCAGCAGCTTTTGATTGGCCGGCTCGCTAAACCATTCCACTAACGACTCGGCGACAACCTCGCCGATACCCTCGACCTCGGCTAGCTGGTCGATGGTAGCCTGATTTAGCGATTCTAGGCTGCGAAAATAATTCGCTAAGTCGACCGCTGTCTGGGTACCGACGTGGCGAATACCCAATCCGTAGACAAAGCGCCCAAGTGCCGGCTGCTTTTTAGCTTGGATGGCCGACACCAGTTTATTGGCCGATACCTCTGCAAAACGATCTAACTTTAAGAGGTCTTGCGGCTGCAAGGTATATATATCAGCCGGATCCTTAACAAGTTTAGCATTAAGTAGGGCAATGACGTTTTTTTCGCCTAAACCTTCGATATCCATGGCGGCTTTGCTGGCGAAATGTTCGATACGTTTCCAGCTGCGCGAGGGGCAAGCTTGGTTGGGGCAACGCCAAGCCGCGTCTTCGGCCTTATACTTAACAAGTTTAGTATTACATTCGGGACAGTGCGTCGGCATCTTAAACGGCTGCTCCGAGCCATCCCGCAGTTTGACGAGCGGCTCGACCACCTCGGGGATGATATCGCCGGCTTTATGGACGATTACTGTGTCCCCTACCCTGATGTCTTTACGGGCAACTTCGCTTTCGTTATGCAGCGTTGCCATCTGTACCGTGCTGCCAGCGATAACGACCGGCTCCAGCATAGCGACCGGCGTAGCCACGCCGGTACGACCAATCGACACAAAGATATCCTTGACTTTGGTAGTAGCCTGCTCGGCAGCGTATTTAAAAGCTACTGCCGCGCGGGGCGCTTTGCCCACCACACCCAGGCGCCGGTACAGCTGACGATTATTAACTTTAATCACTAGGCCATCGGTGTTAAACGGCAAACTCCCGCGCTTGGTTTCCCAGGTATGTGCGAAGCGCATCAGCTCCGGGACAGCCCGAAAAACTTTAGCCTCCTGGTTAACTAAAAAGCCAAGTTGGTGGAGCGCCTGATAAGCATAAGCGTTGGTAGGCACTTGGTCAGGGTCGTCACGCAGCAAGTCATAGGCCCGAAAATGCAGTGGCCGGCCGGCGACCAGCTGAGGATCGAGTTGGCGAATGGTACCGGCAGCCGTATTGCGCGGATTAGCAAACAGCGGCTTACCCTCGGCTGTCCGAGCCTGGTTGAGGCGGGCAAAATCCGCCTTGTACATGACGACTTCACCGCGAATCTCAGTCCGCCCGGTCAGGAACTGTTGAAATTTAGGGTCGGCGCGCAAGCTGAGCGGCACGGATTCGATTGTCCGGATATTAGCCGTCACATCTTCGCCGACAAAACCGTCACCGCGGGTGATGCCACGCACCAACACGCCGTCTTGATAGATTAAAGCCAAGGCCAGGCCGTCCATTTTAATATCGACAAAATACTCGAGCTGGGCATCGGGTGACAGCAATTTTATCAACCGGTCGCGCCAGGCGGTGATTTCAGTCTCGTCAAAGACATCATTTAAGCTGAGCATTCGCGAGCTGTGCTCAAACTGGGTAAATCCCGGCAGTGGCGCCCCGGCGACTCGTTGGGTCGGTGAATCAGGAGTAACTAATTCGGGATAGTTGGCTTCCAGCTGCGATAGCTCGTGCTTTAAGCTGTCCGCCGCCGCTTCGCTCATTATTGATTCGTCACGGACGTGATACTGGTAACGATAGTCATTGATTAAATCGCGCAGTTTGTCGATCCGGGCGGCAGCTTGCTGCCTATTCATTGAGCAACTCTCGATAGAGCGTGTACATGTAGGCGTGCACCGCCACTAAAGCCGACATCGTCAATAAAAAAAATACATACTGGGCCACCGGCGCTATCAAAATAATAATCGGCAGCATCAAGATAGCGGCTACTAGTAGCAAGACGAGTGGTAAACAAAGTATCTTACGCAGTACTGTCCAGCGCCGAAACCGCACCAACTCACGGGCCGAGCGCAAAGCTCGCATCGGTGTCATATCGGGCAGGGTCACGATATACAGGGCAAATACCGAAGAGGTCAGCATATAAAACGTGACGAGAGCCAGCATGGCACAGACTAAGGCCCACAGCAGTTTTTCGATAAAATACACCGCTATGCCGTTACTGACTACCAAACTATATAAGGTCGAGCCGATTACCAGAGGGATGAGCTGCAATCCGATTACTAGCAGCACTAGTATAAAGGGTACCAGCGGCGTCATACCTCGGTAATAACTGTCACGAATGCGAGGAATAGTCCCGGCCGTGACTTGTCGGAGGGCCCAGATAATCGCCAGGCTACCGATGAGCGCCAGAAATAGCTGATAGGCACCGGCCGTTTGGCTGGTAGTATTGCCGGCCGAGCCGACAAGTGATACAAAAATGGTCAGGCCGGAAGCTATGGCGCCAAAATTGCCGGTAAAGACTTCACTGAGTGTATCTTTGAGGGTCGCCACGTCACTGGTACCGGATAAACCCTGGGCCAATACCACGTTTAGTAAACCGTAGATCAAGGTGATACCGACAAATAAACTTTTGTGCTGCCAAAGCGTGTGGGCGGCCGCTTTAGACAAACGCCAGGTATTAGACACCTTGATCGGGTGCTTGATGCGTTTCTGTAAACGCAACGTCTGGTAGTTGCCGAGTTTTACCCGGCGCGGTTTTGCAGCGACGGTCGCTGCTTTTTTAGATACAACCTTCCCCGGTTTTTTTGCCATAACTGTATTATATAGGATATCAGGCGTGGCTGCCCATAGCCCGCAAACGGGCAATGCGGTCTTGGATTGGCGGATGGGTGCTAAACAGGCTGGTTAGGGCACCCTTGCGGAGTGGGTTAGCGAAAAACAGATGGGCCGTCGAGGTATTTTGGCGACGCACGGCGCTCCCCTGCTGAGCGATTTTCTCTAACGCCCCGGCCAGGCCCTCGGGATAGCGGGTTGTCAGCGCCCCGGTAGCGTCAGCCAGGTATTCGCGCTGGCGAGAGATAGCCAGCTGAATCATAGTAGCGATCACTGGAGCCAAAATAGCGGCCACGATCCCCAGGATTAAAAACAGCTGATTGTTGTTTTCGCGGTCACCACTCCGAAACCACGTTAAGCGCAACATCATATCAGCGAGCAGTGAAATCAAAGCCGTCAGGGCAAAGGCTACCATGCTAACCCGGATGTCATAGTTTTTGACATGGCCCATTTCGTGGGCGATAACACCCTCCAGCTCAGTGTCAGTCAAGGATTCCAGCAAACCGCTGGTAACACTGACCGCCGAATGTTTTGGATCACGGCCGGTAGCAAAGGCATTCAGCGCCGGATCATTCATGATGTAGACTTTGGGCATCGGCAAACCGTCGGTAATCGACAGGTTTTCAACGATCCGCCAGAGCCGGGGGTCGTCGCGCTTTTGGATCTCTTTGGCACCGTTGAGCGCCAGCGCCATCTTTGATCCGGCATAGTAGGTAAACAATACGTACAGGGCCGAGCCGATCAGGCCGCCATAAAATACGCCGGTACTGCCGCCGCCATAGGCTTTATTAAAAATCCAGATGATCAGGGCGATAAAAGCGATAAAAACCGTCATGATAAAAACGGTTTTGCGCTTATTTTTAGCTATATCGGAGTACATCTAAGCTAAAACTTAACTTCCACGGGGTTTTGGACAGTCGCGGCTTCGGCTTCGGAAACTTCAAAAAATTCCTTATCTTGTCTAAAGCCCAGCAGGCCAGCAAAGATATTAGTTGGAAAGGTCTTACGCTTGGTGTTAAAGTCGCGCACCACACCGTTGTAAAAACGACGTGAAGCTTGAATTTTGTCTTCGGTATCGGTCAGCTCAGCCTGCAGCTCCTGGAAGTTTTGCGAAGCTTTGAGATCAGGATACGCCTCGGCGACGGCAAATAAGCTCTTCATTGTCTTTTGGAAATCGCCCTCGGCTTTGGCGGCCTCGCGTGGCGTCTCGGCGCTTAGGGTGCTGGCGCGGGCGGCAGTGACGTCTTCAAAGACTGACTTTTCGTGGGTCGCGTAGCCCTTGACGGTATTAATCAGGTTGGGAATCAGATCAGCCCGGCGTTTGAGTTGGACGGTGATGTCGCTCCAGGCTTCACTGGCCTGCTGGTTTAGCTTGACTAGGGCATTGAACATGGCAGCCAAGAATAGTCCCAATACGACTACGACGGCGACGATAATGACGATGGACATGATGGTAGGCCTCCTTAAGATTGTACCTACTAGTATACAACAGTTTGACCGCCTCGTGTATCATGAAAGCACTTATGTATACACTCAGGCCGCACAGCCGGCGACGCACAGTGTACCTGGCAGTGCCGGTGATTTTACTAGCCCTGTACGCCCAGTGGGCACTGCACCGACCGCTTCCGCCTATCCCTCCCCTCACGCACAGTACGGCCGAGCTGCAATCTAAACCCGAACCCAGCAGACTAGCCTGGCCGCTTAAGGGGCAGGCCGCCGTCGGTATTGTCGGCGGGTCGATTTTAGAAGTACACGGAACCCAAACGGCGGCCCCGATCGCTAGTGCCGCCAAGCTGATCACCGCTCTGACGATACTGCATGACAAACCACTGAAACCCGGACAACAAGGCCCGGTCATCACGCTTCGCGCTAATGATGTGGCGACCTACAATGCTTACGTCGCGCAGCATGGCTCAGTCGTACCGGTCGCAAGCGGTGAGCAAATTAGTCAATACCAGGTGTTGCAAGCTATCATGCTGCCCTCAGCCAACAATATGGCCGACAGCCTCGCTATCTGGGCCTACGGCTCGCTAGCCGCCTACGCCCAAGCCGCTAACAAGTATGTAGCCAATCTTGGCCTGTCCAGTACGCATATTGGCAGCGATGCCAGCGGCTTGGCGCCAAATACCACCAGCACGGCAGCTGATTTAGCAAAACTGGGGGAAATCGCCATGCAAAATCCAGTGCTGGCCCAGATCGTTGGTCAAAGCACCGCCAGCGGTTTGCCGATTGTTAGTACCGTTAAAAACGTTAACTTCTTACTCGGCACCGATAATATTATCGGCATCAAAACCGGTAATACTGATGAAGCCGGCGGCGTATTTGTGTCCGCTAGCAAGGTCACGATTAATAACCAGCCGGTTACCCTTGTCACCGCGGTAGTCGGCGAATCTACGTTATTTACGGCCATGAAGAGCAGCCTCACTCTAGTACGAAGCGCCCAAGCCAACTTCAAGCCAACCACCATCGTCAAGGCCGGCACTGTTATCGGTAGCTACCAACAGCCCTGGGGCGGTCGCTTGCCAGCTATCGCCAGCAAAGACTTTACGATCACCACCTGGGCCAGCAGCCCCATGCTAGTGATTCCTCAGCTGCAGCCGATACCGGCCAACACTAAAGCCGGCCACGTTATCGGACGCCTACAACTTCCTGCCTCGGCACTTAACTCCGAACAATCCATGCCCGTTCAGCTAAAAACTACTGCCACCATCCCCTCTGCTTGGTGGCGACTCATCCACCCGTTCTAAAAATTTATTCGACAGCCGCCAGCTGTACCTGGAACACCAGCACGGCATTGGGCGGAATCGACCCCTGCCCGGTAGTACCGTAGCCAACAACTGGTGGAATGATAACCAGCCGAACACCACCAACTTTCATGCCGGCCAGAGCTTCTTCCCAGCCGGCAATCACTTGGTGCGCGCCCATGGTAAACACAAATGGTTGGAGCTTGCTATCACTGCCGGCCCTGGACTGGTCAAATAGCTGTCCGTTGGTCAGCCAGCCGCGGTAATAGACAGCCGCCTTATGATTAGCCGTCAGCTCGGCGCCGTTGCCAACCTGCATTTCACCAAATAAAGCATGTTCGGCAGTTTTATACTTTTCGTACTCGCCAAACGTCGAGGGATCTGGGGCTTTACCTGCCGAGCTAGAATTTGTGCCGCCGGTCGATTGTTTTTGACTACTACCATCCAGCTGACTAACGCTGGAGGCAGCGTTTGAAGAGGTGACGCTCAGCCCGCCGGTATCAGGTGCTGCGGGCCCGGTCTGGGTCAGCGGAATACTGTTTTGCGATACCGGACGATCGTCACCAGCAGCCGACGAGCTAGCTAAGCTTTGGTCGGTTTTATCATGGCGGTTATTCCACACCACAAAACCACCCGCTAATAATCCAATAACGACTAGGCCAACGCCGGCTGCTATAAAGATTTTTATTTTAGATATATACATAAACGATTCCTGGTGGGTGATGAGGGATTCGAACCCCCGACCCCCTCGGTGTAAACGAGGTGCTCTAGCCAACTGAGCTAATCACCCGTGTCTGAACGTGGTGCGGACGAGAGGACTTGAACCTCCACAGGATTGCTCCCACTACCACCTCAAGGTAGCGCGTCTACCATTCCGCCACATCCGCATAGAGAGGGACTAAAGACCATCACATCGTATCTGTTTTACCCCAAAAACTCAAGCCTAAGACAGTTTAGCTGCGTGGTAGGTGGTCATAGACGTGGTCGAGATTGTAGTCGGGGCGGATCATAGCTTTGAGGTCGTCGACAGAGCTGCCAAATTTGACGCCGGGATTCATTGTGCCGTAAGGATCAAAGACTTGTTTAATTTTTTGGAATAGCGCGTATATCTCACTGCCGTACATCGCTTCCAGATAGGGCGTATGTAAACGGCCGTCGCCACTCTCGGAACTCAGTGTGCCATTTAGGCGGATGACCAGCTTATTATGCTCTTCGAGTAGCCGGAAGGCTTTTTGGCGGTCACCAACCTGGCCGAGATTGAGGCGCGGCCGGACGTGAAGGTTGCCGTCACCGGCGTGCCCCCACAGAGCAGGTTTCAGGTTATTAGCTTCCATCAGTGTGTACAGGCCCTCCATATACTCGCGCAAGCGGTCAATCGGCACGGCAGCGTCATCGATGAGCGGCACGGCCCGGACTAGACCCTCGTTATGGCCGATCAGCGAGCTGGTGGACTGGCGAAGTTTCCAAAATAGCTGCTGTTGCTCGGGGTCAGTCGCCGTTTGGAGGCTGAGAGCATACTTTTCAAATATTTTAACTGCCCGTTTGGTCACTTTTTTGACTTGGCGTTCGTGGCTGTCAAATTCTACCAGCAAAGTGACAGCCGGGAATGGCGGCTGGACGATGTCTTTAAGTTGGTTGGGATTGAGCTCGTGCACCTGCTGTAAAACGTTTTCGTCGATCAGCTCGACAGCGCTTGGTCGCTCTGGCAAAGCCCGCAGTTCTAAAATCGCCTTTTGGGTTTGCTCCAGGCTATCAAACTGAGCCAGCATAACGGTCGTCTGCGGATTGTGAGCTTCGGTCTGCAAGACAGCTTCGGTAATAATACCGAGGGTGCCCTGGCTACCGACAATTAGCGGCGTCAAATCAAACGAACCGTCGCGGCGTTTGAGATCCTGCAAATGATACCCGGCATTATTTTGGGTCAAGCCGCGGTCTAATTGTTTCACTAATTCCTGGTGTTCTTCGAGCAGGGTATCAATGGAACGGTAAATCTCTCCCTCAAAGGTAGCCAGGCCGAGTTTTTTGCTGAATTCACGTTTACTCAACCGCGAGGTAACAATAACTTCGCCGTTTGCCAGCACCACGCGCAAACTTTTAATAAATCCCCTGGTATCGCCATATTTGACTGATTTTTCCCCGGAAGCATTGTTGGCAATAGCCCCGCCGATGGTGGAATACTCAATCGAGGGTGGATAAGGCGGTAGGAACCGCCCGTGAGTATGCAGGGTTTGCTGTAATTTAGCATAATTAATGCCCGGCTCGACTGTTACGGTGTGGGCTTTGGTATCAAGCTCTAGAATGCGGTTCATGTGAGCCGGAAATACCAGTATGATGCCGCTGCCCAGGGCCGCGCCGGTCTGATCGGTGCCAGCACCACGCGGAGTAACTGGGATAACTCGGCCCCGCTCAGCCAGCTGCCAGCTAAAACGGGCTGTCTTACGAACATCGTTTTCGGTACGAGGATAGGCGATTAAGGCTGGTGCCAGCTGGAGAATACTGCCATCAGTAGCAAAGTAGCGCCGGGCATCGGTGCTCGTCATGACCTCTCCTACCAGATGTTCTTGCAGATAATGGGCGACTTTACTCATCGGTACGCGTTTGGTTACCCTCTCGTTGTCATTACTACCAGATATGATAGCACACCAATCGCCCCGCTGCTTATGCTATAGTCAAATTATGACTGACACTAAACCGCTTGTGGCTGATTTGGTACTGGAGGGCGGTGGCGTCCGGGGTATCGGCCTGGTTGGAGCCCTGTCAGAGCTATCTAAAAAAGGTTACTCGTTTCATCGCGTAGCTGGCACTTCGGCCGGCGCTATTGTCGGCTCTCTAGTGGCAGCCGGTTGTTCGCCCGACAAAATGATTGAGATTATGCAATCGCTGGATTACAAAAAATTCCAGGATCCAACATTGCTCAGCCACCTCGGCGCTCCCGGTAAAATCGCCTCTCTACTGATTGAAAACGGACTTTATAAAGGTGATTACCTGATGAATTGGATTACGGAGCAGCTCGCTGACTGCGGCGTTACCACCTTTGGCGACCTCAAGTTACAAGACGCCGGAACCCTACCCAAAGAAAAAGCCTACAAACTGGTCATCGTCACTGCCGACCTGTCCAAAGGCGAATTAGTCTATCTGCCCTGGGATTACCCCAAGTACGGCCTGGATCCGGACACTCAGACGGTAGCCTCGGCCGTCCGCACTTCGATGTCGATCCCATTTTTTTACAAACCGGCCCATCTCGGCAAAAACACTTTGGTAGACGGCGGCATTTTGTCTAACTTCCCGGTCGACATCTTTGACGCTCCGGCCGGCACACCGCCACAATGGCCAACTTTTGGTATCAAGCTGTCAGCCAAAGAAAAATCTACCTTGGCGATTCCCCGCCGTATCACCGGCCCGCTCAGCCTGGCTAGCGCCCTTTACGCCACGGCCGTCAACGGCCATGACCAGCGCCACCTCGATAATCCCTGCACCCTAGCTCGCACGATGTTCGTCGATTCCGAAGACATCCAAGCCACTAACTTTAATATCACGGGAGCCCAACAGGCCAAGCTCTTTGCCAACGGCCAAAAAGCCGCCCAAAAATTCCTAACCACCTGGGACTTCACTACATTCAAACAGGACTTCTGCGCGTAAGACCAAAATCTGGTGCGGATGAGAGGACTTGAACCTCCACGAGCCGAAGCTCACTAGCTCCTG
>CAYMUN010000020.1:0-13642 GCA_964393835.1 uncultured Candidatus Saccharibacteria bacterium | reverse complement strand
GTGAGTCACCCTCCTGAAAGGAGATGATCCGCATGAAAGTGCGTGCCAGCGTCAAAAAAATTAGTCCTGATGACAAAATTGTCCGCCGCAAGGGCCGGGTCTACGTTATAAACAAGTTAAAACCTAAGCATAAGCAGAGGCAAGGTTAAGATATGGCGCGTATTTCTGGCGTAACTGTTCCGGCCGAAAAGCAAGTGTGGGTGGCGTTAACCTATGTTTACGGTATCGGCCCTAAGAGCGCCCACGATATCTTAGACCGCGCCAATGTCGAGCCAACCGCTCGGGTCAAAAACCTGACCGATGCCGAAATTGCCCGCATCCAAGACGTTATCAACGCTGATTTTATTGTCGAAGGTGAGTTGCAGCGGATCGTTAGCGGCAATATCAAGCGTCTTAAAGATATCAAATCATACCGTGGCCTGCGCCATAATGCTGGTTTGCCATCTCGCGGTCAGCGCACCAAGACCAATGCGCGCACCCGCCGTGGCCGCAAAGTAACGGTCGGCGGTACCGCTAAAAAGGTAGCCTCTAAGACCTAGGAATTATTATGGCAGAAGACACCACCCCCACTACACCAGAAACTATCGAAGCCCCTGAAGCAAATCAAGCAGCAGTGGCTGATGCTCCGGCGACGGCGGCGACTGCGGCCGCTGAAGCGCCCAAAACCGCTGCCCCAACTCCGAAGCGCAAAAAAAATAAGCGTTCTGTCTCTAGCGGCCAAGTGCACGTCCAGGCGACCTTTAATAACACGATCATTACCTTTACCGACGGCAGTGGCAATGTCTTGACTACCTGTAGCGCTGGAGCTTGTGGATTCCGGGGCTCTAAAAAGGGTACCGCTTATGCCGCCCAGGTTGCCGCTGAGCGAGCTGCCCAGGCTGCCAAGCAGCAGTACGGTTTCTCGCGCGCTGACGTACTGATCAAAGGCATCGGGCTAGGCCGTGATGCCGCCGTCCGAGTATTAGCCGGTATGGATATTGCCGTCGAGAGTATCAAAGACGTAACCGGTGTGCCGCATGGTGGCGTGCGACCGGCGAAAGCACGGAGAATTTAATCATGGCCCGAGACCGATCATCGATTGTTAAAATGAGCCGCCGCGAGGGTTACGCGCTGCATCCCAAAGCCCACAAAGCCTTAGTCAAGCGCACCAGCAAGCCCGGCCAGGGGCCAAATGCCCGTGGGCCGCGCGGTGGTAAAGCCAGCCAGTACTCCTTGCAGCTGCGCGAAAAGCAAAAGGTCAAACGACTGTATGGCCTGCTAGAGAAACAATTCAGCAACTTGATGAAAGAAGCTAACCGCCGCCAAGGTCAGTCCGGCCAAGTCCTGCTACAGCTGCTGGAGCAACGGGCCGACAATGCCGTGTATCGTGCTGGTTTTGCGCCGAGCCGTCGAGCTGCTCGTCAGCTGGTCACGCATGGTCACTTTATGCTCAACGACGTTCGTGTCGACATTCCTTCTATCCGTCTTAAGGCTGGTGATACCCTGACAGTCCGTCCGCACAGCCAGCAGACCGAATATTTCAAGAAACTTGACGACGTTAGCCCGGCCCCAAGCGAAACCCCCGCCTGGATCAAGGTTGACCGTAAAAAAGTTACCGTATCAATCACCGGTTTACCGGCGCGTGATGACGCCGAGCCGGATATTAACGAGCAATTAATCGTAGAATACTACTCACGCTAAAAGGAGCCAGCATGTCAAATATTATCCACACCCCAGGTCTTGTCAAAGTCGACGACCATAGCGCAACCAGCGCTTCCTTTGTTATCGAGCCGCTGCACAGCGGCTACGGCATGACTCTTGGTAACTCTTTGCGCCGTGTCCTGCTGTCCAGCATTTCCGGATCTGCCGTCACGGCATTTAAGATCGAGGGTGTAACCCATGAGTTTACTTCTGTCCCCGGCGTCAAAGAAGATGTGGTCGACCTGATGCTTAATCTCAAAGGTGTACGTTTCCGAGTCTATGGTGGAGAGCCTCAAACCCTGCGTCTCGTTAAATCCGGCAAGGGTGTCGTAACTGCTAAAGACATCCAGACCAATGCTGACGTTGAGATTGTTAATCCCGAGCATGTTATCGCTACGCTCGATGACACTAAGGCTAAACTGGTCATCGACCTGGTGGTCGAAGTCGGCCGCGGCTATCGCACGATCGAAGAAGGCGCTGCCAAAAAAGCCAGCGATATGATCGCTCTCGACGCTATCTTTAGTCCGGTGTTGCGGGTACGCTACAAAGTCGAAAATACCCGTGTTGGTCAAGCTACCGACCTCGACCGCTTGCTGTTGACCGTCGATACCGATGGCTCAATCACGCCGCAAGACGCGTTTGAAGAAGCCGCTGCCGTACTGGTTAACCAGTACAGTGCGCTAGCTGGCAAAACCCGTTTAGCCACCGCTGAAACAGCTGTTGATAACGCTGGTACCCAGGATTCTGAATTTAGCGGCAGCGATATGCTCGGTGACGAGCCGACGGCTCTCAGTACGTCCATCGAAGACCTCAATTTGTCGGCGCGCACTACCAACGCCCTGATCAATAACGACATCCACACCATCCGTGACCTGTTTGCTCTCAACGACGCCGAGCTACGCGACCTTAAAGGTTTTGGCAGTAAAGCCCTCGACGAAGTCAAAGAAAAGCTAGCGGAGTTGGAGCTTTAAGATGCATCGCCACGGATACAAAGGCCGCAAACTGCACCGTGAGCGCGATCAGCGTAACGCGCTTGTTAAAGGCTTAGCTGATTCACTGGTTAAATATGAATCAATTGAGACTACTTTGCCCAAAGCCAAAGAAGTCGTACCCTACGTCGAAAAGTTAATTACCAAGGCCAAAAAGGGCGACTTACATAATCGCCGCCAAGTTTTAAGTGGTCTCCAGACTGTCTCAAGCGCCCACAAACTAGTTGATGAGATCGCCCCAAAGCTCAAAGGCCGTGATAGCGGCCATCTCCGTATCGTCAAAACCGTGTCGCGCCGCGGCGACAATGCCCAGTTGGCTCGCGTCAGCTTTGTCGATGACCTCAAATCAGCCCCGGTCGCTAAGGCTGCAGTCGCCACGGTTGCCGCGCCGGCCGCTAAAGCTGCCAAAGTACCAGCTACACCAAAGCCTAAAGCTGCCACTAAACCAGTAACCAAGAAAAAACCAGCCGCCAAGCCAGCCAAGGAGTCTAAATAATGAAAACCTATAGCGCAAAACCAACTGATGTTACCCGCGAGTGGCATATCGTGGATGCTAGCGAAGCTTCGCTAGGTCGTGTGGCTACTGTGGTTGCCACCTTGCTGACCGGCAAGGGTAAGCCGCAATTTACCAAGCATATCGATTGTGGTGATTTTGTAGTCATCATTAATGCTAAAGATATCGTTGTCACCGGTGACAAATTAGCAAAAAAGATGTACTATCGCCATAGCAACTACCCTGGCGGACTCAAAGAGACCAGCCTGGCCGAAAAGATGGAAAAAGACCCCACCTTTGCCATTATCCGGGCTGTCCGCGGCATGTTACCGGTCAATCGCTTGCGTGACGGTCGTCTGCTACGGCTCAAAGTTTATGCTGATGCCGAGCACAAACATGAGGCCCAAAAACCGACGCTTATATCTGTAAAGGACGCTAAATAATGACTAAAAATTCATACTTTTACGCGCTGGGTCGCCGCAAAAGCGCGACGGCTCGTGTCCGCTTAATGACCGGCAAGGGAGTCATCACTATCAACGGCCAACCAGCTAACGAGTACTTTGCCGACAGTAAATACCTGCTGGCTAAATTACAGCAACCCTTCGTTGCTCTCGACAACGTCAACAAGTTTGACGTCAGTGCCGTCGTCTCCGGCGGCGGCCACGAGGGCCAAGTCGAAGCCGTCCGGCTCGGTATCAGCAAAGCCCTGGTGGTCATGAATGAAGACCTCAAAGCCACGCTCAAACGGGCTGACCTGATCAGCCGTGACCCTCGTGAGCGGGAGCGTAAGAAATTCGGCCTCAAAGGCGCTCGCAAACAGCGTCAGTTCACCAAGCGCTAAGCTAGTGCTACACTAAGCGTGATGCAACGGCAACGTATCCTCCATCACCTAAAAAAACTGGTGGCTATTCATCCGCAGAGCCAAGACCAGGCCGCGGTCTTAAAATTACTCCGGTATGTCAAGGCTGCTGTTGATAGTACCGGTGGTTTTGGCGATCTTACAATCCACGATAATAGCGGCTTTTATAGCTTGACTGCCTCAACGCAGGGCACAAAACGACCAAAACTTCTACTTGAGGGGCACATTGATGTGGTGCCCGCCTGCGCAAAAAGCCAATGCGAGCTGTACGTCAGTGGTGACACCATAGCCGGAAGGGGGGTCTACGACATGCTGTTTGCCACAGCCTGTTACCTGGCTTTTATTGAAGTCCACGCCGCTGAGTTGACAGGTTTGGATATCGGCTTGATGCTGACGGGTGACGAAGAAATCGGCGGGTTTCAAGGGGTAGAATATCTGGTAGATCAGGGCTATGGCGGCGAAGTTTGCGTTTTGCCTGACGCCGGCAAGGGTTTTGGCGATCTGAGTATAGCGGCCAAGGGCGTGTATAATTTTGACCTGGTGGCCCACGGCAAGGCTCATCATGGCTCGCGACCCTGGGAGGGCGACGGAGCCGCCAATAAGCTGGTACGTATGCTGCATGAATTAATGCAAACATTCGATGATAGCACTCATGATAATTCCACCCTGACGATTACCGGTCTGAATTGCGGCCACGCTACCAACCAGGGCCCCGCCGAAGCCGCCGCCCACCTCGATATCCGCTACAAAGACGCCAAAGACTTCAAGCGCATCAAGCAGATAGTCGCAGACTTATGCGCCAAATACGATGCTGAGATCCAAAACCTGATGCAAGCTGACAATTGGGTGCTCGACACCAAAGATCCCGCGATCAAAGATTTTATCAAGCTCTACGAGAAACACGCCGGACAAGCCGTCACGCTCAGCAAAGCCCATGGCGGCTCCGACGCCCGCTTTTTTTCCAGCAAAGGTATCCCGGTAATCATGGTACGTCCCGACGGTGCCGGTGCTCATGCCGACCCCGAAACACTCTCTTTAAGCAGCCTGGATAAATTCTACGATCTCATTGAAGCATACATCCTCACGACAGCCAAAATTTGACCCGGCTTGACAGGCTGTGGTATATTAGACCTCATGTCAAGCACGCAGAAGCACATGTATCGCTGGTTTACCGACACCACTAGTGGCGGTTGCTTTTGTATGTATGAATAAATAATCTCAGTACCAAGCAAACCAAACCGCCACAAAGGCGGTTTTTTAAATTTAAAGGAGAAAATCATGAACGAACTGAGCAGAACGCTAGCAGTAAGAGTGGAAGGAGCACTGGAAGTCATAGAGTACGAAGGCGACGCCAACACGGCAGAGTTGCTAGCAAAACCCTTCGCGTCACGAACTGATGCTCAACTTCAGCGTGACCTTGAGGCTAATGTAGTAATCTTTGATGAGCGACTTCAACGTGGTGAACAGGGGTTGCAATCTACGCGACATAGCTTGGCGCCGCCAACGGAGATGGGTCAACGTGTACTGAGTATCACGCTCGCGCAAGCCTACAGGCGAACCAACTATTGAATTAAGGTATAATTACTATCAACTATGAGTAAACCGGTAATTTTAACTGGCCTTCGGGCTAATAATGACCTGCATATCGGTAATTACCTAGGGGCAATGTTGCCCTTAATTGATATGGCCAACACCAAAGCCGATGACTACCAGGTTAATTTAATGGTAGCTGACCTACATAGCTTTACCACTCCGGCTGATCATTCCGAACTGCAGGGGCAAATTCACCAAAATCTTAGGGTGTTTGTGGCTGCTGGCCTGCCATTAGGCCACCAGGATATCCGCATTTTTCGCCAAAGCTACGTACCGGCTCATTCTGAGCTGACGTGGATTTTGGATTGCTTCACTGGTATGGGCGAAATGGGTCGCATGACTCAGTTCAAAGAAAAATCCGCCAAACTAAACGATGACCGAATTAGCCTAGGCTTGTTTAACTACCCGGTGTTAATGGCCTGTGACTACCTGCTTTACGGAGCCAGTTACGTGCCCGTTGGTGATGACCAGTCACAGCATCTGGAATTTGGCCGTGATATTGCCGCCAGGATGAATAACCAGTTTGGTAATCTCTTTGTCGTGCCCGAGCCGGTGCAAAAACAGCATGAATTCTTTGGTAAGGATCAGGGGCTACGGATCAAAGACCTGGCTGATCCGTCCAAAAAGATGAGCAAGTCGGATGAGACGGGTAAGGGCGTGATCTTTATGACCGATACGCCGGATGAGGCGCGTAAAAAGATTATGGCGGCTACGACTGATAGTGAGGGCAAGATTGCTTATGACAAAGACAAGCAGCCGGGAATTGCTAACCTGCTGGATATCCTGGCGCTGATTAGCGGCAGAGATTTAGATGAGGTACGGCAGCAATATGAAGGCCAAAAGCAGTACGGGCCACTGAAGTCGGCGGTGGCTGATGCTTTGGGTGAGTTTTTGGCGAAATTCCAAGCTGCTCTCGCTCAAGTAGACGACCAGGTTATTTTGGACAAGTTAGAATCTAGCGAGCGGCTGATGAACGAGCAGGCCAACGCCACGCTGCTCAAGGTGCAAAAAGCCGTCGGCTTGAGGGCCTAATGAGCAAACTGGAAATCAGCCGGGCCGAGCGGCTCGACCAGTACGTGGTGCGGCAGTACCCGATCTTTAGCCGCAGTTTCGCGGTGCGGTTGATCGAGGAGGGCCAGGTGGTGGTGAACGGCGAAGCGCAGCTCAAGGCCGGTTACAAGCTTCGGCCAGCCGACAAGATACAGATCACGTACGACGAAGCAGCCCAGGCCCTCATCCCAGAGATTGAGCTGGAGGTGCTGTACGAGGATGACGACTGCGTAGTGGTCAACAAACCGGTCGGACTGCTGACCCATAGCAAGGGGTCGTTTAATCCTGAGGCTACCGTTTCGACCTGGCTGAGGAGCCGGATGAAAGCTATGAGCGGTGAGCGGGCTGGCATTGTGCATAGGCTGGATCGGGCGACCAGCGGTGTGATGATCGGCGCTAAGACACCGGAGGCACTCGGTTGGCTGCAAAAACAATTCTCTCAGCGTAAGACTAAAAAAACCTATGCCGCAGTGGTAAATGGCGTAATGACCGAGCCAGAGGCTGTCATCGACATGCCAATCGAGCGCAATCCTAAAAAGCCCCAGACTTTCCGGGTTGGCAATAACGGCAAATCGGCGCTAACGGCTTATAAAGTCCTCAAGGCGGGGGCAAAATACAGCCTGCTGGAGTTAAAGCCCACAACTGGTCGGACACACCAATTACGGGTGCATTTAGAGCAGCTCGGACACCCGATTGTGGGGGATACTTTGTATGGAGGCGAAGTAGCCGATCGATTGTACCTGCACGCCAATAGCTTGGAAATAACTCTGCCAAACCGTGAGCGCAAGACGTTTACCGTGCCCGTGCCGCCAGGATTCGAGGAGTTAGCCACCTCATGAAGGATTTAGCGCTCCACCCGCTGACTAGACAGCAGCTGGAATCATTCATACGCAGCCCCTCGCATGCCCTACTGCTAACCGGCCCAACCGGCAGCGGCAAGCGGACAGTCGCAATTAAGCTGGCCGAGCGAGTACTGGAGCTACCAGATAATAGCTTCGCTGGCCATCCGTACGCTTTGCTAATTGCCCCTGAAGACGGCAAAGCCATCGGCATAGAGGCGGTACGCCAGACGGAGCAATTCCTGGCCCTAAAAGTCCCGGGCAAAATGGCCTTTGACCGGGCTATCATTATCGAGGACGCCCACTTGCTGACCACCGAAGCTCAAAATGCGTTGCTAAAGACACTGGAAGAGCCGCCGACGGGCACCATAGTAATTTTAACGGTCAATCACCCTCAGGCGGTCTTGCCAACTATAAGGTCTCGGGCCCAGGCAGTTTCGATTGGCCGCTTAGACCGTCAGGCCCTGCAGGACTATTTTGCGGCGGATGACCATACACTGGTGGAGCAGGCCTATGCTATCAGCGGTGGACTGCCAGGCTTAATGCATGCTCTGGTACACCAGGCTGATCACCCTTTGTTGCAGGCCACCGAGAGAGCTCGCCAACTCCTCAGCCAGACTGCTTATGAGCGATTACTACTGGTTGACGAGCTGGCCAAACAGCGCGCTTTAGCTCTCGATACCACCTTTATTTTGCAACAAATGGCCCATGTCAGCCTACAATCAGCTACCGGAAGCGCGTCAAAAAAGTGGCAGGCAATCCTTAAAAATAGTTATGAAGCCGGTGAAGCCCTGACAAATAGCGTCCAGCCTAAATTAGCCCTAACCAAGCTAATGCTTAGTTTATAAGGTGAGCGAAGTGCTCTGTAATGTACGCATCGTCTTTAAGGCGTTATAACATATATGTCATGGCTCAATCTGTTATCCATAACATATATGTTATAACCGCCCAAAGGGGTGTAGTCTCAAAAAGAGACTGCCAGGCATGATATACTAACTAGTAACGATGTATGAGCTACTCATAATTGGGGTTTTCGTGGTTTTGGCGTATCACAACGCGCAAGTGCATGACGATGAATTCGCCCAGGTATCACGCAAGGTTGGCGACCGGCTCGGTAAGCTCTGGGATATCGCTCACCAGGGGATGCGCGAGAATCGCTTCCTTAGAGCCGAAAAGGCCCTCCTAACAATCTTAAAAATTGATGAAAAAAACGCTGCTGCCTACAACCGTCTCGGTATCCTCTATGCCAAGCAAAAAGAGTACCGTGACGCTATTGATTGCTTTGAAATAGCCTCGAGCATCGAATCAACTCCCTCAAGTCTCCATAATCTCGGTCTGATCTACTACGAGACCGAAAACTACGAAAAAGCCGCCGTCGCCTTTGAGCAGGCTTTAAAATTAGAGGATAACCTCGCCGCTCGGCATGTCGCCTACGCCAAAGTCCAGGAAAAACTCGGCAACGACAAGATGATGTTCCAGGAGTTGGAACGAGCCTCTGAGCTCGAGCCCAATAAAGAAACCTACACGCTACTGTATAAGGCGTATAAAAATCACGGCATGGCCGCCGAAGCCGATATTATCGCCGATCGCCTCAAAAAGCTGGTCGTCCCGGCCGGTCGCGCTAAACGCATCCTGCGCCCTCGCCGCGTCGTTGTCTAAGCGCCTAGGTGCGGTACGCTACCCGAAGGGCTCATCGCCTAAGGTGTCAAAAGCATAATCTGAACCGTCATTGCTGTTATAGCTGATAACAAGGGATGGTAACTCAACCCAGCGTTGGATTAAAATGAGCATACAGGGCAATGACCAATAAGATAATATTTGATACTGTTGCCAAGATTGTTAACTTTTCATACTTGAGCTTATTGATCGCCATTGTAATCACTTTAAAGAAAATAACAAGAGAAATAATACCTGCAAGTGTCCAGGCAATCCATTGCACACTAAACATGAGTGCTGGATCTGGCTGGATTGCTAGACCGAGTACAATCAGCACGGTTTGAATTACAAACAATATAGCTACTGTTTTGTTTATTTTTTTATCAATTGTAGGCATTTATGTAATTCTATCACGCTTATGTCTGGTGCAGGGTGATAAACAGTGGTATAACCTTGCTACGGGACAGTATAGCTTAGCAACAGGGGCAGCGTAAAGTAAAACATGCCCCGCAACCTAATCGCTACTTACTTTTACTGGTGTCTTTGTCCGAAGTGCGAAAACCACATCCCATAGTAGTTTTAAGGCTCCGAAGCCAATTACCAGTCCTATCAAAATGGCTAAAACTGAATCGAGCCAGTGAAATCTGCCAGTAAAGTAAATGATACCACCCGAGACAGCCACAGCCGCCGCCGCGACACCATCGGATACTGTGTCCAGTAAGACTGAGCGCATATGTAAGTCTTCTTTACCTGCGTCCTTACCTAAGATTAAAGCACCAACCGACATAAATAGCGTGGCCACTGCACTTACCACAAGCACCGGTAAGCCCTCAATATGGGGGGTGTGGGTCGCTAGACGGTGTATGCCCTCAACCATTACGATTGCTGTAACCGTCAATAATACCAAGGCATTTATGAGTGCTACGTAGGTGGTGGCTTTAGGGTGTCCGTGGGGGTGTTTGGCAATCTGAATCGCAATGATACCTAAAAGAATAGCCGTTGAGTCAGCGGCAAAGTCCCCGCCCGCCGCCAGAACACCTAGCGAGTGAGAGGCCAGGCCAACTATCACTAAACCCACAATCATCACCAGATTTAAGCCCAGTACCAACCCTAATCGCTTCTGTTGAGTCATAGTTACCCCTCTTTATCTTTTTTGTTATACCCCCTCATCATAACGAACATAGCAGTACACATTATGACTGGGCAAGCCAGTATAGCAATCAATAGTAACAAATCTCTATTCATATCGAATCTCAATCTTGTCTTTATCTCTAACTTGGTAATTCTCAAACTCGGCGTTCGGTTGACCATTCACAGTCATTTTGACCGTTCCGCCTGAACCATTTTTATAGTCAAGAATCTGGTTAGCATTAAATGTTTTGCCCCACACTTCAAAGAAGGCTTTTAGCTGAACGTGTTCTTTTGTGACTGAACCGTCCATAACTTCCCAGTGTAGTGTGCCGCTATTGTCGTGGGTATGAAAGTCAGTCATATCCATCATCGGGTCATACCACTTGCTACTGCTGTACTGCTTGCCAATACCGATGTTGGCGGGTATTTCTTGCTTTTGCCCTTTGACGTAAATAGCTAACTCTGGATGCCAGTGTATGCCTGACTTAGACACAATATCGCCGCTCGGCTGGGATTGTGAAACTTGATTGGCCACAGTTTTGGGCTTGTTACTAAGCAAGCTGGCAGCGATAACACCAAATGCAATCACTGCTAAGGCTCCAATTAAAACTTTTTTCATCTTTACTCCTTACTGACCAGCTGCTTGATTGATAGGCGTGTTATTGGGTCCTGCGGCTGGCTCTGGACTTTTGCCTTCGTGCTGATAGTAATATTTTATCAGAGTAGCTTCATCGTATTGGTCAAGGTTAAGCGTGTAAGTCCACGAAGCTATCTCAATAGCGTGTGTGTCCTTAGAGCGTGGTGTAACAATGGCCTTACTTGGCGAAAAGGTTTTATTGCTATAGGGAGGTGCAAATAGGTTCTGTAGTTTCTTTAGCTGGTCTGCTGGCAACAGCTTAGGGTTGTAAGTCATGACCACCCCACCGTGTTCTTCATTGTGCAAAAACACCTCGTCAGGTAGTTCCTCTGTATATACTCCCCATGGAGTTGGCGCACCTTGGTCTGAGTAATGTGGACCTGAGCTTGGCGGTTCTGAGTTATATGGTTTGTGCGATTGCCCCCGAGCAATATGGTCACCGCCAAGACTAGAATGGCTGATACCAATTATCGCTCCTTTTGGTTTGGACTTTTGGTTAATGGCAATGAAACCAAATGTTCCGATTACCAAAACGGCTATTAACACTAAAAACGATTTATTAGACATACTTCCTCCAAGAAGTTACTTAGTAAATGGGAGTATGTTTTGTCTAAAATCTGTAAACTGAGTTGAGCTTATATATATCAGGCGGTCGCCAGTTTAGATGGCGCAACAAATAGACACTTAATAACAGAATGAGTGACCAGCCAACACCCATAAACGCCAAGAAATAAGGCTCTGCTGGTTGCGGCTCAATATCTTTCTCATCAATAGTGGTCTTTTGGCTATCAATCGCTGTATTAGACTGCGACGAGCAAGAAGACTGACACTGATTTTGGTTCATTTGCTTACCCATATTGGGCATAGCCGAAGTCGTTGCTAGAGCGTGACCAGCACCAACACCAAACAACAATACAAACAGTGATGATATACCAGCTAGTAGATGTAGGGCTCGCTTCCTCATTGCTACTAATTATACCTGACGTGGCTTTTCTTTATTTTCAATGGAGTATTGAGTAATGTCCAGACTGCAAGCGTTGTGTTCTTTGCAGAATGCTTCACACTGCTCGGCAACTGCCTTATCTTCATAATGTAGCCCACATTCAGGGCATAGATATACTTCTGATTTAATGTCCACTAACGTGTCCTTCCTTCGGTTTAGCGTTCATCATCTTTAACATCATCGGCCCGCCTGTTCGCAGGAATCGCCAGACTAATGCTCCGGCTATCAGTAAGAATACTATATTCAATACGGTTGTATAGTTCCAAGTAACAGCGGCGTCCAGTACCTTGGCATTACGCAGATGTGGCGTCAGGTGCAGGAGCGCAAACAGCCCCTCTATGATGTAGCCAGCTACTGTCATTGCCGCGTAAAAGGTTACAAACAAGAAGCCCGCCATTTTCCAGCCATAATACTTAGCGTATATCCGAATAATAGGAATAATAATCAGGTCGGCGAAGATAAAACTAATCACCCCACCAAAACTAATGCCACCGTTCCATAAGACTGCCGCTAATGGCACGTTACCCACTGAACAGACAAAACTAATAACGGCAATCAACGGCCCGACCAATGGCCCCCAGATGGCGGCGACTGCTGGGTGCTTCACGAAAAAGAACGATTGCCAGAAGTGAGCTGGCACCCAGGCCGCTAATGCCCCTGCTATTAAGAGACCAAGTACAATATCTGTCCAAATACTTGCCCAATCCATCACAAAAAAGTGGCTAGTGGCTGTACGACCCTCAGACGAGACCAGCTTTTGCCAAATACTGCTATTGCCACCTACCGCCATATCGTCCATAGCCGCGTGGCCTTCCATTCGTCCACTTAAACCCATGTCAGCTTGCAATCTGGCGTCTTTCACCATACGTTTGGTTAAGAAACGGCGAAATAGTATGGTGAGCAAGGCTATCATAATCGGGCCACCGGTAAACTCAGCCGCTGTGAACTGCCAACCAAGTAATAGCACCATAATAATGCCTAGCTCGATGACCAGATTAGTGCTGGCCATCTCAAAGGCCATAGCCGAGGTAAAATCACCACCTTTTCTGAATATGGAACGAGCCAGAGCTACCGAAGCATAGGAGCAAGAAGATGAAGCCGCTCCTAGTAAACTAGCTTTAACAAGTGTTTTCGGCTTGTCGTCTGGCAACACCTTGCTCATCTGCTTATGCGAAACGACAGCCTGAATGGCGCCGCTCAAACCAAACCCCAGTATTAACGGCCATAATATCTCCCAGCCCATTGCAAAGGCGAGGGATAAAGCGTGAGCTATAGCTTGGAGAATCATATGTTAAGTGTACTCCAAGAGCTGGAAGACCACGGAAATGGCAACAAAGCCTTCCTTATCGGCGCTAGTTTCATTCTAGAAGTCTGTAGCAGAGCCACCGACATATTCGATTCACCCCACTCATCTGTAGAGCAGAAGCGATACTTGCTGGACTTCGTATTTCAGAATATGGTTTTGGAGGATAAACGGCTGATATTACCCCTTAAACAGCTCTTTGGAGCTATAGCCGAAATGTCTAAAAATAAGGATTGGTGCAGGGTGTAGGATTCGAACCTACGAAGGCATAAGCCAACAGATTTACAGTCTGTCGTGTTTGACCGCTTCACTAACCCTGCTTGAAATGTACTGGAGCCACCTGTGGGATTTGAACCCACGACCTCATCCTTACCATGGATGCGCTCTACCCCTGAGCTAAGGTGGCGCG
>CAYMUN010000019.1:0-13683 GCA_964393835.1 uncultured Candidatus Saccharibacteria bacterium | reverse complement strand
TCTGGTGCGGATGAGAGGACTTGAACCTCCACGAGCCGAAGCTCACTAGCTCCTGAAGCTAGCGCGTCTACCAATTCCGCCACATCCGCATGTGCCTTAAGACCATCATATCGTATCTGTTTCCCTTCAAAAACTCAAGTGCTAGTTAGTAACCCGGGCCTCACGAATTTGCCAATTATGGACGTTATTAAAGCGCTCTGTGGGCGTAGTGATAGCGCTTTCGCTGAGTCCGCTGACTGTACCATTCGTCAGGTATAAGACCCGCGGTTGATACAAGCCAAGCGCCGGGGCGTCATGCTGCCAGGACTGGAGAAACGGTTTGTACTTGATGGTACGGAGAGTGGGATCCAACCGGGTACGCCCGGCCTCAAGGGCGGCGTCGGCAGTCTGGTTTTTGTACTCTGACAGATTGAGACGATTGGAAGCCCGAATGTCGGCCTGCGAGCTGTCCCAATAGACAAAGACGTCGGGGTCAACGCCAATCGAAATGCCGTTAAGGACGGCTTCATAACTGTGAGAGTTAAGCGAGCTTTGGAAGTCGGCTGGATTTTGCAGCTGCAGGATAAGTTTGACGCCGAGAGCCCGCCATTGTTGATCCAGTTGCTGGGTTACCCGCCGATATTCGGCCGTGTTGGCAGCTATCAACGTAAAAGTTAGGGGCTGGCTGGCCTTGCTCCGAAACCCGTCTTTACCGACAACCCAGCCCTCATGATCAAGCAAGGCCCGCGCGGCTTTAAGATCGAAATTCGGCTGCGTCAGCGAAGGATCATAAGCCAACTGACCGGTGAGCAACGGTTCACGAACCAACCGGGCCGGATAGCCCAAGCGTTGGACGATCTTAGGAACATTAGCTGACTGCACCAAGGCTTGACGCACCGGCTGATTGGCTAACACGCCGCTGCTAGTTTTAAAAAATACCATGGTAGCCGCCCGCAGCGGTAGACTATGTTCGACCACGCCGCTTTTAGCATCCAGGTCAGCCGGGCGTTCACTGAGCCCCTCTATAGCCGTCAATTGCTTAGACTTAAAAGCCCGTAGCAGCGAACTCTCAGAGGCAAAAACCTGGATAACAAACTTTTGAAGCTTAGGTTTACCGCCGTTATAGTCGGCAAACGGCGTCAACGCAATTTGCTGACCAGTATTCTGGGGCTTACCGTCCCCGGTTACTTGGACAGCTTGCCAGGCAAAAGGGCCAGCTCCGACCGGATGAATCGTATTAAAATCAGCCGAACGCAAACTGGATACTGGCAGACCAGCCAGCAAATGTGCCGGGACGATGCCGTTTGTCAGGTTATGAGGAAAGGCCGCTAAGGTATCGGGCAATCTAAAAACTACCGTCAACGGATCGGGGGCCGAGACGTCAATGCCTTGCCAGCCAGTCTGCAGCGGCGACTGGGCATCGGGATTTTGAATAGCGTGATAGGTAAACATCACGTCGGCGCTGGTAAGTGGCTGGCCGTCATGCCAAATGAGGTGCGGCTTGAGGTGGACAACATAGCGAGTACCTCGCGGATCAACCGTGTAGTCACTCGCCAGATCACCTATCAGATTTCCTTCGGCATCTTGGCGAAACAAGCCGGCAAAGATCAGTCGCGAAACACTGGCATCGGCATCACTCGTCGCGTACAACGGGTTAGCATTGGTGAAACGACCGCGGAGGCCCTCGCTGTAAATACCCCCCGGAACCGTACCGACGGTTTGGTAATAATCACCAAGTGATAAATTCTGGGCTACCAGGGCACCAATCAGCAATAGCAGTAGACCGAGCCAGCTTAATACAAAACGGCGCACCGGCAGCAAGTGCTCAAACCGCTTAAATAAATGCTCCTCGATCCCTTGCTCGGCCTGGGTACTGAGGTCTTCGACTTGACGCTGGCCTTTACGTAACTGGCGGCGCCAGCGCAATCGGATGAGTCGCGTTTGCACCATGTTAGTCACCCTTACCGGACTATGACGCCCAGGATCAGCGACAGACTGAAAATCAGCGCGCAAACGATAGTAATCTGGAAAATAGTTTTATCAGTACCGCGACGAGTGGTATTAACCTCACCGGCCCCGCCTAGTCCGGCGCCCAAGCTAGCGCCCCGGGTCTGTACCAGAATCAGGATAATCATCAATACCGTCGAGCCGAGAGTCAGATAGTTATAAATACTCATGCTTTGTCAGCCTCCAAAATTGCCGTTACTAGGTAGTTTACCAGTCCGATGACTATACCGGCAAACACAGCCGCCCAAAAATTGGTGATATGCAGCGGCTCGTACAGCTTACTAGCAATAAATACCGTCAAACCATTAATGAATATCGTGAATAGACCCAAGGTTAATAAAATAGCCGGCAACGTAAAGATAATTAAAATCGGCTTGAGCACGATGTTAATAATCGCGAGCACCAGTCCGGCGATAATGATGACCCGTAGCTTGCTGTCATAGCTGATACTATTACTCAAAAAGTTTGCCGCAATCCAGAGTCCTAGGCTACAGACCAGCCAGCGGGTCAGGAATCGAAAGACAGGTTGGTTAATATTCATGCGTCTCATTGTACAGGAGCGGCGAAGCTTAACGCAGTTCCCGGGATAATTTATCGGTCAGAATTTTGATGCCCTGTTTGGTAATCAGCACGTCGTCCTCGATCCGCACGCCGATACTCTCATGGGGGATGTAAATACCCGGTTCAACCGTCAGTACCATGCCCGGCTCCAAAGGCCGCTCATAGTCGCCGACATCATGAACATTTAAACCCAAAAAGTGAGACGTAGAATGCGGATAAAATTGCCGGACTGCTTCATGGCTAATAGTTTTTATGAGCCCTAGCTCACGAAGTTTTTCACCCATATAGTGCTCGATTTGTTGCTCATAGTCTTTGAGCATAACTCCCGGACGCAGTAAGCCAAAGGCAAATTTTTGGACTTCTAAGACGGCGGCGTGCACCGCTTGCTGGCGGCGGGAAGCCGGACTCAAGCTAATCGTCCGGGTAATATCGGCCGCATAGTGCTCGACCTCAGCCCCGACATCGACGATTATCAGCTCGTCGGCCACTAGCTGGCCATTATTGGCCACGTTATGCAGGGTGCAAGCCCGCTCACCGCCAGCCACGATCGGTTCAAAAGCATGACCAGTCGCGCCGCGTCCCCGAAAGCCGGCCGCTACTTGGGCTTCCAGCTCATACTCAAAAGCGTATTTCTGTAATCGGGCCGGGCGGGTCGCGCCCTTGATACTACCGATCGTGATAGCAATCGCCGCCCGGATAGCCGCTAGCTCCACCGGCTGCTTAATCATCCTCAGTCGGGTCAAGTGCGGATTAAGATCAAGCAATTCCAGCTCCGGTTTATAATCCTTGAGTCGCTTAACCAGATTGCTACGGGCTGGATTGGTATATAAGCCGTAATGGTCGACATAAGCCGGTGGGACGGCTAGCGTAGCCGCGTGCTTGACCTTGTTAAGCCGGTTGGCTATCTGTTTCCAGCCCTCTTCGTCATTATAAATAGTTTGAATGCCTGACCGGCTGGTAAGCGGTTTGTTTTCGATAGCGCCGTCAAAGGCCTGCCGGCTGGCCGAGCGTCCCGGTACGATTAAATATTCTTTATCCCGGTCAAGCACCAGCAGCAGATCTGGCTCGTCAATGCCTGTCAGATACCAAAAGTTAGCGTCCTGCGAAAAAGCGTAGGTACTATCTGCTCCCCGTTGTAACAAGCCGTTGGCCGCCACAATAATCGGCGCCGTACCGGTAAACAACTCCCTCAGTCGCTGTCGATTGCCCGCAAAAAACTCGCTGCTAAATTTAGATTCCATAATTGATTACCCAGTATAGCAAGAAGCGCCTCACAGCTCATAATTGAGTCCGGCCTCGAGCCAAGTTCTCAAAACTGGTGTGTATGTATAAAGCATAGCGATTCGATACACGATGCATGGCTTTTATGCATACACACTCCTTAAAAAGTTAGCTTGATATGATGCTAGTTAAAGCTTGGGGATTTTTAAATATTGCGTCATCATTACCGCCTTGTTTTTGCTCACTACTGCCTGTAGCTCTTCGACCGTAGCGCCGCTGATGGCGCGCATCGAGCCAAAATGACGGAGGAGTTTTTTGCGCGTCGCCGGGCCGATACCGGGGATATCGTCAAGCAGACTGACAGTTTGACGTTTCACTTTTAATACCGAATGATAGCTGACAGCAAAGCGATGGGACTCGTCACGAATACGCTGCAGTAGTTTAATGAGATTAGTATTATGCGGCAGATTCACTAACAAAAAATCTTCGCTCTCAGATACAAAACCGCCCAATTGTTGCAAACTTGACTTGTTAAGTGTCACGCCGGATTTAGTTTTATGAATCACGATTTGCTCCTCGCGCTTGGCAAGCCCTATAAATGGGATCGCCGCAGAGCCGCAATCATCACGGGCCTGGATAGCGGCATCAAGCTGGCCTTTGCCTCCGTCAATCAGTACCAGATCCGGCAGTCCCCAAGCTTTACGGTTTTTGTCGCTCAAGCGCCGTTTTAATGTTTCATGCATATTATAAAAATCATTATTATGATTAATTTTAGTCTTGAATTTGCGATATTCAGCCTTATTACTGACACCGTTGGTAAACACCACCATACTGGCCACTACATCGGTGCCTTGCATATGGCTGATATCATAACCCTCGATCCGCTGGGGGAATTTTTTAATACTTAACAAGTTAACTAATTCGTTTAGGGCGTGATCTTTGCTGATGTCGAGGAATTCTTTGTCGCTAAAAATAACTTGCGTGTTAAGACCCTGCAGTGCGTAAAGCTGGTTACGGATATGAGCAGCTCGCTCGAAATCCTGGGCTTTGGCGACACGTTTCATTTCAGATTCCAGCTCTTTGACAATGGTCTTACGCCGACCCTGGATGATGGCCATGAGTCTGCGGAGGTTGGTCCGATAATCTTCTAAGCTGGTCTTACCCTCCTCCAGACCCGGATCCAGCCCGAGGTGATAGTGCAATGTCGCTCGTTTTTGGCCGGCAATCCGGCGGGTGGCAAACGGGAATGGTCGTCGGAGCAATTTAAGCGATTGCCGCACGGCGTGCGTACTAAAGTAGGGGCCGAAATAACGCGCGCCGTCATCCAGCGGTCGCCTGGTAGTACTGACCGTCGGGTAATCACTATCATAATCGATGCGGATATAGCTCATGGCTTTGTCGTCGCGGAGCAGGATATTGTAGCGCGGCATATAGCGCCGGATCATTTCAGCTTCTAAAAACAAAGCTTCCATTTCGCTGTCGACGCACATCCAGTCCAGATCGGCAATTTCAGCTACCAGAGCTTCAGTTTTGGGGTCGCGGTTACGGGAAGCCTGGAAATACTGCCGTACCCGGTTACGGAGCACCGCCGCCTTGCCCACGTAAATAATATCCCCCTGTTTATCCTTATGGAAATAAACACCGGGCTGCTTCGGTAAGTCCTGTAGTTTCTGCTCCAAAACGCTGTTCATGTCGTTACTCTATTTTACCCTACTCCTCCTCAGCGGCGCGTCGGGCCAGTTAGCCGTTGACCTGACGACCAGTCACCTAAGTTAACTTTTCAAGCTTTGCTGGGCACTATCACTGCTGAGCGGTGATGGCGCGAACAGTGCGAGTGGTTAGGTGCGCAGGCTTCGCAAATCAAGATTAAATCATTGCAGGTTTTATCGGCGCAGTTTTCGTAGTTACTGGTTTTGGCCTGGCAATGACTACAGTCGCCGATATCTTTTGCCTTGTCCGAAAATTTAGCTCCCATCCGTTTGTCAAAAACATACAGCGAACCCTCCCATAAGCCTTCATCTCCATACTCCTCACCGTACTTTACGATGCCGCCGTCAATCTGGTAGACGTCCTGAAATCCGTTTTGTTTCATCAGCAAGCTGAGGACTTCGCAGCGAATGCCGCCGGTGCAATATGTCACCACCGGTTTATCCTTAATAACGTCGTATTTAGGGTCGCCCAGCTCAGCAGCGAAATCCCGGGTATGGGCGACGTCAGGCACCACGGCATTTTTAAATCTACCGACGGCCGCTTCGTAGGCATTGCGACCATCAAAAAAGACTACTTCGTCGCCGCGCTTAGCTACCAGCTCGTGCACTTGCTTGGGCTTAAGGTGTTTGCCGCCGCCGACAATGCCCCGGGCGTCAACTTTGATGACATCAGCAGCACCAAACGTGACGATCTCCGGCCGGACTTTAACACTGAGACGCGGAAAATCTTCTCGACCGCCCCGGCTCCATTTAAAAATCATGCCCTTAAACGACGGATAGATCTTGGTAGCTTTGACGTAGGCTTTAAGATCTTTGATATCGCCGCCAAGCGTGCCATTGATACCATGGTCGGCAATGATAACTCGGCCTCGCAGGTTTAAGCTTTGGGCCAGGGTGTGCTGCCAGAGCCTCACCGCTGCCGGGTCGGTGACTGGAGCAAATTTGTAATACAAGATTGTCTTTTGCATAATTTTAAGCGCTTTAATTACTCCTGAAATAGAGCAAAATAACCGCTGAAATCAAAATAATGATGGCCGAGGTCAGGGCAATATCGATAAGGCGACGCTGCTTTTGCTGCTGAGCATGCTGGGCGGTTTCGTAATGAGCCCGAGCCTTAAAAAAGGCTACTTCTTCGCTGTTATCGGGCAGATTTGCGGCAGCCTTTTTGAGCAGCGTATTGAGTGCCGCTCGGCCGCTGGCAGTGCTGCTACTAACCGGTGTCACCTGGTGTGGTTGATCCCGCATAGCCGGATCACGTTCAAAATCAATCTCACGCTCCACCACTTCTTGGCGCAAAGCTTTTTTGAGATCCCCGCCCCGCAGATACTCGGTAATCAGGCGCCGTAAACCCCGCTCGCCCACCAGGTGGCTTTCATAAATTTGGCGCAGGCTGCTGCCGTCAACTACGATTGTCTCGCTTAGGCTCAATAGCTCGGCTCGCTGCATAGTAGCTACGTGTTTCTCGTTGACGCCCCGAGCCACCTTTTCTGGTTTGGCTTTGCCGGCCGCTTGGGCATTATCAGCCCTTTCGGCGGCGACCAGCATATGTCCGATTTGTTCCTGGTGACGAGTCGGGCCGTGGAGATGATGGGCTTCGGGCGCGCGGCGGCGGGAGTTTTCCATATAATTTGCATTCATTAACACTTTAGTATAAGATGGTAAGCATCATTTAGCAACTAATCGGAGGCGGCCAAAAATGTACACTATCCCCAACCTGCAGTCAGACAATGCCGTCTTTACGGCCGGTTGACTCTCGATTTTGCATATCTAAAACACTCTAACTTTTTACAATTAATTCCTAACCCACCCGGCACCGCAGGAGGCGGTGCACTATGAAACTAATTAAACCCGATTCTACTACCCGTCAGACACTTGGCATCTACTGGCAATACACTCGCCATTACCTACCCGAATTTTTAATCGGTGCGATTGGCGCGGTTTTGGCCGTCATCGCCCAGGGCATGATTCCGCCCTATATCATTGCCCGTCTATTTGCCAAGCTACAATTTGCTTACCAGCACCACGAAGCTCTGCAGTTCGTGGCCTTTATGCCGTACTTTGCCGGTTTTGCCCTCTCGATGCTGGCCGGGCTAATTCTTTGGCGTATCCAAGGCTACTATGTTTGGCAGTTTGAGATAAAGGTTCGGCGTGACCTGGCAAATGACGTCTACGATCATCTGCAATCTCAAAGTCAACGCTTCCATGCTGATCGTTTTGGCGGCGCCCTGGTTTCGCAGACCAATAAATTCGTCAACGCCTACGAGCGGCTGATGGATGAATTCATTTGGAATATCCTAACCAGTCTCACGACGATGATCGTCGCTATTGGCGTGCTGGTTTTTATTTCGTGGCAATACGCCCTGATACTGCTTGTCGCTAGCAGTTTGTATTTGATGATCATGTGGAAGCGCGTCAAGCAGCAGATGCCATATAACGTCACCGAAGCCAAGACCGAGAGCGAGCAAACGGCGGCGCTGGCCGATGCTATTACCAACATCGCCACCATCCGGGCCTTTGCCGGCGAAAAACACGAGTCCAAGCGTTTTCGGGTCTCCAGCCAAAAGGCTTTTGACGCCTATCGCAAGCTATCGATTGAAGTCCTCAAGACTGATTTGCTAAGCCAAAGCCAGACCAACGGCTTCCAAATACTTGCCGTATTTGTCGGCCTGGTTGCGGTCACCAGCTATGGCGTCAGTGTCAGTCTATTGTACTTAGCCATCACCTACACTCAAAACATTACCACTCGTTTATGGGAATTCAGCCGTCTGATCCGCAACATCAACCGCAGCTTAGGCGATGCCTATGAAATGACTAAAATTTTAGCCATCACTCCCGAGATTGAGGAAGCCAAGGAGCCTGTAAAACCAAGTATCAACCGGGGCGAAGTCAAGTTTAACGGTGTCAACTTTGCCTATCCCGAGAATCATCGCCAGCCGTTGTTTAAAAATTTGAGTCTCAGGATTAAGCCGGGCGAAAAGGTTGGTTTGGTCGGCCCGAGCGGCGGCGGCAAAACGACGATTACTCAATTGTTGTTGCGATTCATGGATATCCAGGATGGCGAGATCGTAATCGACGGTCAAAATATCGCCGGCTTAAAGCAAGCTGACCTGCGGTCGCACATCGCCTACGTCTCGCAGGAGCCGATACTGTTTCACCGCACCTTGGCCGAAAACATCGGCTATGGCGATCAGTCGGCCGACCGGCAGGTGATCGAAGGCGTGGCTAACATGGCAAATGCCCATGAATTCATCGCTAAGTTACCCAAAGGCTACGAAACCATGGTCGGCGAGCGTGGCGTCAAACTATCGGGTGGCCAAAGGCAGCGGGTGGCGATTGCCCGGGCAATGCTCAAAAACGCGCCGATTCTGGTACTAGACGAAGCGACCTCGGCCCTAGACTCTGAGAGCGAGGCGCTGATTCAGGACGCTCTCTGGAAACTGATGGAAGGCCGCACCGCCATCGTCATTGCCCATCGTTTGAGCACCATCCAAAAGATGGATCGCATCATCGTCCTCGACGAGGGTAAAATCGTCGAACAAGGTTCACATAAAGAACTGCTGCAAAATGACGGCACCTACGCCAAGCTCTGGGCTCACCAATCAGGCGGCTTCATCACCGATGAACCAGAACAGACAACTGAACTGGTAGAATAGCAGCATGGAACAATCAGCGCCCAATCTTAAAGCTCTCCGGCTGTACCTCCGCTATATGCGACGCTTCCCCCGTCACGCCGTGTTGAGCATTTTGTTTAGCTTGATGTTGGCACTCCAGATAACACTGGTGCCGCTGCTGGTGGCATTACTGCTGGGCCAGGTTATCCATCATCACACGGTAGATATTGGTTTGCTGGTGTTGACTGGCGTGATCCAAATAGCACTGCTGCTCTCAAGCTATTTATTTGACCACCACGGGGTGGCTTTACTGCACGACGCTGTCGAGGAAAAGCTCTATCAGGATACCTTTGACTATCTGGTCGACCAGGATTATGGGTTTTTTACTGACCGTTTTGGCGGGGCGATTGTCACCCAGGCCAGTCGCTTTGCCAAAAGCTATACCATCTTTAACGACACCATCTTTTTCCATTCTCTGCCCCAGATTTTTTCGCTGGTTTTTTCTCTCGTCATCATAGGATGGTACAGTTTGCCCTTAGCCCTGGCCGTTTTACTGATGTGGTTGTTTTCGATGTGGGCAATCGTAAAATTCGCCATTAATCGCCTGCCACTCCGGCGGGGGGCCGTCGCTAAAGAAAGCCAGCAAGTCGGTGAGCTGGCTGACGTGATTACCAACTCATTGACGGTTAAGACTTTTGCCGCCGAGAACCGGGAGCGACAGCGCTATAGCGTGACTAATAAAGACCGTGGGAATTTATTCCTCCACAGCTGGTGGCGAGCGGTGCGTAATGCCTGGGTTATTGAAGCCCTCTGCGTCATTATCCAAATGACTGTTTTGGTCGTCGGCATCGTGCTGTTACAGCGCGGCAGCATCAGTGTGCCGGTATTTCTGCTGTTCCAGGTCTATATCTTTAGGATCGTGCACGATATCGGCCGCAGCGTATTTATCGTCAGACAGTTTGAGGTAGCGGCTGGGGATGCTCAGGAAATGACTGAATTATTTGAGCAGCCGCCGCTGATCCAAGACCAGCCTCATGCCGAACCCTCCCACATTACCCGAGGCGCCATCGAGTTCGCCCAGATGACCTTTCGCTATGATGATCAATCAAATAACCCCGAGACCCTGTTTCAGGATTTTGACCTGTCAATCAAGCCCGGCGAAAAAATCGGGCTGGTCGGGCCGAGCGGCGGCGGCAAGACCACGATTACCCGCCTACTGTTACGCTTTCTCGATATCCAAGGTGGCGCGATTACGATCGACGGACAAGATATCCGCGATATTAAGCAGCAGGATCTTAGGCGGGCAATCGCCTATGTGCCCCAGGAGCCGCTGCTGTTCCACCGCACCATCAAAGAGAATATCAGCTACGGCAAACCGGACGCCAGCGACGAGGAAATCATTGCCGTAGCCAAAAAATCGTTCGCCCATGATTTTATCAAGACCTTGCCGGGGGGCTACGACACGCTGGTCGGCGAGCGTGGTGTCAAACTGTCGGGGGGCCAAAGGCAGCGGGTGGCGATTGCCCGGGCAATGCTCAAAAACGCGCCCATCTTGATACTAGACGAGGCAACTTCGGCTTTAGACTCTGAGAGTGAACGGGTTATCCAAAAAGCTCTCTGGGAGTTGATGAAAGACAAGACAGCCGTAGTCATCGCCCACCGCTTGAGCACGATTCAACGCCTAGATCGTATCGTGGTGCTGAACGAAGGCAAGATCGTCGAGCAAGGCAGCCACAAAAAATTACTGGATAACGATGACCTATACGCCCGGCTATGGAGCCACCAATCCGGCGGCTTTATCGAAGAATGATCATATATTAAATAAACCTTAAACTTTATGTATTAGTGGCTAGTTTGGTGCTACAATAATCTCCCATGTCACTTACCGACCAAGACTTAACAGAGATTAGATACGTTATATTAGACGCACTGGATGTTGTCGTCAATCCACGTTTTGACAGCTTAGAAGGTCAAATAGATGGATTAGGGAGTCGTGTAAGTCAAGTGGAGATTGGTTTACACGAGACTAATCGTCGACTATCGTCGGTGGAGACCAGACTTACTAACGTAGAGGGCAGTGTGACTGCTTTGCACAATGACGTGATTGAGCTCTACGAAATGGTTCGTTAGTTTACTCTGCTTTGTCTTGTTTGGCCGCCTCGATTGAGGCCGGCTTGGGCTCGTCTTGGCCCTTGCCGCCGGGCATTGATTCGGCAGCTTGGGTACCCTCTTCGGCAGTGCCCTCGGTTTCGGCTTCAACCTCGGATTCGTCCTCGGCGTCACCTCCGGCAGCATCATTGGCAGCAGCCAGAGCGCTTGGCTCGTAGACGGTAGCGATAGTGTGCTCAAGCTCGGTTTCTAACTCGACGCCCTCCGGTATGGCCAGATCAGCTACGGTTACATGATCACCTACTTCAACTAGTTTTTCGGCGTCATAATCCAAAAAGTCAGGCAATTTGGTAGCGATAGCTTTAACTTGAACTGTTTCCAGCTGCGCCAAAACGATAAACCCGGAGCGCTCAGCAGGACTGGATTCATTACCCTCGTCATAACGCGGACGCACCGGTATTTCAGCCTCGACTTTTTGGTTTTTGTCGACGGCGTTAAAGACGATATGAGTCAGTAAATGCTTGCGCGGGTCAAACTCAGCGGTTTTAATCAGCGCCACGAAGCTTTGGTCGCCGGCTTTGATTTCAACAGGGTGGTGCTTGCCGGCAGCCCGCCAGACTTTAAGCATGGCGACACCATTACCTTGAACATGCAGCGACGGCTTACCATGGTCGTGAATGACGGCCGGGATGGTGCCGCTAGCACGCAATTGCTTGACGCCTTTGCCAATGGCGCTGCGGGTTTCTAATTCTAAAAAGATGGAATCTTGAGACATTATACTGGAAGCTCCTTTGCTTATCAGGCATTATAACAGATTAGGCTGGACGCCGGAAGTAAAAGCCGTTAGGCTTAAGAGACATGCTAGACGTCCATGCCATCCTCCAAGGCCAATACGCGTTAGTCTTAATAGCCCTTATTATTTTCGCCGAATCGGGCATGTTCGTCGGTTTTTTCTTCCCTGGCGACACCCTGCTGCTGACGGCCGGTGTCTTTGCCGCTCAAGGGCATCTTAGCCTAGCGCTGACTATTTTTATCGTGGCCGTGGCCGCTATCGCCGGTGACAATTGCGGGTATTATATCGGCCGGCGCTACGGTCGCCGTTTGTTCCGCAAAGAAGAAGGCATCATTTTTCGTAAAGAATACGTCCGGCAATCCGAAGATTTCTTCGCCCGTTTTGGCAACAAAGCCATGTTGCTAGCCCACTTCGCGCCGGTTATCCGCACGTTTGCCCCGGCCGTCGCCGGCATGGCCCACATGAACCGCAAGCAGTTCATCATTTTTGATGCCATCGGCGACACCGCCTGGGCCATCAGCCTGACCCTTATCGGTTACTGGTTTGGCACCAAAATCCCCAATCTCGACCACTACATCCTGCTGGCCGTAGCGGCCGTCATGATTATCACGCTCGGCCCGGCTCTATACCACCTCTTTAAAGCTATCCACAAAAACCGTCGCTCAAAGGACTAGTTGTTTTCGGGCTCGACATCCTCTAAGTCAATGGTAGCCGCAAGCATCCGGCGCACGGGTTGTGCTAGATACAAATCCAAATCCTGGGCAAGGCCCTCCCTATCAAGCAGTCGAAGCTCTTCGCCTGACAAGCCATAGGCAGCCGGGCCCGGGTAGAGTGGGTCAAGGTCTAATAGATAACTAAAATCAGGACGATCAGGATTACTCATGAATTTTATTATATCATACTTGTCAAGTATTTACTAACTTTAGAGCATGGTTTTGAGGAATTGGCCAGTGTAGCTGTCTTTGACTTTAGCGACTTGCTCGGGAGTGCCTTGGGCTACGATTTGGCCGCCGGCAGAGCCGCCCTCGGGCCCCATATCAATCAGCCAGTCAGCGTTTTTGATGACATCGAGATTGTGCTCGATGACGACCATGCTGTTACCAGCATCGACCAGGGCGTGCAGCATGTGCAGCAGTTTGTCGACGTCAGCCATGTGCAGGCCGGTGGTCGGCTCGTCGAGAATGTACAGCGTGCGACCGGTGGGACGCCGGCTGAGCTCGGAGCTGAGTTTTATGCGCTGGGCTTCGCCGCCGCTGAGGGTGGTAGCCGATTGGCCAAGCGTGATATAGCCGATGCCGACGTCGACCAGGGTTTGGAGTTTGCGGGCGATCGCCGGGATGTTGGCGAAAAACTCCAGGGCTTGGTCGCAGGTCATGGCCAGCACGTCGGCAATAGTTTTGCCTTTGTAGTGAATCTCTAGGGCTTCGCGGTTGTAGCGCTGGCCGTGGCAGACTTCACAAGGCACGTAGACGTCGGGCAGGAAATGCATTTCAATTTTGATGATGCCGTCGCCGGCACAGTTTTCACACCGTCCGCCCTTGACGTTAAAGCTAAACCGGCCGGCACTGTAGCCGCGCAGCTTGGCTTCCGGCATCTGGGCAAACAGCTCGCGAATTGGCGTGAACAGCCCGGTGTAAGTCGCAGGGTTAGAGCGCGGCGTGCGGCCAATCGGACTCTGGTCGATGATGATGGC
>CAYMUN010000018.1:0-14386 GCA_964393835.1 uncultured Candidatus Saccharibacteria bacterium | reverse complement strand
AAGCGGCGGTTAACCATACCTCCGGAACTTCGTGATAAGTTTGCGAGCGGAGCAGTGGTAACTCGTGGGTTCGGCAAGTATCTCCACCTCTATCCAAAAGATGTGTGGGATAACTTGGTCGAACCAAAACTAGCCGGCGATATCCTCGACGAGCGCATAGCAGATTTGAACGTCCAATTCCGGATGGGCAAGGTTGAGATGCGACCGGACGACAAACAGGGGCGCATCACGCTCGAGCAGCATTTGCTTGACTACGCGGGTATCGACCGCGACGTGGTAGCCGTCGGTGTCGGCAGCTACTGGCGCGTCATGGCTCCACCAGCCTAAACAGCGCCGGCAACTTAACAATTCATGATACTTGACCATATGACGGGCCATCCTATAAGCGGAAAGCCCGCCTAACCGAGGTCAACTATTCGACAGTCAACACCTGGAAAATTTAGAAAACCAGGCTAAAAAATCTCGTACCTTCACCAAAACACCTCCCAAAACTCCACCTCACACATAAGTCTCTCAAACTTGATTTGGCAAACTGTATTTGTACACGAGCTGAATCACCAATAAAAACAAAAACTTTTCAAAAAAACAAAAAGTTGACTGTCGATTAGGTGACCTTGCAACGCAAGGTCGACTAATACAATGGGCGCATAAGCCCCATGGCTTAGCCGATTTTGCAAAAACAAAAAGCACGCAAAGATGCACCAAAACAAACACCAAAATAAAAATAAAAAGCACGAACCGGTATTGCTCAAACAAGTTCTGCACTACCTGGATCCGCAGGCAGGGGAATCATACCTCGATCTGACGGCCGGCTACGGCGGACATGCTAGAGAAATACGGGATCGGACTGGAAGCCTCACAAAGGTAGTACTCGTCGATCGCGATCCAAACGCGATCAAGGTTCTCCAAGAGGAGTTTCCGGATGAGTCTGTCAGCAGCGTTAGCGTGAGGCAGCAGGATTTCCTGTCTGTCTCCCAAGATTTGCTTGCCGAGGGGCAGCATTTCGACCTTATTTTGGCTGATTTGGGCGTATCGTCACCGCACCTTAACGAGGGCCCACGTGGCTTTGCCATTAACACGCCTGGCCCGCTCGATATGCGTATGGATCAAGCCCAGGAGCTGACCGCCGAGATTATAGTTAACACCTATAGTGAGGCCCGGCTGACTGAGCTGCTCAAACGCTACGGCGAGGAGCCTAAAGCGGCGCGGATTGCTCAGGCAATCGTCCGGTCTAGGCCGCTCCGTACCACCGACGAGCTGGCGACCATCGCCAAAGCGGCTTGGCCAGGGCACAGTCGGGTTCATCCGGCCACCCGGACGTTCCAAGCGCTGCGCATCGCCGTTAATGACGAGCTGGGACAGCTGGAAAACAGCCTGCCAATCTGGTTTGAATTACTCAATCCGGGTGGTAGAATCGCTGTCATTAGCTTCCACAGCCTTGAGGATCGCCTGGTCAAACAGGCCTTCCTGGAAGTCGCTGGCGGCGGTTATGACGCCGAACTCCGGCTACTGACTAAAAGTCCTGCCGTGGCTGCCCCAAATGAAATAGTTTTTAATCCGCGAGCCCGCAGCGCTAAGCTAAGGGCCGCAGTGAAAATAAAAAAGAAAGGGAACGCTTATGCCGATTCAGGTTAAAAGCAGCTCCCGCGCCTACAAAATCCACGTCACCGTGGTGCACTAGGCGAAAGCGGTTCCAGCCCCAAAAATAGGGGCTGGAACAAAGATAAACATAAAAATAGAAATAAATATGACATACTCCAGCTCACTCGCCATGAATCGCTCCCGCTACCAGGGACGCAATCAAAACTCGGTCAGCTTTCGCGCCACCACGCGGACGCTCGGGCCGATTAGCAACACTATTATTCTGATCGTCTTGGCGTGCTTGCTCGGTTTGCTGTATTTGACTCAAGTCACTAAAACCAATGCTTATGGCTACCAGATCAATGGCCTCCAGGAGCAGCAGGCTAGCCTCAAGACGCAGCATGATGACCTAGAGGTTGCTTCGGCCCGTCTGCAATCCCTCCAGCGCGTCAAAGCCAGCCCCCAGGCCAAAAACCTGGTCTCCGTCGCTCCCAGCGCCACCGTCCAAAATTAAACCTTTTATCTCTACAGCGTACGCTTGGTCACTAACTCCTCTGTTCAAGTGAGGGTAAAAGTCTTACAATTAAGAGACAAATGGCACCGCAAAACAAAAATAATATCATACAGGCCATTGCCAGGGTACGGATCTGGTACGGTTTGCTGATTTTGGCTGTGGGGATATTTGGGGTGCGGCTGTTTTACGTTCAGATCATTAATTATAACCACTACAAGGCCGCGGCGTTGAGCGACCAGTTAAAGCAGTATGAGATTCCGGCCACCAGGGGAGTTATCAAAGCCTACGATGGCAGCGGCGTGCTGCCAATTGTGCTCAATGAGAAGCTGTATACCCTCTACGCTGACCCGGTGTATGTTAAAAAGCCGGAAACGGCAGCTAATCGGATTGCCAGTGTCATCGGTGGAGATCCGATGAAATACGAGAAGCAGGTGCGCACTAAAGATACCCGCTATGTGGTGCTGGCTAAGAAGTTAAGCAAAGCGCAGCAGGCTAAAATCACCGCTTTGAAACTGCCGGGAATCGGTACCGTCGCCCAGGATTACCGGACGTATCCCCAGAGCAACTTAGCCTCGCAGCTGCTGGGATTTGTGAATGACGAGGGAGTAGGCAAGTATGGCCTGGAGCAGGCGCTCAATAAGCAGCTCCGGGGCCAACCCGGTGAGCTCCGGGCGATTACCGATGCTCAGGGCGTGCCATTGGCGGCCAGTAAGTCTAATATCCGCCGAGCGCCACAAAACGGCCAGGACGTAGTGCTGACGATTGACCTGGCCATGCAACAGCAGCTGGAAACAATCCTGGCCGAGGGTGTCAAAAACGCCAAGGCTAGTTTTGGCAGTGCTCTAATTCTGGATCCCCGTACCGGGGCGGTCAAAGCCATGGCCAATTCACCGACCTATGATCCGTCAAAGTACTTTGAGGTCAACGACCCGGCGCTGTTTCAAAATGCCAGCGTAACTAATGCTATCGAGGTCGGCTCGACTATGAAGGCCCTGACGACAGCCGCGGCTTTGGATCAAGGCGTCGTAACACCTAATACGACGTATTATGATCCCGCCTCTTGGGTGGTTGATGAATTCCGCATCACTAATATCGAAGAAGACGGCGGGGCGGGGACACGCGGTCTTAAAGAAATCCTCAATCTATCGCTTAATACCGGCGCGACCTGGGAATTAATGCAAATGGGCGGCGGGCAGATCAACCCCAAGGCCCGCGAGGCTTGGCACGATTACTTGGTTAATCACTATATGTTTGGCAAGCCCACCGGCATTGAGCAGGGCTATGAGAGCGACGGCTACGTGCCGGCGCCAGCTAATACTGGATCGGGAATCAACCTGACCTACGCTAACACCTCATTTGGGCAGGCCATGACGGCTACGCCGATTCAGATGGCGGCCGCCTTGGCCGCCACGGTCAATGGGGGGACGTACTATCAACCGCGTTTGATTGACCAGACGATTGACGCCAGGGGCCAAGCGACTAAAATTCAGCCAAAAGTCGTCAGGCAAGGGGTTGTCAGCGCTAAGACCAGTCAGGCAATTATTCCGCTGATGCAGTACACCGTCGATCACCACAATTTCGTGCCGGCATTTGACCAGGGCGCTTTCGTGGTCGGCGGTAAAACCGGCACTGCCCAGATTGCCAAACCTGGCGGTGGCTATGAGGACAACCATTTCAACGGCACTTATATCGGCTTTGTCGGCGGCGCTAGCCCGCAGTATGTCATCGTAGTTTTCATCGATAAGCCAACGATCGGCGGCTATGCCGGTACGGCTGCGGCCCAGCCGGTGTTTGGCCGCCTAGCCCATATGTTAATTAACGACTCGTATGTCACGCCCAAAAAACAGTAAATAGGGGCGGGAAATGATATAATGGGACAAAAATCACATCTATGAATACACTGCACATTGCGATTACTACCGACAATTTGATCCAGATCCTGCTGCTCGGCTTCTTGGGCTTTGCGCTCAGCATGTTGATCACGCCGCTCTATACGACGATTGCCTATCAACAACAGTGGTGGAAGCGGCAGCGTACCGACGCCTGGTCAGGGGGCAAGGCCACTGTCTACGCTAAACTGCACGCCGCCAAACACAAGCGTAATATCCCGACTATGGCTGGCTTGATCTTTGTGCTGGCGGTGGCATTGGTGACATTGACGGGCAATCTTGACCGCGGCCAAACCTGGTTACCGCTCGCGGGCATGCTCGGGGCAGGACTGATTGGCCTGATTGATGACGCCATGAATGTGCGGGGTGACGGTAGTGGCGTGGCCGGCATGCGGGCCCGGACTAAGTTTGCGCTGTACAGTGCCGTAGCCTTGGCTGGCGGCTGGTGGTTTTATGACAAACTGGACGTCGCTTCGATCTATCTGCCGGGTATTCAGGAGTGGCATATCGGCGTGTTTATCATCGGGCTATTCTGGCTAGTCGTTATGGCCACGGCTAATGCCGTTAATATCACCGATGGCCTGGACGGCTTGGCTGGCGGCTTGTTGACTTCGGCCTTTATGACATATGCCATTATCTGTGTCGTGCAGGGCCAATTCGCCCTTGCGGGCTTCTGTCTGACGATAGTCGGAACACTGCTCAGCTATACATGGTTCAATATCTTCCCGGCGCGCTTCATGATGGGGGACGTCGGCGCCTTTGCGCTTGGCACGGCCTTGGGGATTATCGCCATGCAAACCGACACTATATATGTCTTGCCACTGATTGCGGCGGTCTTTGTCATGGAGACCGGGTCGGTTATCATCAATCGCACGTCTCGTAAGCTTCGCCATGGTAAAAAGGTTTTTCTGTCATCGCCGATTCATCATCATTTCGAGGCGATTGGTTGGCCGGAAACTAAAATTACCATGCGCTTTTGGATTCTCGGGCAAGTTGCCGGGGTACTAGGGCTGATCGTTTTCCTGATGGGAAAACAGGGGTAGTTCATGCGCCCGCAAAGCGCGCGTCGTCGATTGCCGACCCGCCTGGATATAAATCTGGGGCGTAAGCATCGACCGGACTACTGGCTGCTTATATTGTCCGTGACGCTCTTAGCCATCGGTCTGGTGGTAGTTTATGCGATTAGTCCGGCGCTCAGTGCCAGCAGCCATGTCAGCAACAGCTACTATGTCGGCAAGCAGCTCCTAGCTATCGGCCTGAGTGCCGTAGCCTTTATCATCACGTCACAAGTACCGCTGGAATGGTGGCGGCGAGCCTATAAGCCATTGCTGATAATCGCCGGCGTGGCGACACTGATGGCCCTGGTATTACCAGTTAATCCAGCGTATCCGGCGCATCGCTGGGTACGGCTTGGCAGTTTGTCTTTCCAGTCAGTGGAACTCGTGAAATTCGCAGTCATGGTTTGGCTAGCCGGCTTTTTGGCCCAACGCATCCGGCAGGGCAGTATCGGTGATACCCGCTTGACCTTAAAGCCGCTGGCGATCGCCATCGGGGTTATCGGTTTTACGGTGGCCGGAATCCAGAGCGACCTTGGCTCCACTGGCGTATTAGTAGCCATCATGTTTATCATGGCCTTTGTAGCTGGTCTGCCGATGAAACGAATCCTTTTAATTGGGGCGGCAATTACTATCGGCTTGATCCTGGCTATCTCCGTCACGCCGTATCGGCGAGATCGTTTAACGGCTTTCCTGCATCCGGAAGCCAACTGCCAAACCAGTGGCTACCAGGCTTGCCAGGCGCTGATTGCCGTTGGCTCGGGAGGCTTTATCGGCCTGGGGTTGGGCAGTAGCGTGCAGGCTTATGGCTATCTACCAGAGGCGGCTAACGATTCTATTTTTGCTATTTACGCCGAAAAATTCGGCTTTATTGGCAGCGTGGTTTTACTATTGGTATTTATTGCTTTTTTTGCCCGGCTGCGGCGGATTATCGAGCGCACGAGCGATGATTTTAGCCGGCTACTGGTAGTGGGCGTGCTCGCTTGGCTGAGTACCCAGGCAATGATTAACATCGGCGCCATGATCGGCTTGTTGCCGCTTAAAGGCATCACCTTGCCATTTATCAGCTATGGCGGTACCAGCGTGATTTTTGTGGCTGCCGCTGTCGGTTTGGTGTTTCAGGTTTCCCAGTACACTGCCTACAGTAGTCCCAGGATTACGACCGATCGCGGCAATGGACGGGGCTATGGAGACCAACCGTTGCGGAGGACACAGCACTCATGAAACGAACCATCGTGGTAACCGGTGGTGGATCCGGCGGTCATATTACTCCAATCTTGGCCGTCGCTGCCGAGCTTAAACGGTTGCAGCCCGAGCTACGAATTGTCTATATCGGCCAGCGGGGGGATAGCCTGTCCGATATTCCGGCTCAAAATCCGCACATTGACGCCGTTTACACCGTATTGGCCGGTAAGTTTCGGCGTTATCACGGGGAGGGTCTCAGGCAGTTGCTCGATCTATCAACCCTGTTCAAAAATTTCAGGGATGGAATGTACGTGCTAATCGGTACGTTTCAGAGCTGGCGTCTCATGGGCAAATTGCAGCCGGACATCATCTTTAGCCGCGGCGCCTATGTCAGCGTGCCGGTCTGTCTGGGAGCGGCGGTGCGCCGGATTCCATACATTACGCATGATTCTGACCCACTGCCCAGCTTGGCTAATCGCCTCATTGCCCCCTGGGCCCGTCTGCATGCCGTAGCCTTGCCAGTCGAAATCTATCCATACCCAGCCGCTAAAACAGTCACTACCGGTATTCCGCTCAGCACCGATTTTGTACCGGTTACCGCTAAGCTGCAGAAACAATATCGTGCTGAACTACAGATTTCCGAGGACGCCCAGTTATTGTTTATCATTGGTGGTGGCCTTGGCTCACAGCGAGTAAACCGAGCCGTCGCCGAGGCGCTGCCGCACTTATTGCGGGACTTTAAAAAACTCCAGGTAGTGCATGTCGGCGGACGGGCCAATGAAGCAGCGCTGCGTCAGCAATATGCGCAACAACTCACCGGTGACGAGCAGGGGAGGGTTACAGTAGTAGGATTTATTCCTGATGTCTATCGTTACAGTGGGGCAGCCGACGTAGTCATTACAAGAGCTGGAGCAACCAACCTGGCAGAGTTTGCGCTGCAGGGCAAGGCCTGTATCGTGATTCCCAGTTCATTCCTGGTGGGCGGGCACCAGTTACAAAATGCCAAGTACCTGGCAGAGCAGGGAGCGGCTTTGGTAGTTAGGGAGGCAGATTTAGCGGCTGACCCCAATCGTTTAGCCAAACAGGTAGCTCAGCTACTCCATGACCGGGGCCAGCGAGCCCAGTTGAGTAATAAATTGGCAGCTTTTGCCCGGCCCCAGGCTACGCATGACCTGGCAAAATTAATCTTAGACCACATTGAGGCATGAGACTACGCCGTAAAACACCCCTGCTATCCAACAGTCCTCGTCAGCGCCGCCTCGGGGAGGGTAAAGTTGGCGCTCCTAAATTTGCCTACCGAGCACGGCGCTCCGATGTGGATCTTAATCTCGGCCGCCAGGCCCAACGCGAGGCTCTCAAAGCCGCGCCAGGCAAGCTACGCCGCTTTATGCTGCAACGTTTCGGGCTGGTAGTTTTATTGCTCGTGGTGCTAATCTGCGTAGTCAATGCCCTGAGCTTATCGACGAACCCCAGAGTATTGCCGCTGACCAGCGGCACTGACATCGGGTTGTTGCACCAGACAGCTATCTATCAGCAGGCGGCCAGCCAGCTATTGGGCAGTTCCGTGTGGAACCGCAATAAGCTAACTGTTAATATCAGCCAGATTAACCGAGCCATGCTTGATCGTTTCCCAGAGTTGTCACATGTTAGTGTTACGTTACCCCTACTCAGTCAACGCCCGATTGTCTATGTCCAGACTGCCCGGCCAGCTTTGATCCTGGTTACTCGTGATGGCTCCTTTGTAATTAGCGATAGCGGCAAAGCGCTTCTGTCGACCTCTAGCCTGGCGCCCGATACTGATCTACGGGTACCGTTGATAACAGATCAGAGCGGTCTTACGGTCAGCCTCAACCATCAAGCTTTGAGTAGTGATGATATGCGTTTTGTACAAACCCTAATAGGTCAATTATCTGCCCGGCACTTTAGTGTTTCTTCGATGTTGTTGCCAAACGCTACCAGTGAACTTGATGTCCGCCTGGCGGGCCAGCCGTATGCCGTTAAGTTTAATTTACAGAGCGGGGAAGCCCGTCAGCAAGTCGGTACCTTTTTAGCCACTCAAGCTAAGCTCCAAAGCCAAAATATCATCCCGGCGCAGTATATCGACGTGCGGGTCGAGGGCCGGGCATACTACCAATAGCCCCTGTTCTGCTGCCCCGCCAGTTCGGTATTTGTTCAATATAATGAAAGTTGCCAATAATTAAAAAAACTATATAAACATACAGAGCAGGGTAAATGTCAAATATTTTATTTAATACCTAAAAAAACAGGGGACTATAAAATTTTTAAACAATGCCCAAAAAGGTATAGTTTCACGGCAGAACTGTGGAAAAGTCAAATAGTGTTGTAAATCACAGTCGGACACTAGGCGCTTTAGAGACTCCGGGGGAGCTAACAACTGAAGAGACACACTAAGAGTACCAGTGTGTGAGGTACGCAGTGGAGACGCTGCTTGAGCCCGAGCCTAAATGAGGGCCAGGCTCCAATAACTCCCCTACAGCAGGGGTATCGGTGCCATCTTTAAAACTAACATCCGAGTCGTAAAATATACATTGTGCGACATCATGTCTATGACTCGCATCGCTAAAACTAATCGTCTGCCCTTTAGCGACTAGCCTGATTTTTTTAGCGTGAGTTCGTCACAAGCAGGTTTTTAGTCACTGCCCTAACTCGACGTCTGGTAATTAATTATGGCCATGCACTGTCATGGAATTAAGCTTGGTTTATGTTCGTATTTTGTATATTAGCGTGGCGGATTGACATCGATATATCGGTGGACTTGATTACTGAGCGGCTTCACAAATTTCCCATTTTGGATGGTAGATAAGTCTTTACGAAAATCAGCTATCAGAGCCGCTACTTCTGGGTCAACTACTTGTGAGGGGCTGAGGGCCTGGCCCCGGAGGAATTCATATAGATCCATAGTGTCTACTGTATCAACGCGGACAATGACGCTATCCTGGTCGGCAAAGTAATGCCGGCTGTCTTGATCAAAAAAAGCCCGGCGATGGGGTCGAATCGATGGATGCTTTGCCAAATAGATGCCATGTCGACTAGTTTGCGTAGTAGTATCGACGGTATGATAAACATAGTTATATTCCAGAGGCACCCGGGGCCGTGGATTGGACTCTAGCACATGCAATACTTCACTGTTACGGCGCGCGTCAGGGGCGCTGCTTATCACAAGTTCCAAATTTTCGTGCAGTAGGCTTTCTATCGTTTCTTGGAAAAATTCATTGATGGTTTGTAGCTGACCAATCCGTTTCTCGGCCGGCTCTGGTGATGTCATTAAGACTACTCCGCGAGAGCGTAGGTGGCTTTGGCTACGCGCTTGAACTGCGGTTTGCCCTGGAGATTCAGTAGGATTGTGGTCTCTTTGACGAAGCGGCTCTTGAGGACGCGCTTAACGATTTCGTCGCGGTGCAATGGCTCGTTGGCTTGGCGCAAGACTTCGGTAATGATGTCGGCGACAGTGCCTTTTTCGTAACCCCATTCTTTGAGGGCGTAGATACCCCGGCCGATCAGCACGAAGCGCTTGTCTTTGATAAGTTCGTTATGGATAGCCTGGGTAGTAACATCTTTGCGTTTAAACTCACTGCCCTTGATTGCTTCGGCGATTTCGTTGAAGTGCATGTGCTTGCCGTTTTCTTTGAGGATTACGTAGATCTTGTCGCGGATGTTTTTAGGATTGACCATCGGCCATTTGACCAGGCCCCAGCGGCCGTTCAAAGTGGCCAAGTGCTTGGAAGTGCTGGCCAGGGCGGCCGCCTGAGCTACACTGTCGAGGCCGGCGGCCTTGGCAATGTCTTGGATGCTTTTGGGCTCGCCAATCTGCTTAATAGTGTCAATGAGCTGGCCAACCCGGGCTTTGAGAGCTTTTTCGTCGCGAACTTCGCGGACACCGACGCTGTAATAAAAATTGTCGTCTTCTTGGACGACAGCCAGTTCCGGGCCGAGCTGGCTGAGAAACGCGACGCGGGCTTGCTCTTCGCGGGTAGGTTTGTCGCTGATTTTAGCGGTCAGCTCTGATACGCGGCTAACTTCGCCGGAATTATGCAGTAAGGTGAGGATTCGTCCCTGAAACTCAGCGACATGCGGCAGGCTACCCTGCTCTGCCGCGCCCCGCAGGCGGGTAACAACGGATTTTTCCAGCTGACGGACACGCTCTCGGGTGATGCCAAGCATTTCACCGATTTGCTCTAGGGTCTCCTTGCGATCAAACAGGCCAAACCGGCGAGCGACGATTTCTCGCTCTCGTTCGCGGTCGATAGTAGCCAGCACGTCAGTGACTAGTTTTTCGGTATTCTGCTCGGTTGCTGCTGGAGTTTGGGCCATACGTTATTTCTTCCTCGAATAATTATCAAAACGTTAGTATGTATTATAAAACTAAAGATTTTAAAAGTCAACACTTTCCCGGTCTTAATTTATTGTAGCACATTCCTGACAGCCACGCGTATTCTATGTTGTAAAAATACTACCAGGCCACTCCCTTTACTGACCAACAACTATTTGGCTTTGGTAGTGCGCTTACCACGCTTAAAGCCGCCGCGCTTTTTAACAGGTGCCTCGGCTAAGAGTTTTTTGGCTTCGGCCTCTGTTATTTTTGTAGGATCGGTGTCTTTGGCAATCCGGGCATTTTTTTTGCCGTCAGTGATATAGGGGCCATAGGGGCCATTGAGAATCTTAATGCCGCTGGCAAATTCAGCAATATGTTTAGCAGCGTCCTTGGCCAGCTTTTGCTCGTATAGCTCCCGGGCTTCGGCCTCGGTAATAGTAAACGGATCGAGTGGTTTTATCGATACAAATGTCTTATCGACTTGGACGTAAGGGCCGAAACGGCCGAGGTTGGCTTTAATTTCCTGGCCATCAGCAGTCGTGCCGACTACTCGAGGCAGCTTAAACATTTCTAGGGCTTGCTCCAAGGTCACGGTATCGATAGTAGTGCCGGCTGGCAAAGGCGCGAAAGCCGGTTTTTTGGTCTCATCGGCGATATCGCCTTTGACGAGCATCGGGCCGTAACGACCAAAGCGCGAATAGATCGGCTCCCCTGATTTAGGATCGGTACCCAGCTCGCGGGCTTGGGAAACCTCACTCCGAGAGATATCCGCTGATTGCTCTACTAAGGGGTGGAAGCCCTTATAAAAGTCGCCGATCATCTTTTCCCAGGTCTCTTTGCCCTCGGCGATCTTGTCAAAGTCAGCCTCTACCCGCGCGGTGAAATCGTAGTCGACGATACTGGGGAAATATTTGACCAGGAAATCAGTCACTACGTCGGCGATACCGGTAGGGACGAGTTTACTTCGGTCGGCCCCGGTAATAACCGTGGATTTTGAAGTGCTTACCGCTCCCTGCTCCAGCTTGATCTCAGTGACTTCCCGCTCCATTCCCTCCAGATCGGTTTTTTCGACGTAACCTCGGGTTTGAATGGTCGAAATGGTTGGCGCGTAGGTACTGGGGCGCCCGATACCCAGTTCTTCAAGCTTTTTGACCAGCATGGCTTCGGAATAGCGGGCGGATGGCCGGGTAAAGGTCTCAGTGGCCGTCAGAGACTGTGCCTGGAGTGTCTGACCGGCTTTGAGTGCCGGCAGGAGCGTATCGTCTTTACCGCCGCCATATACCTTTATAAAGCCGTCAAACCGGAGGATCTCACCTTTGGCAATAAACTTTTCGGGCCGGGTGCTAATATCAATCGTTACCTCAGTGCGCTCTAGCTGGGCGGGACTCATTTGGCTGGCCAAAGCCCGCTGCCAAATCAACTGGTAGATCTTTTTTTGCTGGTCGTCGTCACCGCCGCTGGTTTTGGTAAAGTCGGTCGGTCGAATCGCCTCATGGGCCTCTTGGGCACTGGAATTCTTAGTCTTGTACTGTCGTACTTGGTGGTATTTGTCACCGTAAGTCTTTTTAATGTATTGCTCAGCGGCACTAATGGCTTGCCCCGACAAGAGCGTGCTGTCGGTACGCATATACGTGATATGCCCGGCTTCATACAGCCGCTGGGCCAGGGTCATGGTTTGTCGAACGCTATAGCCTAAGCGGCGACTGGCCTCCTGCTGCAAGGTGCTGGTGGTGAATGGTGCTCCTGGACTCCGAGAGCCTGGTTTGAGCTCGATATCAGCAATTTTATAGGTAGCTGGCACGACCGCCTGGAGCCAGGCTTCAGCGGCTTTAGCCTCTGGTAGTTTAACCTGGAGTTCGGCAGGTACCTCGTGACCATCGGCTGTAAATACGGCCGTGACCTTAAACGAGCTTTCGGCTTGGAACTCTTTAATCTCCCGCTCTCGCTCGACAATTAGCCGTACGGCCACCGATTGGACGCGGCCGGCGCTCAGGCCGGTACGGACTTTTTTCCAGAGGACGGGGGATAATTCGTAGCCCACTAATCGGTCGAGGATACGTCGCGCCTGCTGGGCGTCAACCAGTTGCAGATCAACGGTACGGGGGTTTTTGATAGCCGCCTCGATAGCGGTTTTGGTAATTTCGTGAAAAACGATGCGTTTTGTCTGAGCCGGGTTGAGTTTGAGGGCATGGGTCAGGTGCCAGGCGATAGCCTCTCCCTCGCGGTCTTCGTCAGAAGCCAGCCAGACTTCACTGCCGGCAGCGGCCTTTTTGAGCTCGGCTACGACCTTTTTTTTGTCGGCGCTGATCTCATAATGCGGCGCGAAGTTCTTTTCGATATCGATGTTAAGACCCTTTTTAGGCAGGTCGCGGATATGGCCAAAACTGCTCTTAACGACGTAGTCCTTGCCAAGGAATTTCTCGATGGTTTTGGCTTTGGCCGGACTCTCTACGATAACTAAATTCTTCGCCATGATGTACTCCATCTAAGCGCATTCGCCGGCAGAATGCAACTTATATATAAGAATACCCTCTGGTCTCAGCCGAGGTTTTGGCCGGCTTTGTAGCCGACCCAGATACCGATCAGGGAGCCGACGCCGCTGAGCAGGATACTCGCGAGACCAAACCAGTTACCGTGATCCATGACTGCCCCGAGCCAGCCGCCGAGCGTACCGCCGATAGCAATACCCAGATAAATCATGAGCTTCATAACTCGATTATAAACCTGGAATGGTTTATCTCACACCCTCTCTTTGGTCTGTATGTTAAATGTATATACAAATAACGCTGGCCACCTCTGTTGTATTTTACTAAGTGTATATACATTTAACAGATGCCTTCTCAGTCCCATGCAGGCAGACGACAAATAGTGATCGCGCAAACAACGGTTTACTGTATCCGCGCGCTTTAGTAGATGGCCCAGTGGTTGGCGCCGAGCGGCCGGATTTTGCTGCCAATCTCCAGCATAGTCAGAACTTGGCTAAATTGACTGATGTCTAAACGGCTATGCTCTAACAGTTGGTCACCATCAGTAATTCCTTGCAGCATTAGGTCGAGCACCCGCTGCTCGTGAGCGTTTCGGCCGCGGACTTCGCGGGCCACCGTCCGATGATCTTTGAGGTGGAGGTGATGCAAGATGTCTTTGTAATTAGTGACGGCCCCTGCCCGGCTGGTTTTGATTAAATTGTTGGTGCCAGCCGAACTGCCGGTGGTGATATTACCTGGTACCGCCAGGACGTTGACGTTTTGTTTGCCGGCGAAATTAGCGGTGTGCAGGCTGCCGCTTTTCTCGGTGGCCTCGGTGATGAGCACCAGGTCGGACAGGCCGGAGACGATACGGTTGCGGGCAATGAAGTTTTGGATAAAGGGAATGTCGCCGGGATCATATTCGCTCACCAGGGCGCCGCCCAGCTCGAGGATTTGTCGTGCCAGCTGCCGGTTGTCGGCCGGCACGATGTTATCAAGCGGACTGGGGAGCACCGCGATGGCCAGGCCGCCGGCTTCGACGGTCGCCTGATGCGCCAAAGCATCAACACCGTAAGCCAGGCCGCTAATGATGACTATTCCCTGCTCGGCTAACTCGCGTGCTAGCTGCCTAGTAACTTGCTGGCCATAGGTCGTAATCTTGCGGCTGCCGACTATAGCGACCCGCGGCCGTTTTAGTAGTTCCTCAAACCTGTCCCCGGCTACGTACAATTGCGCAGGCTTGCCCCAACGTTGCCGCAGTATCTCTGGATAGTCTGGTGATTCAAGCGTAAGCTTCTTGATATTCATTATAAAATGTTTTAAAGTATTGACACAAAGACATTTATTTGCTAGAATAGCAACTT
>CAYMUN010000017.1:0-16711 GCA_964393835.1 uncultured Candidatus Saccharibacteria bacterium | reverse complement strand
GAATGCCAGTACCAAAAACTGGTGCCTTACCACTTGGCCACGCCCCATAGAACAGAGGCCATTGTACCTTGAATTAGAGCCGGCGGCAACCTGCGGCCCGATGTTGGACGTCAGGGGCGATTTCTGCTACTGTAGGTGTTACTAGTTCCTCACGTTTGTTATGTCAAAAAAGCCGTCTAAAAACCCTGCTGACTATATAGTGCCGTTGAATATCAACGGCCTAGACGGTCGTATGCTGAGGATGCCGGCGCCTAAAAGCAAGCAGGCCGCTGACAAAGAGATACTGTTTGTCTACGGGCATCACTCCAGCCTGGAGCGCTGGTGGGGACTGTGCCAGGTGCTCAACCGCTACGCGGCCGTGACTGTGCCTGACCTACCCGGTTTTGGGGGCATGGACAGCTTTTATAGTATTGGCAAAAAACCGACCATCGACAATCTGGCGGATTATCTGGCGGCTTTTATCAAACTTCGTTACCGCCGCAAAAAAGTAGTCATCGCCGGCCTGAGCTTTGGCTTTGTGATCGTCACCCGCATGCTGCAGCGCTACCCGGAGCTCACCGGTAAAGTGACCATGCTGGTCAGTATCGTCGGCTTTGCCCATCACGATGATTTTACCTTTAGCAAACCGCGTTATTACGGCTACCTGACAGGGTGCCAGCTGTTTTCGCGTAAATTGCCCTCGACGTTTTTTCGTTACGTAGTGCTGCATCCTTATATCTTGCGCAATTTTTACGGCCGGACGCATAACGCCAAACATAAGTTTGCCCAGGCTATCAATGACGACGAGTTGGAATTGCTCAAAGACGTCGAGGTCGGCTTGTGGCATGACAATGACGTGCGCACCTGGGCCTACACCACGATTGAATTCCTGCGCTTTGACAATTGCCAGGTACGCGTTAATTTGCCACTGTGGCATGTCTCGGCTAAGGCTGACCACTACTTTGACAACCATCTGGTGGAGCAACATATGCGGGTTATATTCTCAGAATTCAATGGTGTTGAGATCGATGTCAAGAATCACGCCCCGAGTGTCATTGCCGACCAAAAAGCCGCCGCCGCCCTGATACCGCTCAAGCTGCGTAACGCGCTGAGACGACTCTGAAATGGTATACTGCTAAGATATGAAAATCGGGTTGGTCTGTCCGTATAGCATTAATAAACATGGCGGTGTCATGGAGGTAGTGCTGGCATTAAAGTCCGGTCTGCAGGCCCGGGGCCACCAGGTCAAGATTATCACTCCATTGCCCCGCGGCGCCGAGCCGGATGACCACCCGGATGATGTTATTTTTTTTGGCACGTCAATAGACTTTCGCTCGGTAGCCCATACCACCGCCCAGATCTCTAGCACCGGAGGCAGCGAAGTGGTTGATGCCATCCTGGCCCGCGAAAAGTTCGATATCCTGCATTTCCATGAGCCATGGATTCCTTTTTTGAGCCGGCAGTTACTGCAGCGCTCCGGCAGCGTCAATATCGCCACCTTTCATGCCAAAATACCGGAAACGTTGATGACGCGCACCGTGATTAAAGTCGTCGAGCCATACCTCAAATCAGTCATGCAGTATTTGGATGTGTATACCGCCGTTTCAGAATCCGGCGCCGAGTATGTCGCCAAGCTGACCGACGAGCCAATCACTATCATCCCTAATGGCATCGACCTCCAAAAATACCAAAAGGCGGCTAAACCCAGGCGGCAAAAGGGTGATGGCACAACCATCTTGTTTATCGGCCGTCTGGAGCGTCGCAAGGGCGTAAAATACCTGCTCCGGGCCTTCCAATTGCTATACCAAGATAATCCGGATGCCAAGCTACTGATCGCGGGCGACGGCCCGGAGCGCGAAAAACTCGAGCTATTGGCCGAAGATCTTAAGGTGCCTAATGTCAGCTTTTTGGGCTTTATCAGCGAGGAATTAAAACTCCAGTTACTGGCAGAGGCTGATTTACTGTGCTCCCCGGCCTTGTTTGGCGAAAGTTTTGGCATCGTCCTGCTGGAGGCCATGGCAACTGGCACCGTCGTGGTGGCTGGCAATAATTCCGGCTATATCGACGTCATGCAGGAGCTCGGCGGCCTATCCATCGTGAATCCTGAAGACACTGCGGAGTTTGCCAGGCGTCTAAACATTTTGCTCCATCAGCCCACGCTCCGGGCTTTGTGGCAAAAATGGGCTACCAACTACGTCCAGCAATATGACAATACCAATGTGGTAGATCGCTACGAAGAGCTGTACCGTGAGGTGCTAAAACAGCATGGCAAAGCTAAAAAATAGCCTGCCCAGGCCACTTAAAATCGGCTTAGTACTGGATTCCGGCTTGGACAAACCGGACGGCGTGCAGCAGTATGTGTTGGCGATTGGCGGCTGGCTGCAATCCCAAGGCCACGAGGTGCGTTACCTGGTCGGTGAGACTAACCGCACCGATATCGCCGGCGTCCACAGTCTGAGCCGCAACATCGGTGTCCGCTTTAACGGTAACCGCGGCACCATACCCCTGCCAACCAGCCGAGTTAAATTACGCCGTTTCTTGCAGGCCGAACGTTTTGACGTGCTGCACGTCCAGGTACCGTATAGTCCGTTTATGGCCCACCGGCTGATACGGGCGGCTGGCCCGGGCACCGCCGTCATCGGCAGCTTTCACATCGCTCCTAATAGCGGCTTGGTGACTATAAGTACCAAAGCTCTGGGAATTTGGCTGCGATCATCGCTCCGACGCTTTGATACTATGCTAAGCGTGTCTCTGGCGGCGGCGGATTTTGCTCGCCAAACCTTTCATGTCTCCAGCGAAGTCTCACCCAATGTCATCGATTATCCGCGCTTTCACGACGCCAAACCGTTGCCGCAATATGACGACGCTAAACCCACCATTCTATTCTTAGGCCGTTTGGTACCCCGCAAGGGCTGTCGGGTGTTACTAGATGCCGTGGCCGAGATTACTCGAGAGACAGATGGGTTACCACTGCGGGTCATCATATGCGGCGACGGGCCGCTCAGGCCCGTGCTGGAGCGCTTTGTGCAAGACAGCAAGCTGCAGGATATTGTGGAGTTCGCGGGATTTATTAGCGAAACAGACAAACCGCGGTATTACGCCTCGGCCGATATCTCAGTCTTTCCCAGCAGCGGCGGCGAAAGTTTTGGTATCGTCCTGCTGGAAGCCATGGCTAGCGGCCGGGCAGCCGTGCTGGCAGGTGATAATCCAGGCTACCGCTCGGTTTTAGCATCCCGTCCTGAGTTATTATTTGATCCTCGCGACGTCACGACCTTAGCTGACCATCTCCGTCGGTATCTCCAAGATGATGCCGAGCGCAGGGCAGTCGCCAAATGGGGTGAGACCTATACTACCGGCTTTGACGTGGAGCATGTCGGTCAGGAATTATTGGCAATTTACGACAAAGCATTGCACAAACGTCGTCAGCCGTAGATAATACAAACATGTTTAAACGTTCTCGGTCTGATGACATACCCGAGGTAGCTGTCACCATCTCCACTCCTACTTTTTTTCGTTTAGCTATACTGACGGTCGCAACTATCGTATTACTGCTATCGGTGCAAAAAGCGGCCCATGCTCTACTGTTAATATTCAGTGCTTTTTTCTTGGCACTGGCCCTCAACGCCCCAGTACACTGGATCGGAGAGCACTTACCCCAAAAACGCAAAAACAACCGTACCATGGCGACTATCGTCTCTTTTTTGCTGATTGTGCTCTTTCTCAGTGGCTTTATTGCCAGCATTGCCCCGCCGCTAGTGCGCCAGACCGAGAGCTTTATTAATGCCGCGCCACACCTGGTAAAAGACTTTCGCAGCCAGGACAGCGAGATTGGTCGGGTTATCCGCAAATATCATCTGCAAAAACAAGTTGACAGCTTTTCTTCCCAGTTGTCCGAGCGCCTCAAACATGTCGGCGGCTCGGCTTTCTCTACCGCCCAGCGCATCGGCAGCAGCGTTTTTTCGCTGCTTACCATCCTGGTTTTAACCTTTATGATGCTAGTCGAGGGCCCGCGCTGGCTGGCTTTTTTCCGCGAAATGATACCGGAGCGTCGACGCCCAATGGCTGACCGGTTGCTCCATGATATGTACCGGGTCATCAAAGGCTATGTCAACGGCCAGGTAACCCTGGCCGCCCTGGCGGCAGTGCTTATCATGCCGGCCATCTTAATCTTGCATATCAGCTATCCAATTGCTCTGATGGTCATCGTCTTTATCTGTGGCCTGATTCCTATGGTCGGCCATACCATCGGCGCAATTATCATCACCCTGGTAGCCCTGTTTGAATCAACTAGCGCCGCCGCTATCATCCTAGCTTACTATATTACCTACCAGCAGATAGAAAATATCTTTATCCAACCTCGTATTCAGGCTAATTCTACCGATATGTCACCTTTGCTCGTCTTTATGTCAGTGGTCATCGGCGTCAGCTTTAGCGGCCTGATTGGTGGTCTCGTTGCCATCCCCGTCGCCGGCTGTTTGCGGATACTGATCCTGGAGTACTTGCGTCGTCAAAAAATTATCACCAATAGAGAATTCAAAGAAGCCACTACCGCTTAGGCCCGAGACCATAGCGATCCATGCTCGGTGTCACGGAGGTTGATCCCCTGCTGTTGGAGTTCATCCCGGAGCTGGTCTGATCGCGCCCAATCCTGAGCATCACGCGCTTGCTGTCGTTGCTCGATGAGTCCTTTTTGGGCCTCAGATATATCCTCGGCTTTTAACTGTAGCCCCAGCTGCTCATCTAACCAGGTTAACAGCTCTCCGTAGCGGCCTTGACTGGCTGTGCTAATACCCTGCCTGTCAATAGCGGCCTCTAAAGCGCTCAACTCGGCCAGGGCCGCCGGTGTGTCCAGATCGTCTCGCAAAGCAGCCGCGATGCTCTCTTGGTGCTGCCCAAGCGTACTCATGTCGACACCACTGCCTACTGTCGATTGCCAGTACAGATCGGCCATGGCACGGTAAGCCTGGAGTCGGTTTTGAGCAGCCTCCAAATTTTCCCAGCTAAAATGAGCCTGCTTGCGATAGTGAGCCTGCAATACCAGCAGACGAAAGGCCAGCGGTTGGAACCCTTTGGCCTCAATAGCTTCTAGGGTATGGAAATTATTAAGTGATTTGCTCATTTTTTGGCCATCTACCAGCAGGTGTTCGTTGTGGGCAAAGAGGCGGGCGTAGACGTCATCACTGCCGGCCGTGCTCTGGGCAATCTCGTTTTCATGGTGGGGAAACATCAGATCCACGCCCCCGGTATGGATATCAAACGGCTGGCCCAGTAATAACCGGCTCATAGCCGAGCACTCGATATGCCAACCCGGCCGCCCCGTGAGATTATGGCCATCAAGTTCAAACTCCCAAGCCGGCTCATTGCCTTTTTGAGACTTCCAGAGAGCAAAATCGTGGGCTGACTCTTTGTCGTATTCGTCATTTTGAATCCGCGCCTGGCTGGTCGAATTTGTGGTCACCGCTGTTAGCTGGCCGTATTTTTTGCCGCTCTTTAGGTAAGCCTCAATCGAGAAATAAACCCCGTCGTCTGCGATATAGGCAAAGTCTCGGGCGTATAGCTGGCGGATTAACTGTTGCATCGGCTCGATGCTATCAGTAGCCTTGATAAAGACCAGAGCCCCGGCGTCATTACCAACGGCTACCATATCGCTAATAAAGATGTCGGCGTACTCTTCGGTTAGTTTCAGTAAGGCCGCCAGGGGCTCGATATCAGGGTATCGCTCTCGGCTACGCCGGATGGTTTTATCGTCAACATCGGTGAAGTTCATAGCGTGCTGCACCTCGAGTCCTTCGGCCTGGAGTGTCCGCCGCAGCATGTCAGCGAAAATAAAGGAGCTGAGATTGCCAATATGAATATGGTCGTAGACGGTTGGGCCGCAGCTGTACATTGTGAGGGTTCCATCTGGGTGCAGGGGCGTAACTTTTTCTACCTGCTTGCTGAGGGTGTTGTAGAGCTTCATGCGGTTTCCTGCCCGGCGAGTAGTTCAGCCGTGATTTTGAGAGCTTCGACTTTGACATCTTCGTAGGCGCGGCCGCCGGTTATTTTAAACCCGCTGGCATAGGCATGGCCGCCGCCGCCAAAGTGCTTGGCTAGCTCGGCGGCCACACCGGCTGTCGGATTGGCTCTGATAGCCGCCGTGATCTTGCCGTCATCGTAGCGCTTAAAGACAATCGCCACCCGTACCCCCAGGGTTTGCAACATGTCGCCTTGGATCAGCGGCCCAGGATTGTACAGCGGACTGTACTGATTGATCTCCACTTGCGGCACCATAACGATGGCTACTGCCCCATCCTCAGAGAATTCGGTGTGTGCGATCAGGCGGGCCTTGTATTTAAAGATCTCAGGGTGCATCTTGCTGGCTTCGCGGCGCAGCTCCTCTATCTTGGGACGATCGACGCCGGCTTCAACCATGTCAGCCATGATGCGGTAGGTCTGTGGCCGGGCCAGCTGGTTGCTCAGCCCCTGTGTATCCCCAAGGATAGAAGTCGTTATAAATTCTTGGGCGGGCACTGCTACTGGCCATTTCAACTGCTTCGAGAGGTTATAAATAAGCTCGCCAGCCGAGGAAACATTGGCGTGATCATTTAAAATAACGCTAGCGAATGGCACGACATTGTCAACGGATTCATGGTGATCCAAGACAATGCACGGCTTTGTCGCCAGGGCGGCTTTTTGCCCAGTGACGACCAGCTGCTCCAGCAAACTCATGGTAGAAGCATCGACGATGATACTGGCGTCAAATTGGGCCGGCAAATCCTTTGATACCCGATCCCAGCCGCTCAAATAGCGCAAATAAGTTGGTATATCCACCCCGCAATACAGATATGGCTCTTTGCCCAGGTCTCCTAAAATATGCTCCAGCGCCAAAGCGCTGCCTAAAGAATCAGCATCAGGATTATCGGCCTGGATGATAACGATCCGCTGAGCGTCATCGACTATTCGTTTGATCTGTTCTGCTTCGGCGTACATATCTTATAACTATACAGTACTTGGGCCTAGCTGACGGTCTGTCGGTTTTCTAGCGCCCGGCCGAGAGTGATTTGGTCGGCGTACTCCAAATCTACTCCGACCGAGAGGCCGCGAGCCAAACGAGTAATTTTGACTTTGCGATCACCAATTTGTTGCTGGATATAGAGCGCAGTCGATTCACCCTCCACGCTAGCGTTAGTGGCGAGAATTACCTCTTTGACCTTGTCCTCGTCGATTCTTTTGACTAATTCATTGATGTGCAATTGCTCGGGGTCGACGCCGTCAATCGGTGATACTAATCCGCCTAGGACATGATAGGTGCCGCTATATTGGCCGGTTTTCTCGAGGGCCACTAAGTCAAACGGTTCGGCCACTACCGCTACAATCCGTTTATCGCGTTTTGGATCAGTATAGAGAGTGGAAAGCTCTTGGCCAGCCGACACCAAGGCAAAAGTTTTTTGGCAGTAGCCGACGCCGCCAGCTAAACCCTGAAGCGCGGCCGCAAGCTTTTGCGGCGTGTCACTGCCGTGGCGCATCAGATAGTAGGCATATCGCTCGGCCGTACGGGGGCCGACACCGGGCAATTGCCCAAATGCCTCAATCAAGTCCTGTAATGCCGGCGGCAAGAGCTGGGTCACGCGTGTTTGTCTACAGTCCCAAGTTGCCTAGGGCGCCCATCATCGGTTGCATTTTTTCGGCGGCTACGCGTTGACTCTCGGCAATTGCTTCTTTGACTGCGTCCTCAATCCAGCGCTCTAGTTGGCCGATGTCATCGACATCTACATAATCGGGATCAATGTGGACTTTTTTGAGTTTTTGCTCTCCGGTAATCTCAACCCTGACCGCGCCGTCACCCTTTTCGACAGTAATAATCATCTTTTGCAATTCGCCCTGAATCTTTTTAACCCGCATCAACATCTTGGCCTGGTCAAATCTGCTCATAGTAGCCTCCTCTTGTATATCTAGTATATCAGGGCTAGGGATGGTGTACAAAGGTGGATCGGGTAACTGCGGTATGTGGCCAAGCCACGAAATAAGCCCGCAGGTTATAGAGACAGCTCAAGCCTACGGCCAAGACAATCAGGCTGATGCCCAGGCCCCTCGCTAACGGGTTGTGTGGAAAGACTCGGAGCCATTCGCGCGAGAGATAGGCGAGCCCAGTGGCAGCCGCCAGGTATAGCAGGGGTACTAGCAGGCTTAGGCTAACCAGGCCACCCAGACCGACCAATAGTACTCCGATCAAAAATAATCCCGCCAATAACCGGGTGCGGGCTGCTCGCCAGTGCCTGATATAAAAATATATCCCCAGCGCGCACACCACCAACGTAAAGATATCAAACAGCGGTGCCTTGCCCAGCCACAATTCAGGATACTGCGGCCCGCGGGCAAACAGGTGCACGGGTACGGCTAAAAACTGTTTGGCAAGCATTGTGCCAGTTGCAATATGTTCCGGCCATCCTAGCCAGGTCAGCAACTGCCCCGGCCGTGTCAAATCAACCACCAGCAAAGGCAGCCAGCTCAGCACGATAAAGCCTGAAAGGGCCCGTTGCCTCCAACTCTTAAAATGTCGCCAGCTCTGGAGAATAGCTCGACGTTGCAACCACCAACTCAACAGCAGAAGCCAAATAAGGCCCGGTATATAGAGCAGCAACCCCCAGACAATCAAACTGCCATACCAGACCAACGGATTACGTCCATATTTGTGTAATAACAGTTGGCTTAACCACAAGGTGGGGATAGCCCACAAGTACAAGACATCGAAGCTGGCCAGTCGGCTAACATGTAATGTCCAGGCGCTACAGGCAAATAGCAAGGTCGCTAAGCCGGCGGTACGCGTGCCATGCCAGAGACGAACGACGGCAGCGTAGGCCAGGATCGCCAAACCACCAAATACTATATTGGGCAGTCTGGTCAAAAACTGACCGTGCTCCGGGAAACTGTAGAAAACCACCGAGCGCACTAACTGCAACGGTAGGTCTAAAGGATGCTGGTAAATGCCATGCCAGCCCACGGCAGCGCGTGAGGCCGTCAGCTCGTGACTGCTCAGACCCGACACCAAGCTGCCCAGCCGATACAGCAACAGCCAGGAAACGATTGCCAATATAGGCAATGCCCAGATTACCAGTCGCTGCTTAGCCTCCAAAATTTCCCAAAACTGCTGCAATTTCATCTTGCTGATTATTATACCTGAATCTACTCGGCAAATGGTTCGCTGTGACGGCTGTCTACCGAGCGGAAGCGCTGTTTTTCATTGTCAAAGTACAGCTCGACTCCCCCAGTCGGGCCATTGCGATGCTTTTTGATCAATATATCGGTCAATTTTTTGCGATCTGTTTCGGGGTTGTAGTATTCCTCCCGGTAAATAAAGGCTACCACGTCGGCATCTTGCTCAATGGAGCCCGATTCGCGCAGGTCAGCCAACTGCGGGATCTGCGGGCTGCGGCTCTCAACGGAGCGGCTCAGCTGGCTGAGCGCTAAGACCGGCACGTTTAACTCGCGGGCTACTCCTTTAAGGCCACGTGAGATTTCGGAGATTTCCTGGACACGGTTGCTGTAATCGGTACCAAATCGGCTGCCCCCACTCATTAACTGCAGATAATCAACGATGATTAGCCCCAACGGTCGCTGGTGGGCCTCACGGCGGGCTTTGGTACGCAAATCACTGAGCGTGATACCGGGACTGTCGTCAATGTAAATCGGGGCCTCGCTGAGGGTACCCATGGCATGTCCGATTTTCTCAAAATCAGCATCAGTGAGATTTCCCGTCCGCAGCGCCCAGGCATCAACCCCGGACTCCATCGACAGCAAACGATCGACCAGCTGCTCTTTGCTCATTTCCAGGCTAAATATGAGTACTGGTTCGTTGGATTGAACGGCAATATTATGGGCGAAATTAAGCGCCAGGGCGGTTTTACCCATCGACGGCCGGGCAGCTAAAATAACCAGGTCAGAGCGCTGGAAACCCGCCAGGGTGCTATCCAGATCTTTAAAACCGGTCGGCACACCGCGAATTTTTTGTTTATCTTTGTGCAAGTCGTCCAGCCGGTCAAAGCTCTCAGCCAAGATGGCTTCCAGGCTGATCACGTCTTGTTTGATATGCTGCTGGCTCACCTGAAATAGTCGACTTTCGGCCTCTTCGATCAGTTCGCGCAACTGTTTGGTCTCATCATAGCCGAGACCGACGATCTCGCGCGAGGCGGCGATCAGGCGACGGCGCATAGCCTTTTGGGCCACAATATCGGCATACTGCTCAACATGCGCGGCCGTCGGCACAAAGTTAGTCAGCTCTGTCAGGTAAGCCGGCCCGCCGATGCTGTCTAAATAACCATTGTTTTTAAGACGATCTGATAGTGTCAGCACGTCGATCGCCGCCCGCTGCTCGTAAAGCTGCATGATCGCCTCATAAATGCGTTCGTTGCGCTTATCAAAAAAATCAGCCGCACTGAGGCTATCGGCAATCTTGACGACCGCCTCACTGTCAATCAGTAAAGCGCCGAGTAAGCTGGCTTCGGCTTCGGGGTTTTGAGGTGGCGGTCCTACGGTACCTGATGGTTCCATCTATTACTTCCTGAGGTTTAGGTAACTATGATTCTAGCAGCTCGGCGCCACCAAAAATATTGCTTATGGCTGTTAAATCAGCCGGCGGCGGCAGTTTGGTAGTCGCCACTACCACTTTAGGCGGCCGGGCTTGCTTATCCAAAGCGCACTCCACGCTGACCACTTGACCTGTTAATTCCTCAATAATAGTTGCCAGTTTCTGGCGATTAGCTGTTTCTTTGATGCGCTTTTCGTGAAACGCGAAAGCAAAAGTCAGCCGTACGATGCCTTTGCCAACAAAAGATGGCTCTGCCATACGCACTACGCCGTACAGAGTATTATGCTTTTGCTTAAGCGCCAGTAACACGCGCGGCCACACCGACGCGTCAAGCGCTTGATTGTCACTTACCGGGGGTTTTGACGCGAGTTTGGCCGGCGGCTGTGACTGTACAACCGGCAGGAGCTTCACAGGAGGCTCACTGGCAGAAGCACTCGGTGGCGGCGGCGTAGCTACCTGATTGGCTAAACTGCCGAGCAAGACTATTTCAAGGAAGCGCTCCGGATCCCTAGATTGGGGTACTTCAATCAACTGTGCTAATAAATCTAAAGCCGCCTCCGGGGAGAGCGCGAGATTTCCTGCTACCAGCCGTTGACGAACTAACTGCCCGAGCTGTTTTGCGATGGCGGCGGCTTGGTAGCCGTTGCTATACAGCTCGCTCACCAGTTTAATCAAATTAGCTGGCTCACCGCCCTTGAGTAAGGCTTGTATGGCGGCCTCTGGGGGGATTCCTAATAAATCACGTACCTTGTCAGCCTCTAAACTGGCGCTTTGATCAGCTGCCTGATCCAGCAGGCTGATGCTATCGCGAAAGCTCCCCCCGCCGTGCTCGGCCAGCAGTTCTAGGGCTTCCGGGCTGATGCTGAGCTTTTCTCGCTTGGCAATTTGCTGTAAATGCGCCGCAACTTGTGTTCTGTCGATCGGCTTAAAGCTAAAACGTTGGGTGCGGCTAACAATCGTCTCCGGCAACTTATGAGCATCAGTGGTAGCCAAGATGAACACCACGTGTGCTGGTGGCTCCTCTAGGGTCTTTAACAAGGCGTTAAAGGCTTCTTTGGTTAGCATATGCACCTCGTCGATGATGTACACCTTATACTTGGCACTGGTCGGCGCGATGTTTACCTTATCGCGCAGCTCCCGGATTTCGTCAATACGGCGATTGCTGGCGGCGTCAATCTCAATGATATCCAGGTGGGCACTATCGTCAGCGTATGGCAGATCATTGATCTCATGGGCTAAAATGCGCGCCACCGAGGTTTTACCAGTACCCCGAGGCCCGGTAAATAGGTAGGCGTGGCTAATCCGCCCCTGCTGTAACGCCTTTTGTAGCGTGTCAGTGATATGCTCCTGCCCGACAACCTCTGTAAGAGACTTCGGACGGTGTTTACGATATAAAGCCTGCCCCATAGTCCTATTATTATAGACCTACGACGCTACTTATCGTGTTGTAGTATTCTCTTGCTTTTAGAGGGCGGCTTCGAGGGCGGCCCATTCGGTGGTGGCATCGTCTTCGGGGACGTTGACGCTCACCTGGTCGCCAGGCTTGGCTTTGAAATAAGTGACGCTAGCGAGTAAGACGCGCAGCTTTTTGCCGTTGACATCAACGAAGTAGTGGCCGCCCTCGAGAATCAAGGTGCCAACAACTTGCTTGCGCGGAATCGGGCCGATCTGCTTGTATAAAAACGCGCCGTCTTCGGCGATGGTCAATTTGAGAATATCGCCCTGGACGAGCTTTGACTTGCTGGCGTAGTTAGCCGGCACAGGATAGGTCTTACCATCGGAGCCAACCATATTCTGGCCGTCAAACACTCCCTCGATTACTTTGCCAAGGGTGTCTTCGCGAACCACGGGAGCCATGCGCTCATCATCGCCCACCAAGCTGATCAATAGCTCCGTGGCGGCAGCAAGACTGGTCTCAGCCTCTTGGATGAGAGCCCGCAGGCGTTTAACTTGTTTGTCCGGTACGTCAGGCATATCTATCTCTGTATCTGTCTCTCGAAGTGTTTATTGAGGTACACTTTCCTCTTAAAATTACCATGTTTCATAAATCAAGTCAAAAAATATCACAATCCTGTGGATAAACGACGAGTGTGTAGCCAAGACAAGGAAGTAGACGATTGTGCTTATGGTATGCTTATGTTAGATATTCGTGCTAGATAAAATGCAAAAGATGACTATAATAAATAAACACAAAAGAGGAGGCGTATCGCATAAACTACCCAGGGTTTATATCCGTATAGTTATATGATATAATAAGTAATATGAAAAGCTTACTTGCACAACTTAGGGTAAATCTATTGGGCTACAAGATAGACCCTGACTTACTTGACGCATACAGAAGTGCTATCCCTCAGCACGTCAATATAAATATTTCCCAAGAAAATAATCACTTTATAGCTACAATTAACACAATTGAACATCACAAATTGCCTCAAGACACGTTTCTCATCACAGAGGCCAACAGTAATGACGAACTTGTAGATAAGGTTAACGATTTGATTCTCACCTACAAAAAGATACCTGAGCTTTACAGGCCTTACTATAAAAGGGCTTTAAAACCTGAAGGTTCTGAAACGAAATCCAAAGATCTATCATTAGTTAAAGCCTAGTTTCGTATGACTTTTTACAAGTCATCTAACAGTAAAAAGTTAAAGAAGTTTCTCAAAAGTAATGGGTTTAGCTTTGATGAAGGTGGGGAGCATACATTGGCAACGAATGAAAACGGAGTCATTCTCGTCATACCCAGGCACAAAACGATATCTAGTGGTGTTACCCAAAAAATATGTAAAAAGCTAGTCGAGATTGGTTTTGATAAAGATGAAGTCGAACGCGCCCTCAACTAACCAAGTAGCCTAAACGCTAAAATGGTACGCTCTAACCTACTCCTTCGTATAAAATCTCTGTTAACATGAGTGCATGCCAGTGCTTTTAAATACGGAGCGTCACTAAATAATGATTTTGTATGGTAGCCAGCGCGTTCGGCACTCAGCCGAAAAAGATGTCTTAGCCGTTCTTGAAACAGTCAAGACAAGTGATCTTCAAAGTAAGATCAGCTTCGGAGTTGCGAGTGTTTCATTCACTCCTGCTTACGGACAGGATAGAGAAATTGATTTTTTGCTGGTCGGCCCTGCCGGCATTTATGTTTTAGAGGCTAAGGGTGGTGAAATATCTATACGTGATGGTATGTGGTATTCAAAAAATCATTGGGGTGAGTCAAATAAAATTTTCCCTTTTGAACAGGCTAAATCAAATTTTTACGAACTATGGAGATTTATGGCTGCTAAGGGAGTTAAACTTGATCGTGATTCGATAGGCCATTTTTCGTGTGTATTCCCTGACTATAAATTGCGTGCGTTGCCAGATCTTGCATGGGCCAAGGAACAATACCTTGACGCTAATTTTATGCGCAATCCGACCCAGTACATTAATAGCCTGGTGGATTACACACAAAATAGATTTGGCAGTTCAAGAAAGTTAGACGAAAGCGCACTCAAACAGATAAAGGCCTTACTGGTCCCTAACTATAAAGACTATATCCGTGACATAAGCACGGTAGTCGATGACAAAGTTTTACTTCTAAGTGAAGAACAAAGTATCGTATTTGACGCATTATCAGACGTTAAACGTATGGTCATCGAAGGTCCGCCTGGATCAGGCAAAACCATCCTTGCTATTGAGCAACTGTTAGCGAATGAAAAAGCTGGCATTAAGACTCTTTACGTGTGTTATAACCGCGCTCTTTGTAACAAAGTTGCGAATGATGTAAGGGTAAGATTAAAGAAAGAGCCTGGATACTTAGCGGTAATGACCACGACTATGCTTGCAAATCATACTGAAAAATATGAGTACTTAGTCTTAGACGAGGCTCAAGATTACCTTGACGATAAAGAATTGAAGACTTTAAGTGGCCTGTTAAAGGGCGGAGTGACGAGTGGTAAATTTAGAATTTACCTTGATGAGAATCAGGACGTTTTTGAGGCCAGTGAAAAGAACACCCTTAATGGCTTAATCGCACGCGATGACGTAGTTTTTTACCCATTAAAATATAACTACCGTAACAGCGCTAAAATCAATACGTTTGTTCGAAAGATGACACCCTTAAGGGTTGGCTTGATCAGGAACAATCCTGAGGGCTCAGAGCCTGAGGTAAGTAAAATCCCATACGTCGGTAAAAGCGTAGACTACGTGCAATATCCCAAGGATGTCGGTGCGAAGATCAATGAACTGCTGAAGTCCGGCGTACAACCAAAAGAGATAATGATTGTAAGTATTTCTAATAACTACAGTAGCGTAATGTCAGAGCGCAATAGAACCGATGTGAAGCTTATTAATGGCGTGAAGCTATCGCTAGGTCGAGATGTCGATTGGAAAGGCTTCGAAAAAGCCAATACTATCATTCATGGTAATGCGTACGACCTGAAAGGACTTGATAGCAAGATTGTAGTCTGTACTGACGTATTTACGAAAGCAGATAAAGAAGAAGCGCTACTTGTTGGTATGACCCGGGCTCGTTCACGCCTGATAGTATTTACTGGCAAGAACGTATAATATCAATCGCTATCTTCTCTTCCATATATTTATATATAAATAGAGGAGAAAGAAAAAGAGAAATAACAGAGAGAAATGAAAAAGTAGGTGTTGATTCCGGAATATACGCTAGTGGTAGCTAAAAAGTAGCCTGTTGGCGCTTGTTATATAATGGGCTGATGGGTAAAAAGAAGTTTTTAGATCTGATTACAAGGGCTTCACAGCCGCTTCCAAAAGGAGCGGGCACATCAGCTCCCGACGGTGGTTATAGCGATATGCAAACTCTGAAACGTATAAATGAAGATAGTAAGGCGAGACTGCGTGAAAAGTCCCGTTCAAAGAGCGCTTCAACTGGCCGAAAAAGCCCTCGACGTGGTTCGTCGTAACGCCATATCTTACATACTCTTTAGCGATGTGGCTGACTGAGGCGTGTTTATAAATTGACTGCACGTATTTGTGCTTATAGATTTTACTCTCGTCAGTATGCAACAGCGAGCCGTAGTAAACGTGCTCTTCGAGGAACGGTATGGCCGTTTCTGAGTTAGCCCTGGCAACAACGGCCGTCCTGACGTGACCATTAACCTCTAAGGCGGCTAGGACCGGCATTTTGCGGTCTTTGTCCGCTTGCTTGCGCTTGCCACCTATGTAGGTCTCGTCTACTTCTATAGGCGTGCCTAGATCACCGAGCTTGCCGCCCTCTCGCATGAGTAGCCGAATACGCTTCTCTATCCGATGAGCTGTTTTATAGCTTACGCCGATCTGGCGTTCTAGCTCCTTAGCTGATACGCCATTCTTACTAACTGAGAATAAGTACATGGCATGAAACCAGTATGTGAGTGGCGTAGTAGTCTTTTCAAAGATCGTGCCTACTAACGGATATAGATGATGGCCGCAGTCCTTACAGGCAAAGGACATGCGGTTTTTAACACGATAATACTTAGGCCGGACGATACCACACTTGGGGCAAGCCTTGAGATTGCCGTAGCGCTTGCTAAAAATAGTTTGCAAACAAACAGCGTCATTTGGGAACTCTTGTTGCATTTGCCTCAGCGTATATCTCATACCTACAGTATAACAAAATTACTTGTCTATAGGTAGTAAACAACAGATGTAAATACGTACTTTATGTAGTGAAATAATCTACTGTGAATAAGTCATTTTAGGCCGCATTTAGCCTATCTTGTTACTTGTTCTGGCTACATACTCGTGGGATAAACGAGAAAAGCCGCCTTTGTATTCGGGCGGCTTTTCTAGAATAACTCGACTAAAGTTAGGCTAGTTCGACGGTGGCGCCGGCAGCTTCGAGAGCTGTTTTGGCGGCTTCGGCGTCTTCTTTTTTAGCCTTTTCGAGGACGGGCTTAGGGGCGCCGTCGACGATGGCTTTGGCTTCGCCTAGGCCAAGACCGGTGATGTCTTTGACGGCCTTGATGACAGCGACTTTTTGGGCGCCGGCATCTTTGAGGATGACATCGTATTCGCTCTTTTCTTCGGCGGCTGGAGCAGCATCACCGCCACCAGGAGCAGCAGCGACAGCGACAGCTGCGGCAGCCGGCTCAATGCCGTATTCGTCTTTGAGGATAGTCCCCAGTTCGTTTACTTCGAGTACGGTCAGCCCGACGAGCTGTTCCGCGATTTTCTTTA
>CAYMUN010000016.1:0-16756 GCA_964393835.1 uncultured Candidatus Saccharibacteria bacterium | reverse complement strand
CACTGTTGGTGACCAGGCCCGGGAAGAAGGTGTCGGCTGATTGGAGGTAGAGGGTGCTACTGGTAATGACTGCCCCGTCAGCGCTTTTTGTCTGGCTGTCAATTGCGCCGACCGAGGAAGCACCGCCGGCACCGCTATCAATATTGCCGGCCACCCAAGCACTGCCATTCCAGATATACAACTGGGATTTACCGGATATAACCGAAACGCCGTGCATCGTAAAGTCAGCGCTGCCGGTATTGAGAATGTACAAGATTCGGCCGGCGGCAGCGCTTGTGGGACTCGGCAAACTTAGCGTCTGGAGGGTAGTGGTCTGTCCAATGCTGATTGTCGTGTGGGCATCCACCGTGCTGGCGGCACTGCCGATACTGCCACCAGTCAGGAAGTTCCCCAGCGTAGTGGTCGTATTGAGCGTCGAACCGGTATTGGTAAATTGCAGGCCGTTGAGGGTCAGGTTACCACTGAGCGTCGTAGTGCCCGCCACTGTTAAGTCACCGCTGCGGCTGACTACCAATTGATCGACAGCACCGGTCTGCAATTGCAAAAGGTTGCCGCTGGCCCCGGTTTTATTGATGAAAATCGAGCTATTGGTAGAACTATCGCCTTGGGCGCTGGCCGGAGCTAACTGGACGTAGGCACCGCTGGCGCTGGCCGCCGCGTAGCCGGTACAGATCGAATTGTCAGTACAGATGTTAGCATTGGCGGTAATTGCCGGAATCGACAGTGTGAAGTTACCGACATTCGGTGTTGTCGGCCCCTGCAGGTTCAGAGTGCCGGCCCCGCCAGACCCCTGGAATACGATGTGTCCGGTTTGACTGGAGGCTGCCCCGAGCGTCAGGCCTCCTGCCCCTTGGATGGTAGCCGTGCCGGAGGTAGTGAGGTTGCCCGAGGCATTGACCTGCAGTTGAGCCGCCGAGCCAACATTTAAGGTACCGCCCTGGAGCTGAGCGCTGGTCGTAATATTGTTGGCAGTACTGATTATCCCGAAACCGCTGGCGATGGAGCCAGCAACTAGGGCTCCGGTTTGGGTAATATTTCCCTGCACTGCCGTTGGTAGGGTTTGGCTCAGGCTAGGAATATTACTACCGCTAGTTATGAGGACACTATCAGCAGCAGCGCTCGTAGCTTGGATAGCCGAGGTACCGTTACCAAACAGGATACCGTTGGCGGTCAGAGTACCTATGCCGGTACCGCCATTAGCGACACTGAGTGCAGTGTTAAAAAAGGTGCTGCTGTTGCGATCAACGGTGCCAGAGCTAAGGACACCGCCACTGCTGGCTTGCACCAGACCGGCACCCAAATTACTAAAGGTAATGGTACCGCTGGCGTTAAGAGTGGTGACACCACTGACAGCGCCAGCCGTTGTAACATTTAATCCCGCTGAACTTAGGCTCAAGGTACCAGTACCATTACCGATCGAAGTATTAGCGGTACCGCTGGTATTGATAGTTGTTGTGCCGAGAATGCTGGCCCCGCCGGCGGTCACGTTCAGACCGTTATCAACGGTGGCGCTGCCGGTGGTGTGAAAATTACCTGCGGCATCGAAACTAGCCACAACAGTGGTGCCGTTGACTTGGAGCTGCAGCAAGTCACCGCCCACGCCAGGTGTAGCTCCGCCGCGAATCACGGCTACTGGCGTAGTAGCGCTAGCGGCCGCTTGGGCGAAGAAGGCTGGCTTGGCGGCATTATTACCCTGAATATTGAATAGCGCGTTATTGGTAGTTGAGTTATTAACCCCAATAAAGGTGCCGTTATCAAACAATAAGCTTGAGGAATTGATTGTGGTACTGGTGTTAAACCGCGCCACGAAGTTAGTCGTACCGGAACCGGTAATGCCTGAGCCTGAGCCGGCACAGTTGCCGGCTTCTACGGTACAAAGTTCTTGGGCGGCGGCGTTGTAGTCCGGTAAGCTGTAGATGACATCAATCCCATTGGTCAGCGGCGTTTGATTGATACTACCACGCTGGCTGCCACTCTGGAAAAACAACTGCCCGGCACTGTCAAAGCCACTGAGCGCCGCACCGCCACTGTCCTGAACCTGTAACAAGTCACCGGTCTGCGCGGCACCAGCCCGGATTACAGCACCGAGGTTCGCGCCGCCACCTGCCACGACCGTCAGTCCGCCAATTGTACCGGCCGGCGTGGTAACAGCCCCGATAACCGCCGTTCCACTAGTCAGGATGTCACCGGCATTAGTAACGATGGCGATCGGGTTATTGCTAGTATCCTGGAATTCCGCCAAGTTGCCTGTCTGGCCGGTAGCGCTGCGTACTAGTAAACTGGCGACACTAGCATTAGTGGCGCCCTTGAGGAAAATACCATTCTGGGTCGTACCGGCACTAGTGACGTTCAGGATGCCGTTGCCGGTCGTAGTGCCGACGCCGACGATGGTGTTGTTATCAAACAACAGGGTCGAAGCGTTGATGGTGGCACCAGTGTTAAACCGCGCCACGAAGTTAGTCGTACCGGAGCCGGTAATGCCTGAGCCTGAGCCGGCACAGTTGCCGGCTTCAAAGGTACACAGCGTCTGATCGGCGTAGTTGTAATCCGGTAAATGATAATTAACACTGGTACCGTTAGTCAACGTATCCTGCACCAGTGTACCCGTAAAACTACCGCTCTGGTAGTACAGCTGCCCGCTACTGTTAAAACCGCTCAGGGTGGCCGTACCAGCCACGTTTTCAAACCGCAAGAGATCTGCCGTCTGTCCGGTCAGGGCCTGGATCGTCGCCGTGATAGAAGTCGTTGCTGCCGTGCGAATGTTGAAATTGGCATTGGACTGCAAACTGGTACCGTTCTGGATGTAAGCCGCACTGCCGCTGGATAGGGCAAAACCGCAGGTAGCGCTGGCTTCCAAGCAGACAGTACCGCTAGCATTTGGTAGCAAAATACTGTTGTTCGCAGTGGGTGTTGTAAAACTTAAAGTTGCGACATTACCCCCGTTACTGACCTGCAGTTGGCTGGCACTTTTAGCCTGGAAAGCATACGGGACAGCCGTTAATTTCAACCGGGGATTCATTTCACCGTCCGGGCTACAACTGGCAAAACTACCACAACTGGTGGTGTCACCGATATTCATCGTGACGTACATGTCTTGATCCCAAGGGATAGTTCCCGGAAATGCCGTGATGGAGCCCAGGTTAACCGTCAGGTAGCCATTGACGACGGTTACGCCCTGGGCGGCGCTATTGAGGTAGCTCTCTGTCCAAAGCGCGCTGCCGCCACTAGCGGCGTTGTAGAGCTTAAACTGGATGTTGTAGTTGCCATCAGGGGCAATCGCGCCGTTGCTGCTTTCCAGGCGGGCCTGGAAGTTGATGTTATCACTGGTAGCAGCCGTAGTTTTTAAAGGGCTGGCCAGGTTAAGGGCCAGACTGCCGACCAGGACAAACCCTAGCAGCAGTGCCGCGATAGCTGGGCGGCGATCAGGGTGCGACCCCACACGGGCGCGTAACACGCGTAGGCGCGCCCGCGCGCGCGTATAAAAAATAACAGGGGTCAGTAATACATGCCACCTAGTAGCAAAAAACACCCTGTCAGACATAGGTCTTTGGGTGCTAGCAAACCAGGGCCCTAACGGCGGTATTTGTTTTAGCATTTATGTTAGAATTTTTGTTTTGGCGCAAACCAAGATCAAGTACCAGTTTTTGGTAACTCCCCGGACTTTAGATCCGGGGAGCCAATTTGGCTTTTTGTTTGATTTTAACCAATGTTTGTTGGTTAGGATCAGACCCCTATGAGGCGCCAATCCTATGCAGGTAGTATGATCTGTGAAACAGAGGTATGCAAGACTTTTTGAACAAAAAAACTATGCAATTTTTTCAGCGATATTTTGCCAAAATTGATGATTTTTACGTTGTATATAAACCTACAAAGTGAATATTCAGCTTGATATGTCCCTGTTTACAGCCTTTGGGCGGATTAAATCTGCTTATGGTAACTGTTGCGTGAATTATAACGTAGCGAAAATAAACAAAAAGTTTTCCACAAGCATTAAGACTACTGTGGGCTGGAATTAGGCTATTTTATTGATTTTGAGAATCGTCTGGTGCTGGCGATGACCGCGTACAGTGTGGACACGCTTTTTAGCTTTGTAGCGAATAGCGGTAACTTTATCGGCCTGGACATCCGATTCGAGAATCTCGGCGCTGACTTTGGTCTTGTCAACGATGGGAGTACCGACCTCCACAGTGTCGCCGTCAATCACCAGGAGCGCTTCAAAATCAATCTTGGCTCCGACCGCAGCAGTTTGCCGGCCGGTTTTGCTAACCTCTTTAACGAGTTCAACTTTAAGGGTTTCGCCTTCGTAGACGACATATTGTTTGCCACCGGTTTGAATAACTGCTTTTTTCATCTGTAAATTGAGTCCGAACTACACTTAAGAAATAAAATGATACCAAGCGAGTATACCAAAAACCTCCGCCCCTGTAAAGACTACCGGGCCTTGCTTTTGCCAAGTTTGATATCGAGTAAAATTCCCTCGACCGTAACCTGCGCCGTATACTCTCCTCCCGGTTTTTGGTTGAGACTGGCAGCCAGGGTTTCCTGCCGGATTATATCTGTAAGGGATTTATTTTTAAACAGGGTTACCAGGGGTGGATGATCGCTCTCCAGTCGCAGATCGATCCGATCATCAACCTCTAGGCCGGCTTGCTTGCGAGCTTGCTGGACATTGCGAATGATCTCGCGCATCAGGCCCTCTTGCTTGAGATCGTCAGTCAGATTGAGGTCAAGCTTAACCTCTGGTTGGTTATGAGCATTGGGCGGCGTAATGACCACCTGTTTAACATTGACCTCTTCTTTGAGGGTGTCGGCGAAAAACTGGCTGTGCTCAGCGGCCAGTACCCGCCGCGGCGTGAACTCTAGACTGGCCAGCGGTTGACGGACTTTGAGCCCGTGGGCCGCTCGCTCGGCCAGGGCGGTTGTGATAGCTTCTTTGACTTCGGCCATGTCCTCGAGCAACAGCTCATTGACGTGGCCGGCCTCCGGCCAGTCCAGCAAATGAACAGATTCGCCCCCAGTCAGCTTTTGGTACAGTTCTTCGGCCAAAAACGGGATAAACGGCGCTAAAATCAGGCTCAGCTGCACCAAAACGTAGTGCAAGGTGCGGTAAGCCGCGGCCTTGTCGTCGTCATTATCGCTTTTCCAGAAACGCTTGCGGCTGCGGCGAACATACCAGTTACTGGCGTCATCGATAAACGGTAGCACCGGCTTGAGGGCGTTGGGCAGATCGTAGCGCTGCATACGACTATCCACCTCTTGGTTGAGCTGATGCACGCGACTAACGATCCACTGGTCGAGCGGGTTATGCAATTCCGGCATCGGATCATCCAGCTTGCCGCCCCACTCCCACTGGTCAACATCGGCGTACAGCGTAAAAAAGTCATACATGTTCCAAATCATTGATAACTTGCGGGCCACGTCACCGACATCTTTGTCGTGCAATACAAAATCCTCGCCGTTTAACAGCGGCGAACTCAAAAACAAAAACCGTAGGGCGTCGGCGCTGTACTTATCCATTAACTGATTGGGGTCGGTATAATTACCAAAACTCTTGCTCATCTTACGACCGTCATCACCAGCGATAATGCCCGTAGTAATCACGTTTTTAAATGAATTTTTAGCGAACAGGCCGACTGATACAGCGTGCAAATAGTAAAACCAGGCCCTGACTTGACCGATGTATTCGACGATAAAATCAGCGGGGAAATTTTGTTCGAATTTTTCAACGTTTTCAAACGGATAGTGGAATTGGGCAAACGGCATCGAGCCGCTCTCAAACCAGCAATCAAAGACTTTATCGATCCGCGTGTAGTTAATTCCGTCCTCAGTAAATGTTACATCATCGATCCATGGTCGATGATAGTCATCCAGTTTTACCCCTGATAACTGTTGTAATTCTTGGTAACTACCGACTACTTTGATGCGCTCTTTACCTTGGGCGTCCCGGCCTTTCCAGACTGGCATAGCTGTCGCCCAAAAACGGTCACGGCTCAGGTTCCAATCCGGTGCCGTTTGGACAGTCTTAGCGAAACGGCCATGCTTGATATGCTCCGGGAACCAGTTGATAGTACCGTTTTGCTCCAGCATCACCTCTCGCTGGCTGGCGATATCCATAAACCAACTGGGGTGGGCCCGGTACATGAGCCGGGTGCCGCAACGATGACAGTGCGGATAACTGTGCCGGATGTAGTCGATCTTCCAGACTGTGCCGCGTTCATGCAAGGCTTTAGCGATTGGCTTATTGGCCTCCCATACCTGTTGACCCTGCCATTCTCCCTCGGTGTAAAAGCCGTTGTCATCAATGACCGAGATTACCGGAAAGCCTTTTTCGCGGGCTAACTGATAATCTTCTTCACCGTAGGCCGGGGCTAAGTGTACGATGCCCGTCCCCTCCTCTAAGGTCACGTAATCAGCTGTCCAAATCGTATGAGCCTTTTTACCACGTTGTTCAAAAAGTGGTTTGTACGTTTTTCCAACTAGCTCTTCACCCCTGTATTTCTTTAAAATAGTGTGTTCCACAACGTTGTGTTTTTCATCTGTGAATACTTTTTGTACTAAATCAGCCGCGACAATAAATACTTCGTCACCAACTTGGACTTCAGCGTATTCGGCTCTAGCATTAACAGCCGCAGCGGTGTTGGCCGGCAGCGTCCATGGAGTAGTCGTCCAGGCCAACAAATAAGTAGGCAGTGGGTTGCTTGTTTCTTGGAGACGAAGCTTAACGTAGACTGAGGGATCGGTGACATCCTGGTAGGAGTTGTCCATAGCGACTTCGGCTTTACTGATCGGCGTAGCGTCACGAGTACAGTACAGGAGCACCTTTTCGCCCTCATACACCTTGCCCGCCTCGTATAACTGCTTAAAAGCCCACCAGACCGACTCCATATAATCCTTGTCCATGGTCTTGTAAGCACCGCTAAAGTCCACCCAGCGGCCGATTCGGTCGATAGTGTCTTCCCATTCACTGCCGGTTTGCACCATGTTAACCCGGCAGGTATTGATATACTCCTCCAGGCTGACCTTGGTACCGATATCACGGCGGTCGCGGATACCAAGTTTTTGCTCCGTAAATACCTCGGCCGGCAAACCGTGACAGTCCCACCCCCACACCCGCTCTACCCGCCTACCTTTCATCGTCTGGTAACGTGGTACGGCGTCTTTAACGACACTGGCTAGCAGCGTGCCGTGATGCGGCACACCGGTGATAAACGGCGGTCCGTCATAAAAAACATAGGCATCCGTCGCCGGGCGTTGCTCAACTGACTTTTCAAAGGTGTGGTGCTGCTTCCAATACTTCACCAGGTCTTTTTCATACTCTATAGCTGGCCTACGACTGCCTTTTTTAAACTTCATAGTAATCCTGTTTGCTCCTTAAGTACTGTTGTAAATATAAAAAATCACCTCTGTTAGATGAGCCGGAGTCCTGGTGGGGACGGTGCCATCCGGCTTCCTGTAAAGGTGATTACAAGCGCTTAGTTTCAGCTGTAACGGGCTTGCCCGGTGAGTTCTACTGGGCTCCGGCGATCAAGCCTGGCTGTTCTGCTCACTCCTCGCGGTTGATAGCCGCTCTAATGGATTTACCAAATTGTCCTTTTACTATACGCCTATCTATAAAACAGGTAAAGCTAGCCACGGGCGTAGGCGGCAACTTCATCCATCAGGGGAAGTGTTTCGCCCTCCCAACTGCGCTGGATCGAACCGTCCATTTGAGTAACCAGGATTGCCGGGTAGCGCATGATATCATACAAACTGGCCATGGCGCTCCCATCCCGAGTATCAATACTCATAATTTCCAGGTGCTCGGTAGGATGACGGCTTTGAAACTCATGAATAAACTCCTCGACGAGTCGACCATGCTCAGAATTAGGTCGGTATAGGACAAGCACTTTCATAGCAATCTCAGTGTAGCATACTGCCGCAATAGCACCAGGCTGTTCGTAGTCAAAATTAACTGCAGCCGCTTCGACATCATGTATGGTGTTTAGGTTTGCTTGAGCCGCCTTAAATAACACCATTAGTGGCGTTGCCGGCAAAGTCAGGCAGTCCACTCCACCTCTACGCTTGGTATAGTCTGCAGGAGCTGGAGAGAGCTAAGGCCCTGAATTACAGGTACAATGAAGCTTGAGGGTAATAGTCACCTCTGTTAGTGATAGCTAATGCTTAGGTGCCGGAGATTTCAGCTGGTTATATTAGCTGCAGCCAGTAGTGGAGCCGCAAGAGGTACAGACGTAGCAGCTGCCGGCCCGCTGGGTCTGGTTGCCGCAGTTGTAGCACATCGGAGCAGTGTCGTCTTGTTTGACGGTGAGAGCCGGCTTGGTGCTAGTGCTAGCAGAAGATGGAACAGCACTGGCAGCAGGGGCTGAAGTTATCGGCTCGGAGATAACCGGTTGCGACGGTAGCTCAGCGGCAGTTGAAGCCTCTGATAAGGAGACCGGATCCTCGGTCAGTAAAACTTCACCCTCGCCGAGTAGGCTGGTTTGGAAATCAGGCATGTCGTCGATAGAAGCCAGGCCTAATTCCAGACGGTCGTCAAAGTTGAGGTAAGTCAGCGCTAAACGCTTAAAGATATAGTCGACCAGACTGGAGGCCGTCCGGATGTCCGGATCATCGGTGATGCCGGCCGGAGCAAACGACATATTAGTCAAACCGTGGACGTAGCTCTTGAGCGGTACGCCATACTGCAGGCCGTAACTGACAGAGATAGCCAGGGCGTCCATGACGCCAGCTAGGGTTGAGCCCTGTTTGGCGATCTTCATGAAGACTTCACCAGGAGTGCCGTCCTCGAATTCACCGACAGTAACGTAACCCTTACTGCCAGCGACCTTAAAGGCAATGGTTTTGGCATTGCGGCTTTTGGGCAGCTCGCGGCGGACAGCGCCCCGGACTACTATGCGCTCATTGACTGCTTCAGCCGCGGCTATCGGGGCGGTGGCAGTAGCGGGGGCCAGGGCTGGGACAGCTTCAACCTCGTTAGAGGCGTTAGCACCCTTTTTGGCCATGCTCAAAGGCTGCGCGACCTTACAGTTGTCCCGGTAGATGGCTACGGCCTTGAGGCCCATGTGCCAAGCGTCGATGTGAATCTGCTCGATGTCTTCGACGGTGGCTTCCTCGGGCATATTGACGGTTTTAGAAATCGCACCGCTCAGAAACGGCTGAACAGCAGCCATCATCTTGACATGGCCAGTGTAGTGAATGGCGTTGTCGCCCATTGAGCAAGCAAAGACGGCTTCATGTTCTTTTTTGAGAGCTGGAGCACCAAGAATGGTCTTTTCTTCGTCAATGTAAGCTACGATGGTATCAATTTGCGGCTTAGTATAACCAAGGATTTTAAGAGCCCTTGGCACGGTTTGGTTGACAATACTCATGGTACCGCCGCCGACCAGTTTTTTGTGCTTGACCAGGCCCAGGTCAGGCTCGATGCCAGTAGTGTCACAGTCCATCATCAGTCCGATGGTGCCAGTTGGGGCCAGCACGCTGGCCTGTGAATTGCGCACCCCATATAATTCGCCGAGCTCGACGGCTTCGTCCCACGCGCTGGCAGCGGCGCTGAGTAACTCTTCAGATACTAAGCTGGCATCAATTTTAGAGACTTCGGCGCGGTGCATGCGCAAGACTTTTAGCATGCCCTCGCGGTCTTTGGCAAAGCCGGAAAACGGCCCAATGCGATTAGCGATCTTAGCGCTCGTAGCGTAAGACTGACCGGTTAGCAGGGCCGTGATGGCAGCGGCAATAGCCCGGCCCTCGTCAGAGTCGTACGGCAGGCCTAAGGCCATCAATAGTGCGCCGAGGTTGGCGTAGCCAATACCGAGCTCGCGGTAAGCTTTGGCATTTTTAGTAATCGATTCGGTTGGGTATTCGCTATAGCCGACCAGGATTTCCTGGGCAGTAAAGATCAGTTCTGTGGTGTGAATGAACGACTTAATATCAAACGTGTTGTCGTCTTTGAGAAATTTGAGCAGGTTGAGGCTGGCCAGATTGCAGGCTGAATTGTCGAGGTGCATGTATTCGCTACAGGGGTTAGAGCCGTTAATCCGACCGGCGACTGGTGTGGTGTGCCATTTGTTGATCGTCGTGTCGAATTGCATGCCGGGATCGGCGCATTCCCAGGCCGCCTCGGCGAATTGACGGAAAATATCACGAGCTTTGACGGTTTTGACCGGCTTGCCATTGGTCACGGCCCTGAGATCCCAGTCAGCATCATCCTGGACGGCTTGCATGAAATCATCGGTTACCCGCACTGAGATATTGGCGTTTTGGTACTGGATGCTAAAGCTGTCTTTGCCATCAAGGCTCATGTCCCAGCCTAAAGACTGGAGATCACGGGCTTTGCGCTCTTCGATAGCTTTGCTCCAGATGAATTCTTCGACGTCAGGATGATCGGCGTTGAGAATCACCATTTTTGCGGCCCGGCGGGTCTTGCCGCCGCTCTTAATAGCTCCGGCGGAAGCATCAGCTCCGCGCATGAAACTCAAGGGGCCGCTAGCTGTACCGGCGCTCTTACCAAGGCGCTCTTTAGAGGAGCGAATCGGGCTGATGTTAATGCCAGATCCGGAACCACCCTTAAAGATCATGCCCTCTTCGACGTACCAATTGAGAATGGCCGGCATAGTATCTTCGATGCCAAGGATAAAGCAAGCACTCGCCTGCTGGGCCCGCTCAGGAGCACCAATATTAAACCAGACTGGACTGTTGAAAGCTGCTCGCTGGGTAGCTAGGACGTACTTTAATTCCTCGCGAAAATCTTCGGCCTCGGTATCCGAGCTAAAGTAGCCCTCTTGCAGGCCCTGGCGAGTAACCGTGTCGACAACCCGATCGATCAGGTGCTTGAGTGAGCTCTCACGGTCTTTGCTACCCGGCGTACCGGTAAAGTATTTTTGGGCCACGATATTAATGGCATTAAGCGACCAGCCCTCTGGGAACTCGACACCACGCTGCTCAAAAACAGGGGTATCGGTCATCGGATTTTTAATAATCGAATCGCGCTTGCTCCACTTTAGTTGGTCGTAGGCCTTACTTTTTGCGGGGGTGAAAAGCCGCGCCACTCCCAGGCTAGTTGTTTGTGCCATAATTAGTTTCCCTTACTCCATTAATTTTTTAGTTTTTAATTATGTTGGTTTTTAGGTTGGTATGTGTTTGCCCTGTTTAACGAGCGACAGTTCCTGTTCGAAACTGGCGATATCCTTAAAGCGTCGGTAAACGCTGGCAAAACGCACATAGGCAACTTCGTTGAGCCGAGCCAGTTGATCCATCACCAGTTCGCCGATACGCGTCGAGCGTACCTCTTGGTCACCACAAGCATAGAGCTCTTGCTCGATCGCGTCGACGACCTTTTCGAGATCCAGGCTGGTAACAGCCGTTTTCTCGCAAGCCCGGTACAATCCGGCCAGCAACTTGGCGCGATTAAATAATTCGCGTTTACCGTCATTTTTGATGACGATCAGCTGCGGGCGCTCTAGGCGCTCATAGGTCGTAAAACGATGTCCACAAGTGCTACACATGCGGCGGCGGCGAATGGCTTGGCCCTCTGCCACGTCCCGCGATTCAATGACTTTGATGTCATCGCTGGGGCATTGGGTGCATTTCATGCTGCCTCCTCCTTACCATTAAATGTACTCAGTCTATATAGTAGAGTTTTCCACATATAGTGCTGTCTGCAATCAATATAGCCCTAGCTGTAGCGTTTTGCAAGTAATTTATCGCTGTAGAATTTAATACACGTTGTCGGGAGAAGCAATGTACATTTCGCCTGAGGACGCCGTTTCGCGAGTCGCTGCTACGCGCGCCCGCTCCTGGGATCTAGCGCCCCCAAACAAAATGTACATTGCTCTCTAGCCAGACCCGAGAGGTAATTAGGTTTTAGAGGGAGGGGTCGTCTTCATCCTTTTTGCGGCGACTGAGGCGACGCAAGAATGATGGTTTTTCGAGGTCATCCTCCAGGCTGCTGCTGATGATTTCACCGGTTTCAAGCTCATCCTGATTTGCCGCTGAATCTTTCGCGCCATCACTGTCATCATTCTTGTCGGCTGTTTTATCCTCGTCGTCATGAATCGACCAGATATTGGGCATCGGGTGGTCGCTGGTGAAATCATGGGCAGCGCTATCGTCAGCAGCATCTAGGTTCATATCAATCTCGGCCAGAGCCTTTTCATCTTGCTTGGTGGTGTGAGCGGGCGGAGTGCTGACCATCTGAGAGGTCGTCGGCGAGCGCTTGCCGTAATACGAAGCATCAAAACCAGTAGCTACGACGGTGATGATGACTTCCCCGTCCAGCTCGGAGTTGATAGTAGCGCCAAAGATGATGTTGGCGTCGGGATCGGCAGCTGTGGTGATAGCCTCGGCAGCGGCGTTGATCTCGTGCATCGACAGATCACTGCCACCAATAACATTAAACAGGATGCCGCGGGCACCATCGATAGAAACCTCTAACAGCGGCGATTCAATAGCCTGTTTGGCGGCCTCAACAGCCCGGTTATCGCCGCTGGCGCGGCCAATACCCATCAGGGCCGAGCCGGCCTTGCTCATGACGGTTTTAACGTCAGCAAAGTCGAGGTTGATCAAGCCGTGAACGGTAATCAGGTCGGAAATACCCTGCACACCCTGGCGCAGCACATCATCTGCCACCTTAAAGGCTTCAGTCAGCGGCGTTTCGCGGTCAATCGTCTGCAGCAGGCGGTCATTAGGAATAATAATCAGCGTATCGACGGCCAAGCGTAGCCTGTCGATAGCTATCTCGGCGTTTTTGCGGCGTTTTTCACCCTCAAAGGCAAACGGCTTGGTCGCAAAGCCAACGACCAGGATACCGAGCTCGTGGGCGATCTCGGCCACCACGTGACCTGCGCCGCTGCCCGTACCGCCACCGGCGCCAATTGTCACAAAAACCATATCGGCGCCCTCGATCGCGGCCCGGATGTCTTCGCGGGATTCCTGCGCCGCCAGCTCGCCGACAGCCGGATCAGCTCCGGCGCCAAGGCCGCGGGTAGCATCCTTGCCAATATGAATCTTACGGCTGGCTTTGGAATGATGTAGTGCCTGGGCGTCAGTATTGATAACGATGAATTCAACGTTTTCGATGCCGGCCTCAATCATCCGATTAACCGCCGCTCCGCCGGCGCCTCCAACTCCGATTACCTTGATTTGTGCGAATGTCTCGATAGCTGGCTCAACGACTTGTGGCATTTGTTTCCCCTAAAAAATCTAATTTATACCTAGCAGTATACCTATAGCACCCCGATAAGTCCAACAAATTTGCGCAGCCGGGATTCTGTTAGATTTAGACTCCTCAGCAGGTTTCCGAATTTTTAACCATGGTAAATTTTGTGTTCAATTTTAGGGTTTGAGGCGGTTGAGGAGGCCGCCTAGCAAAGCGCGGGCTTGCTGGCCGCCACGGGAGCCGGAGACAGGTGGCAAGGCTGGTAATAAGAGCATGTCGAGGAGCATTAGGCCGATGGCGGTCGTAAAGGCCTGGTCTTCTACAGTATCTACCAGGCCGCCGATATTGTGGAGCTTGCCAATGCGGGCCGGCAGTTGGAGTTTTTCACGAGTGAATTCGTCGAGGCCAGGAATTTTGGCGGTGCCGCCGACCAGCACGATGCCGCCGGGCAGCTTGCGGGAGCGCTTGATTTTATGGAGTTCTTTGTCGACGTACTCCAGCAGCTCTTCGACCCGGGCTTCGCTGATCATGGCGATCTCTTCGAATTGAAAGTTGTGGGCCTTGTCGCCAACTTTGACCATGGCGTTGGTCTTTTTGGTATCGCGGCGCAAGTCAGCGTGCTCTAGCTTAACGGTTTCGGCGACGTCGAGATCGGTTTTGAGACCAATGGCTAGATCGTTGGTGATGTGCTGACCGCCAATCGGGATAACGGCGACGTGCTGAACCTCGCCATCTTCAAATACAATAAGATTGGTGGTGCCGGCACCGATGTCGACCAGGGCCGTGCCGGCTTCTTTTTGCTGACGGGTTAAGACGGCTTCAGCGGCGGCCAGGCCAGATACCGTATGATGCGTGGGCTGGATTTCGGCTTTTTCGAGCGCCATGTCGAGGTTGCGCAAGTTGGGCGACGAAGCAGTGACGATGTGGGCATCGACCTCCAACCGCACACCGTGCATGCCGACTGGATCTTTAATATTGCGCTGTCCATCCAGGCTGTAATTCTTAGCGAAAAACTGGACGATTTCACGATTGGGCGGCAGGCTGACGATGGTGGCGGCTTCTTCGACACGTAGCCGATCCTCAGAAGTGATTTCACGGTTGGCCGCGCTGATAGCGATCACCCCCTCGGAATTTAGACCACTGACGTGCGCCCCATTCACATTAACGGTGGCATGCTTGATGGTCATGCCGGAAATGCGCTCAGCTTCGGTGACGGCATGGACGATAGCATCAGCAACTTCGTCGACGTGGACGACCGCCCCGCGGCGCATACCCTGATTGAGCGCCTGACCATGCCCGATGACTGACGGCATATTACTACCATTGGGATCAAAGGTGCCGACTACGCAGCGCACCATGCTGGTACCGATGTCGAGGCCGATAAAATGTTCGGGTTTCATCTGGTCACCAGTATAGCGCTAGTGCTCCCCTGGAGCAAATCGCCTCAGACCTCTAGTACGTAAGTTTGTTGCCAGTCGTCTTGACAATTTGCTTTATCTAACCCTCATGACGCTCCACTTGATGGCCCAACGCCGCCCGCTCCGTTTCATCGGTATCAGTACGTTTTAGGAAGCCATCGAGCTGGTTATATATTAGGTTAGTCGTCGTCTTATCGGCTTTGGTATCTAGCTTAGTCTCGATTCTGTCAAAACGCTTGGTCATATATTGAAACATTCTAAGCAAGCTCTTGTCGAGTTTACTGATCTGAGTTTGCAATTGGGTGAATTGGTCTTCGCTCATAGGTGGGATCATCATAGCATCGGCATAGCATGGCCACCAAAGTAATATTTACAAATTTAAGCTTTTGTTAATATCTCGGCACCGTCTTGGGTAATCAGGACGGTGTGCTCAAAGTGGGCGGCCCAGGAGCCGTCGGTGGTCATGATTGTCCAGCCGTCGGGAGCGAGGTAGACGCGGTCGGTGCCGAGGGTGACCATCGGCTCGATGGCGATGGTCATGCCCTGATCGAGCCAAGGGCCGGTATTGGCCCGGCCGTAGTTGGGTATATTGGGGTCTTCGTGCACCGCGTGGCCGACGCCATGGCCGACTAGATCGCGGACGATGCCGTAGGGGCGATGTTTTAGAGAGCCTTCGACAGCAAAACCAATATCACCGGTGCGCACCCGGCCATGAACAGCCATAATGCCGGCGTGCAGCGCGTTTTCGGTGTCTTTTAGCAACTGGATATGTCCCTTTTGCTTGGGCTTACCGGCAATCACGCTGATGGCGGCATCAGTGATCATGCCTTTGACGGTCACGCCAAAATCGAGACCGACTATATCACCATCCTTAATGATCTTGTCTTTACTGGGGATGCCATGTACCACTTCGTCATTTACCGAAATACAGATAACATCCGGAAAATCCTGATAGCCCAGGAAGCTTGGTTCGCCGCCGAGATTTTTAAGCTCAGCAGCCGCGATATCGGCTAATTCCTTAGTGGTCATGCCTGGCTGGAGGCGTTTTTTGAGCAGCTGCAGCACCGTGGCTAGCATCCGGCCGCTGTCACGCATACTGACGATTTCGTGAGGAGTTTTAACTCGAGTAATCATATTAGGGCGGGCTATGACGCTTTTAAGTGGTGGACGAGATCTTTGTTGACGGCTTCGGGGGAGCGCTCGGCATCAATATTGATAACTTGCAGGCCATGATCTGACAACCACTGCAAAATTGGTGCCGTAGAACGCTCATACTCGTCAAAGCGCTTTTCGATGGCCGATTCGACGTCATCAATCCGGGCCCGGCCGAGCAGGCGCTGCTTGACCGCGTCGCGGGAGGCCACCAGGTGAAAGACTTTTTTGAGGTTAAACCGGCCTTTTTTGACCTGCTCGAGTAGCCACTCCGCCTGCGGAACGGTGCGCGGGAAACCATCAAGAATGACTTCTTCGTCGTCGGTCAGCGAAGCCAAGACTTTATCAACGATTTTAATAATTTCCCGGTCATCGAGCAGGCCGCCAGCCAGCATCCGCTCGCGCTGCTCACCAGTGACATACATCCGCACCACGTCGCCCATCGATATCAGATGCAAGCCATGCTGATCAGACAGCATTTTGCCCTGTGTTCCTTTGCCTGATCCGGCAATGCCCATCAGCAAGATCACGCCAGCTTCTCCTTGGCCAGACGGGCAATGACCGCGCCGTCGGCAGAGGCGCCAGCCCGACCTTTAACTATGCCGATAACTTTACCCAAATCCGCTGGGCCTTGAGCCCCAGTGGCCGTAATGGCTTCGTCGATCATGCTGGCAACTGCCGCTTCGTCGAGTTGAGCCGGCAAATAGGCGTCAATGATAGCTTTTTCGGCCAGCTCTGCCTCGGCACGCTCGGTAGCCTCACCTTGCTTATACATATCAGCGCTCTCCTGGCGCTTTTTGGATTCTTTGGCCAGTATGGGGAGGACTTCTTCGTCGGTTAAGCCGCTGTCCCGCTTGCCAGTTGCCACTTTAACATTCAAAAGCGTAGCTTTGATACCGCGCAGCGTGGTCAGCTTAAAAGTATCACCGGCTAATTGGGCAGTTTTGATATCCTGCTCGAGTTGCTGCTCCAGCATGGGGGCCTAGCGCAGTCCGAGTTTGATTTTCTTGAGCTTAATCGCCTTGCGCTCCTGGCG
>CAYMUN010000015.1:0-19593 GCA_964393835.1 uncultured Candidatus Saccharibacteria bacterium | reverse complement strand
TGGATAGAGCGTTGGCTTGCGGAGCCAAAGGTCGTAGGTTCGAATCCTGTCGGGTACACCAGTTGATGAATCCAACCCAAATTATTAAAGAATACCTGAGCCAACAGCACATGATGCAGCTGGCGACAGTGCAGGACGGGCAGCCGTGGTGCTGCACGGTGTATTTTGTGGCTGATGACGACTCTAACCTGTACTGGGCCAGCCTGCCAACCCGGCGCCACAGCCAAGAGATCAAGGATCACCCCCAGGTGGCTGTCGCCATTCCGGTGAAATTCGTCAAAGGCGAACCAGTCGCCGGCATCCAGATCGAGGGCAAGGCCAAAGAGTTAACTCCCTCTCCCAAGATCCAGGAAATCAGTCAGCGCTACGCCGCCAAATTTAACCGTGATGCGGCCTGGGTCAATGATTTCGTAGCCGGCAACACCGAGCATCGTTTATACAAACTCACCCCCGACTCCTACGTCTTATTCGACGAATCCAACTTCCCCGAAAACCCTCGCCAGCAATTCAATCGTCTATAGCACATTAGGCTGCCGCTTCGGCCTGCGGCGGAGCAGGGATTCTCTCGTGCAACTCGGCAATCGTTTTAATATGCGCGTAGGCGCCAGTAAGATAGCCGAAAAACTTATTTTCCTCTTGTTTGCCCTTACTGGGGTCGGCGTACCTACGAGCATCAATATTGACAGCTCCGCAAAGGCTCGACAAAAGTAGTGCTGTTCTTGGTAGGTCAAGGGCTGCCATCCCTCGACTGAGATCCTGGTTTTCATTTCTCATTTCAGCCACTACCGTCTCAGCTTTCTCCCAGGCCGCGTTAAGACTCGCTCGCAATATCGCAGGACTAACCAAATCGAGTGATCGCAGCACTTCTGTCAGTCGCCGAGACGTAGTATTGGCAAAAGCCAAGGCCACCGTATTACCACCGTCCGTCATACCCTCGGCAGTGTTTGACCCTACATAAGTAATACCACGAGTGGTGATATCCTCCCGAATCATATCTATTACTGGAATATCTGCTCGTAATTTTTCTAGAGCGGCCTGGTTGTTACCAGCAGCGATGTCGCGAGCCTCGGGAATTGAAATGCCGAGCATTTCATGGCGCTTCATCCCTAAAAGCTCATGCAGATCAGTCGGGATTGCCGATCGCCACGCGTCGGAATCAAAGTAGACGGGGTTGGAAGTTTCCGGCTTTGCCTCTGATGCTGATCGTATAGTCGTAATGTTAGTTGCATCAATGTAGGTGGCAACTATTAAACGTAATACGGTGGCTCCGTTCGCAATGTCTTTACCGTCAGACACGACAGCAAGCTCGTTGGACATATGGCGTTGATATTCTAGTAGCGCTGTATTTGATGGCGCCGCTGGCTTAATGGCGGCGTCTACGGCTTTGCGCCAGGTGCCGCGCAGGCCAAGCGTAACTCCTCTCATCGGGTGACCTTGTACTTCCATAAGATCTACGACTTGCTTGCGTACCGGCTCGTCTTGAGCCAATACAGCGACCGCCGTCGGTAAATGCTCCTCAAAAGCATACGGATCACGGATATTCCTAAGCGCGCTGCTTACTGCCTCGTCTTCGGTTAAGGCGACCGCTAAAAAATTCATGCCTAAAATGCGTCGAGCCGCTCCTGCCTGGGAAACCGCGTTACCCTTAGCCATGAGCGTTTGACTGGTATCAAAACTGCGGCAAGCAAGTCCTAGGGCTTCTGATTGGCTACCGAGATATTCATAGAACAAGGGGGCCATATCCGGATTTTTATAAACGGGTACGGCTAATAGCAATCCCGAATTGGCGTGTTCAACCCACTGGCTAGGATCTCCTGCGTGTAAAGCCGCTCCCAATGCCAGCGCTTCTGAAGAGCACGCCAAATCTCCGTGGCTGCCCGTATTTACTTCACTCATGGTCAAATAATGACATATAGTGGCTCTTTAGGCAAGGTGATTAAGCTCACACTCTGACATTAAGCTTTGCCGCCACTTGGTGTGATTTATTTTACTTTTGTTCGTCAATAGCATTTGCTACTGCTGGGGCAGCTTGTTTTTTATATAATGCAGGTTAGTGCAGGCTAGGAAGCAGAAGATTTTTGATTAACAAGGGTTAGGGGGGTATTTTATGGGAGCAGAGCAACCTACACCAGAATCAGAGGGTGGATTACCATTACGCCGTTGGCGTTTCCGAAGGGATGGCGATGCAATGGGCTTCGTGCTGTCAGATTCGGTTCTGATATCAAATTCCGCAAGACACGGTGAAACCTCACGCGGGGTTCCCGAAGCCGTGGAGCTTATCAATGGGGCCGACCTGGCGCGCCACATACCCGTGCGGCGAGTGGAAAATTCTCCTAGATAGCCGCCAGCTATGAATATACGTGTAGTCGTTTTTGGGGCTTCAGGCAAGGTCGGGCGGCAAGTGGTGGCTTTGGCGCTGGAGCAAGGCTACGAAGTGGTGGCGTTTGCGCATAGCCGCGATCCGTTCGCGCCACATGACAAGCTCAAGGTGATCAAGGGCGATATTCGTGATCGGGCAGCCGTGGCCGCGGCTTTGGCTGGCAGCCGGGCGGCCATTAGCACGCTGGGCAGTTGGGGTACCAAAGAAAAAGACGTGCTCAGCGCTGGGATGCGGTCGATTATCCCGGCTATGGAGCAATTGGGTATCACCCGGCTGGTGACAGTCACCGGAGCCGGAGCTTTTTGGTCAGGTGATCAGCCAGGGCCTTTTGATCAATTCAATCACCGTTTACTCGAGATAGTGGCCCCCAAGATCTTGGATGACAGCCAAGAACACCTGCGTTTGCTCGATGCCAGTCACTTAGAATGGACATGCCTGCGATCACCGGTGATGTGGCCACCCAAAAGCAGTGCTTATCGATTGGATCTGAAATCACCAGCCCTATGGGCTACCATATCCCGCTCAGCGGTAGCAACAGCTCTTGTTAACCAGCTCAAAAACCTAGAGTATATTCGATCGGCGCCTTTTATTCACCAAGCTTAAGGCAGTTGATTGTATTGTAAGAAAATTCACTGCCGCCGTTCAGGCGGTTTTATACTCTTTGAGGGGTATGTGTACCCAGGGAGACCTTTATTTATGACAGATCGTACCACCGCCCGCCGCAAAGCACCGGATAGGGCCAAAATCCGCGTTTGGTGGCGTGAATATTTGACTTAGTTATTTAGTATCGATGCTACGCGGCCAAAGTTTGTTTGAGTTGACTACGGCAATTTCTACGGCGTAGTAGAGCATCTGCGCCTGTAAGTAAATCCAAAATAGCAGGCCTAAAGCCACGGCAAAATAGCTATACAAGGCGTCGAGACTTTTGAGCTCATGGGCCAGGATATAACCGCCGGCAGATTGCAATATCACCAGGCCGATGGCAGCTGCAGCAGCCCCGATACGTATCTGCTTCGGTTTGACTTGCCGGGGAAGGCTAAAGTTTATTAAAAAGGTAAATACCCAAAACAGTATAAATACGTTGACTGCCACTGATAGAATCAAAAAAGACAGGCCCTGGCCAGCCGCACTAGCAAAACCAGAACTGACCGCGGCTAGCATAAAACCACTGCCGCCCACCGCAATCAAGCCAAGGCTTTTGAGCAAGGACTTAGGGAAGCCGCCGTTGTCTGGTTTGGGGATACCCCAGATTTTTTGCACCCCTTGGCGAAAGGTATCCGCCACGCCGCGGGTACCATAGAGGGTAAAAAGCAGTCCGATCAGGAGTGCCGCGCCGCTTTTGTGCAGGGTGTGGACGTGGGCCGCTAATTGGTTACCAAGCAGCGGAAAGTAATCGGTAATACCCTGGATAACCGTGGCTTCTAAGCCAGGATGATTGCCAATAATCATGTCAGTCAGGGTAGTTAGCACCATGAGCAAGGGAAATAGCGCCAAGAATCCATAGTATGTCAGCAGCGCGGCGTCTGTCCCGGCCTGGTCTTCACCGTACTTCTTGATTACGGCATACCCAAAAGCCAGGACGGGGTGTCGTTGTTGGTATTTGTCGATGGAATGTACAATTTTTTGCGCCAGGTTCATAGAGTCTATTGTGACATGTAAAAATACTTACAGCCAATCCCCAGGCATAAGCTCAATAATTGAGAGGCTAATCTAAAAGGAGACACACTATGTCCAGCGAAGAAGCAGACGCTTTAATGGAAACTTTTGAAAAATGGGATGCCAAGCATGCCAAGCACGACTTCATTCATCGCATGGAACGAAAACTGAGCCGCAAAGAGCGTTTTAGCCGCAGCTAAAGCCGTTTTCTCTGACAACTAAAACCTGACCCGTCGCATTAATCGATCAACGGCGTCTTGAGCGTGTTCCTCGTCAAATGGCAAAATAGTGGACAGTAGTTCCCCAATTCTCTCCTCGTCTTCTGGCGCGAAGTAGATAGTTGTCAAAGGAGCGAAGCGCTTAAGTGGCATAAACACGATACTTGAAAACGCTCCCTCGGGCACAATAGCAAATGACCGGAATTCACTGTATTTGTAGTGTTTTTGGCCAATAGTTAGGCCGCTCAGGTCGAGCTTATACTCAATTTGTCGGGGTTGGTGGGCAGCATAAATACTCAGCATGATAGCCCCGAAAACAACCACGCCCACCGCGACATAATCCTTGGAGATGAGATATACCACCACGGCGATAAATGCAGATACCCCTAGTAGCATCAGATACCAACCAGCTGATTTTTCGTGCGCCACGAATTCTGAAGCCGTCCAGGTAATTTCCTCTGCACTGTCTGTGTCCCTCTGGCTACCCTCTGGCTGCTCCAAGCCGGTGGGCACCGAAGCCGGCGGTGGCTCCGGAAGTTCGGATTGAGGCGGTACAGAAGGATTCGGGGTTGTCGGCGGGGCGGGCGGGGTCGGTGGCGAAGCAGCGGCCGGCGTGACGATTTGGCCAGACGATGAACCGGGATTTTCCATAAGCATTATTGTACCGTAGTTTTGAAAACTGCCACTACTGCTGCTATAATCACCTCTGTTACACGGAAGGGTGTCCGAGCGGTTTAAGGAACTGGTCTTGAAAACCAGCGTGCCAGCAATGGTACCGTGGGTTCGAATCCCACCCCTTCCGCCAAGTGTTAAATAATTCTTAAATTTATTGCGGGACGGGTGGGAGCAGCGTATACTTTGTCACACTATGAGCCATAAAAACGATGACACCGGCCATTATGAGGGCGCTTTGTTGGAGGATATCAACGGCAAGCTTGACGCCATACTTGAGGGCCAGGCAGCAATGGCAAGCGTACCCTCTAGGCTTGCTAGCCTGGAAACTAACATGGCGACAGTCAAGTTTGATCTAAAAACCCTCAAAACTGCCGTTACTGATGAATTTAGAGAGGTCAGGGGTGAGTTTAGAGAAGTCAAGCAACGATTATCGAGACTGGAACGGTTTCCGTCTAACGGCGTTTCGCGTTAAAATACAGTATCGCGGGTCTTCTGATCTGCCAAACACGGAGAGGTACCCAAGAGGCTGAAGGGGTCGGTTTGCTAAATCGATAGGGGGGAGCAATCCCCCGCGAGGGTTCGAATCCCTCTCTCTCCGCCAGATAAAATCGCCCGCCCTTGAGCGGGCTATTTTTATAGGTGGGGAAAGTTTTTGCGAAGCCTGGGTTGGGCAAATACTAGAGCCTCAATCTGTCGGGCACCGGCAGCTCGCAGGGTGACAGCGGCAGCTTCTAGGGTCGCGCCAGTAGTCACGACATCATCAATGAGCATAATTCGAGTACCCGATATCTGTCGGGGTTTGGTGACCCGAAAGGCGTTCTTTAACTGCGCCAGGCGCTGTTGGCGTGAAGCACCGACCTGGTGAGCCTGGCTTTGGCGGGCCAGAATATCGGCGTAGGGTTGACGGAGAAGCCTGGCGAGCTCTCGGGCTACTAGTCGCGCCTGGTCATAGCCACGCTGGCGAATCCGGGTCGTAGCCGTTGGTATTGGCACGACTAAGAAACTATCCGGTTTTTGCTGGTCGGCAAGTGGGCGCATCAGGGCCGCGATTTCTTTAGCGGCAGTCTGGGCATGGCCAAATTTAAGCTTCCATACCAAATGTTTTGCCAGTTTCTCGTAAATAATAGCCGCCTGAACCCGGTAAAGGGGGCTGGCGACCTGACAGTCGACACAAGTCAAGGCGCTAGTGGAGGCGGTTTGGCAGCGGTAGCAGCAAGGGGGCGCCGGCCGAAGACGACCGGTACAGGCGGTGCACAGCAACCGACCTTCGGCGCCGCAGCCCAGGCAATCATAGGGAACGATCAAGCTAATCAGGGTGTCTAATAGGGCCATCCGACCCTCCGTTGTGTTTAATGTGTTGTAAATAAGTGCAGGGGACGTTGCACACCGTTAACAACCTAAGCTATACTGCTAGCAAGACAAAAATGCAAGATTTTTAATCTCTCTGTCCGCTCGCCGTTGGCGGGTGGCGGTTGGCTAATACAGTAATTAATTGGAGGGTAACACGCTATGGCGCGACGAAATCGCGACGACGATCTGTTGTTGGAAGAAGATGAATTAACCGCGGCCTTTTTAGGCGATGAAACAGCCCTCGCGCCCGAGCCGACACCGACCGCGGCTACCCCGGCTGCCGATGACGAATGGGACGAGGACGAAAACGTTCCTGGCCAGCTCGCCGTCGACGTTTACGAGACACGCGAAAAACTGGTCGTTAAAGCCCGCACTGCCGGCGTCAATAAAAACGATCTTGATGTCAGTATTTCCGACAACCAGCTGACTGTCCGTGGCACCCTCAGCTCGGGCTCCGAAGAGGGCGTTGAGAATTATTTCTTACAGGAATGTTACTGGGGTGAATTCTCCCGCACCATCGCCCTGCCGGTTCCCGTCAAAGAAGAAGAGATCGAAGCTGTCCTCAAAGACGGCGTCTTGACCATCAGCTTTGGCAAAGTCCAACAGGACACCGTCAAAAAGATCCAAGTTTTATAGAGCCATACAAAACCTCCCGCAACACTGCGGGAGGTTTTGTATAAATGGTTAAGTAGTCCTCTATATTGTGTTGGTGGCATCTCCAGCTTGAGTAAGCACAAAGCGAACAATGAGCTGAGCCAACGCGACAATAATTAAACCAACGATGGCGTAAATCAAGGTATTCTTAGCATTGCCAACTTTGCTGCTATCACCACCCGAAGTAATGTAGCGGAAACCGCCATAAATAATCATGATGATTGATATGGCACCGACAATGATGGAGAAAATTGCTGTGATCTTCTTAGCAATCGCTTTCACACCTGCTTGACCAGTAGCATCACTAGTTGCGGCGGCACAGTCAGTTGTATCTGCTGCTGCATCTACGCCGCTACATAAATTAGCTTTAATGTCTGCCGAGGCTACACCGCCGACAACTGGCACTAACAAGCCAGGTATCAGCATTGTAAAACTGGCAATACCGACTACTAGGAATTTTTTAATTTTCTGGATCATGTGTTTATTGAACCTTTCTTTAGTGTTACTTAACTTATACTACAAGCATAAGCGTAGATCAAGTCAACAATATCTCTTACGGCTTAACGTGGTGGATTACAAATCGAATCAAAAGCTGCGACAATGCCACAACCACAATACCAACAAGCGCATAGATTAATGTAGTTTTAGCAGCACCCACCTTAGAAGCATCGCCGGCTGAGGTTATATATCTAAACCCGCTATATATAATCATAATGACGGCTACCGCGCCCGCAATAAAGCTGAGAACTTCTACAGCTACAGAAAAAGCATTGGTGACTCCAGTGTCACTACAGTCGCTACCAGTTTCATTGACTCCTTTTAAGACTTGGGTTTTAGCATCAGTGGCCGTTGGACAAGCGGCGGCGGCTTGGCCGCCAAAGACTACGACTGGCATAAATACCAGGGCGAGCATGACTAGCAGGTTTACTATGATTCGTTTCATGGTGCTACTCCTTACAGTTTCAATACTACAAAGTTAATAATTGTCTGAGCCAAAGCTATGACGGCTACACCTATTAAGGCATACATAATAGTGTTTTTGGCGCTCTGAATATTTGAGCTATCGCCGCCCGAAGTGATGTACTTGATGGCGCCGTAAATGATCAAAATAACGGCCAGCGCGCCGGCTACCATAGTGACCAGATTAGTAATCCTGAGGAGGGGGCCGCCGGGGCCAGACAGTGACTCAGCCGGCGTCTGACAGATAGCTGATTTGCTATAATCGGCGTCACCGCAGTTAACCTGAAACGGGTCAAAAGCCTGTACCGGCATCGATACGGCTATTATGCCAATCACTGCCAGCAATAACGCGGCGGTTAATCGTCGGATCATGCGCCTACCCGCTTGACCACGAAAACCACAATCGCCTGGGCTAGTATTGCTATCGCCAAGCCAATCAAGGCATACATAATACCGCTTTTGGCTTCAGAGGCTTTTTGCGGATCACCGCTAGAGGTGATGTACTTGAGGCCTGAGATGACAATCATCAACACTGACAAGGAACCAATAATGCCAAAGACAATACTGAGGATAATCTGGATGCTCCCCTGGCCGCCGTCGACATGCGGTAAGCTGGAGGGGTCTTTGATCGGGCTCTGGGCAGCGGCGAAGATTGCTATCTGATGTAGCTGGCTAAGGATCATTGTAGCTTGCCCCCTACATACGATATAAAGCCGATAGCCAGTAGAGCTACTGTCAAACCAACCAAGGCATTAATGACCGTGGACTGGGCGCCTGCCGTTCGTTCGGAGTTACCACGGCTAGCCACAAACTGAAAAGCTCCGACTAATACAAAAGCGACAGCCACCAACCCGGCAATCCTTAGCATATTATCGACGATCGCCAGTAAGACGGCTGGGATGTCACTTTTGGACACGGTGCAATCATTGGGCGTGGCTCGGGGGAGAACATTGAAACAAGTCACGTCACAGCGCGAGGAGCCCCCACCAGTATTAATCTCTTTGTCGAGATAGTTATACCAGGGAACTAGGCCAAAAAATGGTTGTGGCTGACAGGCAGCTGTCACAGCCGTAGTGGCGAAAGTGGTCAGCAGCACCGGAGAGCTGCCGGTCGGCGAAACTGCTAGGGCGGCCGGGCCCGTGCCAACAGTAGCGACCACGACCAGTACCCCGGCAGCAAATACGGCTACTGCCGTGGACTTTAATGCGTTTGTGAAAGCGAATTTTTTCATTGCTAACCCAACTACTTAAAGACTCCGCCTGGTATCAGGTACTGGAGGAAAGCCCAGATAAAAGCATACATGAAAAAGGCCATCAGAGTTTTGGTAATCCGGCTTTTGGCCGCTGAAGCTTTTTGGGGGTCACCGCCCGAGCTAGCATACTGGATACCTCCCCAGATAAGCGAAATAGTTATCACCAGGCCGACGATAGCCGAAAACAAGGCGATGGTAGGGTTAACATATGAATCGATAAGATCGCAGTGCGCGGAATTACAATCTTTGGCGGCGTCCGTACAAGCAATTTTCGTGCAATCGATGCAGCCTTTTTCGTTGTAGCAGGTGGCGCAAGTGCCCTGGTTGAGCTTGCACTGGTCGGCGCAGCTAGGCAACGGTAACCCGGGAGTCGGGGTACAGCCGCCCGAAACTGCTGCCTGGGTGATCCCGGAGGGAACAAAGCCCAGGCTGGTAACTAGCAAAAGGAGCAGGCCAGCAATCACAGAGAGTTGTTTTAGTTTTTGTATCATAATGACTACTTTATACAACTATACTAACACACGTACTATCCACTTGACAGTGCTTATGCTATCATTTTACAGACCCTAAGTGGTGGAACCAGTACATGGTAGTAACAAAAATTAGAGAAACCGGTGATGCTAAAAACTAAGAAATCCTTGCTAGCTATGGTCTTTTGTCTACTGACCATCTTGGGCTCTGTGATTTTATCGCCGTTAGCTTTGGCCGCGGTTAGTGATGGCGGCCCAGTGATTGCGCCGATTACCGACGCCTTTATCACCCAGGCAGCCCAAGACCATTGTACTCCTGACCTAACCACTGCCGTTGCCGACAAGGCCGGCGCCCGATTCGCCAGCTTTTTTAAACACCCAGTGACTGCCTGCCGCACTGGCTTCATCGCCGGCTTTAAACAAGTCCCCAGTAAAGCCGATGCCTGTGGCTCTGAAGCAATTTCCCCTGGGAATAACGGTAACGGTGACAAAAAAATCTGTGAGGCAGCCTATGATTTTGGCGTGTCAGTCGGGCCACAGCTACGCGATACCGCCACGGCAGCCCAAATCCAGGCATTTGCTGATGCAGCCTGCCAAAACGTGCAGGGTAATAGGTTTGCTAATACCACTCAGGCTCAGCTTGAGTGCCGGGGCGGCTTTAAAGCCGGCTTTATAGGTGACCAAACAATTACTCAAAAATGTGGTGATGCAGCTGTTCAAGCTAATAATGGCCAATTTTGCGCGTTTGGCTTTAAGGCTGGTGCGGCCAAGGGTAGCAGTGTTGACCCCTCTCAGTTGGTAAATCCAGACAATGCTAATCCGGCCGATGGTGCAACTGATCCAGGGAATCCTGATTCGCTAGAACTAGACTGTAACGCCGGCTTTAACCCGCTCAACTGGTTGGTCTGCGCCGCTATCAAGGGCATGGTCTCGGTGCTTGGCGGCGTCGATAATGTCATCAATAGCTTGCTGTCAATCGGCACCCCTGACGAAACTAAAAGCGGTGATCCGACAAACATCTTTAAGACCTGCCTAGGAGTAAACGGCTCAGACCCTTGTGCAACCGGCAATGCCTACCACCTCGCCTGGATTAGTTTCCGCAACATAGCCCTCGGATTACTGGTGGTAGCCGGGCTCATCATAGTGATGGCCCAGGCCCTTGGTATGGAAATACTCGATGCCTATACGGTGCGCAAGGTATTGCCGAGACTTTTAATCGTGGCGGTGGCTATTTCTATCTCCTGGCCGGGCCTGCGCTTTATCGTCGAGCTGTTTAACGACCTGGGCTTTGGGGTACGAGCGCTGATCCAGCAGCCTTTCGCCAACAGCTTTGATAGTAACACCATCCACCTTGGCGGCGGCCAGGGCACAGCCGTCGCGATAGCCACGCCGCTAGCTTTTGCCGCCCTGGGTATATTTGGGCTCTTTACCTTTGTCGGTGCCGGTTTGCTAGCTGCCTTTATCGCCTTTTTGGTGCTGGTTATACGACAAATCGTGGTTATCGTATTGGTCATCCTGTCACCAATCGCCCTGGTGCTGTACATCTTGCCAAACACCCAAAAATACTGGAACCTGTGGATGAATTCGCTAGGTGGGGCCCTGCTGATGTTCCCGATTATTTCGGCCATCATCGCTGCCGGTCGGGTCTTCGCGGCCGTGGCTAATAATGGCGGTGGCGGTGACACGCTCGGTAGTTTCATCGCCTTTGCGGCCTACTTTGCGCCCTATTTCTTGATCCCGGCCACCTTTAAGTTTGCTGGCGGAGCACTCAGGACTATCGGCGGCTTCGCCAATGACCGCGGCCGCGGTGGATTTGATCGCCTCAAAAAAGCTCGCCAGGAATCAACCGCCAAGCACATCAAAGCCGCCCGTGCCGGCCAGCGCTGGCGCCACAACTTTGGTGAATTCGGCAAAGAAGACGAACATGGCAACCGCAAGAGTATCGGCAAAATCCTCAGCCGCGGCGCCGAGCTGGGCCTAGACGTCGACGAGCAAGTTCCCTATGCTCTGGGCAAACATAATGTTCCGGGCTTTAAGGGTTACAAAGCCAAAGTCGACAATTATCTCGGCGGCGAGGGCGCCGCCCAAACCCAAAAAGTCGCCCAAGAAATGGAAGCCAAAGCCGGCCTCAACAAGCAGGGCTACCGCGCGCTCCTCGGCTCCTACCGCAACCTCTCGCAAGACACCCGAAGAAATCTGGCTGCCAAGGGATTCATTAAGAATTATCAAGAAGATGAAAACGGTAAGATGATAGGTGGCGAGATGATAGCGCCAAAGAGCCGTGCCCAATACAAGGAAGTAGCAGACGCCATGCGCCAGAGCAGCAACCAAGACGACCGCATCGGCGCATTGGGCGTCGACAATGTCTACGGTATGCTGCCGACCCTCAACACCGATCCCGAAACGATGCGCGCCAACGTCCAGGGCGCCGCCCTCATCGGCCTGGCCGCCCGCGGTTACGCCGAAGACGATGATATTGAATTGGCTGGCAACCGTATCGCCTCCGAAAAGGGCATGGACTACGCCCAGCGCATCATTGGCATCGCCGAAAAGACCGGCCAACAATATCACCCCGAAGCCAAATTTGGCCATAGCCAAATCATTGTCGATACTCCGGATGGACAACGTTTTGCCTCATCCAAACATGATTTGGAACGATCAAAAGCTACTGTGGCCAGTATGAAGAGTCAAGACTTTGGACAGCTCAAAGGCGACGCCCTGCGAGCCCGCAAAGAGGTCATTATTGACCTGGCTACTGAGACTCGCTACGATCCAGAAACCAAACAAAATATTCTCACCGATCGCGCCCGTGGCATGCAAAAGATCATTGTATCGCAGGCCTCTACCCACGGTAATGCAGAGGCTGACGCTAAAGCCGAATGGAGCGGAATCGTCGAAGGTGTTGGCCCTGGCCTGAAGCAGCAAGTCGAGCAGTACGATCGAACCTATGATCCTACCAAAGAGGGTCAGCAAGGCCCACCCCCAGACACAACCCCTGAACCAGGCGGCGGCCCGTCATAGTTATACTTTCAGTTACTATTATTGACAAAGTGCAAATTATTTGCTACAATTGTAATTAGATTAGACAAATACAAAAGTTACAAAAGTAAGCAGTCGTCATTATGTCAGAAACCGCACCAGCATCACCTCCGGATCTTGACCCCGTCGCGTCTTCTCACGAGCCAGCAGCCCCAGTATTACCCGAGAGCCTGTTGATCAATCCGAACCAGCCGCTATCAACACAGGTGCATGCCGATGCACTGCGACGAGCCCGATCCGGTCTGGAGGGATTGGGCTGGCAGCAACATGGCAAACGCTATGAAGTCACTGATTATGATCTCCTTGATACGGCCCGCCAAGAGATGAGCTACGGCCCAGGCCATGACCGTATGGGCATCTGGGGTCTCAAAAATAAGGAAACGGGCACTAAACGAGTCCGTGAACTAGTCCCTCAGTATACTGTCACGGCCTATGACGCCGAAGGTAATATAACCGGCACGACTACCTGGAAGCGAGACGAGCTAGACAAATTTTTTGATAAAGATAGCCGGCGTCCGCCCAGTGACCAGCTCAGTGGTTTCGGCTGGAATAAAGCGCCGGAGAAACCTGACTTTACCAGCTTTGCCAGGGTAGCAGTCCGAGTTAAGGAAGGTGAGGAGCCTTTCAAAACCATTATGAATCAAAAAACCAAGCTTGGTTTGGATAGCCTTAAGGGGCTACGCCTAACACTGGGTGGTCAGGACGAAGAGGTTGTTGACCAATTCCTGATTAGCCACACCGAGCATGGCCGCCAGCGTTCAGTAGTCGCCTACGCCACAAAAATCCGTGACCTTCATGGCAATACGATCGAGACCAATACCTATATAGATGATGGTCTGCAAAAACGGATAAGCAAATTGGTGAAAACCCACCGCCACGATGGTTTAAAAATCAGCTTGGCGACACCAAAAGACCTACCGGAAACACCAGAAGTCCCAGAAGCCATTGATGAATTTGAAGGCCTGACCGACGAAGAACGAGCCTGGGCTGGCTGGTTAGCTGTCGAACCTTCGGTTACGCCAGCCGCTTTACCGACTCATGAAGCAACATCACCATTGTTCACAGGCGAGGGTGCCGAAACGATTGAATCCGTTCTCGGCCCAGCTCTGACGATTGATCAAGTTCACGCATACTTCGCCGGAGAAGATATCTACACCGGGGGGGAGTTTGCCGATCGCATACATGATTCTAAGGGTGATATATCCATGCATCGTTATGCCAAGATAATCGCTCGTTTGAGTACAGAAATGGGTTCAGAGAGAGTGTTAGCGTTAGCCAGAGGCATGCGCAATGAATTCCTGGAGGAGATGTATCGCTTGAATCTCGTCCGACGTGACCGAGACACGGAACTTGCCCAAGAGGATCTCGGCATTGGCTGGGCGTTGATTGAACTAGCCAAAGCTCGCTACGCTGATCAGCGACGCTACGAGCACGACGGTAGTTTGGCTACCTATGAAGGCGTTAATCCTTTGCGTGATACGCCAACTGCTAAACAGCGCCAAAACAAAATCATAGCCAAGAGGCTCGGGCAGGCATTCGAGAACTCAATCGTTACCTACGCTTTACAACCCATCTTAGACGAAGATGGTGAACCAAAACGCGTGGGCGGCAGGAAAGATGGTAAGCTCTTGGCTAGAGAAGGTCTAAAGAAATCTAAGAAAGAAATCATGCGCCCTGATAGAACTCCGGATATTATTGAAGTCGTTGAGTACGATCGGCGAGCTGTGAGCAAACTATCTGGCCTGATCCAGCAGGATGTGGTTGATATCATCCAGCGCGGCAAGCGCAATGCCGCCGAACACTTGGTGGGTAGTGAACTGACTAAGTTGGGCTTGTTGCTGCGGCAGGGGCTTGGCCGCTAGTTTAGGCCGGGGGTTAGTAGCGGTAGTGGTCGGCTTTGAGGGGGCCGGTGGGGGGGATGCCGAGGTAGGTGGCTTGGTCGGGAGTGAGGGTGGTGAGTTCGGCGCCGAGGGCTTCGACGTGGACGCGGGCGACTTTTTCGTCGAGCTCTTTGGGCAGGCGATGGACGCCTAATGCGTAGTCTTTGGTGTACAGCTCAATCTGGGCCAGGACTTGGTTGGAAAATGAATTGGACATCACGAATGAGGGGTGGCCGGTGGCATTGCCCAGGTTTACCAGGCGGCCCTCGGACAATACGATCAGCCGGCAGCCGGTGTCTGGCATAGTGTATAGGTCAACTTGGGGCTTGATTTCTTCTTTTTTGACGCCGGGTAGGGCGTTGAGCTGGGCAATTTGGATTTCATGGTCAAAGTGGCCGATGTTGCAGATTATGGCCGTGTCTTTGGCTTGTTTGAGGTGGTCAAGGGTGATGATGTCTTTGTTGCCGGTAGCGGTGACAAAGATGTCGGCCCGGGGGGCGGCTGTTTCCATGGTGACGACTTCGTAGCCTTCCATGAGGGCTTGGAGGGCGCAGATCGGGTCGATCTCGGTTATGAGCACCCGGCAGCCAAAGGCGCGCAGGCTTTGGGCACTGCCTTTGCCGACATCGCCGTACCCGGCGACGACGGCGACTTTGCCGGCCAGCATGACGTCGGTGGCGCGCTTGATGCCGTCGACCAGCGATTCGCGGCAGCCGTAGAGGTTGTCAAATTTAGATTTGGTGACACTATCATTGACGTTGATAGCCGGGATTTTGAGCTTGCCGGCAGCCAGGAACTCGTTGAGCTGTTTGACGCCGGTGGTTGTTTCCTCGGAAACACCTTTTATTTCTTGTAATAAGTCAGAGTGTTTGGCGTGGATCAGAGCGGTCAGGTCGCCACCGTCGTCGAGCAGCATATTTGGCCCTTTGCCATTCCCAAAATCGAGCGTTTGCTCGATACACCACCAGTACTCGTCCTCGGATTCGGCCTTCCAGGCAAAGACCGGGGTGCCAGCGGCGGCCAGGGCGGCGGCGGCGTGATCCTGAGTCGAGAAAATGTTACAGGACGACCAGCGTACCTCGGCACCGAGGGCCTGGAGAGTTTCGACCAACACCGCAGTCTGGATAGTCATGTGGATGCAGCCGGCAATCCGGGCGTCTTTGAGCGGCTGACTGGCCGAGAATTCTTGGCGCAGGGCCATCAGGCCGGGCATTTCCTTTTCGGCCAGGGTTATTTCTTTGCGGCCCCATTCGGCCAGTTTGATATCTTTAACTTTGTAGTCGTCTGCCATTTATAATTCGATCTCCTGGTTAAAGTTATCTTGGTAGCGCTGTCGAATATCGGCGAGGGTGAATTCGCACTGGGTGCCATGCTGCTCGATGATAAATGAGGCCACGGTGGCTCCCAATTGTCCGCAAACAGGCAAGTCCCATTGTCGCAAGTATCCGTATAAAAAGCCAGCTCGGTAGGCGTCGCCGGCACCAGTCGGATCGACGACTTGGGCGGCCTTGGCGGCCGGTATTTTAATGGGCGTCGGGGCGTTTTTACCCTCGATGACGGAGCCCTCTTTGCCGTAAGTCGTAATGACCAGCGGCGAGGCGGCTTTGATCGCCTCTGGCGTGGTGCCGGTTTTTTTGCAGACGGTGCCCATCTCGTAATCGTTGAGGGTGACTACCTCGGCGGTGTCTAGGCCGGCCTGCAAGTCAGCGGCCGAGAGGCTGCTGACTTGCTGTCCGGGATCATAGAGTAAACGCATGTTGTGCTCCACGCACTGGGCAACTTGGCGACGCATGGCCTGGGGGTCATTAGCTGAAACGCTCACGAAAACGTCTTTATCCGCCCAGGATTCCAGATCCAGGCTGGCCGAATCGGCCATGGCGCCGGGATAAAACCCGCCGACCTGGTTATCGTCGCTATCGGTCATAACGTTAAACGAGGCGGTTGGCAGGTCACTGATATGGACAGCTGTCGTATCGACGCCGATAGCCGTTAGATTCTCGAGGTAGTTGGCGGCGTCCGGGCCGGCGGCCCCAACCAGGATCGGCCGGTCACCCAAACGAGCGGCATTGTAGGCGATGTTGGCGCCGACGCCACCCGGGGTTTGTTCCAGTTTATCGAGTAAGACACTGACTGATAGGACGTGAAGTTTGTCGGGCTGGATCAAATCCTGGTAGCTGCCAGAAAAATTCATAATGCGGTCGATGGCGATCGAGCCGCAGATAACCAATTGGGGTTTGCTCATGCTGCTCGAGTATAGGGGTTATCCCTTGTCCTCGTCAAGAACCCCACTGGCGCCTAAAGCCCTAACGCCCCGGCGGCATTAACGTTTCCGTCGTTTCCGACCGCACTGCTTGTGCGGGCGGAGTATGTCGGTGGGGTGTTAGGGCTTTAGGTACAAGGGTTATTTGGTATACTTAAGCAGTATGGCAACATATAAACTCATCCAGGACATCGAGGCTGAAGACAAAATCTTGGGGCCGTTGACACTACGGCAGTTTATTTTTGCCCTGATTACGGCTTTTTTTGGCTACATCTGCTTTTTGTTGATCACCCAAAAGCTCTATTTTTTACTAGTCATATTCGTGCCGCCATTTTTGTTTTTTGGATTCTTTGCCTTTCCGTTTGGTCGCGACCAGCCGACTGAGCTATGGGCGCTCGGCAAGCTGAATTATTACTTTAAGCCGCGTAAGCGCGTCTGGAACCAAAGCGGCGTCAAAGAGCTCGTTACCATTACCGTACCTAAAAAAATCGAGCATGTTTATACCGATGGCCTGAGCCAGGTTGAGGTGCGCAGCCGGCTAGCGGCGCTGGCTAACACCATCGATAGCCGTGGCTGGGCCGTCAAAAACGTTGACGTTAACGTCTATACGCCGCACCACATGGAATCGGCCAGCTCGGAGCGGCTCATCGATCTCGACAGTATCCCCCAGGAAGTGCCGGGCTATGAGCTAGTAGCCTCCGACGACATCTTGGACGAGACTAATAATCCAATCGCCCAACAATTCGAGACGATGATCGATCGTTCTACCCAGGAACATCGCCAGCAACTCATTAACCGGCTTAACAGTCCGCCTACGGCCAGTGTCACGGCTCAGCCGGCCAGTGGAGCAGCCGAACCCTGGTTTCTCAATCCGGCAGTACCGGTCACCGCCGCGCCAACTGCCCAGGTACCGGATATGCCCGATGATCCGGAAGCCGAGGCGGCACTCAGTACCGAGCTCAAAGCCCACGCCGTGCCCCAACAGGTTTCATATGGCAATCTGCGTACCTTGTGGCCGCTTGGCACGCAGCCGCCCGCGGCCACGACGCCATCAGCCGCCAATCCGGCAGCCGATCCTTCGGTAGCAGCTGCCTCTGGGCCTATGGCAACCCCGGCCGATCCTGCTATACTAGCCCTAGCGAATAACGATGACCTGAACGTAGCTACCTTGGCACGCCAAGCCCAAAAGGCTCAGCAACAAGACGACCAGCTAGAAGAGGAAGTCGTTATTTCATTGCACTGATTGCTGCCGCCCGAGCGGGCCAGCAACCAGGGAAACAAAGGTGGGCAAACAAAACATGAATCCCTCGGCACCAAACCAACCAAGCACCTCTCCGGCGGTACCGCCGGCTGCCGGGCCCGTGCTAGCGCCAACAGCCGGGCAACCGACCACCCCACAGCCAACGCCAATTACCGGGGGAACAGCGGTGGCGGCGGCCACGCCACATCCTAACAGCACCCAAAATACTTTGCAGATTGCCGAAATTCGGGACGGTATCGTCATCATGAGTGACGGTTCTTTTCGCTGCGTGGTGATGGTTAAAAGCATCAACTTTGACCTAATGAGCCCCCAGGAACAAGAAGCGGTCGAGTACAGCTACCAGGCTTTCTTGAATTCGCTGTATTTCCCGATCCAGATATTTTTGCGCTCGCGTAAGGTTGACCTGCGCCCCTACATCGAAAAACTGGATAAGATCCGCACCGAACATGACAACATGTTACTGGCACTATTGATGGAAGATTATATTGGCTATATTGGCGCCCTCAGCGAGCAGACCAATATTATGGACAAAAACTTTTACGTGATTATCCCGTTTTTCCCGGTGGAAGAAGTAAAAAAAGCCATCACTCAGAGCAAAAATTTCCTGGGCGGTTTTGCCGGGCTATTTGAAAAAGGCGAAAAGCACGTCGTCATCAACGAAGCCGATCTCGAAAACGCCAAAACCGAGCTGCGCAACCGGGTGCAATCGACGCTGGCCGGGCTCCAGCAGTGTGGCATCCAGGGATTGCCGCTCGATACCCAGGAACTGATCGAATTGTATTACGATACCTACAACCCCGATACCGCCACTCGCCAGCAACTTAAAAACTTCAATAATTTGACGGCTGACATTATTACCAAGGGCGACGGTGTGGCCCAGCAGCCGCACCTGCAGCGGGAGCTTCAGTAGCCATGGCTTTTGGTAAGAAAAAACAGCCCCCTTTGGATCCGGTAGCTATTGCGGCTGCTCAGCAGCAACGTGAAGAGCAAGAAGTCCAGGCCGCTTTTCAAAAGGGCATCACCGCGCTGCGCGATTTCATCGCCCCCAGCTCTCTGGAATTCAGCGGCACGCACTTCCAAATCGGTACCCGCTACGCCCGCACTTACTATGTCTACGGCTATCCGCGGCAGCTCTATACCGGTTGGCTCAGCAGCATGGTCAACCTCGACGAAGTGGTTGATTTGAGCCTATATGTTTACCCGGTCGAAAGCCAGGTGGTACTGGAGAATTTGCGCAAAAAGGTCACCCAGCTGGAGGCCGGCATTCAAATAGAGGCCGAAAAAGGCCGGGTGCGTGACCCTGGTAAGCAAGCCGCCATCCTCGACGCCGAGGAAATGCGCGACAAGCTCCAGGTCGGTGAAGAGCGGTTTTTCCGCTTTGGACTGTATTTCACGCTCTATGCCGGCAGCCTGGAAGAGTTGGATTTCGTAGCTCACAAAGTCGAGTCGATGCTCGGCCAACAACTGGTTTACAGCAAGCCGGCGACCTCCCAGCAAGAGCAGGGTCTGACCAGCACCGTGCCGCAGCTGGTCGACCA
>CAYMUN010000014.1:0-19950 GCA_964393835.1 uncultured Candidatus Saccharibacteria bacterium | reverse complement strand
AGTTCGTTTACTTCGAGTACGGTCAGCCCGACGAGCTGTTCCGCGATTTTCTTTAGATCTGTTGCCATGGTAATTATTCCTTATATTCTTTAAATTAATTGGCCGCTTTGGCTTCTAAGCCTTGCAGTAAGCCATGCAGGTTGCCCTGGAGGCCGCTCATGACGCCCATAATTGGCGCGTTGAGGGTGTTGATCAAACCGGCGATCAGCTGGTTTTTGCCTGGCAGGACAGCCAGGGCTTTGACTTCGTCGCTACTGATGAATTTGCCGTCAGCCGTGATGGCACCCACGAATTGTAAGGTGGGGTTCGTCTTGGCAAAGGTATGCAGGCTCTGGGCCGGCGCTACTTCATCCTGGCTGTTAAAAGCGTAGAGCAACATGCCGGTTAGGGCACTGGTATCAGCGTCTTTGACATTGTCGGTGGCTTTGACAGCCTGGATGACCAGGCGGTTTTTGACCACTTTGACTTTAGTGCCATTAGCCTTAGCATCACGCCGCAAACCTTGGAGGGCTTTGACCGTGGTGCCTTGGTACTGGGCGATAACCGTCATCTTAGAATCAGCCAGCAATTGGCTTACTTCTTTGACGACATCTTGCTTCTCATTTTTGGTTAATGCCATGCATTTCTCCAATGATGTTAGTTTAGGCAGAAGTATCGACCTGAGTTCTGCTGTCGTTGCCAAACGCTAAAAGAGTTTGTACCTCGGCGACCTTATCAAGGCTTTGCAGCCCGTCGCTGTCTCTGGCAACTTAGGTAGTATTATACGTATTTTTAGCAGCTTTGCAAGCTATGGGACGGCTTTTTAGTCGGGGATCGGCGACTCCAAAACGCCAAGGTGCCGCAGCCAACCGGCCTTGATGCAGGCAGGGAGCCCCTCGACACGCCTGGTGACATCTATCATCTCTTGGCGGCGGGATTCCACGTAATTAGCGTTGGGTACTCCTACCGTAGTACGAGCTGAGATGATTGGCTGTGTGCTTTGAAGTTGTTCGGGCATGTTATTTCCTCAAGGTTACACGAGCGCGACAGCTCGCTCTACTGCTACTTGGGGTTCAGAAAATTGTCCGGCTGCAGTGGCTTCCATTACGTCCGTTTGCGGTGCATGGTAAGGATCTTGCATATGCGCTTCAAACTCCGTGCCCACGATTAGTTTGCCGGTGTACGGACTCAGTACCATCACCCTGACTCCCCTAGCCGCCGCCACCTCTACGGCGAGCTTCAGGCCGCTCCCCTTACTACTTTCATCCGGAGTGTATGGCCGGGCTGCCTCCTCGCGCCCGCCATAGGCTCTCTTAAAATCTTCGCGCCGCCGTCTTGTTGCTTGCAATATCTTGTTTGCCATATCATGCTCCTTATAAATTAAAAACTCCCGCTGATTGGCGGGAGCTGATTGCTGATTTTATGATTGCAAAAAACTTACCCGCTGGACACGGTGAGAATCAATACCTCAAGCATAATTTGTTTGCTCATACCTACATATTTGCACTCGATTCGTGCCATGTCAAGCGCAAGCGGAAGTGAGGGTCTTGACAGATCGATCGTACTCATGTATAATATAATAGTGTTGGTTTTTACAGAACTTAACAAATTGTAATACAATTTACTTAAGATCGGTAAGTTCGTCTTAAGAAAAATGTGTGGTACGAAAGAGTAATTATTATGACATTTAAAAAGGGCAGAAACTTTCATCCTCGAAACTACCCGGAGAGCGTAAGGACTCGTGAAGCACGGTACCAGACTCGAGCTGAGTTAGCTCTGGCTGGACAACTGGGGCCTATTCTCTCATTTGCAAAGCGTTTTGGAAATGCTGGCGTGATAGCCGTTAATGATACTTCCCCGGAGCGCTTTGTCGCGGCCTTACAACGGCAAATTGGCACGCGTAACGTTCTACCTCTAGTAGCGTGGGGCAGCGTACAGGGCGAAGATCTTACGACTAGATTACCCGAAGACACCCAAGATACTGCCACCGATTTGGGACGGTTCCGTGAACGAGCCAAAAGTGCAGGCGTTGTTGTAGTCGAGGCGACGATATTTAATAACCCCATAGGTAGTGGCTCACCGAGCATACATGATCCACTCTATGAACTGATTAGATCCCAAGAAGCGGCCGGTCAAGCGTCAGCCCAAGAGCCACCCGTGATATTTTTGGGTAAAGGCAGACAAAGTGATCTGCTAACACATCCTGATTATCACACCACCCACCATGGAGATCAAGGTATCGTGGGCCACTTAGCCACCAGATTTGCTCTGGACGGCTTACATGTCTCGACAGTGCCGTTAGAGCTTCATCAGCAGGAAACGCTTTATCCGGTAGTCCAGCGGGCTGTCTTTGAAGCGCCGTCATTATAAATTTATTTATCAGGAGTGGCGAAGCTGATAGAGTCAGCCGTCAGGGGGTGAACTTCAGCTATTTTTTCGTGCATTTTAGCGGCTAAGTCCAGTGTCGCGGGCTGAATATAAGGCGTTTCTAGCACCCGGAAGGCTTCGCGGGCGTTAAAGGTAGTTTTCCAGCGTAACTTGTGGCCCATGAGCGTGACATATTGCGCTTCTAGAGGGTGGCCGGATTGCTGGAGATAGCTGTGTAGCTTTAGGCTGGTTTCAAAACAAGCCTCGTACTGCTCGGTCAGGCCAGCCTCCTCGACCAGCTTCGGTATAGCGTAGCCATAGCGCGGGGTTGATTCTTGCCAGCTTAAATCATCGCCCATCAAATACTGCTGAATATCTAAAAAACTGCCGTAATCACTGACTAAGTCCCAGCTGTAGTGAGACTTTTCCAGGGCCTGGCCGGGTCGATGCCGCAAACTACGTCGTCGCCCGATATACGCTTTAAATATCGCGGTTTTATCCTCGTACGGCCAGCCGCTGATTTCAGCTTGTAGTTGCTCGAGAGCTAGATTACTGAACTCATACAGCATGTCCGGCACCAGTAGTAGCTCGTTTTTAGGCCAAAAGTCCACCAGGCTAATGGTGTCGGTAGCCGTAGCATAGTTATCAGCCAGGCGCTGCCGGGCCAAAGCCTTTAATGTGGCGGCTGTCTGGCGGCGATAGGTTGCCACCGAACCGTTGCCGTCGGGAGTATTGCCGTCTTCCAGCATCATAGGTACGTTTTCGTGACCATGTTGCTGGAGGCTTTCGCCGAGAGTACGGGCCTCTGGTAGCTCTTCGCCCATTAGCTCGATGATTAAGTTTTGTAAGTTTTCGCGACTGATCGTCAAACTAACTGCCGAAGTGCTGCTTAGCGGTAGTACGCCGCGTAATGTGTCACTGGCCAGGGAGCTGGTAGCTACTTGCCAGGCCTCAGACCCCCGCTCTTTGTCAGTAGCCTGGGAGTTAGCAAATAATTGCTCGGTCAGGCGCTCCAGCATGACTTTGTAAGCCGCAAACAGCATATCCATGCCCTGCTGATACTGTTTTTTAACCACTGGTTTTAAGCTTGGCGGCGTGTAGTAGTGATTTTTAGGGGCGGTTTCGTCCTCCCGGAGGTCAACCGCGCGAAGGGCTTCACCGAACGTGCCGGCGACTTTGGGGCTCATAAATTTCGGGGCTAATAAGTATGAAATTCCCTCGACACTCAGTTGGATAATATCAGCCGGCAGCTGTACCGATTCTTCGTCAGTAACGGCCGGGGCAGCAGCCGGATCGGTTTTTACTTCCGGCTCGACTGGTTGGACTGGCATTTGCTTTTGCTCAATAATTTCCTTGACAGAGGTCGGAGCACTGGTAGTAGCTGGCTGGCTGCCGGAGCGAGCTGAGAGCTCGATGGAGACCAGCTTCCAGATAGTATCAGCGACAGTCTGGGTATCATCGGTAGCATAGACTATTGGTAGCTGGCGTTGGTGGGCCTCCCATAAATAACCGGCGCGTACTCGCTCCAAAAAAGCATCATCAAGATTGTCAAAGCGCTCGCCGTTATAGCGATTGCCAAGCCGCTGCCGCAGTGTCGCTACCGGCGCATCCAATAAGATACACAGGTCGGGCTCCATGCCACCGACCGCGAATTTGATGATGTTATTGATCGTCTCATAGTCCGGCACGTCACCGCGTCCGTAATATTGGATAGCCAAAGTAGTCAGGTAATTACGATCCACCAGGCAAATGACGCCGTGCTCAATGCTTTGCTTGATCACCTCTAGACTCTGGGCCCGGGCAGCATTGTACAAGAGGACTTCAGTCCGGGTATTCATAGGATATCGTGGATCTTGGGTTAGTTGACGGATAGCACGAGCGGTAAGGTCGCTTTGGCTATCCGGCTCCCGCAAAGTGCGCACCGGTAAACCAGCCGCTTGCAGGCGTCGGGCCAGCTCAAGTAATTGGGTAGTCTTGCCGACGCCCTCGGGGCCCTCTAAAACAATATATTTTCCACGAGTCACTTGCGGCTCCTAGTCATAGGGGAGTCCCTCGATTTTTTGGGGCATACTTCGGGTATCTTTGTAGGCCTTTGGCAACAGCATGTCGGGTGACCAGGTCTTGATGATTGTCTCCAGGTCAGTACCCTGTTGGTATTTACCACTAAAGCCGTCGTCCCTGCCCTTGCCATAATTGCCATCAACCTCGCCAGTGGTCATAAAGACAGCCTGGGCGATACGCTCGCCCACGGGCAATAACACGGTTTCACGCTCATTGAGGTTATAGATCTCGAGGGTCAGGCGGTTTATATAGCCGGGATCAACCCAGCCGGCGTCAAAGCAGACAGCCACGCCATTGCGGCCCCAACTGGAACGAGACTTTACTTCGTAGGCACCCGGCGGTTTGATGCCGAAAAATTCATGGGTATGCGCCAGGATGCGCTCCCGCGGCTTGAGACTGATGACCGGGTGATCGAGCGGTATGTTAGTCAAGGGCTTAAAACCATTGAGGGCGCACCATTCTCCATGAGGCAGAGCTTTGTACGGGCCGTCAAAGTAACGCTCGACGTCTTCTTTATCAAAGGGGTTATAGATTGTCCGCTCGTTCATCTTTTCGATGCGGTAATAGTAGTGGCCCAGCGTGACATCCATACTGGCATGGGCGATATGCTTGGGGTTAAAGGGATGGCAGACAATATGCCCGTCTTGGAGCGCTTGTCGGATCTGAATATTACTATAAACTGACACCTGATCTCCCTTAACTAATCTTAATATTGTAGCCCCGGCCCCCCAGATAAGGCAAGCATAATAATAATGTGATTTTTACGCAAATAGGTGTTTATATCTGATTCTGCTTAAGCTTAGCCTGGACAGCTTCACTGATTAGTCGGATAGTTTGTTGCTGAATATCGCTAATCTCTCCGTCGGCCGCAATTATTTCCACTGGGTAGCGTTTGGCAGCCGCCTGGTAGCCACTGGCCACGCGTTCAAAATAACTGAATGGCTGGCTCTCAAAGTAATCCGGTTGCCTGGAGTGTCGACGCGCCCGTTTTACGGCCCGCTCCACCTCCGCCGTATAGACAATACTGAGCTCTGGCCTGAGACGAGACATGCCGTTTTGGACGTATTGCCAGCCGACCGCTTGGTCAATCCCGGTGCCGTATACCTGGTAGGCGCCGAGCGACAACGGGCCCCGATCCATCAAAATAATTCTACCGTCTTGCCGGGCAGTCTCAATCTCGTCCACCAGGGCCTCCTGGATCGCTACCGAAATGTGCAGGTCAGTTAACGCCGGGCGCGGCAGGGGTGAAAGCATGACTCGCCGGAGGGCTTCGCCAATCGGCGTACCGCCTAAATTGCGAGTGCTAAGCACCGGCCAGCCGGCAGCCTCGAGTGCTTGACGTGCCAAATTAACTTGGGTGGTCTTGCCCACCCCGTCAATGCCCTCAAATAGTATAACCAGACCGTCTGGTAACGGCTGGGACTGTGGAATCATACTGGATAGTATGCTTAAGCGGCCACTGCCAGGTCAACCGCAATCGACGGGCCCATACTGGTTGTCAGATAGATTGCCTTGAAATAGTTGCCCTTGAAGCTCTGCGGCTTGTTGGCTTTGATGCTGGTAATCACGGCTTGGATGTTTTGGGCCAAGTGCGGAGCACTAAAGCTGACTTTACCGACGCCGAGGTGGACAATACCGGTTGAATCAACGCGGTACTCGACTCGACCCGCCTTGGCTTCAGATACGGCCTTGTTGACGTCATTGGTGACAGTGCCGCTCTTTGGGTTCGGCATCAGACCACGGGGGCCTAAGGCACGGGCGTATTTGCCCAGCTTTGCCATCAGTGCTGGCGTAGCAATCAAAACGTCAAAATTCATGAGGCCCTTTTCGAGCTCAGCCAGCAATTCGTCAGTGCCAGCCAAGTCGGCACCAGCCTTTTTAGCTCCGGCAGCATCGTCGGTCAATACCGCCACCCGCACAGTTTTACCTGTGCCATTAGGCAGCACTAAGCTGTCACGAATGTTTTGGTCGGCATGGCGGGGGTCAACGCCCAAGTTAATGTGCAGCTCGACAGTTGCATCAAATTTGACGTGGCTGGTCTTTTGAGCCAAGCTTACTGCTTGGTCAAGCCCATATAGCTTGCCCTTTTCAATCTGCTCGGCATTCTTGCGGAAATGCTTACCACGACGCTCTAAACGCGAACGAGTAGGCGTAACTGGCGCCTTGGGTTTGATTTCAGCGGTCTCGCCGCTGGCTTTACGCTCTTCTTTGGCCTGCTTGGCGGATGCTTCCTCTAAGGCCTTGGCGCTACGCTTGCCGGCCTTGGCTAGTTTTGGTTCCTCGCTAGTTTCTAGACCGCTATCGATGTCATTTTCCTCGATCGCAGCCTGAATCTCTGCCACGGTATTCTTAGCAGTAACTTCTAAACCTGATCCTTTTGCTTCTTCTAAAAGCTCTGCTTTGCTCTTTGCCATGCCTATCATCCTTTCGTGGTGCTAGCGAGCTTCACGCTCTCCCACAAATTAATTACTTAATCAGTCGCGCCTATTAAATTCCAACATGCCTTTACTGGCTGCAACCGCTGCAACAGTTGCCACCACACCACCGGCAAAGAGGGTTGATCCATCATATGGTGGAGTAAAACTTTCAATACCCCCGGCAACAACTAAGCCCACTGCCACTATGCCTAAGCCAACGGCGGTGACCCGTCTCAGCAATCTTCCCTCAGGATAGGTAGCTTGGGATGTTTCCATCTTAACCCTCAACCTCGACGCCCATGCTGCGAGCAGTACCGGCGACCATCTTTTTGACGGCTTCGATGTCTTCGGCGTTCATGTCGTGGGCTTTTTCAGTAGCGATCTTGGTCAACTGGGCCTGCGTAAGCTTTTGCGGAAGCTTTTCGCTGTTAGGCTTGCCGGAACCTTTTTTGATACCCAACTCAGCCCGGATACGGTCGTCAGTTGGCGAGCCGACCACCCGAAACGCCAAAGAGCGATCATCAAAAATAGTGATATGCGCCGTGACCATCTGGCCGCGCATGTCGCTGGTAGCGTCATTAAACGGCTGGATGAAATCCATCATATTAACGCCATACTGGCCGAGTGTGCTGCCGACAGGGGGAGCCGCCGAAGCCTGGCCGCCCATGATTTTCATCTTTAAATTAGCTTTAACTGCTTTTGCCATAGTGATTTTCGAGGCGAGCTAGGCTCAAGCCTCTCCTTCCCTTTCTTAAATAATATTGAAGCATTAAGACAGAAGTGCGTAACTAATATCATTATATCATATAAATTTATGTACTCTACTATTTTATAAACCGTTGCTTGACCTTTTCCTATCCTCATCTATGGTGGCGTGTGGGGTTAGATGCCCTGTCAAACTCCTGGATTTCAATCGCAAACTCGACGAGACTGTCATATCTCTCCTTGATGCCCTTATCCTGTAATCCAGCGACCGCAATACTGCCGATCCCAAAGCTTAGCTCATATACTAGGGCATCAGGGTATATAGCATAATGCATATATGTATCTAGGGGCAAGGACACTCCTTGGTGAACATGATCTTGGAGTGTATGCCGATGAGCTTCTACTTCATCCGGGTTTGTAATTTTTCTCTTGTTCATGCTTAGACGCGTTTGACTTGGAGGCCGTCGAGTTCGACGGGAGTTTCGCGGCCAAACATATTGACCAGGACTTTGAGCTTGCCTTTGGCCGGGTCGATTTCACTGATGGAACCGTCGAAGCCCTTGAACGGGCCGTCGATGATGTTGACCACCTCGCCGATCGCGAAGTCAATTTTGTGCTTGGGCTGCTCGAGGCCCATACGTTTTTGGATCTTTTCGATTTCGTCGGTTTCGATAGGAGTCGGGTCGGTGCCGCTGCCGACAAAGCCGGTGACTGATGGCGTGTTGCGCACGATGTACCAGGCGTCTTCGGAGAGTTTCATGTGGACGAGTACATACCCCTGGAAAATCCGCTTTTCAACTACCCGGCGCTTGCCATTTTTGATCTCGATCATTTTTTCTTTGGGCACTAAGACTTCAAAGATCTTGTCTTTCATATCGAGGCTGTCGGCGCGTTGGCGAATGCTCTCGGCGACTTTTTCTTCGTAGCCACTATAGGTGTGAATGGCATACCACTGCTTGGTGGTGTCATAGCGTTTACTGGTATTCATCATGGCAAATTCTCTATCCTTTACTTTAATAATATGTCTCTAAAGAGGCGATCCAGACCAAAATCGATCACGGCGACAGTGGCGCCAAAAACCACGGCAAAAACCAAAACGGCAAACGTGAGCTGGCGACTTTCGCTCCAATTGGGCCAAGTTACCTGGCGTAATTCGTGCCAGCTCTGGCGAAAATAGGTGGGAAGCAGAATCTTTCCGATCAAACGGAGCAACTTTACTAGTGGTCGCAAGGGCTTTACGCGACCGGCCGTGCGGGCAGTGGTCGCAACCGGCCGGATAACCGGGCGCGCGATTTTGCCGCCGATGCCCTTGAGTCGGGCAGTGCGATTTGGCTTGTCGCCCTCCTGGCTGGCCTTGATGGCTCGCTCGCGGAAGGTCTCTGGATTTTTGACTAATCGTTTCGTTTTGGGCGATTGTTTATCGGCCATGTTGTGCCTGCTCCCGCGCTTTACCAATTAAAAAGCCTACAGATTCTGTAGGCGACTGCTGTCAAGTGTAGCACCTGCCGGCCCAGCGGTCAACCAACTCCTTGGCTAATCATTTGCTATAGTTAACTTCATGATGCTTGAGCTTAGCGGCCTGGGGATAGTTTGCCTGGTTGAATTACTGCTCTGGTTGCCGATGATCTGGCGCTGGCGTAAGCTGTGGGCGCGCTCGTTGATGCTAATCTTTGCGGCCGTCAGCGGCGTGCTGTTGGCAGCACGACTCAGTACCTGGACAGTTCTGCTGGTCGTACTTAATCTGTACCATATTATTAACTTACTCCGGGTCGTCGAGAACCGAGTCCAAGTGGACTATCTCTACCACGGCACTAGACGCACGGCATTATGGCTCAGCGGCCTACAGCTGCTTTTGGTAAGCACTGTCTGGCTAGGCCAGTCTTTTAGCAGCTTGGCCTGGTGGTACTTATTAGCCATTTTACAGTTGCTGACGGCCGTAACGCTCCTGGCCGCAACGATTCGTCATTTGCGCACCACTAGACCTCCTGCCCTCACCGATGCCGTGCCAGACCGTGATCTACCACCGCTAACCATCGCCATCCCAGCCCGCAACGAAACCGAGGATCTAGAGGCCTGCCTCCAGTCCCTGGTTGCCAGTACTTATCCAAAGCTGGAAATCCTGGTGTTAGACGATTGCTCGCAAAATCGACATACGCCGGAAATCATTCGCGGCTTCGCGCACGACGGCGTGCGCTTTGTGGCCGGCAGTCCGCCGCCGCCCCACTGGCTCGCTAAAAATCATGCGTACGCCCAGCTAACGGCGGAAGCCAATGGGGAATTGCTGTTATTTGCCGGCGTTGATGTCCGATTTGAACCGCAAAGTTTAAACGTACTCGTCAAAACCATGCTGCAAAAGCAAAAGGCGATGATAAGCATTATGCCTCGCAATAGATTGCCGGCCGGCGGCGGCGTGCTCAGCCTGGTCTTGCAACCTAATCGTTACGCCTGGGAGTTGGCGCTGCCTCGTCGTTTGCTCCGACGGCCGCCGGTGCTGAGCACTTGCTGGATCATTAGCCGAGATGCCCTGCAGGCCGCCGGCGGCTTTAAAGCTGTCAGCCATAAGGGCGTCCCCGAGAGTTATTTGGCCCGCGTAACAGCTCTCACACAGGACGGTTACAGCTTTTTGCAGTCCGATGTAGCTACGGGAATTAGCTGTCAAAAACAATTGGCAGAGCAGCGTGCTACGGCTATCCGCACCCGATACCTCCAGCTGCATCGTCGACCCGAACTCGTCGCCCAGGTAGCTTTAGCCGAGCTAGCTCTCTTAGTATGGCCTGCAATCATGCTCGTCGCGGCAATTGCTACCGGCGTTTGGCCATTAGCCGTGTTGACAGGCCTGAGCCTGCTGTTAACCTGTCTTTTGCAGGGCAAGATCATCAATCTTACGTATAGGCGATTCTTGCTGCCGGGTTACTTTTTACTACCTATCGCCGCGTTATACGATATCGGGCTGCTTAATTACTCGCTGTGGCAGTACGAGTTCAATGAAGTGCTCTGGAAAGGCCGAAACGTCTGCGTGCCGGTGATGCGGGTGATTCCGCCCAAACAGTTCACTGCAGATTTGGGACAAAAATAGTGAATGTCGACCCCTTGTTGAGCTCGCTGTCCAGGCTCATTTCGGCATGCACCAGCCGGGCTAACTTCATGGTGACATACAATCCCAGGCCGGTGCCGGTCGCTTGGCGCGTACGATAATCCTCGGAGCGGAAGAATTTATCGTATACCCGCTCTTGGTCGCCCTTGCTGATACCAATGCCGCTATCCTCGACCGCAAACCGCACGCCCTTAGGCTCGGCTATGACCTTGATATTGACGTGTCCTTTGGCGGTGTACTTAATAGCGTTGGTGATAAAGTTTTGCAAAATCTCGCGTACGTACAATTTACTGGAATGCAGTAGTTCGAGATGGGGATCGATGTCGCTTTTGAGGGCCAGGCCTTTGGCTTCGGCTTGGGGCTTGTAGTTAGCCGCCAGCTCGACTACCAAATCATGAACGTTAATCGCCTCTACCTCCACCTGCAAAGTCCCGCGTTCGGCACGGCTCAGGGTCGACAGATCATTAATCATATCTGACAGGAATAACACCTGGTTATGGGCGGCGTCGAGGGCTTGGCTGATAGCTTTAATGTCGCCGGTTTTTTGGACGATGTACTGAGCGTTGCCAATATTTCCCTCGGCAATGGCAATCGGTGTCCGGAGCTCGTGGCTGACGACGCTGATGAATTCATCACGCTCTTCCTCCAATGATTTTTCTCGGGTAATGTCACGCAGCAACAGCACGTAGCCATGCAGTCCTTGCTTGCCGTAACCCAGATGTACCGGCGCGATACTGAGATACAAGTTGATAGCACTGCCATCAGCGTAAATCAGCCGTAGATTACGGCTAGTCGTCGGCACAGTAGCGCTTTTGACAAGCTCAGCGACCGGCTGCGGCTGATTATCCTGATTGATCGGTTTAAACAAGCTCTCCAGGTGGCTGCCAGCTTTGATGGTATTCACATCAAAAATATTAAGCGCGGCGGCATTGTAGAGCACGACTTTTACTTGGTCATCAACCGCGATGACGGCGTCGGCCATGCTGTTAACCAGACTGGTTAAGCGCTGATGCTCAAGCTGCTCACTGTGGCTTTTTTTTGTAGGCTTAAGCGGCATGGCCCCATTATGCCACACTGCCCCTAAGGGGCGCTATCCAAGACTGGTTGATAGTCGTGCAGGGCTTTGCGGAGCCGCTTAGCTTGCGGTGCTACTTGCTCCATAGCCTGCCAAAAGTCCGGCCCATGCCGTAAAACCTGGGTATGAGTTAATTCGTGCAACAAGACGTAATCAATGTATTCCCAAGGCAACTGCATTAGGTACAGGTTGAGCACGATGTTTTGCTGGTGATCACAGCTGCCCCAACGACTCTTGAGGCGTTTCACGCTGACACTTTGATAGCTAAAGTCATGGGCAGTTGCCAAGCTAGCCAGCCGCTGTGGCAATAATTGCTCGGCTTGGATCCGCAAGGCGCGCACACAGGCCGCCTGGGCTGTCTTTTGAACTGCCGGACTGATGATGTCTAAGCTCTGCGGATAGGTGACTGTCACCTCTCCGGTACTTACCCGGCTGCTGACTTTGACTACAGTAGGCCCGGTTTTAAAGTGCAAGTGATGGGCTTTACCAATGGCCTGGCCGCCACTGAGCAGGCGCAGGGGTTGCCGCTGCGATATGATCCAGGCCTGCCGTGACTTAGCAAAATTTAAGCCGACGCTGTACGGCGCCCAAGCTGGAATAGTCACCCGGACTTCCCCGGTCGGGCTTAAACTAAGCCGCAGGCTGCGGTTGGACTTGCGTTTATAAATAGTAATCGGCAAATCATCTTCCAGCAGGAATTGTTTGCTGGGCACGGCTAACGGATGGAGATATTACGGCGGGTCATGTCGACGCGGCCGCCCTGGCTTTTAGGGATGAGATTGACCATGCCCGGCTTAATAACACGGGAGGCACTCTCGTCATCCCCCAACACGCCGGTTTGGCGCAACTTACCGATTACCGCGCTTTGCTGCATGTTAAACAGGTGTTTTCCGCTGACCACGACATAGCCTTCGTTAACTTGCGGGTTTTGCATGTGAGCCAAGATGTCTTCGTACGTCGTCCGATCCCAGGCAGCGGCATATTTATCATCAGCCCGGCGACGATCCCGTTTAACATTACGGCTAAAGGCGGTATCCTGATCCATCTGGAACCACACCAGCAGGGGCTGCGCATGATACTTAAAAGCCAGGTCGTAGAGCACACGGCGCTGCTTAGTCCGCAGGGCATTGACATCATAGGCCACGCTTAGGCCTGCTGCCAGGAATTCTTCGGTCATGTAGTCCATCAGCTGCGTTACGATGTCGTTTTCTTGCTTGTCGTAGCGAGGCTGCTCAAACAGCTCGCCGCGTATCTTGTCAGACTGTAAATGAGCCGCTTGAACGTTTTCGGTAAATTGGCGGGCAAAATAGGTCTTACCGGCTCCCGGGTAGCCGTAAAATAACAGCAAAAAAGGCTTGGTGGGGTAGATCTTCGCCATACGTGTACTTATGTATAGCAGATTTTATCTCCTTTGAAAAGCAAGAAATAAGATGACAACACCGTATTTTTGGCCTATCATATTACTTGCTGGATAAAGGGGTATAGTACAACGGTTAGTATAAGGGTCTCCAAAACCCTAGATCGTGGTTCGATTCCACGTACCCCTGCCAAAATACGACTTATCAAAATTAGGCCCTTTCGCGGCGCGGCTCAGTAAACAAGCCGGCACGTTTTGCAAACAAAACGTAACAGATAAAGCCTGTTATAATTGCAGCCAATGAAAGAAGCCCTCGGTGCTATTGCAGTTGTACTGACATTTGCCGCATATATTCCATACTACCGAGATATCCTGAAAGGCAAGACACACCCGCACGTATACAGTTGGTCGCTCTGGGGTTTACTGACTATTCTACTGGTCGCTCTGCAAATCAAGGGCGGTGCTGGTCCTGCTACTTGGGTTACTGCCGCCGCTGGACTTCTGTGTATTGGCGTTGTTTTCTTGAGCCTTAAGAGCGGCAAAAAGGACATAACAACATCAGATACTATAGTTGCAATCCTGTCACTTATTGCTATCGGCTTTTGGCTCATCGCCAATCAACCGATAATCTCAATAGTCTTAGTTATCGTTGCCGATATATTGGCATTTATTCCAACTGTGCGCAAATCGTGGCACAAGCCACACAGCGAAACACTGTCATTGTATGTTACAAACACAATTCGATTTTTTCTAGCGTTAGCGGCAGTTGAAACTTATACATTTTTGTCTGCTTCGTGGATTGTTGCTTGGGCAGTTAGCAATGCGCTATTTTCGGTGATGTTGGTTGTACGGCGTAAGCAGGTACCATCCACTGTAAAATCGTCAGGATAGTTGCCTACAGTAAGTTTAGAAACTCCGGCACTTCGTCTGTAGGCTCTATAAGCGCACCGGCATACCATCCCAGAGGCGGCACATCGTGGTCATGGCACGATGACTCCCCATTTTGCTCAGCACCTCTCCCGATAAAGTTTTGTAAACCCATGAAAATATTATGTCAAAGTTCGGAAAACCTAAAGCTTGCTTTAGGTTTCTCTCACTGCGTCATAGAAATGGGTTCGGGTTTCGTCATAAAACGGTGTTAAGCATAAGCATGATCCAAAGGCTCCCCGAGAGTCTTCGATTGAATCTCCTTAACGGGGCTGCTAGGGTACACAGGTACCTCCCAAAAATCTTAAGGTCAATTCCTGACATCTATCCGGTGTGCAGGCTCACGGCGTGGTAGTATGGGCGTATGGATCGGCTCATCGGCAATAGCGTGGAATTCACCGTCCCGCAAGATATCAAAACGACCTACGACTGGGTGGTCGCTATTAATGGGCCGAGTAAATTCATCTTGAAGACCGGTCCGGTGCCTGGCTTTAAGAGCTACAAACTGCTCGAGGGCGATTGGAAGCACGCCGGCGACCAGCGGAAGGTAACCCTGACTGACGATAGTGTCATCACCGAACAAATCAAGACCATCACGCGACCAACCTATTTTGATTTTGAGATTTCTGACATCCAGAGTCCGATGCTTTCCAAAATCCTAGCCCGCGGACTAGGCCGGTGGTGGTTTGAATCCACGCCGAGCGGCGGCACGCATGTTACCTGGAGCCATGCGTTCCAGCCGACAAACCCGCTGCTAGCTCCGTTGTTGTGGGTGTTCATGCACACGCTGTATAAAAACCTGATGAAGACGGGCGTAAAATCAATCCTGCACTATTCAAGGACAGAAGATTTTAAGCTTATCTAGCGGGCCCACTCTTTATAGCGGCAAATATTTTCTTTATGTTTGGCCTCAAATATCGTAAAGCCCAGGAAATCGGCATTTTCCAATATATTAGCCCAGTTGCTACTGTCTTTGCTCCCTGACACACCATGCTATCGGGCTGTAAATCGTTGTGAAAAGTGTTTGACAGAGGGTGAGGGTGTGGTAAACTTTAGAAGTATTACGCTTGTGCTATAGAGGTATAACACCTATACTGAGCGCAGGAAAAATAAAAGTTTATTTAAAAAAAGAGGGTGATGAAGATACTGATGCTTGGGTGGGAGCTGCCTCCCCATAACAGTGGTGGACTGGGAATCGCGTGTTACCAGCTCTGCAAGGCCCTCTCCAAAAAAGACCTCGACATCGAATTCATCCTGCCCTACCAGGCCGACCACGGCATTGATTTTATGGATATTACGGCTGCCCATCCACAGGGTATTACCAGCGTGATACGCTCTGGTATCGCCTATGACAGCTACAAGTACATTCGCGAAGACGGTAGCGAAGCCTGGCTCAACATCCATGATCAGCAAGCTCTGTACGAAGAAGCCGTCGCCTCCTTGGTCGAGCACAAGGAGTTTGATATCCTCCATGCCCACGATTGGCTGACGTTTCGGGCTGCCCTGCGCGTCAAAGCGCTCAAGCAGTGTCCCATTATCTTGCACGTCCACTCCGTGGAATCCGACCGGGCTGGCAGCCTGCACGCCGGTAACCCACTGGTGCGAGAGATCGAAGAGACTTCGCTGCACATGGCTGACCGGATCATTGCGGTCAGCGGCCGTACCAAGCAAAAAATTATTGAGGATTATGGCATACCGACCGACAAGATAGAGGTGGTACACAACAGCATCGCCGCCGGCGAGGCCACGCCGCTGGAGGGCGAAAACGCCTACCACTACTTATCACTAATGAAGGCCATGGGTTACCGGGTAGTGGTCAATGTGGGTCGGCTAACGATTCAAAAAGGCCTGCCAAACTTGCTCCGGGCCGCCAAAGACGTCATCGACCACGAGCCTAAGACGCTCTTTTTGATCGTGGGCAGCGGCGAGCAATACTATGAGCTGATTGAACTGGCCGCGGAGCTGGGTATCGGCGCTAATGTGCTGTTTACTGATTTCCAGCGCGGTAAAAACTGGCGCGACGCATTTGCGATCGGCGACCTGTTTGTGCTGCCTTCGGTGTCAGAGCCTTTTGGTTTAACTCCTTTGGAGGCCGTTGGCTACGGTACACCGGCACTGGTCAGCAAACAATCCGGCATCAGCGAAGTCCTCAATAATTGCCTGAAGGTTGATTTTTGGGACACGCGTGAAATGGCCAATAAAATTACTGCTGTCATGCAAAATGACGTCCTGAGAGATGAGCTCTGGACAAACGCTTACTGCGAATACCAAAAAATGTCCTGGAGTGATGCCAGTGACAAGATACACCAAGTGTATCAGTCGCACTTAGCCGGAGCAGCGGCATGAGCAAAGCCATCGTCCTCTACCTGCATGTCCACCAGCCTTACCGTATCCGCCATTACACCGTTTTTGACAGCGGCGTCAATCATGACTACTTTGATGCTGCCTACGAGGCCGGCGCCAGCAATGAGCGTAACCTCAAAAAAGTAGCCGAGAAATCGTACCTGCCGACCAACGCCCGCCTGATACAAATCCTCCGTGACAATCCGGAATTTAAGGTCAGCTTGTCGATTACTGGCACCGTCATCGAGCAGCTGGAGCGTTGGTCGCCAGAAGCTCTGCAGTCATTTGTGGAGCTGTGCGCCACCGGCCGGGTCGAGATCGTTGCCGAGACCTACCACCACAGCCTGGCCTTTTTCTACTCGCGAGCCGAGTTTGAAATGCAGGTCGACATGCACCGCCGCAAAGTACAGGAAATCTTTGGACAGACGCCTCAGGTCTTTCGCAACACCGAGCTGGCCTACAACAATGATCTGGCCTTTTGGGCGGACAAGGCTGGCTACAAAGGCATTTTGGCCGAGGGCTGGGATCCGGTGCTCAACTGGCGCAGCCCCAACTATGTGTATCGCCCCACCTATACTGACCAGATCAGATTGCTGATGAAAAACTACAAGCTGAGCGACGATATCGCTTTCCGATTTGGTGACAGCAACTGGGCAGAGTACCCGCTGACCGCCGACAAATTCTCGCACTGGCTATCAGAAGACGTCAATGCCACCAATTTTAACCTGTTTATGGACTACGAGACCTTTGGCGAGCACATGTGGCACGAATCAGGCATTTTTGACTTCCTTGAGCACTTGCCCAAAGAGTGGCTAAAAACCGAGGGTCACACCTTTATGACTGTCAGCCAGGCGATTGATTCCTTTGAGCCGACCGACCAGGTGGACATGCCCCAGACGGTGACCTGGGCCGATACCGAGCGCGACCTGACTGCCTGGTTGGGCAATGCCATGCAGACCAGTTCTATTCAGTCGCTGTATGATTTGCAGGGCCCGGTGATTGCCAGCAATGACCTGGCGTTGATCGAAGACTGGCGCAAGCTGCAAACCTCCGACCATTTTTACTATATGTGTACCAAATGGTTCAATGACGGCGACGTACACGCTTATTTCAGCCCCTATGACACGCCGTATGAGGCTTACATCAATTTTATTAACGCTTACCGTGACCTGCAATTCCGGCTGGCCGAAAAAGGTCTGGCATAATGAATAAAGAGGTGGATTAATATGGGGCGGCCAGTAGTTTTAAGCAACGGCCAATTATTTGTCGGATTGGATGAACATGGGTTGGTACATGATTTTTACTATCCTTACGTAGGTCTCGAAAACCTGACCAACGCCCGCAGCAGCCAGCACAAAATCGGCGTCTGGGTCGACGGCCAGTTTAAGTGGACGGATGATGGCAGCTGGCAGGCAAAAGTCGACTTTGAAGCCGATGCCCTGGTCAGCGATATCACCTTGCATTCCGACGAACTGGCCATTAGCCTCCACCTGCAAGATTACGTCGATAGCAGCTACAATGCCTTGCTGCGGCACATTACCATCACTAATGACGCTGATCATGACCGTGACGTGCGGTTGTTTATGCACCAGGTATTCCAGATTTCACGGGCCGGGCGGGCCGATACGGCGATTTACGTGCCGGATGACCATTATATTTTGGATTACAAGGGCCGCTACTGTTTACTGATCGCCGGTAAATTTGCTGACGGTCAGGATTTTGATCAATACGCCGTCGGTAATTATGGTATTGAGGGCAAAGCAGGCACGTTCCTGGATGCTGACGATGGCGAACTCTCCGGTAATGCCGTGGAGCATGGCGGCGTCGACAGTGTCATCAGGTTTCAGCGCCGGTTAGACGCCGGACAGCGAGCTTCGATTGATTACTGGGTCGTTGCCGCCAGCAGCCAAAGTGACGCCCAAGACATTCATCTGGAATTCAAGGGACAGGATCTCGACGACCGGATGCGTCATGTCCGGCAAAACTGGCAGCAATGGCTGGGCGGCGGCGAAGTGGTCATACCCGATTTCCATAAGCACAGCCTGCAGCATAGCGTGCTCATCATCAAGGCCCACTGCGATGATCGGGGTTCAGTGCTGGCCAGCGGCGATTCCAGTATCTTTAACTATGGGCGGGATTACTACTGTTATTGCTGGCCGCGTGACGCCGCCTATGCTCTGTGGCCGTTGATTCGCCTCGGCCACTTCGAAGAAGCCCGAGCATTCTTTGATTTTGCCCGCGATACCATGCACCACGACGGTTACCTGATGCATAAGTACCAGCCAGACCGGGCTATTGGCAGTACCTGGCACCCGCTGGTTCACGGCCGCAAACGTGAATTAGCCATCCAAGAAGACGAGACGGCCAGCGTAATTTTTATGATCGGTGAATATTTTGAGACTAATGAAGCAGATAAAGAATTCGTCCATGGCTTGTACCGTAATTTTGTTAGTCCGGCGGCGAATTTCATGGTTAGTTTTGTTGATACCGAAACCGGTCTGCCCCATGCTAGCTATGATCTCTGGGAGGAAAAATTTCTAACCAGTACTTACACGGTTTGTACCGTCATCGCCGGCCTGCAAACTGCCGCTAAACTGGCGGCTATCTTTGACGAACCGGCCTACGCCACCAAGTGGAGCAAGGCCGCCGCCGATATTCGTGGTAATCTTGATAAGCTCTACCACCCGGACGGATATTTCCGCAAAGGGTTCCTGCTGCAAGAAAACGGCGAGCTGCGCTACGACGATACCTTAGATATTTCCAGCCTCTATGGGCCGTATATGTACAGCGGCCTACTGCTGCATGACGAACGTTTAACTTCGACGGCCCGGCATATCGAAGAACGCCTGCTTAATACCTCGCCGAGCGGTGGCGTGCTGCGCTACGAAAACGATAACTACTTCCTCACCAAACGGCAGTTTAAAGGCAACCCCTGGATTGTCAGTACCCTCTGGCTGGCACAGTATTACGCCACTATCGGCCAGACCAAAAAAGCCGAAGGCTTACTAGAATGGTCATTGCAACACGAATTGCCCAGTGGTGTCCTCAGCGAACAGTTTGATCCCGAAACCGGTGACCCGCTAGGGGTTACGCCGCTTGTCTGGAGTCACGCCGAGCTGGTCAACACCCTGCTCGACTTGGCTACCGGCAAAAAGCAGTAGTGACCTAGCGCTTTGGCGCTTCGTTGCGGCCGAGATTCTTTTTGGTCTCGGTAAAGATGACATGGCGGCGCAATTTGGGACTATACTTTTTAAGCGATAATTTATCAGGGGTATTCATGGTGTTTTTGGTCGTGTAATAAATACGTTCGCCGCTCTCCTCAGAGATCATACCGATAATCTTGCGTTTGTCGCCTTTTTTAGCCATAGATATACATCCTAACAGATGTGAAAGTGATTGTAAATAGCCCTGGAAACAAAAATACCGGTTGATCAAACCGGTATCCTTGTTTTTCTTCTTGCAAGAAGGACAATAGGATCGGAATAATTTTTATGTCTTATTCTTTTCCTAAGCGCTTATGTTATGCCTTTGTTCTAACTTTGTCAACACTTGACCGTAAACTTATCCACAGACATATAAAAACACCCCTATTGGGGTGCTTTTCGGTGCCCGCTTATTTGTCCAA
>CAYMUN010000013.1:16308-20364 GCA_964393835.1 uncultured Candidatus Saccharibacteria bacterium | reverse complement strand
CCTGTTCCCATGCCGAACACAGCAGTTAAGCCTCGGAGCGGTTACAATACTTGGGTTTTAACCCTGGGAAAATAGCACGGTGCCAAATTATAGTTTAAGCCTCCCTAAAAGGAGGCTTTTTCTTTTCTCCGCAGTAGTAGGGCCAAAGGGCATGTTCTGATACAGCCAGAATCGTAGTCCGCCTAGTCGTAAAATATGACAAACTAGAGTTGTAGCAATCACTCCACATTTATAATAATAGCAACGATTTTAATGAGTAGTATAATAGCGAGTAATTTTTACAATTATAGTAACCGACCTATATTTGTGCGTAGTTATTATTACAGACTACAGGAGATAGACAATTTAATTTCTAGATAATAAAAATAGTTATAGTACAAAGAGGAGTAAAAACACAAGCCCGATGTACATTTTGATCTGTTAGTTTTTATAAACGATGCATTAATGATAACTACTTTGATATTTATTATACATCTATCACAACAAAATAGTCTAAATTGTAGAAATTATATAAATATTAATGTAAAAATTAAACTCAATCTATCAATGTACAAATTACTTTCACAACGCAGTGTTTTACAGTACTTATTTTGTACGTTTGAAATTGAACAATATAATTACTGCGAGTTTAATGTAATATTCATAACGAACATGTCGTTTGCAATTTCAAAATCTTATTATGTGTTTATGAAGTAAAAAATACTAGGATTACCAACAGAATTTAGTATCGTTGCTATTAAAAACAACCCTCGGCGGTCATAGGAGAGAAGCCAACTGCCTATACAACCAACCTGGCCAATATGATTAGGATGGATCCCTACTGTGTACAACTTTTATATAGGCATTGCTTACATTAGCGCAAAGGACTATACTAGGCATAAGCTTTCTTAACAGGGGTGAGAGCCTAAGTGAGTACAAAAAATAACGTTACGTTTGAATACAAAAGATGAAACAAAGCGTATCAAATTTACAACGACGTAGTGACTCCCATGTCACCATAGGGCAGGCCTCTAAACATCTCTCTGTTTCTATAGATACTATCCGCCGCTGGGAGCGAGCAGGTAAACTGAACGCCCATCGGTTAGACGGAAAAAATCGTTATTTTTTAATTGAGGAATTAAACCAGTTTAAGCGATCTCGTCCTTTAAGTACGGCTGAAGTCGCCATTGCTTTAGGTGTTTCTCAGTCAACGGTTAGGCGGCTGGAGGCCGAAGGCAAGCTGTTAGCCGGCCGCGATCATAACGGCAAACGGCAGTACGAAGCCCGAGTTGTTAACGATTACCTGATGGTTAAGCAAACCGGTAAGCTGGTATCGCCCCCCCATACACTAACGCAACCGATCCTGCCGCAACCTCCGCAAATTAGTCCGGCGGATGAATCAGACAGGGGTCATGGTAGCAAAAGCATAGGTCACGCGTTGTGGGGCGGCGCGATGGGTATAGTATTAGTCCTGTTGCTGCTCCTGCCGGGCCAGCTGAACAACACGAGGACTGCTAATATGACCCATAAATCTGTCGCAGGTGCCATACCCGCGGCCTTGGCAGGTACCGCTGACTCCGCCGGCAAGGTAGCGGCTTTGAAGTTACCCAGTACCATTTTTGTATCACTGAGCGGGTATGGGCTGACGATAAATATCACCAACCAGAATATCGGTGGATCGGTCACTGCCACCCCAATTGATATGTTTGCTACCAAACCAGTGACTAGTGACCAGGTAGCAAGCGGGGGTATTACGTATGATAATTTGTCATCCGACTTGCAGGCTTTGATCGGTGGCGGGGGCTTCAGCGGCGCGGGCGGCGAGGAGACCTCCGCCGTTAACAACCACTATGTTACCAACATTTTTCAAACCAATTCCACTACAGTCTTAGCGGGCCTTGGCTTGACGGGCGCAACGAACAACAATGCACTGACCCTGAGCGTGAGTACCGGCAGCAGCACGGCTATCGTGAGTAATAATTTGGAAGTCCGTCTCAGCGGCGGGGTAGCTACGGCGACTGCCAGCAGCGGTTCCGGCCTGGAAACGACCGGCAGCGGCCTGCAGTTGCTCGGCGGTTGTGCTGTCGGCGAAGTGTTGCAGTGGACTGGCTTGGCCTGGGCCTGCGGCACGGTATCTGGCGGTAGCAATCTGGCGGTCGAAGAAAACGGCAGTTTGGTGACCGGCAATGCCAGCGCTATCAATTTTGCTGGCAGCGATTTCAATGTCGTTAATAATACTGGCCAGGCAAATGTCGCTATTGATTATACCAACAGTGGCCTGACCCGTTCCGGTATGGCCCAGGCGATTACCGGCAACTGGTCATTTCGGGACAGTGGTTTTATAATTGCCGATGATGCCGATCCGACGAAACAGGCGGCTTTTCAGCTCAGCGGCATCTCGGCCGGCACGACGCGCATCCTAGCCGTGCCGGATGTTAACGGCACGCTTATTACTACCGGAAATCTGGGTGGCATTACAGCAGTCGGTACGGTGACTAGCGGTATCTGGCAGGGTTTGGCGGTGGGGGTTCAGTTCGGTGGCACCGGAGCTGCTAGCTTTACGAATGGCGGCGTACTATATGGCAATGGTACTGGCACTCTTCAGGCCAGCGCCGCCGGTACCGGCGGCCAATTACTAGTCGCTAATGGCAGCGGCCAGCCAACGTTTATGACACTCAGCGCTGACGCTACGCTTTCTAATCTTGGTGCGCTGACGCTGGCCAGTACCGGCACCAGTACCGGCAGCTTCGGCAACGCTACCAATGTGCCGACTATTACTGTTGATGCCAAAGGCCGAATTACCGGTGTTTCCAACACCTTGATTAGCGGCGTGACCCCGGGCGGTACGGCTGGCGGAGACCTAACCGGCAACTACCCCGGGCCGACAATCGGGAAATTACAGGGAAACACTCTGACTATCAGCTCGCTTAGCAGCGGGCAGATCCTGCAATATAACGGCACAGCCTTTGTGAATCAGACATTGTCGGGTGATATCACGCTCAGTAATGCTGGTGTAGCGACTATCGGAGCTGGCAAGGTCACCAATGCCAACCTGGTCAATAGTTCTTTGACGGTCACTGCCGGCACCGGCCTGTCTGGCGGCGGCGCGGCAGCCCTGGGCGGCTCGACGAGCCTCAGTGTAGCGTACGGTTCTGCGGCAGGTACGGCAGTGCAGGGTAATACTCAATTGACAGTCACTGCCGGCACCGGCCTCAGCGGTGGCAGCACCGTGACGCTGGGCACGGGAGGTACGACCACGATCAGCCTGGCTAATACCACGGTAGTTGCTGGCGGTTACGGCAGCACTACGCTGGTTCCGACATTCACCGTTGACGCCCAAGGCCGCCTGACAGCGGCCGGTACGACGACACTGGCTAACGCAGCGCTTCAGAATTCGAGCGTGACGGTCACTGCCGGCACCGGCCTGTCTGGCGGCGGCTCAGTTGCCCTTGGCACTTCGACCAGCCTCGGTGTGGTCTATGGCTCTAGCGTCGGTACGGCCGCCCAAGGCAATACTTCGATTGGCTTTAGCGGCACGGGTAATTTGACTGGAAGCTTGACCGGCACGGCCGGTGGCGGAATTAGCGCAAATACACTAGCGATCGTCAACAGTCCGACGTTTAGCGGCACCCTAGGAGTCCAAGGCGCTACCGTCACCGTGGGCACCACGGCCCAAGCTGGCTCACTAGTACTCAATAACGGTGCCGGGGCCAGCAACAAAGCGGCTACGCTCCAGCCTTTCGCTACGTTGGCCCAAAATACCACCTATACTCTCCCAGATCCTGGCCAAGCTACAGCCAGCATCTGTCTCAGCACCGGTAACTGTACGACCGTCGGTGCAGCTGGCGGCGATCTGAGCGGCAGCTATCCAAACCCGACAGTCGCTAAAATCAACGGCATTGGCTTAGGCTCCACGACAGCTACCAGCGGCAACGTGTTAATAGCTGACGGCACCAACTGGGTAACCCGAGCTCTAAGCGGTGATGTCACCATCAATGCCACCGGCGTGACCGCTATCGGTGCTAACGCCGTAGCCCTGGGCACTCAAACAACCGGCGATTACGTCGCTAACCTGGG
>CAYMUN010000013.1:0-16208 GCA_964393835.1 uncultured Candidatus Saccharibacteria bacterium | reverse complement strand
TCATTACCAATGCCGGCGTGCTGACCGTTTCGACCACTGGCTTGAATGATTTGACTCTGACGTCCGGCTCAAACACTATTAACCTGAATGCAACCACTCTCAAGACGACCGGCAGTTTAAGCCTGGATATGAACAGTGGCTCAAATGATACGTTAACGGTTACCAATAGTGGCTCGGGTATTGCTTCGCTCAGCATAGAAGGCGGTATTACGGCAGGCAACGCGTTGACGGTGAGTGCCGGCGGCATTAACATTACGGGCAATAGCACCATCAACGGTACCTTATCCGGCCTTACAGGCTTAACAGTGGCATCTGGTGGTGTAAACGTTACCGGCACAGGTACATTCAACGGGCCAATAATAGTCGGTAACACCTTTACCAACACTACGGGATCTATCCGTTGGACCGGTGCCGACTTCCAAGGCTTTGATGGCGCTTCCTGGCAGTCCTTTACGGCCGCTGGCGGCGGTGGTACCTCTACAAGCGGCCGGGTGCAGCAAACCTTTAATACCTACGCCATAAACCAGGCAGCTAGCGCGACAACGGTACTTAATTACTTATTACCGACCAGTGCTACCGCCTTCTCGATAGCAACAGTCCCCAGCATTGCTGATATCCGTATGTCCAGTGCCGGCAGCATTCGCGGCTGTTCAATTTTGAACTCCGCTGCCGTAACCGGCGGTTCGGTCAGCGTCAGGTTTAGGAAAAACGGTGCCCAGGCCTCGGCAACAAATTACTGCACGCTCGACACGACCAATACGCGTTCCAACACCCAAGAAGTCACCTCAGGGACTATTACCTTCGCCGCCGGTGACACGGTTGGCGTACAGCTGGTCTCGACCGCGTTGGCCCCGGCGGCGACGCTTGAGCACTGGGTATCCTTTACCGTAGAGTACGGTACGCCCGCCACCGTTAATGGCTTTGCTAACGGCGGTAACGCCTTTAGCGGCAACGCTTTGCTCGGTACCACCGATAATTTTGCACTAAGCCTAATGACAAACAATACGACGGTGTTAAACCTGGCTACTTCCGGACTGGCCACCTTTAACGGTGCGGTTACCACCAACGGAGTCTTAACGGTGGCCAGCGGCGGTGCCAGCATAACTGGTGGCCTTAACATAAATGGTGGTGGTATTACCAATGCCGGCAATATCACAGGGGTTGGCACCAATATTACGGGTGCAGCAGCATTGACAGTCACGTCTGGTGGCGCAGGTAACCTGACATTTGATAGCGGCAGCAATATCCTTGGTATTGCCGCCAATGATACGACATTGCAGCGTTCGGCGGCCGGCACCTTCACTATTGATCTAGCTAATAACACGGTCAATACACTTGCTATAGATAACTCGACTGCCGGTTCGACTAACCTCAATCTGGTAGACGGTGCCTTGCAAACAAATAGTGTCACCAGATTGACAAACGCCGGCGCGCTGCAGAATATCACCGGCCTGACAATTGCCAGTGGCGGCGCCACAATTGCCGGCGGCGCTTCTATAACCGGCAACGCCACCTTGGGCGGATCATCTGCCGACCGGCTGACAATTACCAGCCAATTGCTGGGCGGTACTCCTTTGACTTTCCAAGGCGCAACGGATAATGGTTTCGCGACTGGCATAGCGGTTATTGACCCGACGGCTAACAATACTATTACGATTCCTAACGCCAGCGGTACGCTAGTACTAGACTCTCGGGCTATCCAAACGGCAGCTAATTCAGGCCTCAGTGGTGGTGGAACCCTGGGCTCTAACCTGTCGCTCGGTCTGGATATTAATAATTTGAACAGTATCAGCACCACCAGTAACACAGACTACCTGGCGGTCTACGACTCCGGCACCTCCTCTGTTAAAAAGGTGTCACGAGCTACTTTCTTGCAGGGAATACTTGGCGCTTTAACCTATAAAGGTGCCTGGAACGCCTCCACCAACACCCCGACACTTTCCGATGGTACCGGTGCCAGCGGTGAGGAATATGTTGTGTCGGCTGGCGCTACCCGCAATCTGGGCAGCGGCAATATTGTTTTCGCCGCCGGTGACTTTATTATTCATAACGGCACCAAGTGGGAAGTCGCCCCGTCTTCATCAGCTGTTTCCTCGGTCTTTGGCCGTACTGGTTCAGTAGCTGCCCAGAGCGGTGATTATGCGGCGCTTCAGATTACTAATACTCCAGCCGGCACAATTTCCGCGATCACGGTACAGGCGGCGCTCAATGAGCTGGACAGCGAAAAATTAGGCAGCCTTAACGGTCTGACGGCCGCCAGTCAGACCTTTGCGAATGACACTAACGTGACTATTACCTCGGTAGGCTCGACGCATTCATTAGGTTGGGCCGGACAGTTAGCGGTAACAAGAGGCGGTACGGGCGCAGGTAGCTTCACTGCCAATGGCGTGATCTACGGTAATGGTACGGGCACCCTGCAAGTAACGGCCGCCGGCACTTCTGGACAACTCTTGGTTGCGAATGCTTCCGGTGTACCGACCTTTGTGTCCTTAACCGGCGACATTTCGGTTACGGCTACCGGTTTAACGGCTATAACTCCGGACAGTGTCAACCTGGGCGTGGATACTGCCGGCAACTATGTGGCGTCTTTCGGAACCTTAACCGGGCTATCGGCTACAGGTAACACTGGCGAGAGCTCCACGCCTACGCTGAGCGTGCTGTACGGCAACTCGGCCAACACTGCCGTCCAGGGTAACGTCACCATGGTATGTGCCAGCGGCAGCGGTAATCTCACCGGGGGTGGTACGACGATTACGCTTGGCTCGGGCGGCAGCTGCGGCGTCATCACTACTGTCGGGAATCCGTCTTTCGCCAGCAGCGTTACCACACCAATTGTCCAGAGCAGCAGTTCGCTCAGTTTGACAAGCGGCGGCGCAGCCGATATCGTACTGGATTCTTCTTCCAACCAGATTTCCCTGGCGTCGGACGATACCACGCTGCAGCGGATTGCCGCCGGGACTTTTACCATAGATTTGAATGACGCGGCCAACACAGTCCTGGCTATTACTAACTCAGGTGCCGGCACAACCAGCCTAAACGTTGAAGCAGGCGCCAGTTTTGGCGGTAATGTTATTACTACCGGGGCTTTCCAAGTTAACGCGACTGCTGGATTAACCACACTTACTTGTTCGAGCGGGCAGTATGTCGGATCAGCAAACGTGCGCGGTGGTATCATAACGTCCGGTACGTGCGAGAATGACGCTGGTGGTATATTGTCTGATCAGCGGCTTAAAGAAAATGTAGTCGAGCTTGACGGCTCAATCTTGGATCGCATGAAGGACGTGCGAACCGTAAACTTTGACTTTAAGTGTAATGATGCCGAATACGCCGGACTGAACCTGTCCTGTGAGCGCCAGACAGGTGTCATCGCCCAAGAATTGGCCCAAGTCTTCCCGGAATTAGTCTACCAGGGCGAGGATGGCTTCAATCGAGTACGCTACGGCGCGCTTAATATATACACCCTTAAAGCCGTCAGTGAATTGGTAAAATCAATGGACACCGGCAGTGTCAGCTTTAACACCTTAGATGCTAAGCAGATTCTTGCTTCCGGCGGTCTTTCGGTCATGGGTGACGCCGAATTTCATGGCACCGCTTTATTTGACAAGTTAGTAACCTTTGGAGGCCCGGTCTCGTTTGAGGGCACGGCCGACTTTAAGGGAGAAGCCCGGTTCAACGATAATACCGGCGGCTATGCCTCAATCAACAGCGGCAAGCAGTCGGTGCGCGTGACGTTCAGGAGGCCGTTCTCGCAAGTCCCGGTCATAACCGTGACTGCGGCCAACGGCAACTTCTTGCGCTATAGCTATCAAAATGTCACCGCCGATGGCTTTGACATTGTTCTGGAGCAGCCGGCTAACCAGAAACTTGATTTCTCATGGGTGGCACTGAGCATCACGAACCCGTTCACGACCATTGAGCAGTAAGTGCTTGACGATGGTTAGAGGGCTAGCTACAATAAGCGTAAGCGAGAAAATTAATGGGAGTGGAGACTATGGCAACAGATACTGAGTGGCCGTCTGAAGATGAAGATTTTGACGCGGTTATAGATAATAAAAGTACAACTACCGCGACCGTGCCAGAGCGCAAATCAGTCGCTATTAAGAGCGACGAAGACAGCTCTGCTTCCCCAGAGGATAATCACGAGTCTGAGGCAGGGGAGCCCCGCGAGGCTCTGGAAGTATCTAACGAGCCCGCCCCCGAGGTACCTGAGCCAGCTCCCGAAGTGCCCGAGCCGCCACATGAGACTTCTGAGCCGCCAGTATCGTCGGTGACCTCAGTCTCTTCGACTGACAAAAAAGCGCCGCTGGCTCACTTGATCGCAGAAGCAGTTCTGGTGATGTTGCTGGCCGGTGTCGGCTACTGGGCCTTTTCACAAGCCTCCGCAAATAAAGACCTGACCGCCGACAACAAAAATCTCAAAAGCCAAGTTGCTCAGCTCAACGCCAATCCCCAAATTGCCGTCCAAAAGCAAACTAATGATCTGATTAGCAAGGTCAGCGCCCTGATGCAGCTGCCGGCCGGTGAAACGCCCACGGTAGCTAGCGTCAGCGACGCCAGCGCTGCTAAAAAGCAGTCAGCCTTCTTTAATAACGCTCAAAACGGCGATAAAGTGCTGATGTACGTCAAGGCCGGCGAAGCTATTCTCTATCGCCCAAGCACCGATAAGATTATCTTGGTAGCCCCACTGACTTTCTCGGGTAACGCCGCTGCCGCTGCGCCAACTCCCAAAACTACACGTTAAAACAAGCACCAGCTTGTTGACATCAAAACAATAGCGTGATACTATACGTTTAATTTCGAAGCGAGATTAGAGGGTTTTCCATTCATCTGGATGGGGAACCCTCTTTATTTCACTCGAGAGCAACTAAGTTAAGGGAGGAACCTCACTATGGCAGGAACTAAAGCTGGCGGTCAAGCCGCCGCCGCAACCAACAAAACTAAATATGGCGCGGATTTCTACGCCAAAATCGGTGCTAAGGGCGGTAAGCTCGGCAAGACCGGTGGCTTTTACGCCAACCGCGACTTGGCTCGCCAAGCCGGCGCCAAAGGCGGCCGCATTTCACGCCGCACCAAAAAAGTCGTTTAAGCTCTTAGCTTAAGAGGCAATAGCGACCTCCGCTTTCGGGCGGAGGTTTTTGGTGGAGCGGTAAGCCCGGCAAAACCGACTGGCACTGACGCGCCAGACCGTATGGCAATTGAAGCATTGGTAGTGAATAAAGTTGTCTTGCTGCAAACATTTGGTAGTACAACTTGGGCAGATGCTGCGCTTGTATAACCAGTCGCGGTAGGTATCCAGGCAGTCCTGGATGTGATCTTCATCGATCTCCACATTGACGTCGGCGGCTAGCTCGCGGGCCCGTTCCCAGGCAGCCACCTCGAGGCGTAACAGTTCAAAGTCGGCCTTATAACTTTGGTGTTCAAGCAGGGCATGGCCGGTTTCATGCAGTAGTGACCAGGCTGCTCGTTTGCCAGTCGCGTCGGCTTTATAAAAAATTTCGCTGGTTTCCGGTGACCAATAAAATTGCTGTCCGGGCGTGAACTGTAAGTCTGGAAAATCAGCCTGTAGTTTAGCGATCAGCTGTTCCATGTCCAAACCTCTGTCTTGCTAAATCGTAACAACCGTAAATGACCGCTTCTTCGGCCCGCTCAGCCCCAATGATTTTAGGAATCGGCACTATTGGCGTCTCGTATTTTTTTAATTCAGCTAATAAGTGGGTTCGGTACTGCTTGAAGTATGTTCCGACTCCACCGCCGATCACTATTAAATCGGGCTGCACGATAGCGATATTTTCAAAGATCCCCAGACTCAGGTTGCGGGCGATGGTTTTCCAGGCTTGCTCGTCACTGATATCAGCGGCCTTTTTGCCAAACTGGTTATAGATCGCTCGCCCGGAGGCGAAATCCTCCCATTTTACGAGCTTATCACGGTAGGGAAGCAAAATATGGCCACCCTCCATTTTTAAGAAGCTGGGATCAATCTGCTGCTTACGAATGACACCGGTACCGATGCCGGTGCTAATCGTAAAATACAGCACCGTTTCATAGCTTTTTTGTAGCATTGCCTCTGATAGCGCGGCTACATTAGCATCATTCTCCATGACAAAGGGGCAAGCAAAGATCTTTTCGCAGTCTGATTCCAGCGCTACTTTACGCCAGGCTACATTTGGAGAACCAACACTGATACCATGTTGACGATCAATGCTTCCGGGCACGCCAATGCCGCCGGCTTCAAAGTCATGGTGCGTGAAATGGGCTCGGGCATGGCGGAGTTCCAAGAGAAAATTATCGTATTTTTTAGGAGTGGGGAATTTGGCCTGTTCCTTGATGACGCCGTGCTTATCCAGCATCGCCACAAACGTCTTAGTGCCTCCGACATCAACCCCGATATACATATCCCGAGTTTACACCGCGCGGCAGCTAGTCGCCAAACTTTTCGAGATAGGCATCGAGATGCGGCCGTGACTTCACGACTACCTCAAAGTACATGCTCAACTCCCGCCGCACCAACCATAAGCCCTTTTCGGTAAGCTCATATGGTGCAGACCGCCGAGCCTGCAGCCAATAATGAGGATCACTGCTGCACATCTCTATATAGCCAGCTGTCAGCAGTCTGTCGAGAACCGTACGTAGCGTGGATTTAGATGGCCACACCTGCCAACCAGTCAAAGCGATTATCTCTTGCCCTATGGCATAGGGGTGAGCTGGCCGGCGCAACAATGCCGCCAGCACCAGGAATTGGTACATGCTTAGGGTCATTGCCATATCTTTCATCCTAGTAGATCAATATTAAAAACTTATTAAACTGGCCAATATGGTCAATAGGGTATCCGCACAATAGGGCGGTTTACGTCCAAAAGGCATGTTTTTAGCCCTAACTGCTAGGAGGGGTATGGCCCAGGCTCTTCCCGATCAGCTCTCTCTTTACTCAAAGGGTTTTGTCAGTTATAATAAAGGTAATCTTACATCAGCAAATTAACTGGAGTTAAGTGAAAAGCGGAAGTTTTATAGCCTAAAACCGACTGTTTGCTGGTGAAGAAATACATTTTGCAAGGAGGCATGGTAAGAACATGTCAAAAGTACTCACAATGGACGAGCTGCTAGCTAGTAGCGAGCTCTCGGGATTAACCACCGGCGAAGTCGTCGAGGGGATCGTCACGGCGATTAGAAAGAATGAAGTTTGGATCGATCTGGGCGGCCGAGGCGTCGGCGTCGTTATGCGTCGTGAGATCGGTTACGGCCAGAATCTCGAAGAAGGCCAGACCGTCACTGTCAGCGTCATTGATCCGGAAATGGAAGAGGGCCATGCCCTGCTTAGTATGAAACGAGCTGTTAAAGACCGTGGCTGGGACGAATTGCAGCGTGTCCATGATGCTAATGAAATCGTCGAAATCGTACCATATGACGCCAATCGTGGCGGCCTGCTGGTCGAAATGGAAGGCATTCGCGGCTTCCTGCCGGTATCACAGCTGGCAGCCGGCCATTATCCACGGGTGAGTGGTGCTGACAAGGACGAAATCCTGCAAAAACTGCACGCCCTGACAAATAAGCCGCTTAGGGTTCGAGTCCTGGACGTTAGCCGCAAGGACAACAAGTTGATTTTCTCCGAAAAAGAAGCTGTCAAAGATGACATGCAGGCCCGTTTCTCGGAGCTCAAAGTCGGTGATGCCGTAGAGGGTGTCGTCACCGGCGTAATCGACTTCGGTGCGTTCGTCAATGTCGACGGCATTGAGGGCTTGATTCACATTTCAGAGATTTCCTGGGAACGCGTCGACAACCCGCGTAACTACGTCAAAGTCGGCGAAACCATCAAAGCCAAGATCATCGCCATCGACAAAGATCGCCTGAGCTTAAGTCTCAAGCAAATGTCCGAGGATCCATGGCTCGAGCAAGTCAAAGCCTTTAAGGCCGGTGATGTCGTCGAGGGTAAGGTTACGCGTATCACGCCGTTTGGCGCCTTTGTCCAGATCAGCCCGAGCGTCGAGGCCTTAGTCCATGTTTCTGAAATGAGTGATGACGAAGCCGTCGACCCCGAAAAACTATTTCAACTCAACGAAAAAAAGCAATTCAAAGTCTTAGATATTGATACTGAGAATCGCAAGATCGCCCTGTCTTTGAAAGATGCCAAAGCTAAGTCGGCCAAGGCTTCAAAAGCTGTCAAGTCTGCCAAAGTCGAAACTAAAACTGACGAATAATATGTGTACCTGAGATAACCGGCCCTTAGGGCCAGAAAGGAGCCGATATCATGGCAGAAGCAGATACCACCCAAGCAATAACTACTATCGAAATCGAAGACATGATCACCGTCGGCACCTTGGCTGAGCGGTTGTCTATCCCGGTATCCCGTCTGATTGGTGAACTGATGAAAAACGGTGTCATGGCTACCGTCAACGAAAAAATTGATTTTGATACCGCCCAAATTATTGTCGAAGAACTAGCTCTCGGTGTAACGCTCAGCAAAAAGGCTGCTGCTGACATCGCGTTGCCAGTGCGTTCTAAGCCAACCCACAGTGATACGGCTGCCGCTCGGCCGCCGGTTGTGGCCGTCATGGGGCATGTCGATCATGGCAAGACGAGCTTGCTGGATGCTATCCGGGGGGCTGAAGTTGCCCGCGGTGAGGCCGGTGGCATTACCCAGCATATCTCGGCCTATCAGATTACGCATAACAACCGGGCAGTGACGTTTCTGGATACTCCCGGCCACGAAGCCTTTGCCGCTATTCGCGAACACGGCGCGCTGCTGACTGACATCGTAATCATCGTAGTGGCAGCTGACGACGGCATTAAGCCGCAAACTATCGAGGCAATTCGTTTTGCTAAAAAAGCCGGTGTTAAAATTTTGGTAGCGGCCAATAAAATGGACAAAGAGGGTGCCGACATTAACCGGCTTAAACAACAACTCTCCGAGCATGATTTACTTACCGAAGAATGGGGCGGTGACACTATAGTATTGCCGGTATCAGCTAAGACCAAGGCCGGTATCCCGGAATTGCTGGATATGTTGCTCTTGGTAACTGATGTCGAAGAACTTAAAGCTGACACTGATGTCCCGGCCCGGGGTTTGATCATCGAGGCTCACGTCGAGCAGGGTCGTGGCCCGGTTGCCCAGGCACTGGTAGAGGCCGGCACCCTAAAAACTGGTGAGTTTATCGTTGCCGGTGGCAGCTATGCCAAAGTCCGTAATTTAGAGTCTACCGATGGCAAACCGGTTAAAATCGCCACGCCGTCTATGCCCGTGGTTATCACCGGTTTTAAGACCCTACCGGAATTTGGCGATGAATTTAGTGTGGTTAAAAACGAGAAAGAGGCTCGCCTTCAGGTGGCAGGCATCGCCGCTGATAAGCAAGCGAGTGGCAGCCGTATGGATATTGGCAGTGGTGAATTAATCCGACTGATCAACCGCAACAATGAATTACAAGAGTTAAATATTATCATCAAAGCTGACGTCCAAGGCTCCCTGACATCTGTGATTGATAGCCTTAAGGCTATGGATACCGAAGAAGTCGCGGTACGAATCGTCGGAGCTGGCATTGGCCCAGTTAGCGAAAACGACCTGCACCTGGCCCACACCAGCCATGCTATTATTTATGGTTTTAACGTCACGTTGCCAACCAGTAGTCGCCAGCAGGCCTCACGCGACAAAATAAGCGTCCGGCTTTACAAAGTAATCTACGAATTAATTGATGATGTTAAGGTCGAACTGAGCCAGCTGCTGAGCCCAGAAATCATCGAAACCGAGCTAGGCCGCCTGGTAGTTAAAGGTATCTTTAACACTACCAAAACAGCGGTCATCGCCGGCGGGGAAGTAACCAAAGGTAAGCTGACCGCCCCCGCCTTGGCGCGAGTATCACGCGGTGACGAATCGCTCATGGAAGTCGAAGTCACTGGCTTAAAGCGCGGCCCAGCCGAAGCCAAAGAGGTTATCGAGGGGGAGCTCTGCGGTATCAGTCTCAAAACCCCTAAGCGCCTTGACTTACAAGAGGGTGACCGCATCGAGCTATTTACCCGTGAAGCCAAGCAGCGTCAGCTCTAAAAAGCTGTAAAGGTGATACAATACTTTTATGCTAAAGATTGATAATAGCTTGCTCGAAGAAATCGGCCTCGGCAGCTTGCCGGAGGCCGAAAAAAACAGCTTTTTAAAGCATGTTTACGAGACGCTGGAAATGCGAGTCGGTATCCGGCTGGCAGACCAAATGACCAACGAACAACTCGATGAATTCGAGCAATATTTTGAGGCTAAAGACGACGCCGGAGCCTTTAAATGGCTGGAGACCAACTTCCCCAACTATAAAGATATTGTCCAGCAAGAGTTTGATAAATTAAAAGTCGAAGTCGCCCAAACCGCACCACAGATTTTAGCGGCCAGCCAAGCCGCACAGACCCAAGCTCAAGCCCCAGCCCCCTCGCCTTATTCGGCTCCTGCGCCTCCGGTAGAACCTCCAGTACCAACTCCGGCATATATTCCGGGGTCACCTAGCCAACCAACCACGCCTTTTCCGCCTGCTCCTGCTCCTGCGCCTAACCCTCCACCTAATCCTGTACCGCAGCCGCAACCCTATGCCGATCCGCCAGCCTATCCACCTGTCCAACCGGCACCACCAGTTCCTCCATCTCCACAGCCACCATTCCCACCGCAACAACCACCACCAGGATCACCGCAGCCGCAATAAAACTCGTGCCTTCTTTAGCACAGCATTTTTTAGTCGACTATTAAAGGGTTTTAAGAAATATTTAAGCTTTCTGTGTCACAAAAATCTCACAGCCTCCCGTAAAAATTACGAGTAGCGTAGAAGTATCATAAAAGGGGGTTGATATATGCGTTATAGCGAGCAATATGTAGACGATGAGGGTTTACTTGGGGTAGATGACAGGGAGCTGGTCGAACTTACTGACCCCGAATCACGTTTTAACAGGGAGATGCGAGCTTGGTTTACGGGCAGCAAGGTTACCCGCAGCGCAGTAAGACCACCGGGGGAGGATGACAATCTAGGAGGTGACTTAGCGTATTTACTGCCGCCAGATGATTCGGGGTCGGGAGGTGAAAGCCGACCGCTCGATGAGTTGCAGCAGACTCCTGAATTAGCCCGTGCGGCCTGAGTTTTAGCCGGGTGTGTAGCCAGCTAGAAACGCTTGGGCTGACATTTCTTTTTTACCGGCCGGGACTAACGAATCAATAACCAGGATACCGTCACCGGTATACATACCAATTTGCCGGCTGCCATTGAGCCAAAGACTGCCAACCGGGCCGGAACCGTCTTGAGTATGGGCGGCAGTAATGATTACTTCGGTATAGCCTAGGGTGGCTCGGCTGCGGGGCCAGCCGGCATAGGCCCGGACTTCACGTTCTAAGCGAATCGCAGGCTTGGCCCAGTCGATTACGCCGTGCGGCTTATCGATATGCTCGTCATAGGTGGCATCGGCATCATTTTGGGGCTGGGGAGTAGTCGACCCGTCTAAGATACCCGGCAGATTTTGACGGAGTAGCTCGGTACCAAGTGATAAAAGCTGGTCAGACAGGCCTTGCTTTGTCTCGGTGCCACTGAGGGCCACCCTTTCTTGGGCATAGATTGGCCCGGCATCCATTTTTTCGGCCAATTGCATCAGCGAAACGCCGGTTTCGGTAGCGCCCTCTAGGATAACGCTTTCGATCGGCGTCGAACCGCGGTGCAGTGGCAGCAAAGACGGGTGAATATTAATAATTCCCCGGGGAAACAACGTTAGGAGCGTCGGCGGCACGAGCTTACCGTAGGCGACTAGAACTGCCGCCTGGGCGCCCGAGGAGGTTAGCTGTTGCTGGACACCGGGATCAGCCAGGCTTACCGGGGATAGCAGCGGTATGCCATGTTGCTCGGCGACGAGTCCTACCTCGAGTTGGCGGCTAGAGCGTGATTTGCCCAGCTCGTTTTGAGCGACTACCACGGCGCCGATTTCGTAACCATGAGCGATAAGATCCTGCAACACGGGCGCAGCGGTGGTTATGCCGGTAGCCAGGCGTTCGTTACCAAAGAATAGGATTTTTTTCGACATTTGAATAGTCTAGGGGTTTTAGTTTACCGTCGGCATCGAGCTGAAAAAATGCCTGGGGATTGTTGCGGATATGATCAATAAATACGATACCGTTCGTATGGTCGATCTCATGCTGGAATATTCGGGCCAAAAATCCCTCGGCGGTTACCCGGAATTGCTTGCCGCCAAGATCTAGGGCTTTAACTTTGACCTTGCTATGGCGGGGCACCTTGCCGTAAACGTTTGGCACGCTCAGGCAGCCCTCATAATCATCGATCAACTCACCCTCAGCCTTGGTAATCTCCGGATTAATAAAGACCGTGAACTCGTGGTCGTCCTTATTATTATAGTCATTGCGCACTACTACAATTTTGTAGAGTCGGTCGATCTGCACAGCCGCTAGCGCTACGCCAACTTCGTGCTCGCGGCTCTGATCCCAATCAATGGTCGCCGCTTTCATATCGGCAACTACTTGTTTGATTTCATCGGTAATTACACCCACGCGCCGTGATTTTTGCCGCAAATGGGGGTTGGGCAGGGCAATAATGCTGTCTTTGGTCATTGCAGCAAATTATAGCAGATCAGTCGGATCGATATCGTATGACCAGTTGGCGGGTAAATTATCGATGATTTTTAGGAGTTCGGCCCGGTCGCGGGCTTTGATGATCAGCTGCCACTGGTATTTGTTTTGAAAACGTTCATAAAAAGACGGAGCCGGGCCCTCGACGCGGACTTTGTAGTGACCCTCGATCGCATCCTTGAGTTTGAGGGCTGCTGATTCGGCGGATGTAACGCTAGCTCGGCGAGCAGTGAGTTTTAGCAGGTAGCAAAAGGGCGGAAATAAGAATTGCTCCCTAGAGGCTAACTCTTTTTCGTAAAAAACCTGGTAATCACCGGCCATTGCCGCTTGCAGAATCGGATGCTCGGGATGATAGGTCTGGATGATAGCCTGGCCGGCGATGTGGCCGCGGCCGATACGGCCTAATACCTGGCTGATTAGCTGGAATGTACGCTCTTCGGCTGAGAAGTCCGGCATATACAGGCTAGTATCGGCCAGCAGCACGCCGAGCGTACTGAGACGGGGCAGATCAAGACCCTTAGCCAGCAACTGGGTACCGACCAAAATGTCGATATCGCCGCGTTTGACGGCTTCGTAATGCTGCTCGAAACGATCGGCCTTGGCATTGTCAGTATCAAACCGGGCTATCCGGGCATTGGGAAATAAACGCTGGACTTCGTCGACGACAGCCTTAGTGCCGGCGGTTTTAAATATGACGTTAGTATGGTCGCATGCTGGGCAGCTGGTCGGTGTCGGGCTGTGGTAGCTGCAGCTATGGCAGCGCAACTCATGGTGGTCGCCGTGGTAGGTCAACGGCACGTCGCAGTGCGGGCAAGTAGCTTGCCAGCCGCAATTTTCGCAGAGCACCAGCCGCGCCGTGCCTCGCCGGTTGAGATACAAGAGGCTTTGCTCGCCGCGTTTGAGAGCCTGTTCGACGGCTTTAATAAGCTCTAGACTCAAAAACGGCGATCGACTGAACAAACTATGATCTTTGCGATCGACCACTGTTATTTTGCTATCCGGATGGTCATGCTCCTGTGCCAAACGAGTTAAATTAATGATCGGTTTATTTTTTTGTTCAGCTAAGTAATAATCGCTGATTAGCGGCGTTGCCGAGCCAAGTATGAGCGATGCGCGGGCTGTTAGGGCGAGGTATGCGGCCACGCGGCCGGTCTGGTATTGCGGCGCTTGTTCTTGCTTGTAGGCGCTCTCGTGGGCTTCGTCCAAAACAATGAGACCCAGTTTTTGCACTGGGCTAAACAAGGCCGAACGTGGCCCGATAACAATCACTGGCTCGGTAGCTCGTAGTGCGTCTAGCCAGGCTCGCTGCCGTTCGGCTGGCGTTTGCTGCGAGTGTACCACGATCACCCGGCTGCCAAAGATTTTCCGAAAGGCGCTGGCCAGTTGGGTGGTGAGGCTGATTTCCGGCGTCAAGATAATCGCCGATTTTCCATCGGCGACAGCCCGTAACGCCAATTCTATATAGAGCCGAGTTTTGCCACTACCGGTCGTGCCGTGGAGCAGGTAGGTGTCTCGCTCGGCCATGGCCGCTAGGGCGCTGGCTTGCTCTTTGGTTAGGGAAGGCAGCTGAGTGGTATCCGGCTTAGGAAAAGATTTCGGCATGATAGCGTCCAGTTGTTTCTCCGAAAAATGTACCGGCAATAACTGCTGGGTGATAATGCCGACCGGTGCCGGATAGTAAGAGGGTAGCCAGACAGCTACTTTTAATAGGTGAGGTGGTAGCGGTGGCAGGTCAAAGGCTCGAGCAATTGGCTTGGTCTGGAAGCGCGGCTTAGTAGTCGGGCCGCTCACGACGCCCATGACTAGTTCTTTTTGGAGCTCGACCAGTACGATACTGCCCGTTACTAGCCGCTTGGCTGAAGCGTATGTCAAGGCTTCTTTACCGTGATATCGGCTGCTGCGCACCCAAACAAAGTAATAATTCATGACTACCAGTATAAGCTACCTTTCTTTTATGTGAGCTCTAGCCGCACCTCTTCAGCCCTACATGCTAAACGTATATACAAATTGTTTTCCTTACATCTGTTATCAATTGTTATTTGTATATACGTTTAGCATGTACCCTCCTTGGTCTGCAACGCCCGATCTCTTTAATCGTTCATAAAAAACCTGAGACTTGAATTTCAGTATTGCCAAACTAAAATCGGCGGACTATACTACGAATTAACGTTGTTCGGATAACAATAAGAGGGTTGAAGAGGCAAAGACATGTTAGACGTATTTATCACATCCCGGGTGCGCCGCAAGATCATCGTGATCTATGCCAAATATCCTGATTTTAAGACCCATGTCCGGGGCCTAGCGAAGTTAATCAAAGAGGACGCTGGCAACATCCAGCGCGAGCTCAAGCGTCTCGAAAAGGTCGGCTTTTTAGTCAGTGAGCGTCAGGGCAACACCAAAGTCTACTCTACCAACAAGCAATTCCCGATCTTTCGCGAGCTCCAAAGCATCGTACTAAAATCACAACGAGCCAACCAGCAAAAACGCATCGCCAGTTAGAGATCACGAGACTCCTGACCTTGCTATTTAGCTAATTTTATGCTATTATCACTACTATGGCCCACGAATCAATAAACCACCAAAACCAAACCTACGAATTCGCCGATAGTTATCCGTTGCCAGATAACCCGGAAGTTTCTAAAGCCGATCTACGGCATAACATTGAAGACCAGTTCCCGGGCATGGGCCGGGTGCTAGACGTTAATTTGCACTTAATGCGCCGTAGCCAGGATGGTGAAGTGACTGCCGCTACGCTATGGCTACGCGATCCACGCTCTAAGAGCGATGTAGCTGGCGACTGGCACACCATAGCCGGCGAACCGCCGCTCGAGACACTAGCGGTAATGGGCGGTATTTACTCCTTGAGTGGGGCAACCATTGCCCGGGTAGACCTGGTGGATAACGGCCACACACAGCTGGTTACCCGCACCGGCAGCTATGCTGGTGAGCCCGTCTATTTCCAGGAAAGCCTCTATGCATCTGGCTTTCCGGGCACTCCCCGGGCAGGAAAGACCGGATTGACTTGGTCGGTGTTAAGCGAAGATACTGCCCGCCGCGCCTTGCGGGCACCAACCAGTGAGCAATGGAAAACATTCAAAAAACTGGTTGGTTTTCTGCCGGCACCGGGAGAGTTTGATTTTGAGATAACCATGGATAACTGCTTAGAAGTTGCCAAAGACCTGGCCGAGCAGCAGGCGAGTGAGCTGGCCGCTAAAGACCAGGACGAAGCCGCGGCCCGCCAAGAACACCTGAGCCTGCAGCACCAGCGACTAGACCGGCGTCAGGCCCGAAAAGGCTGGCTGGGGCGTCGTATTATGGGGCTGTTTGGCAAGCATCAAGCCCCGCCAAATTAGACTTGCCGCCGCGGGGCTTGCAAAGACGACCTCTGTCGAGTACAATAGGCAACTGATGATACAAGTAACCCGCAAAGATAGTAAAGAGTCGACCGAAAACCTGCTGCGCCGCTTTAACCGCAAAGTGCAGCAATCGGGCGCGATTGCTATCGTCAAGCAAAACCAGTTTTTCCAAAAGCCGATTAGCAAGACCGAGCGCCGCCGCAAAGCGATTATTCGCCAGGAGCGCAAGGCGATTAAGCTCAAGAAAATCAAACTCGGACTGCGCTAGG
>CAYMUN010000012.1:0-20533 GCA_964393835.1 uncultured Candidatus Saccharibacteria bacterium | reverse complement strand
TCTTAGACCTTCATTTCCTGCAGGCCGGTTTCCTCGCGGATCTCGCGCTCGGCAGTTTGCTTGGGCTCTTCGCCCGGCTCGACATGGCCTTTGGGAATCGTCCAGCGATTTTTAGCGTCCAGCATGAGCAGGATTTCAACCGCCTCAGTCTTGGCATTGCGACGAAAAACGATACCGCCAGAGGTGGTCTCGCGCACCACTTCGTCTATCACTGGCCGGCGCTTGAGGGTCAGCTTGTGACGAATATTTTTGATACGCTTGGGGCCCTGCATTGATTAGGCCTTTTTCGTTGCTTTTTTAGGCGGCGTCTTGGCTGCTTTTTTAGATGCCTTTGGTTTGGCCGCAACTTTGGCTGCAACCGACGGTTTTTCGTCACGCTGACGCAACAAAGTGCCGAGTACGCCGTTGACGAACTTTGAGGAATTGTCACCGCCAAAAGCTTTAGCTAGCTCGACAGCCTCGTTGATGACGACCTTAGGTGGTACATCGGCTTCGTTTTCGAGCTCGTACAAGCCGATCCTGAGCACCAGACGATCCATCCGGGCGATTTGGTCAATCGGCCACTCCGGCGCTACCGGCTGGAGCTTAGCATCCAATTCGGCCGTTTGCTTGCTGATACCGGCCACCAGTTTTTTGATAAATTCGATATCATCAAGCATCTCTTTGTAGCGCTGGATATTGCGATCCAGTACCTCATCTACATTAAAGCCAACATCATTAGCTTCATTGCGTAACTCCTGCTCGTAGAGCGTCTGGAGAGCGATGATGCGGCCGAGGTGACGATTGGATGCCATATTGTTAAGTTCCTTGTTTAGAGTTAAACGCTAAACGAGCTTGGCGGATTCGCGCTTAGTAGTGCGGACTTTGACAGGTGACTTGGCGTTGACTTTGCGAGCCAGCTTGAGCACCAAATGACTACGGCGAGTGCCGGTCTTGCGGGGGCTGGTTCGCTTTTTGGGTTTACCCATCGGGACATATCCTTTTCATTTACTTACAAAACTTAGCTCTATCTTACCCGATTTCCCCCCTTTTCTCAAGGGCCAGCCCACGGTTTTTGTCGTCTTGTGGGCACGCCTCTTTACACCCATATGCTAAATGTATATACAAATAATTATGATCACCCCTGTTAGTATTCCTTATTTGTATATACATTTAGCATGTGCCCTTAAAGTACCTTTGTGAGCAACTATTAAGTATTAAATTACGAAGTTAACTAGTTTGCCGGGGACGTAGATGGTTTTGCGAATTGTTTGATCCTTTAGATGGGTTGCCGCCTTGGGCTCAGCCTTGGCAGCGGCTATGACGTCAGCCTTATCGGCGTCAGCAGCAATTTTTATGTCACTGCGTAACTTACCGTTTACTTGGATAACGACGGTTACGGTGTCTTCGATCAGGTAGGTATCATCATGTTTGGGCCAGCCAGCTTTATGAATTGAATCTTTATTGCCTAGCTGATGCCACAATTCGTCAGCCATATGAGGCCCGAATGGTGCCAGCAATACCAGTAGGGTCTCGAGCGCCCACTGCCAATCACCGCTCTCAAATATATCCTCTTGGGTCTTAATGACATACAGGCGATTGACCAATTCCATCATGGCAGCGATGGCCGTATTGAAATTCATAGTGTCCAAATCTGCCGAGACTTTTTTAATCGTTTGATGGACGGCTTTTCGTAACTCTGGTGATTCAGCAGTACTTTTTGGTGCTGCAGCTTGGAATTCTTGGGTCAGCGTCCAGACACGTTGCAGGAAGCGGTGGGTGCCGGCGACGCTCTCCGGACTCCAGGGAGTGGTTTGATCATAGGGAGCAAGAAAGGCGATGGCCAGGCGCAGGGCATCGGCACCGTAGCCACTGTCGATGATGTCGGTCGGGTTGACGATGTTGCCTTTGCTCTTGCTCATCTTGGTGTTGTCAGCGGCCAGGATGATACCCTGCCCACGGCGAGCGGCATACGGCTCCGGCGATGGCACTAAGCCCTGATCGTACAGGAATTGATGCCAAAAGCGCGAGTACAGCAAGTGCAGCGTGGTGTGTTCCATGCCACCCAGGTACATATCGACCGCGCCCCAGTAGTCCAGCTTTTTACGGTCGGCAAAAGTTTGGTCATTATGAGCGTCAAAGTAGCGCAAGTAGTACCACGACGAGCCCGCCCAGTTAGGCATGGTGTCGGTCTCACGCTTGGCCGGCTGACCGCAGATCGGGCAGGTCGTATGTACCCACTCCGAAATGGCCGCCAGTGGGCTCTCGCCCGTCTCGGTCGGCTCGTAATGGTCGACTGGCGGCAATATCACCGGCAGCTGGTCGTCTGGCACTGGCACGGCCCCGTGCTCCGGGCAATGGATAATCGGTATCGGCTCTCCCCAGTAGTGCTGGCGGCTAAAGATCCAATCACGCAGTTTATATTGGATTTTTTGGCGGCCGACACCTAGCTCGACCAACTTATCTAAGATTTTTTGGCGGCCTGCTTCGAAATCCAGACCGTCAAACTCACCGGAATTAGCCAGCCGGTACTTTTTGCGATTTTGTTTTAACTCGGTTTGGTAGTTGACGAATTCCTGCTGCTCGGTCGTGTAAATAATTGGCAGGTTATATTTTTTGGCGAATTCAAAGTCACGGGCGTCTTCGCCGGGCACGGCCATGACCGCGCCGGTTCCATAGCCCATCAAGACATAATCGGCGATCCAAATCGGGATCTTGGCGCCATTGAGCGGATTGATAGCATAGGCACCGGTAAAAGCACCGGTTTTTTCGCGGCCAGCATCCTGGCGCTCAATCTCAGTCTTGGACTGAGCCATCTTAATATACGAATGAACATTGGCCCGGTGCTCGGCAGTCGTGATGCTATCTACTAACGGATGCTCTGGTGCCAAGACCATAAAGGTAGTACCAAAAATCGTGTCGTGAGCCGTGGTAAAGACCTCTAATAATTCGTCAGAGCCCTCAATTTTGAAACTGATTTCCATGCCACTGCTGCGACCGATCCAGTTGATTTGCTGATCGGCGATGCGGCTGGGGTAGTCGACGTCTTTGAGGCCGTCAATCAGACGGTCGGCGTAGTCAGTGATGCGCAGCAGCCACTGTTTTAAGGTCTTTTTTTCGACCAGAGTGTCGCAACGTTCGTGGCGGCCGTTGACGACTTCTTCGTTAGACAAACCGGTCTTACAATGCGGACACCAGTTGATAGCGATTTCATCCTGGTAAGCCAGCCCGGCCTTAAAGAATTGCAAAAACAGCCACTGCGTCCATTTATAGTAATCGGGGTCACTGGTATTAACCTTGCGATCCCAGTCAAAGCTGTAGCCCAGGCTCTTCATCTGCTGCTCAAACGTCGCCACGTTTTGCTCGGTAGCACTCTGCGGCGTAACCTTATTTTTAATGGCATAGTTCTCAGTCGGCAAGCCGAATTCATCAAAGCCCATCGGGTAGAGGACGTTATAGCCCTGCATGCGCTTGTGCCGGGCCAGCATGTCGCCGTAGGTATATTCACGAATGTGACCAAGGTGCAATCCGGCTCCCGAGGGATACGGAAATTCTGTCAACATCACATATTTGGGCCGCTTATCAAAATCGACGGCCTTATGTAAACCCTGCTCTTGCCAGGCCTGTTGCCACTTGGGCTCAATGTCTCTCGGAATGTATCGCTGCATAACAGGTTACATTGTAGCAAACTATCCCTGTTAACCGAAGTTATTCCCACTCGGTGGTGGCCGGGGGTTTGTTGGTGAGATCTAAAAAGACCTGGGAGATGCCGGGGACTTCGGCCAAGATGCGGTCAGTGATCTTGACTAGGAATCCTGCAGGCAGTTCCCGGCCGGGGAGCATAGCCTGGACGGTCATAAAGGTACTAGTAGTCACAGGCCGCAGTACGATAGAGCGCTGGCCCGGCTCACCGAACGATAATGGAATCAGAACTACCGGGAATTGCTTGATTTTGCCCAATAGATCATTGGCGCGCATTTCCTCAAAGACGATGCGGTCGGCATGACGTAACTGGTCGCGAACGTCGGCGGTTAGGAGGGTTTTAGTTAAGGATTTTTTGGTGAGTGGCTGCGAGCCCAGGGCGTAGATGACCCGGTTGACGCTATCGCGGAAGTGGGCCGGCAGATCGGCACCCAGTTTTGCTAGGTCTTTGGCATCCAGGCGGCCATGCTCGATGGCCGCCACCGAGAGATGGGAACGTTCGTCACCACCGACACCAACACTGCGGATTGGCAAGACATGTACTTGGGCATCCGCAGTATGGTGGTCGAGAAAGGCCTGGATATCGGGTTCTTGCGGCTCGGGCTGCAAGTCAGGGTCAGATTTGGCAGTGGCGATAATACGGATAGCTAACCCGGGGCCAGGAAACGGCTGGCGTTGCACTAATTCATCCGGCAGACCGAGTTGCTGTGCCATTTCCCTCACCTCATCTTTAAAGAGATCGTCGATGGGCTCAAGCAGCAGGCCGGCAGCTTTGAGTTCTTGGACTTCTTTAACCTGGTTGTGGTGAGTCTTAATGGTCATGGTGTGGCTGTCGCCGGTGCTGTGGCCGCTCTCGATGCGATCAGCGGCATTGGTGCCCTGCAGCAGCATGGCCTCAGTCAGCTTGAGCCCGGCAACCAGTTTATTTTGAACCTGGACAAAAGCCCGCCCGATAATTTTACGCTTAGCTTCCGGGTCAGTGACCGTAACCAGCGGGCCATTATTGATGCCGTCAATCTCGGCGGCGGCATATTCAAAATCAGTCACGGCATCGATTTTTTTGACGGGGATGCCGGCGGCTTGTAGGGCTTCTATTACCAAGTCGTCCTCGTCACGCATAAAGCCGTTGTCAATGTAAAAAGCATGCAGTCGCTCGGCCGGGATGGCTCCGGCGGCCAGCGTGGCGGTGACACTGGAATCAACCCCGCCGCTAACAAAAGCGATGACATGACGGTCACCGGCCTGCTCGGCAATTTGTTTTTGCTTGACCTCGATTAATTCTTTTAATTGTCGCTGGCGAAAACCTTCGTCAGGCTCCAGGTCGGCAACTAATTCTAAAAAGTTTTTAAATAATTGGTAACCCTCGGGGGTGTCGTCAAAGACTTCCGGGTGAAACTGCACGCCGATTTTATTATCTCTGGCAATTGCAGAATACGCCGTCGAGCCGTCGCTCAGTTTATGCGAGCCCAGCACTCCAAAACCCTCCGGCAGAGTTTTAACAAAGTCGCCATGCGTGAAAAGCCCCGTAAAATCTTTTTTGATACCGGTAAAAATTAAGTGTGAAACGTCTACCTGCGTGGTTACCCGGCCATCCTCGCGGATGGCATTTTTAGCCACCTGGCCGCCATGGGCTGTCACCATGGCCTGCATCCCGTAACAGATACCAAGTAACGGCAAAGGGCTCTCCCAAATGCCGGGATCTGGTTGGGGCGCTGCCTCGGCGTGCGAGCTGGCCGGACTGCCGGAAATGATAATTGCCCCGTAGGTGCCCTCAATTTTTTGGCGGGGAGTGCTGAGCGGCAGCACGTCAGCCGGAATCCCTTGTCGCTCTACCGCCTTGCGCACCAGATCCACATATTGTCCCCCGGCATCGAGGATGGCAACCCGGTTTCGCATCGTCATAATTAATGATACCACACTCAGCTCTGTTAGGAGTTAACATGGCAGGTCTTGGAATCAGGTGTGTATGTATACCTGCCAGCGAATCGCCACCCGTTATACATACACACCCTCTCAGAAAAGTACCAAAAAACTATTTCAGAAACGCGCCCGGCCGCTTCGCGAAGCCGACAGGATTAAAATTGTTTGAGGTAGTTCGTGCCGAAGGTAGTGGTGAGGGATTGGCGCTGGATGTGACGCTCTTTGGCGAAGCCGACCAGTTTTTGGACGAGCTCGATGTTACTGACGCCAGCCCGGTTCCAGTTGTGGGCATAGAGCCCACCGGGCAGCGGATTGGCTTCGTTAAAATAGACTTCGTTAGTCTTGCCATCAATCAACATGTCCACCCGGGCGATACCGCTGCAGCCGAGTGCCTTATAGACGGCCAGGCCAACAGCTTCGGCTTTGGCATAGAGGTCTTTGGGTAAGTCAGCCGGGATCTGGCTGTAGCCCTGAGCCCCTTTGGCACCGCCCTTGCCCTTGCCTTTTTTGCCGCCCTGCAGATACTTGGTGTCAAAGTCGAAAAAGTCTTCGGCTTTGGTCATTGGCTGCTCCAGTAGCGCCGGTTGCGGACGATCATTGCCGATAATGGGCAGCGTGACTTCAATCAGGTTTTGGACGGCTTCCTCGATAATCACCCTGTCATCATAATGGGTAGCCACCTCGAGGGCATTACGCAGTTCAGTATCAGTCGTGACCCGGCTAATGCCAATACTGGAGCCCAGGTGCGCCGGTTTAACAAATAACGGATACTGGAGCCCCCTGGTGATAGCCTGCACTGCCGGCCCCGGCGCGCGCTCTATATCCGCCTTGGTAAAAGTAAGAAACCGAGAAACAGGAATGCCGCTACCAGCCGCGACTTGCTTGGCCAGCACTTTGTCCATGGCTACGGCTGAAGCGCTGAGTCCGCAGCCGACATAAGGAATGCCGGCCATATCGAGCAAACCCATGAGCGAGCCGTCCTCGCCGTAGGTGCCATGCATTGCCGGAAAGACCAGATCGATTTTGCGGGACTGTTTGCGGCCGGCAATGCCGCCAGCCTTAATCAGCGTCATGCCACCGTCAAACTGCACGCCGATTGGCTGCGTGCGCTGCAAAAAGTCTTGGATGGCACCCGAGGTAAACAATTTGATATCTTTGAGTTTTTCATCCCAATACCACGCGCCGTCTTTAGCGACATATACGGCTTCTACTTTGTATTTTTTCGTTAATTCAAGCGGCCTTATGATACTGGCCAGGGCCGTGACGATGGATACGTCGTGCTCAGCTGAGCGGCCACCAAAGATAACTGCGATCGTTTCCATGCAATTAGTATATACAATTTCCCACCACTAATATATTTACGTTTGCATTTTAGGTTGTTTGATTTATGATGAGCGTAAAGTAATGGAGTTTTAGATATGCCGACACTGGAGCGGGAAGAGCGTGGAAAAATTATTGTTTTTGATGAAGATGAAGACACCCGGGATATTGCGAGCGCGGCTATTAGAGCTAGTGGTTTTGAGGTACAAACATTTGCCCGCCCCGATTTAGCCTATCACAACCTCATAGGTGATGTCGTAGCAGTAGTCACTTCTCTCGAGACTAAGGAGCGAAACCGCCGCGGAGCCCACCAATTACTAAAAAAAGCCGTGGAATTAGAATTACCGGTTGCGCTCTTGGCCACCGCCCCCAATATCGCTCCCCTACTCCAAGATGGTATAGTTGATCGAGTGCTACAAAGCAACACTCCCCTAACGCTTGAACCTGAATTGCACGAATGGCTGAGCGAACAACGGCAGGCAACACCAGGTGTTAACCTGCCAGACGTCGCTCAGGCGTAGTTGTCAGTCCAATCGTTTTGCATGACGACCAGATCGCCACTGGCCACGAAGTGACTGAGGTTGGTGTAAAACTCTAACGGATCAGGCTCAATATGTAGCTCGCCCTTATAGCCGGCTTTTTTGAGACCGGCTTGGATGTAATCGGTGACTGAATTTTGCATCAAGACTACCAGGTCTGGTTTGGCGTGAGCTATTAGTTGGCCCATCGCTTGATGGACGCGTTTGGTTTCTGGGCCCTGGTCAACCAGGCCGGGGGTGACGTACATCTTACAATCAGCAACTAGTTCGGCAAGCAATCGAGTGCCGGCCCGAATGCCCTCCAGGTTACCGTTGTAGGTATCGTCGATAATCCAGGCCCCGGCCAGCTGATAGGGCTGCATGCGGTGCTCAAAAGGTTTGGTGGCCGCGATGCCGGCTATCACCTGTTTATCACTCAGGCCGAGCTCCAGGGCCAGGCCGGCGCAGAGCGCTAAAAAGCCGAGATGATGGCGCCCTAGCAGAGCGCTGTGCAGCCGGAGCAACTTCTTGCCTTTATGGAGCGTAAAGCTCGTCCCGTCGAGACTGGTTTTGACGGCTTCGACCCTCCAGCCCAGGGCTCCATGCTCATTAAAGTGCTGCTGTGACTTTTTTAAAAAAGGTTGAATGTCGGGGGATTCGTCATTGACGTAGAGATTTTTGACGGCCTTACCGAGACTAAAAATATCCTCGCCGGCAGCATGTAAGCTGGGGTAACGATCCAGGTGAGCTGGTGCCAGGCCGGTAATTACGCCGTGGGTCGGATGAGTCAATTGAGTAAAACGGGCGACATCCCCGGGCTCTCCTTCGCCATATTCAATCACCAGTACGTCTTCGTCACCTTTTAGCTTTGCCGCGAAACGGGCATGGCTGATACTGACATTTTTATTGGCCGGCGTAGCGGCTACTTTAAGCCCCTGACCCAGGACGGTTAGCAGCAATTCTTTCATGGTAGTTTTGCCGTAACTGCCGGCGATAGCGATTTTAACGCCCGGATGGGCGGCAAAAATTCTCTCTGACTCGGCAATCAGCCGGGCTTCTTTAGGCTGACTGATAAGCAACCGCCCCAGCTGGAGGGGTAACATTGCCAAATAGGCCCAGACATAGGGGTAGACCAGGATGAGCGCCAGGCCGAATGGCACGCCAGCCGGCATATCATAGGCCATACCCAGGTATATAAGTAACAGCCCGATACCAATATGCAGTACTATGCCCAACCGTAAAGCCAGTAGTAGCAAGCGGGCAGCCATAGTACGATCAAGCGTCCGACGCTGCCTGACACGGCTGAAATCATGGGTGCGGGCCAGCCATTGCAGATAGGGCCGGGTTTGGTATTCACTGCCCTGCAACATATACACCAATACCGTGGGATAATTCGGCCTATAGAGACTGATGAGGGCTCGCATCATTTCAAAAAATCCCCTACTAGTCGTGCCACTCGCTCCGGCTGGTCAAGATGGACGAAGTGGCCAGCTTGCTTAATAATCTCCAGTCGCGAACCCTTAATTAAATCATTGTACTGCTTGCCGTCAGCTACGGGGATAGCATCATCATCAGCGGCGTACACCAGTAATGTCGGCACGTCGATAGCCACGGCGTCGGCCTGGACATCCTGGCGGACGGTCTTTTTAAAGGTATCTTGCAGATGTGGCGCGACCAGCATATCGGAGCCGGCGGCACCGTAGAGACTCTTACGAAGCGCCTGTCGGTAGCGTTCTGGCACGCCAACGGTAGCGATATTGCCGGTTTTGGCGATGATTTTAAAGAAAAACCGTTTGAGTTGGTTGTTTGTCCTGACCCCGGAGGCAGCCAATAACACGATTTTTTGGGGCTTTATGGCCCCCAGGCTGACCGCCCTGACAGCCAAGGCGCCGCCATTACTGTGACCGATAACGGCGTAGAGTTGTGACAGCTCGAGTTTAGCTAGTAGCGCCTGCAAAAACCGGGCATAATCATCCAGATCCCAGGTGTCTTTTGGAGCCTCAGTCGCGCCAAAGCCGGGTAAATCCACTGTCAGAACTTGGTAATGTTTACTCAGGCCATGCTGGAGGTCAGCCAAACCTTTGGCACTGTCACCCCAACCATGCAGTAGTAAGACTAAGTGGCCTTTGCCGGCTAAGGCATAGCTGGTTAACAGTTTATTGACAACGATTTGCACGCTTTCAGTATAGCAAGTCTTCCGGCTAGTTTTGGATTGCCGGGTACAGTTTAGAAAACAATGGTGGGCGAGGAGGGACTCGAACCCTCAAGGTCGCACTGACCAGCGGATTTTAAGTCCACCGCGTATACCAATTCCGCCACTCGCCCCATAACTGGGAAATATAATGGAGGCACCTACGGGATTTGCACCCGTGTACGCGGTTTTGCAGACCGCTGCGTAACTACTCCGCCAAGGCGCCGTCCTACAGATTATAACCCAAAAGGGTATTATAGAGGGGAAACTAATCACTGCAAACATGTCTTACAGTTACTTTTCCCACAATGGCACCATTCAGCCAATCGACCAAGCCGTCATACCGCTTGATAATGTCGCCTACGCCTATGGTTTTGGCGTGTATGAAAACATCCGGCAATCTCATGGTCTTATTTATTTCCTCGACCAACACCTGAGGCGCCTGCTGAATTCAGCGGACATCATTGCGCTGCCCCATAATTTTAGCGCTGATTTTATAGCTCAGAGCATTGACGAGCTGGTTGCTAAAAACGAAGTGGAGACCTGCAACCTCAAAGTCTTACTCATTGGCGGCCCGACAGCCGATGACGCCAGCTTTAATATTTTGTGCCTTAACCCCCTGTTTCCCGATCGCAAGCTATACAAACAGGGTGCTAGCGCTATCACCTACCCTCACGAACGTGAATTCCCTCACGCTAAATCACTCAACATGCTGCCCAGCTATCTAGCGTACCGCCAGGCTCGCCAAGCTGGGGCCTACGATGCCCTGCTTATCAACCGGGCCGGCAATATTACCGAGGGCACGCGCACCAATTTTTTCGGGCTCCAAGATCGTACCCTATACTCTCCCCCGACCGCGGAAATCCTACCCGGCGTGACTCGTGATCATGTCCTCCAGGTCGCTGCCGAGCATAACTTTACCGTTATCCACCAAGCTATCGCCCTCGATAATCTGGCGAGCTATGACGCGGCTTTTTTGACCAGCACTTCCTCAAAAATTATGCCGCTCCAAGCTATAGACGATTACCAATTCGGCGCGCCGTCACCGGCCTTGCAAGAACTAATGCGGGCGTTTGAAGACTTTTTAGCCGATTACCGAACCTCAATCATATGACCGTAAACGACCCTGTAGCTGTCGTCGGGCCCAAGTGTGGGCTTGTATCATATGTCGCGTTACCTCTTCGGATTGCCCCAGGGGCGGTGGTGATGTCCTGACAGACTGTGGATCACGAACCCCTTGCGGAGCATCACCGAAGCCCTCATGCAACATGTCCATGCCCACCTGGGTTAAGCGCCGCAGCGTGGTAGCCCCTAAAGCCGATGGGTTACTAACCGGATTATTACCTCTATCTATTTGTTCTCCCAATATTTACTCCTTTTATTATTGTTTTAATCAGTTTCAGGCAAACTCCCTCAAGACGATTCTGAGTATCTTAGGTATTTTAAAACCACCTTGCGACTTGTGGCTGTCTAATATTTAACAATCGGCTGCTCTAGCGAGAGAAAATAATATGTTCGTTGGGATCAGTCGGCTCAACGGACTCTAGGGGCTTACTAATCGGAGCCGGTTTTTTAGCGGCGGGCTTGGTACGACGCTTGCGTTTACGCTTTAGGCGGACTATTTCTACGGCTGAGCTAACGGCGGCCTGGCCCATGGTGGCGGCTTTTTCTTTGGTTGGAACTACAGGAACCACTGCCTTAGCCGGTTTGACGGCACTGACTTTGTGCGTATCGAGATGGTAGCGTTGACCGATATAGTCCTCGACGGCGCCGCGCTCCAAGGCGTAGCGGGCGCGAGAATGAGCGATGATATGAGCCGTTTCGTCAAACTGTTGCTCGGGCAGATTGAGGCTGACCGCCGAAAAGGCCTGCGATTTTTCGCCGTCGATAGTCATATTAATCACGAAGTGGCGGTTGTGCATGTGCACCAGGTCGTACTCCTCAAATTTCGGCTCGAAATAGCGCAGCATGCCGCGGGCGTCATCGGCCCCCATCCGAAAGGCGATCATCGAGCCGACGTTGCCAAACACGGCGTCTTTGACTTCCGGTGACATCTGGGCAATGTACTGGTTAGCCACGGTCAGGTTGAGCCCGTATTTGCGGGCCTCGCTAAGGATTGTCGCGAAGCTATCGGTCGCGAAATTTTGGAATTCATCGACATACAAATAAAACGGCGCGCGCTCCTCAACCGGTATATCAGCCCGGCTCATAGCCGCCAGCTGGACTTTGGTGACTAGCAGGGCGCCCAGCAGCGAAGCGTTATCCTCGCCCACCAACCCCCGGCTGAGATTGACGACCAGGATTTTGCGCTCGTCCATAATCTGGCGAATGTTAAAGCTGCTCTTGGGCTGACCGATAATATTGCGCACCACCGGGTTAGCCGTAAAGGCGCCGACTTTGTTTAGCACCGGTGCCACGGCCTCGGCGGCAAATTTATCATTCCAGCTGGCAAACTCGACCAGCCAAAAGTTGCGCACCACCGGATCACTCACCTGCTCCATGACTTCCTGACGGAAGTTCTTGTCAGTCAGCAACCGGGTGATATCCAGCATGGTGGCGTTGGGGTATTCCAGTAGCGCCAGCAGGCAGTAGCGCAAGATGTATTCCAGGCGCGGCCCCCATGATTCAAACATCCGTTTCAGCACGCCAATCAGTTCCGAGACAGTATGGGTGCGCAGCTTGGGATCCAAAACTTCCATCGGGTTAAAAGCGATCGGATACTCGACATCGGCCGGATTAAAATAAATCACGTCCTGGGCCCGGCTGGCCGGGATACGCCTCAGCGTGCTGACGGCATAATCACCATGCGGGTCAATGACCGCGAAACCATAGGGACTATGGATGTCAGAGATCGTCAGTAACTCCAGCAATCCGGACTTACCGACCCCGGTCTGGCCAAGTATGTAGAGGTGTCGGCCGCGATCGGAGCGTGGCATGCCAAAAGGAGCGTTTTGGCCACGGAAGTTGGCGGTAGCGATCGGACTGATATCAGCTTGGCTGCTCTCGCTGAGTAGCGGCAAGTTGGCCGGTGGCTCGGCAGTCTGACTCAGCGCCCATAAGATATACGGTGTCTCCACCGTGGTATGCGGCAAGTGATACAGCGTCGCTACTTCTTCGATATTTAATAACAGCGGCTTACTGCCCAGCTTACGCTCCTGGTAGCGGTCGAGCAGCGCCCCGTCACGCGAGATCCGGGACTGCTCAAAGCCATTAAGATAGGTGGTGTTAAATTGCTTATAACTGGCGATGATCGATTGCAGGCGCAAGGTCGCCTGGTTGACCGCGACGTCACCTTTATAAATGATCCGCAGCGTGGTTTCAAAGGCCAGCTTATGGCTCTTGTCCTCCGCCCCGCTGGCCCGGGCCTGGTCATACTCGGTCAACTTGGCAGCTGCCGGGGCCTTACCATCCGGGGCAGCCCACAGAGCGCTCAGTATGTCACCGGCTCCCGAGCCGCTGGTGCCACCGCCGCGCACGCCACCGATATAGCGCTCGCTCTTTTTATGCCAATTCTTGGTGGCGGGACGCAGCACCAGCTGGATCCAGGCCTCTTCGTTTTCCTCGAATTTCGCCAGGGTCGCCGTGATAGCCGCCAAAGGATCGACCTCGAAACTCTGAAACGTTTTGATCGGCAAAGCCTCATTGGTGATCAGTTTCATCTCTGTCCCAAGCGAGGCGTGGCCACTACTGGCAGCGACTTCGGAGTAATCGGGCACGACCGAAATCTGCACCGTCGGATACTGGGCATAGATCTGCTCCTCAACGAAATCCTTGAGATACTGCGGTACGCAGACATAGAAACCAATCCGCTTTTTAAGTACGGCGATCTCAAAACTGATCCGTACCCGCCGGGCCGAGCGAAACAGTTTCTCGGGCGGAAATAGCAGCAGTCCGTGCAACGAAGCAAACATCTGCTCGGCCGCCAATTCCTTTTTGTCATTTGTCCGCGGCACCTGTAGTAACAGCACGACGGTCTCTTCGTCAGGATTCGGTGGAGTCGGTTGTTTTAAGTTGGCCATAGGTTTTTGTTAGCATGAGCGCTTTCAGAGGTTAAGTATAACAAATACCACCCCCAAAGTCAGCTTATAGTTACCACACGACAATATAATAGCAGTCTGTGGACGGCCGTGTGGCCTATACCGATGTATTAAGTAGTACTGTTCGGAATACAGCCTGAATTTTGAGAGCCAGATATTGTCATATATCTGGTTATGTGATAAAACTATGTATATGATAGACGGGCAACTGAGTTTTGGCGAAAGATCGAAAGCCGTGATTGATTCGGTGGTTGATAGAGTTACTTTGCCATTAGGGGCACTCATAGCGACGGCTGCCGTCTCGTTAGGTATTCCCATGGGTGAAAAACCGGTGCGGTATCCCGCTGACGCGCTCGTAATAAAACATCCTGACGATCAATCTTCTTCCACCATCGTCAGAGTAGCCGATCCTCACGCCGTAGATTGTGGCGGGCGCAAAACTCTATTCTCAATTGCTTTGTCTCCTTTAGTTGACGCCTCGTTTCCTACTCGCAGAAGCGAAACACCTGGATCGACCGGCACCACAGATATTACTTGCGGGGACATATCTAGTAATACCGCCCCTTGAGAGATTATGTTGGGCCTGGCGGGGCAGGCGGTGTACGAGGTGTTTTTGAATCATAATCATACCAGCACAGAAAGTCGACACTGTTCTTGTGATCTGGCACAGTTCTCCATACGCGTTTAATATTGCCGTCGCGTGTCCGTTGTCGAAACGGCCATTTTATGACCGCTCGCTTAGGTGATACGCAATGTTGAAAAACCGTAGTCGCTACACCACTTTCCGGCTCAACAGGATAATCGATGGTGTAAGCGGTCATCTTGCAGTATCCCTGGATAGGTGTCGGCTTTTGCTCGTAACAGCCAGCACCATAAAAATTTGGGCGGTGACAGGTGCCATCACCTGCGATATAGTGTCGACCCTCGTCTTGTCTCCATTGCTTACGCCTCTTATTACAATCCCGGCTCGCATCGGATAACACTACGTTAATTACCTCTAGTAAGGTTACATGAGGGTAGTCACTTTTAGCGGCTTCGGCGGTCTCTGGACCTGGACGCAAAAAATCAGGAGCCGACAAGCCAAGCGGTGAAGTCGCCGATTCGTGATTGCTATCTTCACCCTTGCCCGATCCAAAAAAACCGGCTGCCATAAGGCCGGCTGTGGCAAGCGCGATACCATTGCGTCTAGGATTTGATAACACGCTTCCTATACGACTCGGCGCGGTGGTTGCTGTCGGCATGAGCCCTCTTGCTTCACTCATTGTGGATTCCCCCATTATGCTTAAGATAAACTTTGCTTTTTAGCAAACTCATACTAAATTAAGGTAACTGTTAGGAAATGGCATGTATGTAAGATATTTGACAGGAGCCTAGGCGAGGAATTGCCTTAGTTGCTTGAGCAGTAGCCAAACTGGCTAAAAACTAATCGGTTATACCTTTTTGTAGATCAGCGAGAGGTCTTTTTCCCATTCGCCGCCATCACGTGACATTTCGCCAGTGGTAACCAGCCGGTCTTTTTCTATTACCATCGTAAAGCGCTGTGAAAAATGAGCTTCATCACGCCACCACGTAAGCTGGTTGGCCGTAATAGCAACATCGTACTTTCTAGATATGCCCCGCTCGTCAAAGTAAATCTGATAATATGCTCCGGCCTCGTCATCGCTGCCAAAAATAGCCACACCATCAGGAAATTCTGGATGATCAATCTCTGAGCGCATCAGCAAAAACGCGCCGCCTTCAATCCATTCAACGACTACCCGCCCGTGCAGCTCAGCGTCAGGGAAGTAAGGATGCGATCCGGTGGTTTGCCACTCGCCCATCAGCACTTCAAAAGACTGAAGAGCCGGGTTGCGTTTTAGGGCTTTAGGGCCGGGTTTGTCAGTCATGCAGGATACCCGTGCTACTCACCCACGGTGCCGGTTTTGACTTCGCCGGCCCGCATGTAGTTAGCAAAAATCACGCCGTTGGGCGTAACCAGGCTATCGGTTAACGTAAAGGCCGCGGGGACTGCCCCCTCGCCAAACAAACGTTTGCCGGTGCCGAGCGTGATCGGAAAGGTCATCAAAAACAATTCATCGACGAGATCATGTTTAAACAGGGTTTGCGCCAGGTCGCCACTGCCGTGGACTTTAATATCTGAGCCCTCGGAATTCTTGAGCTTTTTAATGTCATCTACACTGCTAAAAAAAGCGACGTTTTTCCAGTCCGACGTATTGTCGGTCAGAGTGGTAGACATCACATATTTGTTAACGTCTTGGATACCTGGCCACATATCGGCATGTTTGGGCCAATAAGCAGCAAAAATATCGTACGTTTTTCGACCCAATAAAATGTCTGTCGACCGCATCCACTTTGCCATAAAATCAGCCGCGGCGTCGTCAGTCTCGCCAAAATATGGTGCCGTCCAGCCGCCATATTTGAAGCCACTTGAGGCGTCTTCGTCGGGCCCGCCCGGCGCTTGCATTACCCCGTCTAAAGTAATAAATTCCTGGACAATTATTTTTCTCATGCTTCCTCCTCTGGCTCCCACAGCTCTATACGGTTACCTTCTAGGTCTTGAATGTGGGCGAAACGACCGATCCCTTCGTATTCTTCCACCTCTTTTACGATCTTTACATCGTTGGCCTTAAGTTGTTTCAGCAGACCATCTAGGTCATCTACGCGGAAGTTCAGCATGAAATGCTGCGATTTACTTCCAAAATAATCGCTATCCTCAGGCATTGGCGCGAACGCCGTCGGGCCTGCCGGCTGCTCTCATTTATTACGGTCAATGCCTGTAACTTTCATACTACTAGTATGCCGCAATTTTAAATTTTATCTAGCATGAAAAGGCGGCAGCACTGTTGCTGAAAGTATAACCACCCTGATGAACGATAATGCGACTATTTCTGTGTAGTTTTGTAAGGTTCGCCTCGTTGATCATACGTAATCCATTCGCCGACTACTTCCCCATTATTGAAATGACCCGAGCGCTTTAACGTACCGTCCAGTCTGTACCATTCCCAATAGCCATCTGGATGTCCATCTACTACTTTACCTTTTGACCAGCGAGTTTTGCCGTTGGCATGGTACTTTATCAAGTAGCCATCGATTATTTCAGCCTTTTTAGATTTTATTTCTGCCATAGACTAATCATACCAAACAAAAATACCCAGCCTGCTAGCTGTTAGCGACAATGTAATGAGCTGCGTCTAACAGGTTCGGAGCGGTATAAATTGCATTAGGTGACTCAACCACTTTATTCCTGGCAGTCTTAACGAGTATGCTCCCCTTACAGCCGGCGTTTATACCAGCTTGAATATCAGACTGATTGTCGCCAACCATATAAACATCTTTTAAATCAAGCTGTAAATCCTCAGCAGCTTGGAGGAGCATCTTGGGACCTGGCTTGCGCCATTCGGTGGCATCAGGATCCGCAGCTTCACCATTCATATACGTTTTTAAAAACTTGACCCCGCTCGGTGCCAACTGGTTAAGTACCTCATTATGGATATTCCAGAATTCTTCTTCAGTAATACGACCTTCGCCAACTCCCGCTTGGTTGGTTATCAGCACGACATCAGTGTTATTATCGGCTAAATACTTTAGAGCCTCAATACTATCCGTAAAGAGCTCGATCTTATCTACCCGGTCTACACGTTCATCGAGCGGATCTTGGATGACAGTTCCATCCCTATCAAAAAATGCTACCTTCATAGAGGTAGCATAACAGATCTAGAGTAATTTTCATGTTCATAGAAATTGGTGCAGCATTGTTAATGAAAGTATAACGAGACTGATCGATGGTTGACCATTTAGAGAAAAATTGGCCCCTACCTATAAACCATGGGCTTTAAACAATTAATTCAATGCTTTATAGTTGAGGGTGATAGCGGGATGAAGTCGTGTTCTTGGGGGTATACATGTACAATAAAATGATTAGAGATAAACAAAAATGACCGAACCAGCAAAGAAGAAATACAAAAACAACTTCCTTATTCAAGTTATCTGCCAATTGAGATTTGCTAGTGATGGCTCAATCACGGAGGAAGCACTCGTGGCCTATAAGAAGGCACTAGGCGCAGACTACGGTGAGTTGGCTACCATAAAGCAACAAGGCATTATCATTGAAAATACTGGCTCAGAAGTAAAGAGCCACACCGAAGACAGTAATGTCTGGCAGATAGAAAGCACTGATAAATCTCACGTAATTACAGTTACACCGGAGTCGTTAGCCTTGATGCATACGAGCTATACCAAGTTTAGAGAGTACGTTGAGACGGTCAAGAAGGTACACGAACTATTCTTTGGACAGTTTACCTCCATTAATGAAGTATCTAGGCTCGGTCTCAGATATGTAAATAAGATCGCTCCAAAAGGGTTAGAGCATGGCTGGAGTGAGTACATTGCTCCCGAGCTAACTGCTGCTTTAGACTTTGTAGACCCTTCGAAGTTACGAAGATCCATGCACTCCATGTCCATACAGCATGATAAAGATATTAAACTTAATTTTAATTACGGTATATTTAATGAATACTTTCCAGCACCTGTCACTCAAAATGAGTTTATCCTCGACATCGATGCTTTTACCGACAGCCCGTTTGAGCTTGAGGTGAGTGATCAACTTATTGAAAAGTTCAACACTGTTATTGCGGTCTATTTCGAAAAGAGTATTAGTGATCCTTTGCGATCGGAAATGGAGGTTATAGAAGATGCCCAATAAACCTAGCGGCAAGAAACCGAAGCAGGCTGCAAATATAACACCAGTCACGAAGGGTCTTAGTTATACAGTCAGCACCTACTCAGTTATTAATAATGAGTCTATAAAAATATATAATCCAGCGACAGTATCAACTAAGAAACGCATCATTAGTGCGTAAACTTATATGTTTGGCACGGTACGCGCTGATAGACCTCACCAGGGTGATATTTTTCAAAAACTTCAGTATAAGTTTATAGCTGAAGATGGCGATACCGAGACAATAACATTTCCGTTTTGGGTAATCATGGCCCAGGAGTGCGATCTAGAGCACGACTATAAAGCAACGAAGGGCGATTACTCCAATCAAGACAAATGCCTCCAGACTATTGCGGCATGCCCAGCATTCCCAAAAGAACAGCTTAAAGCTGGTCTTCATATGCAAAACCTTTCACTCAAGGTGACGCAATGGGGCGGCAAAGATTGGGAGAAAATACTAGGCAACAGTCATCCACGATTTCATACGATTGAAGCGACTGAGATAAAAGAGCTCCAGGATCTGGTAGTAGATTTCAAAAAAGTATTTAGCTTCCCCCGATATTACGTTTATGCAAGCCTGGACCATAAAGTGGCAACTCTGGATGTTTTATACAGGGAAGGCATTGCTCAACGGTTTGCCTACTTCTCTTCTCGCATCGCCCTACCTGACGAACTACAAAGTCAGTCGGTGTAATTCCGTTGCACAATTGTATTTCTCCGAATAAACAAAAAGCCCCCGATCAAGGGAGCTTTTCTAGATATCGTTACGTGGGGCAGCATTATTAGTCAAAGTATAACGACACTCCTTAGTCATCAAATGGCCGTACTGGGCCTAGGAAGTTGATAGCTTAAAGGAGTAGTACTTATTCATATTGCGTACCATCTTGATGAACCTTTTCGCAGTTATCTTACTCGGGAATTCATCTCCATATGCATCCAGCATAGAGCTAATTCGCTTATACTCACTGCTTTTAAGCCATGACTTCCCGTATTCTTGCTCGTTCAGCTGTGCCTTAAACCAAAGAACGTATACTACCACTTGCCTAAGCTCTTGGTTGACCGCCAATGCATCATGCGATTTATCAGGGATAAGATCAATAAATTCTTCAATTTCCTCTTTATCACCAGATAGGGTTTCTGCAGCTTTGTCCAGATCTTCACCAAACCAATATGCCACACAAAGCGAGTTGTAATTATCCATACTCTCTTTTGGGATGTCTGATCCTGCCTCGGCAGCTTGCTGATAAAAACGTGCTACTAGGATCTGCCTGATCACATCGACATACCTATTGAACTCTTCAAGGTCAAATGTCCCAGTGTCTTTACTAAATATACGCATGTACTTATCATAACAAACAATTTTCCAGATTGTTTACTGGATCTCTTCGATGTATTCAGAGGGATTGAATGGCTCTATTTTTTTATGCCCAACCGGAAGGCGAACTGAATATGCATGCTGATAGCCTAAGTTGCGCTTGTATGCAAGAAGCTTTGCGTGGTCATTCGCAGGGTTTGAAGACTTCTTCGCTTCTATCACAATAAAATTACTTTCAGGGGCGTTTGCGTCACGGTTCCGGTGGTGAACAATTATATCCGGGTATACGCTTACTCCGTCGGTGTCGTCAGACGTAACCTCACGCCTAAAACCCTCAACCATTTTTATGTCCATGCCATTTCGGTTGTACTCGCAGTCGATATCGTAATCTTTAAAGTGCTCTTCAAGATAGATTGCCAGCTTATGTGTAATTGAACGCTCGTTGGCATCTACCAAGAATAAATGCGTGTCGTTGTCGTATAACTTTTGAAGGGTGGCCTCAATTTTTTGTTTTATGGACAAGAAGATCGGCATCTACTAATTCTAGCGCAACTTAATGATTACTCGTAGAAATGCTAAATTAAGAACCTAAATGGATAGCTCGTACTTTCTTCATTTAATACTTGGTTGAGAATTACGCGTCAGGTTATAACCGCGCTTTCAATCAAGAAAATAGCATATTCTGTCCCGTGAGGTCTACTTAACCGGACATAGGTTGAAACCGACTATCCAATCAATAAACAAAAAACTCCCGATCAAGGGAGCTTTTTTAGGTGTCAATTTGGTGCGGGTGAGGGGACTCTAACCCCTGGCCTCGTCCTTGGCAAGGACGCG
>CAYMUN010000011.1:0-33751 GCA_964393835.1 uncultured Candidatus Saccharibacteria bacterium | reverse complement strand
CGCCTCCCTGTCACGGAGGAGATCGCCGGTTCGAATCCGGTCGGGCCCGCCAAACCGAACCTGAAGTTAGTAAGATTGTTGAGTTAACCCATGCGTCAGCATAAAAAACCTCTCAAGGCGCTCGTCTTCTTTAACGTCCTGTCCATATTTTTTATCGCCCTCACGATTTTTTCACCAGCAGGTGCTGGCTATGGTTTTATAATACTTGTTCCCATCATATGGCCAACCTGGGCCCTGACTGTCATCGGCGACCTCTTATTTCTTCCGCTTTTTGCAAGGTCTATTGTCGGAAATCAAAAACACGATGGGAGCTTAAGGCTGCTATACGCCATTCTCTTAATCGCCGCACTCCTAGTGCTCAGCTACTTTATCCACCGTCAGTTTACTTTTCAATAGTTCGGAAGCCTAATCCGTTATCTCGCGGTGTGTCCAGGTTCACATAGATAAGCGCCACTTCTAGAATAAATCTAGGAGGAGCGCATGAACCATACCGGCACTCAAATACGTAGGGATGTCATTGTCCCGGGCTTGGCTCGGGTAAGGGATTATGAAAGACGTGAACGTCAAAAATACGGCCAGTAGCGCAGCGACTTCGTTAACAAAAATTATGAGAGAAAAATCTAAGTTCCGTAAGGTGATATAATAAAGTCATGAACCAAGTAGTCTACCAATCAGTCGTATACAAAGAGGGCAAATACTATGTTGCCCAGTGCCTTAATGTTGATGTTTCCAGTTTTGGCGAGACTGAGCAAGAAGCTCTAGCTATGCTTCAAGAAGCTTTAGAACTATACCTAGAAGACGCACCCGCCACATCTATTCCGACATCTGTAGAACACCCAACCGTCCACACTCTCCGCCTACAGCATGCCTAGACTACTGTCATCAAAAGAAATCGTCAAAGTACTGGAACGCAATGGTTTTGTTTTTATCTCCCAAAGCGGTAGCCATGCCAAATACCGCAGCGGTGTACATACTGCCATTGTTCCGGCTGGCAAGAAAGAGATACCGCTTGGCACATTCAAGTCGATCATTAGGCAATCCGGCCTAGACCCGGGTGTTTTTATGAAACGGCATAAGGGACAATAGTTCGGAAGTCCGACCCGATATCCCGCCAATTGACACTTTACTATCATTTGTATTACAATGTAATACATGAGTGATGCAACATTAACGATAAGAACTGATAATGCGACAAAAAAGGCCATTGCTGATTTTGCGGCTTCTCTGGGCTTGTCAACCAGCGCCTTTATAACCGCAGCCACTTTGCAGGCTGTTCGCGAGGGTCAGCTCACCCTGATGCCGACTCTAGAGCCGACACCATATCTCGAAAAAATCATGCGTAAAGCCGAAGAAGATCTCAAGCATGACCGCAATATTACACATACAAATTCTAAAGAAGAAGCGCTGGCTCATCTAAAGTCGCTGATGTAATGAACATTGATTTCAGTAAAAGTTTTGATCAACAGTTCCAGAGCCGACTGACTGCACTGCAGCGCCAACAAGCTTTGGATGCAATCGAGTTGTTCATTGACGAGCCATTTCACAAAGACTTACGTAACCACACACTGTATGGAGATTGGAAAGGCTACCGGTCGATTAGCATTGGTGGTGATTTACGGCTGCACTTCAAAGAAATCGGCGCTGACAGAGTGCTGTTTGAGGCAGTGGGCAGCCACGATCAGCTTTATAAGCAGTGAAGTAATTCCACACATTCAAAGCGACGGCCCGTCAGTTATTTAAGGAGCCAGGCGACGGCTTCAGCTTCGGTTTTAAAATTAGCTACTTTTTGATTTAGTTGGGTAGCAATGATCATTAATTCCCGGAGATTATATAGATACTCAGAAGACCCAAAGGTCGCGCTTTTATCATAAGCTAGATCCTTGCCAATTTTGGCGGCCATTTTGCGGGCTTTGGCGTCCATTTTGCCTTCGGCCGAAGCGTTAGAGAGGATTAAGACGGGCTTTTTTTGAGCCCGCAAGCCAGCCGCCAGATGATTGATTTTACCAATTAATTCAAACAATGACTGCTCGGTTTGGTCACCAATCTTTTGGACGTAAATGATGTCATTATCCAGTAATTCCACTTTGTTGCGCATGCTACGTAGTACTATAGCGCAATTCACCAACCTTATACGAGCTGTAATAATTGTTAATCTATAATTATGATTACCGGTCGCCGGTCAGTGTGAAACTTTTTAGATGACAATACTCGCATTAAGCGTTATAATTTGGGTTTTATAGCGGGGGAAGCATGTCGTTATTGTGGAAATACAAATGGCTGAGCGGATTTTTTATAACTTTTTCGGTTGCCTACGTTGCCCAGGCGTTACTTGTAGCCCCCGACCAAGAGACTTTAACGAAATATCATATTTCTAGTGGTCAAGCCATCGGATTGGCACTAACAGTTGCTATCCCTTACCTATTGATCTGGTTTATTGCCCTCGGTGGTTTTTTGCGGCTCAAGGATTATATTACTTCTATCCGGGGCGGTAAAGATGGAGAGGCTTTTTTGATTATCGGGCACGGAATTTTGCTGCTGACGCTGTGGTTACCATTATCAGCTGTGTTTGGGGGTTTTGCTACGCATTACTACCAGTCGCATCCAAGCGCGACCGCCGACATGGTGCGGCTCACCAATTACATCACGCTGGCCATACTTTTTCCGGCATTTTGGCTGATCAACCGGGGAGCTCACCGGTTGCTCAGCCTGGTAAAGCGACCATCCTACCAGTTTCCCCAAATGGCAATCGTGGCCTGTATAGGTCTGGCTGCCCTGTATGTGTTTTTGACGCTCAGTGACCCGGCCCGCCAGGTACCAGTCGGTGGCGTCAAAGCTGCTTCGTACTACTTACCGGATTGGGCCACTGTGACGACCATCGTCATCCCGCGCTTAATCATGTGGTTTTTAGGTATTCAGGCGATCTATTTTATTTATCTCTATCGCCACAAGGTCAAGGGCGCGCTGTATAGAGGGGCTTTACGCAATCTGGCCAACGGCCTGGGCTGGGTGGTTATCACGACGATTGTTCTGCGCATGTTTCAATCATTTTCAACTCAGTTGTCTGATCTAAACCTGGGGCTGTTACTGTTGATCGTATATTTCTTGCTGATTATCATTGGTGCCGGCTATGTCTTAATTGCTAAAGGGGCTAAAAGCCTCCAGCGAATCGAAGAAATTTAGATGAAGGAAGATACCTTGCTCTACCAAAAAGTCGTCCATATCGCCGAAGACTACTTCGGGCCGGCCGCGCCGCGCTATATTGGCCGGTTAGTACAAAACCACTTTGGTAAGACGCCTGATCAACTGACTCAAAAAGATATGCCGGAACTGATCGAATGGACGAGACTGACTATCGCCATGCTGACTGAAGACCAGGTGATGGTTGAAGAATTCACCGACCGCTTGGCTTTGGTCGGCCGCTAAGCATCGACTGCGTTTCCCGAAAAGCCGGGCGTACGGTCTCCAATTAAAAATCACAATACAACACCAAATAAAATTGTCAATTTGCTATAGTTAGATAAATGGGCGGCCTGAAACTAGATTATAAAAGTGCCGATTTGCGGCTGATCGCGTTTTTTAGGCGGAGCTTTGTCCCGATGGCGCGAGGTTCGATATTTTTGATATTTTTCTGGTTTGGAATTATTAAATTACTGGGGTTGAGCCCGGCCGGGCCGTTGGCAAAAGCGCTGGTCGATAAAACGGTTGGCCTACAATATTTCGACGCCTTATTTGTGGTGCTAGCGTTGTTGGAGTGCCTAATTGGCGTGCTGTTTTTATTTCCGCGACTGACCCGGATTGTCATACCACTCCTGCTAGCACACATGCTGATTGTCTGCTCGCCCCTGCTGCTGGTACCGAGCTATACGTGGCACTCCGTGCTGGTGCCGACGCTGGAAGGGCAGTACATCATTAAAAATGCCGTGGTGATAGCGGTAGCGATAGGAATCGCGGCTTCGGCCCAGCCCTTAGCTAAGAAAAAACGCTGAATTTACTGGTATAATACCTCGGTTAACTTAGGCGGACGACGCTTCGCTCGCGTCTACAAAATATGCCACAGGCATATTTTGCCACCTTAGCTCAGTTGGCTAGAGCGCCGCTTTCGTAAAGCGGAGGTCGCCGGTTCGATTCCGGCAGGTGGCTCCATTCACCGGCCCAGCGGGTGTCGTATAACGGCTATTATGTAGCCTTCCCAAGGCTGAGACGCGGGTTCGACTCCCGCCACCCGCACCATCTGGTATAATCAGCGGTAAGATTATGGCGATTTCTAAGAAGTATTTTCACGATCACGTAGTGCTGTTGCTGCTCAGCATCAACGCCTTTTTAGCAGTGGCCGGCAGCATCTTTATCATCATTAGTCTGACAACCGGTCACAGTAATGCCTATATCGTGCAATGCCGCGATTGTTCAAACCGCGAGTTCGTAAACAAATACATTACCGGCACGGTCGTCGACCTCTTAAGTTTCATCGTTTTTGCCTTGGTAGTACTGGTGTCCAACGCCATGCTTAGCTTGCGAGCCTACCGGATTAATCGCCAGCTGGCTATTGCTATCCTCAGCCTCGGCATCCTGTTGCTGACGTTGACGATTATTATCAGTAACGCCCTGCTGGTACTGCGCTAAGGCATGACCGACCTCGAAATTCCCTTTGAAAAAGACCGCAAGGGTCACTATCGTTTCTTTGAAATCCTACCCGGCGCCCTGAGCTGGACGATATTGTTTTTGCCGCTTATCCTCAGTTGGATAAATCCGACGGCTGCTATCTTTTTCATCTTTTTCTACTTGCTAGTTTTTTTTGTGCGCGGCGTAGCGTATTCGACACGGGCCATCGCCGGCTATCGGATTATGAAACAGCACATGAAATTGGACTGGCAGGGCTTGGCCGCTGACATTGACGCCGGAAAAATTACCGGCAAGAAAATCAGCCGGCCGCAGTGGCATCTTAAAAACTTGCGTCTGTTGTCGACGCGCCGGCACGACTTTTGTCCCAGTGAACTGCTGCACGCCGTTATCATCGCCAGTGTCAACGAGAGCCGCGAGATCTTGGAGCCAACCATTCAAGCTATAATTGACGCCAATTACGATCCCAAAAAAATCATTTTAGTCATGGCTTACGAGGAACGGGCTGGTCAGCCGGCCGAAGACCGAGTGCGGGAGCTACTCGATCTCTACGGCGATACTTTTAAGTACGCCATGATGGTCAAACACCCTCATGGGCAGGCCGGTGAAATCATCGGCAAGGGCGCCAATATCACTTACGCCGGTCGCCAGCTGCAAAAATATCTCAAAACTGCTAAAATCGACCCCGCCAAGGTGCTTGTCACTACCCTGGATTCCGATAATCGTCCCGATAAACGTTACTTTGCCGCTCTGAGCTACCTTTACTGCGTGGTACCTGATCCACTCAAAGCCTCATACCAGCCCTTGGCCATGTATACCAATAATATCTGGGACGCGCCGACGCTGATGCGTATCATTGCCGTCGGTAACAACCTGTTTTACATCGTTGGCAGCCAGCGGCCACATCTTAGCCGTAACTTTTCGGCCCATGCCCAACCGATGCAGTCGTTAATCGACATGGATTTTTGGAGTACCCGCACGGTAGTCGAGGATGGACACCAGTTTTGGCGTTCCTATTTTCATTTTGACGGTGATTACCGGGTGTATCCGTTTAGTATTCCAATTTATCAGGATGCCGTGCTGGCCGACGGCTACCGCAAAACTCTCAAAGCTCAGTTCGTCCAGCTGCGTCGCTGGACATATGGCGCCTCGGACATCGCTTATATCGCCGATAAGGGCTTTTGGCACCGTAACAAGGCTCCTAAGGTCGATGTGCTGGCTAAACTACTGCGTACTCTAGAGAGTCACGTCAGCTGGGCGACTCAGGCGCTGCTCGTCCTGCTGGCGGCCTTTATCCCGCCCCTGGTACATCCTCAAAACCTGGCTGCAAACTTAATTCCCAATATGGTTTCCCGTATGCAACGGGTCGGCACAGTCACCCTGATTGTCGCCGTCTACATCTGTTTGGTGACCCTGCCACCACGCCCCCTGCGCTACAAGCGCCACCACTCTATCTTTATGCTGACGCAGTGGATCTTTTTACCGGTCACTAGTATCGCCTATGGCTCACTGGCAGCTTTTAATTCCCAGACTCGCCTGATGTTTAAGCGTTACCTGTCAAAATTTGATGTCACCGAAAAAGCCACTGTCGACGCTCGCGGCCAGCGCCGCTCCACCCAGGCTGAGCCGAATGCCGTCGCTAGGCAGGGCCGCCTGCGCCGCCTCTTGAAGCGCCCGGCTAAAATCTAGATTCTCACAACAGCCTGCGGTGTAGAGAGTAGTAGCGCACGGCGGCAGCTTGGTCAAAACGATTGAGGGCTACATGCGCTATCCGGGCGATATCGTCATTAAAGAGAGTTCCTGGATTATCATGCATGATATGGGCCGGAAGTTTGTTAATAACGGTCTCGGTGAGGCCTTGGGCGTCACTCAGCGCGTTTTCACGGTGTTCGCAGCTCTCATGTAGGCTCAGCAGCAATTTATCGCGTGAAAAGGGCTCAAATGAGCCCCCTGTATAAACTACCCAGGCTAGCGCGTAAGCTACTTTTTCTTCGCTAGTAAAGAGGGCGGTACAGTCTAGGCACTGCCGCCGCCGCCAGACTTGATTGCTTTTAATCTGGTGCCGAGAATTCACAACTTGCGTTTTTCCGCCGCAATACGTACAAACCATGTCAACATATTGACATATCGCTATTAAAAAGGCTAGTGGATAACAAGCCTACATTTCGTGGAAAACCTGACCTTAATCAATAAAAAAGCCCCACGAAGTGGATACTCCCGGGGCCCGCTTACTTGGCAGTAGCGGTGGTACGAAGCCGGCGGATACGATTACTGGGGGCCTTTGGGGAAACAAGTTCCTCATAAAACAGCTGAAAGGCGTCTAGAGCGCTAACTTTACGAATACAAAACATCCCTGTTTAACCGATCCAGTATAGCTAAAAAAAGCCTATCAGTCAACAATAGTACTCTAAACGCTAGTGCTTATAATCGGGTGTCTAAGGATGGTGGGCGATATAGGATTCGAACCTATCACCTCCGCAACGTCAATGCGGCGCTCTAGCCAAATGAGCTAATCGCCCCCGTCTAACAGATTATACCTTATAGCAATTACGGGCGCAGTGCAAGGGTGTGATCCGGGCTTATATCGCAAGTGACGTCAGGAGGAATTAGTTATCCCCATGTGGGTATGTGAGAAATACAGCATAAATAGGCTAGCCTTATAATACTAACCTTGCTATAGTACTCAGTCGAGGCGAAGTTTTGACGAGATTGTTTTGTCTCACAAGTGTGAAAAGGGTTGAATGACATGCGAGATCATTTAACCCTTTTTTATTTGCCCCAAGGCAGTGCTATACTACAGGGGAGCAGAGACGTGGATTCACCAACCAGGGAGCTCCGGGGGATGTGGCGACAACCGACGTTACGGGACAAGTCGCAAGAGTAACTGTCGAGGTGGAACCTCCTATATCAGATAGGACCGAGACGCTAGATTAAATACCGTGCGAGAGTATTTAATAGAGGCGTCTTTTTTAATTCCAAGGAGCAGGCATGAAACAGGTAAAAATTGGCGATTTGGCATTCCAACAGCGAGCAAATGACGAACTGGCGGTTTTTTGGGGTTATCAAGATTTATCCAGCAATGCCAAACTACAAGCGGTTAGAGTTTTTCCAAAGGCCCACATAAAACCCCATAAGCATCCCTTGCGCACTGAAGTCGTCCAAATTCTTACTGGTACGGGGGAGATATTGGTAAATGGTGAAATAGTTGCTACCAGCCCTGGGGAATTTGTCCTAGTACAGCCTGGTGACATCCATGAAGTTATTAACTACGGCGACGATATGTTAACGTTAGTGATTTTTAGGGCTAACGACCAAGGTGATGAGGATATAGTGTGGCTGGAGGAGGCTGACAATGAGTGATACTGAAGATCAACTACCGGCGATGCGGCATTCGCTGGCGCATATTATGGCCAATGCCGTTCAACGTCTCTGGCCAGAGGCCAAATTTGGGGTGGGGCCGGCGGTGGAGCATGGCTTTTACTATGATATTGACCTCGGCCCGGATACCAAGATCTCCGAAGAAGACTTTGAAAAGATCGAGACCGAAATGCACAAGATTATAGAGTCCAATGTGCCCTTTGAGCGATTTGAGAAACCAATCGACGAAGCCATCGCTTGGGCGCAAGAGGCCAAACAACCCTATAAAGAGGGACTGCTCAACGATCTCAAGCGGGCCGGCACTACCATTGCCAAAGACCTGGACGCCGCTGCATTAGGTACGATTACCGAGGGTGACGCCGCGGTTGCTAGTGTGTCATTCTACAAGAATGGCGACTTTACTGATCTCTGCCGGGGGCCGCATGTCGAATCAACCGGGAAGGCCGGCGCTTTTAAGCTGATGCGTGTAGCCGGGGCCTACTGGCGGGGAAACGAAAAAAATCCTCAGATGCAGCGCCTCTACGGCCTGGCCTTTGCCACTGATAAGGAATTGCGCCAACACCTGGCAATGCTCGAAGAAGCCAAAAAGCGCGATCACCGCAAGCTGGGCCAGGAGTTGGATTTGTTTGTCTTCTCGGATATGGTCGGCTCGGGACTGCCGATGTTTACACCGCGCGGCACGATTCTAAGGGAAGAATTCACTAATTTTTCCAATAGCTTGCGGGAGCGCTATGGATTCCAAAAGGTTTGGACACCGCATATTACCAAAAAAGAATTGTATGAGGCCAGCGGCCACTGGGCAAAATTCGGTGACGAGCTGTTCCTGGTCAAGAGCCAGGAAACCAGTGATGAGCTGGTACTTAAGCCCATGAATTGTCCGCATCACACCCGGATTTATGCGTTTCAGCCCCGCAGTTACCGCGACCTGCCGATCCGCTATCTTGAGACTACAACAGATTATAGGGACGAAAAAACCGGTGAACTGGGCGGTTTAAATCGAGTACGGTCACTGACGCAGGATGACAGCCACGCCTTTGTTCGCCCGGATCAGATCGAGCAGGAGATTAATAATCTGTTGACGGCGGCCCACGAGTTATATGGCACTATAGGGATGACACTGCGGGTGCGATTGAGCTATCGGGATGACAGCGATGCTTACCTGGGGTCGCCGGAACTCTGGCAGAGCGCCCAGGAGCAGCTCAAGAGCGCCGTAATAGCTAATAAAACGGACTACTTTGAGCAGGCCGGCGAAGCGGCCTTTTATGGCCCAAAAATTGATTTTATGGCTACTGACGCCATCGGCCGCGAGCACCAGGTGGCGACCGTGCAGCTTGATTTCGTGCAGCCGGAACGGTTTCAACTGGAGTACACCGCCGAGGATGGCAGCAAGCAACAGCCGGTGATGGTTCACTGTGCTTTGCTGGGCTCGGTCGAGCGGTTTCTGGCAGTTTACATCGAGCACACCGCCGGGAAATTCCCAATCTGGGCGGCGCCGGAGCAGATACGGGTGATTACCGTCAACCAAGAAAAGATGACCACCGACTTCGCCGACAAGGTCTTGAAGCGGGCCCAGGAGCTCAGCCTCCGGCTAATGGTTGATAATTCCAACGAATCAGTCGGCAAAAAAATCCGAGCTGCCGAAGTGGCCAAAGTGCCGTATACTATCGTGATCGGCGAAAAGGAGATCCGGACTGACCAGGTGACACCGCGGATCCGCAAGGATATGGCTGTCATTGACGCCCCGGTCTCACTGGGCGTCGAAGAGTTCTTAAAGACAGTGGCCAACGAAGCCAAGGGCCGTGTCCTCAAGACTTCGCTATAGTGCATCTTGATGCAATGATGCGTATATGATACACTCAAACTATGAGAACGACGATTACTATTAACGATAAGCTGTTAAAGGTCTTAAAACGGCGGGCGCTCGATGCCGACGCGACAGTATCGACTTTGATCGAGCAGGCGGTAGCTAGCCAGTTGCTCGAAGATTTCGAAGATTTAGAGGCGGCAGCAGCGCGCAAGGACGAGCCAGTTTATTCTTTTGAAAGCCTGGTCGCCGAATTTAAGGCGGAAGGCCTTATCTAATCAGTTGTATCGACTGCTCTATAAGCAATCAGTCGCCAAGGATTTGCACAGTATCCCGCAGGCTGATTTGCGGCGGATTATCACCAGGATTGAACAGCTGACCCAAGAGCCACGTGGGCTGTCAGCTATTAAGCTTCACGGCAAAGCTGATCTCTACCGAATCCGCCAGGGTAATTACCGAATTATCTACCAGGTTAATGACAGAGTAATAACTGTGGTAGTGGTCAAAGTTGGCCATCGCAAGGATGTGTATGATTGAAGTTATTGAGACAGGCTTCCGGCAGCGGGTGGAAGCGTTGGTGGCTCAGATTCCCAAGGGCAGGGTGATGACCTACGGCCAAATCGCCGCGCTCTGCGGCAATGCCCGGGCAGCTAGGATTGTCGGCGGTATCGCTCACTTTGGCGACCCCGGCCTGCCGTGGCAGCGCGTGGTTAACAAGTCCGGGGGTCTGGCCGCCGGCTACCCCGGCGGCCGCGCTGGTCATCGCCAGGTTCTGGAGGCCGAAGGCTTTGCCGTCAGCGAAGATTATCGGGTAGACCTAGATAAGCTCTTATGGTTGCCTAAGTTATAGGGTAGGAGTATAAGTTAAGAAACTAGTTTAGCGGAGTAAATTACTCAAGATGTTGCAACCAGAGCAAATACCCAGCCCGGATCACGAAGATACCCCCCCGCCAATAGCACGGCAGATAAAGATGCGTTGGTTATTTATAGCTAGTTTGGTAAGCGATCATGATGCAGACACGGAGTCTCATCGACTACGCAAAGCAGCTTTCCCGGCATCAATGAATGCCGCTGCGAACTGGGCCCGGCAACGCAGCGAAGCCCTAGACGACCTCTATACATCTTTTTGGGAAGCTAATGCCGGCCGCTGGCCGCTAGAAGCGCATGTCAATCAGCTTCATGTTACCGGGAGCGAGCTGTACTCTATAGTCCAGCAGTCCGAAACAACCCAATGGTCAGCACCCCTAAATTAATCGTTCTGGTCGGTGAGACGGCTTCGGGGAAGACGGCGCTGGCTATCGAGCTGGCGCGGCAGTTCAACGGGGAGATTATCTGTGCCGATTCTTGGACAGTACGGCGGGAGGCAGATATCGGGACGGCTAAGCCGACGGCCGCACAACGGGCCTTGGTTCCGCACCATCTCCTAGACGTGGCCGGGCCGGACGAGGATTTTACAGCGGCAGTATTTAAGCGACTGGCTAATGAGGCAATTGAGGATATTGCCTCGAGGGGTAAGCTGCCGATTATGGTCGGCGGTACGGGGCTGTATGTCGACGGTGTCTTATATAACTATGGATTCCTACCAGCCGGAGATCGAACCGACCGGGAATCGCTCAATCAATTCGACATTACAGAGCTCTTAAAAAAGATCCAAGACTTAGGACTGGAGCTGGGCACGGTCGACATTCGTAATAAACGACGATTGATTCGACTGATTGAAACGAACGGCGCTTTGCCCACCCGCCAGGCAATGCGGGAAAATACTCTGGTTTTAGGGTTAAGGCCGGCACGTGACGATCTAACGCAACGGATTGAAAATCGGGTCGATCATATGCTGGCGGCCGGCTTGGAAACCGAGGTTCGGCAGTTAGTCGAGCGCTATGGCTGGGATTGCGAAGCGCTCAAAGGCATCAGCTACGCGCAGTGGCGCGGGTACTTTGAGGGTACTGATTCGCATGATGAAACACGCCAAAAAATCATCAAAGCGACGCTCGATTTAGCCAAACGCCAACGCACCTGGTTTAAGCGTAACAAAAGTATTCATTGGATTACCACCCCTGCTGATCAGACAGAAGTTGTAGAATTAGTAACAACACTTTTGGACAAGTAAGCTGGCCAAGTGAATTATAGTTTGCTACACTGGCAACATGATTGAGCAACTCTTTGGATCAAAAACGCGCGTCAAATTATTACAGTTGTTCTATAGCAATCCTAACCGCTCATTTTTTGTCCGGGAGATTACGCGCAAGATTGACGAGCAGATCAACTCGGTGCGTCGCGAGCTCAGCAATTTATTGAGCATCGGCATCATCACGTCCGAAACCACAAACAACAAACTGTATTATGAGGTCAACCAAAAGTTCGAGTATTATGAGCCGCTGCAGCAGATTTTTGGGGGTGGCATCAAAAAGACTAAAAAGGTCGCGGTAGCGGGTGCGGCCGATGAGCCAGTAGCTGATTCTGACCTGCGCGCCGTCGGCCACATTGACCTGGCTGTCTATACTGGCCAGTTTACTCGTGACGAGAGCTCCGGGATTGATTTCCTGATCGTGGGCGAGGTTAACCCTAACGCGCTCCAAAAGTACGTTGATGAGTTAGAGGGCAAAGAAAACAAGAGCATCCGCTACACGGTTATGAGCCTGCCAGACTTTCAATATCGCCAGGCTATCAATGATCGCTTTGCCGTTGGTATCATGAATGCTAAAAAGCAAATCCTGGTTGATCTGCACAATCTCTTATCTGAAGTCGAAGAAGAAGCAAAGGAAGCCTAAATGGATCTACAGTTTTATGGTGCTAACTGCTTAGGTGTGACCCACAAAGGCGCTCGTGTGGTGATTGACGACAACTTGGCCGACCTGGGCGCCAAGAGCATTACCAAGCCCGACGACGTGGCGCTATTTACCGGCCCGCATGGCGCTAGCGACGTGACGCGCCTATCGTTTGACGGCCCTGGTGAATACGAAGTCTCGGATATCTCAGTTATTGGTATTGCTGCCCGGGCTCATATAGACGACCCTGATACGGTTAATGCTACGATGTTCAAACTAGTAGCCGGCGATACCAGCCTCTTGATCACCGGTCATATATATCCCGAACTAAGCGACGAGCAGCTGGAAACTATCGGCATGATCGATCTATTGGTCGTACCAGTCGGCGGCAACGGCTACACAGTCGATCCTGTCGGCACCCTCAAGCTTATCAAAGCTATCGAGCCAAAATTGGTAACACCGGTTCATTACGCTGACGCAGCCTTGAAATTCCCCGTGCCCCAGCAAGATCTGGCTAACGCTCTTAAAGAACTAGCCATGGAACCCAAAGAAACGCTCAGTAAGCTCAAACTCAAGCACGCCGAACCCACCGATCTCACCCAGCTGGTTATCCTCGAAAAATCCTAACCAAAACTTCTGTCTATCGTCTCGGACGCGGCTTTGCTAATCATGCCTAGTCTTTAGGGGCATGTCTCCCAATGGATACCCATCCTCTATCCAACCGCCATACATCCGCTACCCATTGGGTATCCGAACGCCATACATCGCTCCAAACGAGGGCGCAGCAACACTAAGAGATTGATTTTGGCTATTTTGAAGCGGGAGAAGCAGGGGCGGCAGCGGGGTTGAGTAAGCCCTTTTTCTTGAGAGTGCGGATAGCTTGGGTGCTGAGCTTCATCTGGACTTTTTTGCCGTCGACGACAACCGTCTTCATCTGTAAATTGGGCTTCCAGACTTTTTTGGTATGGCGCTGCGAAAAACTGACATTGCTGCCATATTGCTTGCCTTTGCCGGTGAGGTCACATTTCTGCATAGGGGTTAATTGTACGCAATAACAAGGGTAAAGTCAACCATGGCGTAGCTAATCCGCATAGACTATACTGACAGTATCATGGCTGCACTGTTTCTGCTGCGATTCAACCTCTTTATATTTACACTTCTGGGATTGATCTATGTAGTAGGGGTAGTCACTATACCCATCACTATTGTGGCAGTCTACTTCTTTTGGGCTGGCCATAAGCTGGCTCTTAGTCTAGCCAAACCTCCCCGTACGCCTGCGTTAAAATATCTAAAATCATATACCTATAGCGGGCTTTTTATGGCTGTGGCGGCAGGCCTTAGTTTTTGGTTGCTTACCGGTCTTGAATGTCTAGACATTTGTGCTGACAGCACCTATGTGCCTATTGTTCATCACCACCAATTAATCAACGGGATCGTGGCTTTTGTGGTCAGTGTGTTTTTGATATTGCTACCAATCTGGCTCATAAAACGTTCGGCCAAGGCGTGATCTGCTAAGTATTGGTATACTAGGGAGACATGTTAGGTGATTTATCCGGTCTTAACCTAGTACTGATTTTGGGGTCGATTATCGTCGCCCTGTCGATCCACGAGGCGATGCATGCCTATACTGCCCACTGGCTCGGTGATAATACGGCGCATGAGCAGGGACGGCTGACACTTAACCCGTTGAAGCACATTGACGCGGTCACGACCGTGCTGCTGCCAATGGTGTTATTGCTGTTACACTTGCCACCGATTTTTATTGCCAAGCCGGTACCATTTAATCCCGACCGGGTGAAGTACGATGAATTCGGCGCTGCTCTAATCGGCATAGCCGGGCCGCTGACAAATTTTGTTTTGGCAGCGATTGGGGCTTTGATTTTTCGGATCGTGCTGCCTGATTCTAGTAGCCTTTTGTACAACGCTTTACTCATATTTATAGAGGTAAATATCGGATTCTTTATCTTTAATATGATCCCGTTTCCGCCGCTTGACGGTTCGCGTCTACTCTACGCTTTTGCGCCTGAGCCACTACAAAAAATCATGTACCAGATCGAAGCCATGGGCTTTTTTGCGATCATCTTTTTCTTTTTTGTGGCTTTTCAATTCATCGTGCCGATTATCAACAGTATTGAAACCGGCCTATTGCGCTTCCTGCTCGCCTGAGCCAGTTAGCGTGCGCTATAATAAGCTCTGGTCGGGTAGGGCTGTAATGCTCCACGGCTGGGTGAATGATTATCTGATACTAATCATTAGGGAGTCCAATATTTCTGGCAGCCGTGGCTAGCCAGGTGCGGGCACCCACCTGGGATCCCTCAGGTGATCAAACCCGGTGCCCGGCTATTTATGTCCCATAGGGGCTTTCGGGGTGTAGCGCAGTTGGTAGCGCGTACGGCTGGGGGCCGTGAGGTCGCAGGTTCAAGTCCTGTCACCCCGACCATTTGAAATTTATGGATAGTGTGTTGGAATTTTTACTGTTGCGGCGAGTCTAATTTCCTATACTTTTAGGACAATTAGCCAAGGAGACCACTATGGCTGAACGTGTAGAAAAAGTGACGAGAGTAGTGGATGCCGAGCCGGTGGCGCGGGCAAGCGGCGCGACAATCGTTGAGCGGGTCATTTGGTACGTTGCCGGCGTACTGCTGGTACTGCTGGCCTTCAGATTTGTGCTGGCGTTGCTGGGCGCTAATCCCAACAATGCCTTCGCCGACTTCATTTATAGCACCAGCCACCCCTTTGTGACGCCGTTTTTCAGCCTGTTTGGCTATAACTTGCAGTACGGCGTGTCACGGTTTGAAACGTACACTTTGGTAGCTATGGCAGTGTACGCCATCATCGCCTGGGGCCTGGCACGGCTGGCCACACTCGACCGTCCGGTGCGCTAATTCCTGCCTAAATTAAGCATTATCGCTTATCATTTTGCCGGTTAGCTGTTAAGCTACCGGTAAGATGGATCGATCCGAGAGGCCGGATAGGCGCCGATTACCTTATGTTGCTCTAGCGTTGACTACTGGCATACTGGCTGCTGGAGGTACTCTGGCTGCTGCTGGCCTACTTAACCGGAATGAGCCGGTCAATACCTCGGGGCCGGCAAAAGAGCAGCCACGGGTCTCTGATGGTCAAGTGCGGGTGGCTACCTATAATGTGGCCCGCGATGGCCTAAACCAACTAGCCAACATCAGATTGTTAATGCGCCAGGAGCGTTTGGATGCCCTGATGCTCCAAGAAGTGACCACCAGCGATAGCCGCCAAATCCAGCAATCCCTAAAGCAGGATAATTTGTATGTGAGCTATAAACTGGCCGACGGCCGACAAAAACCGCAAGACGGGGGTCTGGGCGACATGATTATCACGCCTACCAAGCAATACGGTGCCTATGCCCGGATTATGGAAGGTGACTCCTCGTCAGTGTCGGTTACAAAAACAGCGGCTGGAGCAGTTAGCGACGTTAGCCATGGCATCAGCGAGAGCATTGCCACCATTACCGCCCCTCGCATTAGTTTTAACCGAGCTAAGCGGGGGTTAACTGAGAACCGTGAGGTCATGTTTGTTAAAACCAAAATCGACGGCGGTACCGAAGTCCAACTGATGGATACCCATATCGCGGCCGGTCCGGCCGCCGAACATCAGCAGCAGCTCAACGAGGTCTTACACTATGCTGCGAGTGTCGCTACCAAGAGCATTCCGGTGATATTTTGCGGGGATTTTAATCAAACTCCAAACCAAAAGGCCACTAACGGTGACCAAATTGTACCGGCGTTTAGCTACCGCGGATTTTTAACCGGCAGTACCAAAGCAGTTAGCACGATCGGTCAGCCGGGCAATCCAGCCAGCCGGATTGATTATTGTTTTGTTCATAGCACTAGCCAGCTTGGTATGCCAACATCTTGGGTCGTGCCGGGTATACATAGCGACCATGTCCCGGTAGCATTAGCAGCACCGCTGCTGTCCCAGGAATCATCCCAAGCTGACGTGCTAAGATAGTAAGCATGTGGCAGGAAACCAAACACGGGCTGTACAAGCAATTCAACTTCGAGAATTTTAAGCAGGCCTGGGCCTTTATGACGGCGGTGGCCGAACTGGCCGAAGAATTCCAGCACCACCCGCGCTGGGAAAACGAGTGGAGTGTCGTCCAGATCTGGCTGATTACCCACGAAGGCGGCCAAAATATCACTGACCGGGATCGCGAGATGGCCCAGGCGATTGACGCGCTGTATGCCCACGAAGCTCCTCAAGGCTCGCAGGCCGCCGGCGCTGCAATGCACCCCGAAGAGGTTAAGATCTTTAGCGACGGCGGCTCCCGCGGTAACCCCGGCCCCAGCGCCAGTGGTTTTGTCGTCATGGATATGGAGGATAATGTCTTGGTCGACCAGGGTGTCTATCTGGGTGTCACCACCAACAACCAGGCCGAGTATACGGCCCTCAAACTGGCGCTTGAGGAATGCAAACGCCTAGGTGTCCGCGAAGTCCATGCCTATCTCGACAGCCTGCTGGTCGTCAACCAGATGAAGGGCATTTTTAAGGTCAAAAACCGCGACCTGTGGCCAATCCACGATGCCATCACCTCGCTAGCCAAAGAATTCCGTGCCGTGCACTTCAGCCATGTGCCCCGTGAATTCAACAAACTGGCCGACGCCGCCGTCAACCGCGCCCTTGACGACCACCTTGGCATTACGCAACAGGGGTGATATACTGTTAGAGGCCAGATTACCGGCTGATCGCGTGCCTTTCGGGGTACGAGGAAAGTCCGGGCAGCATAGGGAATTGGCAGTCGCTAACGGCGACCGGGGGCGACCCTAGGGAAAGTGCCACAGAAACGATACCGCCTTTGCATAGTTTCGGCTGCTGCAAGGGTAAGGGTGAAACGAGCGGGGTAAGAGCCCGCAATCCGGCACGGTGACGTGTCAGAATGGTAAACCCTGCCTGCTGCAAGGAGATGGATACTTTGAGGCCTAAAGCCTCGAGCGTCCCGCTAAGGATTCATCATAAAAACCGCTTGAGCTCGCTGGCAACGGTGCGCCTAGATAGATGATCAGCTCATCACTTCGGTGGTGACAAAACCCGGCTTACAGGTAATCTGGCCCTTATAGCCCAACCTTTTATTGACAATAAAGCACTATTTTGCTATAGTACATTTCATGATCCACAAAAACCGAAACAAAATCCAACAGGCCGCCGATACCCTAAAAGCTAATAAAGATCGCCTTGTCGGCGCGGCAACGGTTACTGCGGCCTTGTTTGCCGCCGGCGTATCTCCGGCCAGCGCCAGCACTGCCCCTAAGACCCGTACTGCCGCCGAAAAGGCTGCCGGCCACCGTTCGCTCCGAGCAGTTCAGCGCGAAGTAGAAGCTGATCTCACTAACCAAGCGTCTTTCGAATTTTGGCGCGGCACCGTGCAGATAATCAAAGAACAGCCGAGGGTAACGGGCGGCAGCAAATACCGTGAGCCCGACACTGGCGGCCGGGAATACGGCGGCTCACATGGCGGCCCCAAATCATCTACCTACTTGACCAATCCGGCGGTAGTAAAACTGCGCGACCCTCGCTCTACTAAGAGTTACAACGAGATTATGGATTATGCCTTTGTAACCTGGAAAACCGATTCGACCGGCCAACCAAAAGCCACGCTGCACGAACTCAGTGCCAGCATGCGCTTTATCCCAGACGAATCGGGCGCGCCTGTGACGTTTGACCCCAACCAGTTTGAAAAAGGTGTCTTTGAAGCAGGCCCAACAGGCCTTCAACACACTATGGCCGGTATGACTGGCTCTGACGGTACCCCGCTGCAAATTGGTCTTGAGTCAAAAATACACCTAGCTCAGTAACCGTTATAGGTTGTGCAAAGCGGCTATTTTTTGGCGGCTTTGACGACAGCGGTAAAGGCTTTGGGCTCGTTGACGGCTAGCTCGGCCAGGACTTTGCGATCCAGAGTGACGTTGGCCTTTTTAAGACCGGCGATCAGCTTGCTGTAAGTCGTGCCGTTGATGCGGGCAGCGGCGTTGATGCGGGCGTTCCATAACTGGCGGAATGTCCGTTTGCGATTTTTGCGGTCGCGAGTAGCGAACTGTAGTGATTTGGTGACAGCCTGACGGCCACGCTTGACGCTAACGCGGTTGGGGTGACTAAAACCCTTGGTGGCTTTGCGGATTTTCTTATGTTTGGCGTGACTGGCGACGCCGCGTTTAACTCTCATGCTCTTAGACTCCTAGATTCTTCTTGATATTGGTGGCCATTTTGCCGGTGCGGGTAGTGAGACCACTGAGCGAACGTTTGCGGCTGCCACTCTTTTTGCCGAGGAAGTGGTTCATATTGGCGTGGCCGACACGGACTTTGCCGTTTTTGCTGACCTTAACGCGATCTTTGGTACCGCTATGAGTTTTCAGTTTGGGCATCGGGGTTCTCCTTTTTCTTGCCGCTGTGCCGGATGACGAAGCTTAATTGTTTGCCAGCCAGTTGTGGCTGTTGGTCGACTATTATTGTATCACCGAAGTCTTCGATTACCTTGGCGGCGATCTTGAAACCGATTTCTTTGTGGGCCTGCTCGCGACCGCGATAAAACAGCGTCACCTTGACCTTGTGCCCCGCCTCCAGAAATTTGGTGACTTTACCCATTTTGATGGCCAAATCGTGAGCGCCAATCTTGAGGCCGAAGCGCATTTGCTTCATCTCGAGCGTCTTGGCAGTCTTGCGGTTTTTTTGCAGCTGCTTGGTGCGCTGATAGTTGAATTTGCCCCAGTCGACGATTTTGCAGACTGGCGGGTCGGCGTCAGGAGAAATCTCTACCAAATCCAAATCACGTTCCTGGGCGAGCTGCAGGGCCTCTTGCTTGGTTAAAACACCGAGCTGCTTGCCATCTTCATCGATTACACGCATCTGGGGTGCCCGAATTTGCTCATTCAGGCGGGTGTATTTGGCGATAGGTTCGTCTCCTTAACTGTTGATTTCAACGTACAAGCATTCTAACAGATGACCCTCCAGAGGTCAACCAGCTCACCAAAAACCGCCTAGCTGTGGCCATACCGCTCCTCGAGTGCTTTAAGGAACTCCGCCTCAGTTTGCTGAATTACCTCTACCGTCTCCGGGGCCGATGGCTTTTCGTTGGCCTGCTGTTGGTTCTCTTGGTTGAGCCGCTGGACGATAGCCGCTCGAATATAATCACTTCGCGTACAGTAATTAACCGTGGTCGACACAGCCAGCCTTTTTAATAACTCGGCTGATAAGTAAAGCGTGATCTTTTGACTGCCAGTCGTTTGGTTATACATGAGCTCTCTTTTTGGGCGACGTCTGGTGATTAGATACCCATTGGGTGGCGGATGGGTATCTAATGGCTGGGTAATGGGTAGCTATCGGCTGGACGTCCTCTCCAAAGGGGTACGATCTCCAAAATGAGGGTGTCATGATTGGACGTTTAGTTGGGGGTTTGGCAGGTATTTGAGGGAGCGGCGATAGCGGTAAGTGAGGGCTTCGGAGAGGTGTTGAGGCTGGATAACAGGGGAATTCTCAAGATCGGCAATGGTACGGGCTACTTTAATGGTGCGCATGTAGACGCGGGCTGAGAGTTTGAGGCCTTGGGCGGCATCGTTGAGCATGCGGAGAGCAGATGGCCGTAAGCGAGCTAGGGTCTTGATCTCGGAGTTGGTCATGTCGGCATTTAATTTGGTGGCGTTGTTAAAGCGCTGGGCCTGGAGGCGGCGGCTGGCTCTAACCCGTTGTCTAGGCAGGGCGTCAGCTAGTGGATCGGGCGCTTGGATTAAGAGCTTTTCGTGCTCCACCTCAGCTACATGGCAGTAGAGATCAATTCGATCGAGGATCGGGCCAGACAGGCGACTTTGATATTGCTGGACTTGGAACTCTTTGCACGAACAGGTCTGCATGCTGCCGTGGTAACCGCATGGGCAGGGGTTAGACGTGGCCAGCAGAATGAAACTGGCTGGATAATCAGCGGTTTCGTTGATGCGGGCAAGGCTGATGGTACGGTCTTCTAGGGGTTGACGGAGAGCTTCAATCGTCGCAGGGTTAAATTCTGGTAATTCATCTAAAAATAGTACGCCTCGATGGGAAAGACTAATCTCGCCGGGTCGTAACTGGCTGCCACCACCAATCATAGCGGCGTGACTGGCCGTGTGATGGGGAGCCCGAAGCGGACGCTCAGTGATAATTTGATCATAGTTGTGGCTAGCCAGGCTGTGCAGCTGCGTAACCTCTAGGATCTCCTCATGATTGAGGGGTGGCAACAGATCCGGCAGGGCTTTGGCCAACATGCTTTTGCCAGTACCAGGCGGGCCGCTTAGCAACAAATTGTGGCCACCCGCGGCCGCGATCTCCAGGGCTCGTTTGGCAAAGGGTTGGCCGACTACTTCGCTGAGCCTGACAGTACTTAGCTTAGAGGGATTAGTAGCTGAGGGATTGTAGCGACCGGCTCCAGTGCGAATTGGCTGAATGACCTGATTGCCAGCCAGGTAGTTGTATAACTGAAACAGGGTGGCAACTGGCACTAGTGTCACATTGGGCACTAATCGAGCCTGCTCCAGGTTAGCCAGGGGAATATAAAAGGTAGTGATGCCGTGGGAGCGGCCGGATAGCAGTTTACCGATGATACCCCGAACCGCCCGGGTACTACCGTCCAGCCCCAGCTCACCGATAAAGGCCGTTTTTTTAAAACCCCCGGGAACTTGACCGCCAGCCAGCAGTATCGCTACGGCTATGGCCAGGTCAAAGCCACTGTCACCCTTGGGGATATCGGCCGGAGCGAGGTTTATGGTGATCCGTTTGCGAGGTAGCATTATATGGCTAGTGGCAAAAGCGCCCCTGATCCGCTCCTTGGATTCGCCGACAGCTCGGTTTGCCGAACCGACGATCACGATCGTCGGCAAGTTGTTAGATAAGTGGCATTCGATATCCACCAGCATGCCGCTGGAGCCGGATAGAATGATACTTTGGACTTGAGCTGCCATAGGGGCAAATTAAAACACCTTGTCCTAGGAGAGACAAGGTGTTTTAAGAATTATTTAAGGTTTTTGTTTGGCTGTTGGTTGTTTTGGGTTGTTTATTCTGGGTGGAACAACGACTTGCGAGAAATCGTTGTTCCAATCGAGCGTTTTTATTTTTGAGCACTTAATTTGTTCAAGTGCTATACGTATCTTATAGAATAGATAAATAGCCGTCAATAACATTATGCTTACGCTCGTCACAAAGCTGTGTATAACTTTTTTGTAAGCTGACCAGCGGGCCGCTAAAAACCATAAGAGGATTGACATTTGAGGGCATCCGTGCTACATTAGGGGGGTAAGTCACCAAAACAAAAACGTTCAAAAACAATTTAGAATGAAGCCCTCGCGGGGGCGGACTTACAAAACTCTTATAACGCTCTGTTTGGCCCTAAAAGCCGATAGAGCGGTCAGTCAGCTGTGGGCGGTAAGCGCTTCAATAGTCTAATTTATATAAGCGGATTTATCGCCCCAGCACCATTATCACCATGCAAAAAATCCTCACTCATTTAAAGTCTGCGCACACCGGGCCCTTAGCCGGGCTGCTACTGGCTGATGGAATAGTTTTTGGGATGACTGATCCCCGGACTGTTCCGTCATTGGTCTTGATGATCGGTTTCTTACTGTTAACTGCCACCAGCTACTATCTGTGTCGAGGTATGCTGGCTATTTTTAGTCTTTACGGTGTTCCCATTTGGCATAAGCGGCGTTTGCTCAGGACGCTAACCATAGTAACCGGTAGCTTGACAGCCTTACAATCGATCGGGCAATTAAACTCTCGGGATATAGTGGTCATATCGATGTTAACGGTGCTCTTCTATCTCTATCTGTCATCTGCTAAAAGCTTGCGCCAAAACCTCCAAGCCAAACAATCCTAAGTTTCGGCTTATGGCTATTATCAGGAGTGCCCAAGCTGTATAATAGCTAGCATGAATCCTACTTCAAATGAGGGCATGCAGTTGCCGCCGCCCATTATGGAGCAGCCGTTGACGGAAGCGAATCCAGCCGAACACAGCCTTACTGCGCCCGAACAGGCTCCCGCGGCTCCTGAGCGGGCTACGACGCCTCAACCACCACCCGCTCAAGTGGCGGTTCCAGCTATTACGCTGCCATTGCCACCGACGGCTGCGACGTCCAGCTCCCAGGTTGCGGCCGTATCCGGCCAGACGGCGGCCAGTGCTCTGGATGATAATGATCTGATTGAAAAAGAATGGGTGAATAAAGCCAAACAAATCGTCGCTCTTAACAGGGAGGATCCCTTTAAACAATCAGAGGAGCTAACGGTATTTCGGGCGGATTACATGAAAAAGCATTACGACAAGCATATAAAATTGAGTAAGTAGCCAGGGCATGACAGCGCTTCTCTTTGTTTTTATCACTATCTTTATAATGGCCTTGATTGCCGGGCCGATTATCTTTTTGCAGGCTCGTAAGACCTTTCGTGAGCAAAAAAACTATGAGCGCGGTCTCAAAATCGTCCCGCTACTGATTCATTTACCGCCGCCGAGCGATGATACCGAGCTCGGTAGCCGAGATGTGCGGGATGTCACCGACGAAACCATCAGTAAAGCCCAGATCATCTACAATATCATCGCCGGTACCTTGAAAAAGGACTTTAAGAGCAATTTTTACGGTCAGCGGCATTTCGCGTTTGAAATTGTCGGCAGTCAGGGCTTTATTTACTTTTACGCGGCGGTGCCGATTTCGCTCCTCGAGGTCGTCAAACAGGCTATTGTCAGCGCCTATCCTTCGGCCCGGCTGGAAGAAGTCGCCGAGCATAACATCTTTAGTCCGGTCGGTAAGGTCAGTGGCACCCTGGGCGGGGAATTAAGCCTTAAAGAGCCCTTTGCCTATCCGATCGCGACTTTTCAGGATCTCAAGCGCGACGCCATGCAGGCTCTGCTGAATGCCATGTCGACCCTGGGTAAAGAAGATGGCGCCGGTATCCAGATCCTGCTGCGCCCGGCTAACCCGGCTTGGCGCAAGACAGCCACCAGTCTAGCCAGCCGCAAGCGCAAAGGCGACAGCGGTACCAGTCCGATGGATATGATCAAAGACCTGGGCTCGGCCTTTTTAAAACCGCCGGAGGGCGGCAAAGACGGTGAGTCCAAAAAACCGGAGTTATCTAACCTGGAGCAGTCGACCCTGGACGCGATTGACGAAAAAACTCGACATCCGGGTTTTGAGGTGGCAATTAGGGTAGTTGTTTCTTCAAACATCAGCCAGCGGGCCGACGCGATCTTGCGCAACGTCATTTCCAGTTTTTCTCTGTACGACGCCCCTGGTAAAAATGGTTTTAAGTATACTCCGGCCAAGGATATCGACGGTCTGATTACTTCATATATCATGCGCTTTTTCCCACAGGGGCATAACAAGAATATCCTTAATTCCGTGGAGCTGGCGACACTATTTCATTTCCCGGACGAGCGAGGCATCCCGACCTCTCAGCTGGCTCGTCAGGAATCCAAGCAGGTTGACGGGCCCCGTAATATGCCGGAAGAGGGTATGCTGCTGGGTTACAACCTGTTTCGGGGGGCTAAAAAGGCGATTCGTCTCAGCGTCGGAGATCGTCAGCGGCACATGTACGTCGTCGGGCAGACCGGTACCGGTAAATCAACCTTTTTGGAAAACGTCGCATTGCAGGACATGCTCAGCGGCAATGGTTTTGCCTTTGTAGACCCGCATGGTGACACGGCTGAAAAGTTGCTAGCCATGGTGCCCAAAGAGCGCACTGAGGATGTCATATATTTCTCGCCAGCCGAAATGGAGTATCCGATGGGCCTCAATTTGTTCGAGTATAATCTGCCGGAGCAGAAAGATTTCCTGGTGCAGGAGACGCTTAATATGCTGCAAAAATTGTATGATCCACAACATCAGGGGATTATGGGCCCACGTTACGAACATATATTCAGAAATGCTGCGTTGGCGGTTATGGCTGATCCTAACGGGGGGACTTTTGTCGATATTCCCAAATTATTCCGCGATCCGGCTTTTCTGAAGCAAAAATTACAGCACGTAAAAGATCAAACGGTACTCGAGTACTGGCAAAAGGAGTACCCAGCCAGTCAACGCTCTAACGAGTCAGGCGAGGTGACTGCCTGGTTCGTGAGTAAATTTGGCGCGTTCCTGAGTAATGAAATGATGAGGAACATAATTGGGCAGACCAAAAGCGCTTTTGACATGCGCGATATCATGGACAATAAAAAAATCCTGCTGGTGAATTTAAGTAAGGGCCGGCTGGGTGAACTCAATGCCAAGTTGCTCGGTATCGTGTTTGTGATGAAGTTTCAGGCCGCCGCTATGAGCCGGGCCACGATTCCGGAAAACCAGCGCGTCGACTTTAGCCTGTATGTCGATGAGTTCCAAAATTTCTCGACTGACAGTTTCGCCACCATCATGTCCGAAGCCCGAAAGTACCACCTCAATCTGATCGTGGCCAACCAGTTTACCACCCAACTGACCCAGGAAATCCGTGACGCCGTCTTTGGTAACATGGGCACCATCGTGTCATTTCGCATCGGCCAAAATGACGTCGAGTCCATTGGCAAGTACTTCCAGCCGACCTTTGACAGTGATGACCTGCTGCGGGTGCCAAACTATAACTCGATTGTCCGCACCCTGATTGGCGGCGTGCCGACGCAGCCGTTTAGTATGGCCACGTTGCCACCGCTCGGCACGCCCAACCAGCGACTGTTTGAAGCTCTTAAGCAACTCTCCTCAGCTAAATACGGCCGGCCTAAGGCTGAAGTCGAACGCGAATTTAATAGTCGCATGGTGGTGGGAGCTGGTGTGTCTCCGAATAGCTTGTCGGTCGGCACGCCAGTGGCTGCTAGCCCGTCTAATCCTGTGACCGCTCCTCCAGCTGTCCCAGCCGCCGGCTCGTCCTTTTTGGATGACTGGCTCAATAAACGTAAGGCTGTGCCTGGGGCCGCCACTCCCGCGTCGCTGTCACCACCGATGGTTGCGCCAGCTCCTGCGCCGGCTGTGGCTCCTGCGCCTGCACCTGCGGCACCGATGATTGATACCAATCATCGGACGCTGCTAATGCAAGCCCCAGGGACTGTAGAACCAGCTCCTGCGCCGGCTGTCGTCTCGCCTGATCCGCAATTAACACCCAGCGAAACCAAAAATATCTCCAGTGACGAGTTGGAGCAAAGTGAAGTTGATAAGATTGCCGCCGAGCTACGCCAGCAATTCGCGGCGCCCCAGGAGCCGGCTAAAAAATTTCCACCCAAGACCGAGGATACCTTTAAGCTTGAGCACGGCGAGGGCGATACGATATTTATTGATCGAGATGGTACGTTTCAGATCACTGAACAGCCGGAAACTGATAAGCCAGCAGCCTCTACCGAATAGTTTAGTCGTTGGAATGACGGTGTGAGTGGGTGGCTAGGTGGACAAGCAATTCCAGGCCGAGGCCGATCACAAAGCCGCCGACGAATAGTGCCAAAAAGACCAGGTAGTTATAGTCAAAGCCGTTACTCTTTGTGAGATAGAGATAGCCGGAAGTCCCGAGAAATGCTACTAGGCCGCCGCCCAATAAACCCGAGGGCCGACTGATGGTCTTGCCGGCGGCCTCGCTGACGGCTCGAATAACCGGCTGATGTATCAGGGAGCTGAGCGCGCGCTGGGGAGCCGGTAATTTGCGACGGATATTTCGTAGCTCACGATTAAGTGTGATGGCTTTGAGCTCTTGGTTGACGTTAAGGGGCTGTGTCGGCTTGTCGGCCGTTTCAGCAGCCTGCAAACGCTCGAGAGGAGCGCTGGCTTTCTCGGCAGTCTGGGCGATTTCATGTCGGGCGTGCGCGGCCTGCACTTGGGGGTCGACTTCTTCTCCCGCTCGCAAGGCTTCAGCTTTTTCAGGTGATGGCAGCAAGTGATCAGCGTGAGGTGCTGCCTCGTGGCCCGATTCAGCATTGAATTTCAGAGATTCGCTCACAGCGAACCTCCTGAGGCGTGAGCGGTTTCGCGGATAGCTAATTCACTTTCGCGGCTGAGCAGCCGGGCCCGGCCGTAAAAATAGCCGCCGGTAATCACGATTGCCGCCGCGATAAACAAGCCGGTACCAGGCCCGGTATTGGGCAGGGTGGCGGCAGTCGTTTGGACTGCCTGCACCGGCGTGGCCGGCAGCTTGATATTAACGGTATTGCCGTAGATGTTGGTCATGATCATGTCAAAGTGAAAAGGATTGCCCGGATCAACCGGTGTCTGGGGGATCGGATCCTTGACCTTAACGGTCACCGAAACGGTCGCCGTCTGGCCGGCAGCGATGTCTTGTTTCGGCCAGCTTACTATTTTGAAGTTATCCATAGTGCCGCCGTGCAGGTCAGTCGCATCGGCGTAATCCGATACATCGGACAGATTTTCCTCGAATTTGTAATCCTCGATTTTAGCCTTACCCTCATTCTTGGCAAAGAGAGTGTAGGTAATAACGTCACCCGCCTTAGCCGTCGTGTTATTGGCGTCAGCTATCCCGGCCGTGACATTACTAGCAGTTTTATGAACTGTTATACAGGCCAGCTTATCACTGCTGGACACGCTCTTGTCACAAGGCTTGCAGGCTACATCGCTGGCCGGCAGGGCACTATTGTACTCACACGGAGTCGGCTTAGGAACTGGTGTTGGCGTTGGTGCTGGGCTGGGCGTCGGCGTCGGCGTAGGTATTGGCGCCGGAGCCGGCGTGGGCGTTGGTGCCGGGGCCGGTGTCGGGTAATTGACAGCTCCTCCACCCTCAAAAGTGGCAATCGCCGAAGAAGCCGGCAGGCCGGTCGATACCAGATTGCCGCAGTCGAGCAGCACATAAAAACTAGTGCCCGCAGTGTTATGGATATGCAAGGCAGGCCAGGCTTGGTTACCCCAGGCACTCAACATGTTTCTCCAGTACACGGTACCGGCGCCATCAATGGTGACCGGGGTGTCATGGGCCGGCGAAGGGTTATGTCCCATCGAATAGTAATTATTCGGGCCAGTCGAATGAATAGTGGTCGTCGTCGCGCTGTCAAAGGCCGCGCAACTAATACCGTAATGGTGCATGATTCGTTGGTAGCCGCGGGTGTCGGCCACGCAGTGGGCCCGGGCCTCGCCGGCCGAACTAATGCCGTTGGTTATCAAATCATTATCATCGGCCGCAGAAGTTAACTGAGGGGGGCTGAGTACCGCGAAGAACTGAATCATAAAAGCCAGTACCATAAAGATCAGTCCGACCCGTCGGATGCCGGCCTCTTCGTGCATACGCCGGGCATAAAAACTCATCTGGTGCACCAGGCTGGGGTTGTAGGGTAAGACCGCGAGTAGTTTTTCGAACATGTTTTTATTTTAGGAGCTGTTGTCAGTTAAGCATAAACGACACCTGCTAGCAAGGGTTTTTTATAGCCCGGTTGGTTGTCTCGAGGCCCGTAATTCGTTATAATAAAAGCAGTGGGACAAAAAAAGACTGATAACTTAGAGGTGTAATAGATAGTGGCTGAGGCAAAGGGTAAGAAGAATGGGTATTCTTCGGAGCAGATTACTGTTTTGGAGGGTTTGGAACCGGTACGTAAACGGCCCGGTATGTATATTGGCGGCACCGGTATCGAGGGTCTGCACCATCTGGTCTGGGAATTGGTTGATAATGGTATCGACGAAGCCCTGGCTGGCCACGCTACGTCCGTCTCTGTCAAAATGCAGGCTGACGGTGGTGTCACTGTTATCGACAACGGCCGCGGTATTCCGACTGACATTCACCCCAAAACCGGCAAGAGCACCGTCGAAACAGTACTGACGGTACTCCATGCCGGCGGCAAATTTGGTGATGGTGGTTATAAGGTATCCGGCGGTCTGCACGGTGTCGGCTCCAGCGTGGTCAACGCCCTGGCTACCAAACTTGTGGTCACTGTTTACCGTGACGGCCAGATTCACCAGCAAGAATATGCCAAAGGCATGCCACTTGGCGACCTCAAAGTCATCGGCAAAACCGACAAGACTGGCACCGAGATCACTTTTTATGCCGACGAGACGATCTTTCCGTCCATCCAATTTAATTATGAAACGATACTTGACCGCTTGCGCCACGCAGCGTACCTGACCAAAGGCATTCATACTTCTTTAGAAGATGAGGCCAGCGGCCGGCGCTATGGCTTTTACTTTGAGGGCGGCATCCAGAGCTATGTCAAACATCTTAACGTCGGCAAAGAAGCCGTCGACGAGGATATTTTCTACGTCGACAAAACGATTAAAGACACCCAGGTCGAAATCTCCATGCAGTACACTGACGCCTATACCGAGACCATCAAGGCTTTTGCCAACAACGTGCTGAATCCTGACGGTGGTACCCACCTGACAGGTTTTCGAGCGGCCTTGACCCGGGTGATCAATGACTACGCCCGTAAAAACGGCTTGTTAAAAGAAAAAGAAGAAAATTTGAGCGGCGAGGACACCCGTGAGGGTTTGACCTGCATTATTCTAGTCAAGCTGCCTGATCCGCAGTTTGAGGGCCAGACTAAAAACAAGCTTGGCAACCCGGAAGTCCGGGGCCATGTCGAGCAGGTAATGGGCGAGTACTTTAACTATTATCTCGAAGAGCATCCGGCGGTCGGCCGTAAAATCGTCGGTAAAGCCTTGTTGGCTGCCCGGGCCCGCAAGGCCGCCCGCGCCGCCCGCGACAACATTTTGCGCAAAGGCGTACTGGACGGCGCCAGCATGCCCGGCAAGTTGGCTGATTGCTCTAATAAAGACCCTAAAGATTCCGAACTCTACCTAGTAGAGGGCGACTCGGCTGGCGGTTCGGCCAAATCCGGCCGCGATAGTAAATCACAGGCTATACTGCCGCTCAGGGGCAAGGTGCTCAACGTTGAGCGCGCCCGTTTGGATCGTATGCTTGGTAACAACGAAATCCTGAGCATGATCAAAGCTCTGGGCGTCGGTATCGAAGACTCGTTTGACGTTGCCGGCCTGCGTTACGACCGGATCATCATCATGACCGACGCCGATGTCGATGGCAGCCACATCTCGACGCTGCTGATGACCTTCTTTTTCCGCTATATGAAACCAGTGGTTGACGGCGGCCACTTGTATCTGGCCAAGCCGCCGCTGTTTGAGCTGGTCAAACCGGGCCGCAAAAACTCAGTCTTTATTTATGATGAGAGCGAACTGGAAGTAATTCTTGACGAGACTATTGCCAAGCGCAAAAAAGAGGGCGCCAAGGTCAATCTCGAGGATGACCGCCTCAAGCAGGCCGGATTCATCGAGCAAAAGCGCTACAAAGGCCTCGGCGAAATGGACGCCGAGCAATTGTTTGAAACGACCATGAACCCCGAGAAGCGCGTGCTGGTACAAGTCAAAGTTCACGATGCCGAGCGGGCCGACGCCATCTTTAACAAGCTTATGGGTGCCGAAGTCGAACCGCGCAAGAGCTTTATCCAAGCTAACGCTAAATTTGCTAAGGATTTGGATATCTAGATGGACGAAGACCAGATTATCGAGCCAATCGATGAGCCGATGGAAGAGCAGCGCCCCAATAACGCAGTGATTCCGGAGCAAACCATGGAAGAGCGACGGGCCGGTGTCGAACATGCTGCCGATGTCACGGATTCCGGTCACTCCCGCAGTGTCGAGCTGCGCACGGTCGAAAACGTCATGGAAGACAGCTATTTGCGCTACTCCATGAGCGTGATTATCGATCGGGCCTTGCCGGATGTCCGCGACGGTCTTAAGCCGGTTCACCGCCGCATCTTGTATAGCATGAACGAAGACGGCCTGCGCAGTAGCGCCCGCCACCGCAAGAGCGCCAATGTCATAGGTGCCGTCATGGCCCGCTACCATCCGCACGGTGATTCATCGATTTATGACGCCATGGTACGTATGGCTCAGCCCTGGGCGATGCGCTACATGCTGGTTAACGGGCAGGGAAACTTTGGCTCGATGGACGGCGATCCCCCCGCTGCTTACCGTTATACCGAAGCCAAGATGGCCCGTCTGGCTGACGAGCTGCTAGCCGATATCGACAAAGAGACGGTGGATTACCGCGATAACTATGATGGCACCACCCAGGAGCCGTCTGTCTTGCCGGCTAAATTACCAAACCTATTACTCAACGGCCAGCTTGGTATCGCCGTCGGCATGGCCACCAATATCCCGCCGCACAACCTTGGCGAGTTGGTTGATGCTGAAGTCACCTTGATCGATAATCCAGAGGCGACGCTCGACGATCTGCTGGAACACGTCAAAGGCCCGGATTTCCCGACCGGCGGTATCATTTACGGCAAAGAATCGATCAAAACCGCCTACGCTACCGGGCGCGGCGGCGTCGTTACTCGCGGCGTGGCTGAAATCGTCGAAGGCAAAAATGGTCGCCACCAGATCGTCATTACCGAAATCCCGTATGCTCTCAACAAAGAAAGCCTGGTCATCAAAATCGCCGACCTGGTACGCGACAAAAAACTAACCGGCATATCAGATTTGCGCGACGAAACGGCCCGCGGCAACGTCCGCATCGTCATTGACCTCAAAAAAGACGCGTATCCCAAAAAGCTGCTCAACCAGCTGTATAAACTGACGCCGCTGCAGACGACCTTCCATTTCAATATGATGGCCCTGATCGATGGCATCCAACCTCGTGTCTTAGGGCTTCAGGACATCCTGCAGGAGCATATTAAACACCGCAAGGTAGTTGTTCGCCGCCGGACTGAATTTGAACTGCGCAAAGCCCGTGAGCGGGCCCATATCTTGGAGGGCCTCAAAATCGCCCTCGATCACATCGACGAAGTTATCAAAGTTATCCGGGCCAGTGAAACCACCGAAGACGCCGCCACCAACCTGATCGCGAAATTCAAGCTCAGCGATATCCAAGCCAAGGCCATCCTGGCCATGCAGCTGCGCACCCTTGCTGGCCTGGAGCGCCAAAAGATCGAGAATGAGCTAGCCGAGCTCATGAAGCTGATTGCCAACCTGGAAGCCATCCTGGCCAGCGAGCAAAAGATCCTCAAAATTATTCGTGATGAACTACTAGAGGTAAAGAAGCAATATGGTGATGACCGCCGTACCAAGGTCGTGCCATCTGAGCTGGGTAAAATGAGCGATGAAGACCTAATTGCCGACGAGCAGGTAGCTGTTACCCTGACCGCTGCCAACTACATTAAGCGCAGCCCGCTGGGTGAGTACAAAAAGCAAGGCCGAGGCGGCAAGGGCCGCCGCGGCATGGCCACTCGCGAGGAAGACGTCATCGAACACGTCGTTAATGCTTCGACGCATGATTTCCTCCTGTTCTTTACTAACAAGGGCCGGGTATTTCGCCTTAAAACCTACGAGGTTCCGGCCGTAGGCCTCAACGCCAAGGGCGTGGCTATCGTCAACCTGCTGCAACTGCAGCCCGAAGAAACCGTTACTAGCGTGATTAATGTCAGCAAGACCCACAACGCCACCAATCTCATCATGTGCACCGTCCGCGGCGTCGTCAAGAAAACGCCGTTTGAGCAGTACCAAAACGTCCGACAGAGCGGCCTGATCGCCATCAACCTGGATGCCGGCGATGAGCTAAAATGGATCCGCATGACGACTGGTGACAACGAAGTCGTCATTTCGACTTCCCAGGGCCAGGCCATCCGCTTCCACGAAAAAGACGCTCGACCGATGGGCCGCGTCAGTCGCGGGGTTCGCGGTATCCGTTTGCGCCCCGGTGACCATGTCATCGGCATGGACATTGTCGAGGAGGGCTCTAGTATCTTTGTCATCAGTAAATTCGGCTATGGCAAGCGTACCAAAGTTGCCCAATTCACCCCGCACGCTCGCGGTGGCGTCGGCATTCGCTCAGCCGTCGTCAATAACAAGACCGGTGACCTAATTGGTGTTAAAACTCTCGGCGAAGACGATTCCCAAGAGGTAATCATCATCTCCAGCCAGGGCCAAACTATCCGCCTGGGGCTTAAAGATACTCCGGCGCTCGGTCGCGCCACCCAGGGCGTCCGCATCATGCGTCTCAACGACGGCGACGAAGTCGTCTCCCTGGCCCTCGTCGACAAAACCGATGACCCCGAGCCCTCCGAAGAAGAACCAATCTCCGACACACCCACCGAAGTTGCGAGCAGTAACTAATTAAGCTAAAACGTTTTTGCCAGTGTTTTTGCCGTCTCTCTTTTCGGTATGTACAATAAAATGTACAGAATTCTGTACATATAGTTTTTGGAGGTGTCAAAATGATCATCGTGAATGTCACAGAGCTGCGAGCTCATCTTAAAGATTACATGATTAAGCTTGAGCAAGGCGATGAGATTACTATTATCCGCAATTCGATGGTCATCGGCCATGTGGTGCCGTCCGCGGAGGTTAAAGCCTTGGTTGATGAAAAGCAATCGCGGCAACTTGGCGCTTCGCTAAAGTTGCCTGATAATAGAGAGGTGAAATTCCGACAATTGGGTCTGTACGAAGATCCGGAGCCAGTGAAACAACTCCATCGGGCGGCTTTGGAAGCTGCTGGTGCCTACACTGAGAATCCACGGTTGGATAGCGATCTCGAGTCACCTGCTAGTTATTATGAAAACCTGAACGGGGAATTCTGGGTCGGCGAAGTCGAGGGTGAGATAGTGGCGATGGGCGGTTTCCGGCTGCATCTAGGCGAGGCGGCCAAAGCGCGCGAGGCCGAGCTAAAACGGATGCGCGTCAAACCGGAGCTACAGGGCCGAGGGATTGGCGGCCAGCTGTTGCAATTGCTTGAAGGCCAGGCTCGCCGCCAGGGCTACACCAGTATGGTGCTTGATGTTACCAGTGCCGGGCGCCAACAGGCGGCTCGTGCCCTCTATAAGAAACAAGGCTATCAAGAGGTACGCCGGGAGCCAAGTGGTCAGCACGAGATTATATACTGCCGCAAGCAGCTGCAGCTGTAAGCGTAAACGTGATGCAAGGATTACTACAAAGATGGTCGGTTTACCCCTTGACCTGAAGGCCCCAGGTGCGGTATGATAGTACGAATGGCTTGACAGTGGGTCTCTTTGAGACTCTCTGAAACCGGCCATTTGGACGTTAAAAATTGAGTAGTGCAAATCAACGTCAGTTCACTAGTGTCGACATAATGTCGATACGGAATTGTTTTGAAAATAGTCAGTTTGACCAAAGGGAAGTCATTCCTTGAAGGTCAAATGTTCGACTGAAGTTTAGAATCATATTCTTTTTTTGGAGAGTTTGATCCTGGCTCAGGATGAACGCTGGCGGCGTGCCTAATACATGCA
>CAYMUN010000010.1:0-38914 GCA_964393835.1 uncultured Candidatus Saccharibacteria bacterium | reverse complement strand
TCGCAGGGTTAGAGCGCGGCGTGCGGCCAATCGGACTCTGGTCGATGATGATGGCCTTGTCGAGCTGCTTGATGCCCTCGATGTCGTCGTGCTTGCCGGGCACCGTGCTGGCACGGTGCAGTCGGGCTAATAATTCTTTGGCTAAGATGTCGTTAATTAGACTGGACTTGCCGGAGCCGCTGACGCCGCTGACTACGACGAGTTTGCCGAGCGGAATTTCGGCGTCGACATTTTGCAAGTTGTTTTCGCGGGCGCCCTTGATGATGATCGATTTGCCGTTGCCGGCCCGGCGCTTTTTGGGCACGGCAATTTCTTTTTTACCGGCCAGGTACTGGGCCGTGATGCTGCCGGGAACCTGTATGACTTCGGCCGGCGAGCCGGCGGCTACCACTTCCCCGCCGTGGATACCGGCGCCGGGGCCGATGTCCAATAAGTAATCGGCGGTGCGAATCGTTTCCTCGTCGTGCTCGACTACAATGACGGTATTGCCCAGCTCGCGTAGGTGCTTAAGCGTCCGAATCAGCCGGGCGTTGTCGCGCTGATGCAGGCCAATGCTTGGCTCGTCCAGCACGTACAGCACGCCCATCAGGCCGGAACCGATCTGAGTGGCCAAGCGGATGCGCTGGGCTTCGCCGCCGCTGAGTGTCGTGGCTCCGCGCAGTAAGTTTAAGTAATTCAAACCGACATCTTGCAAGAATTGCAGCCGGGCACCGATTTCTTTGAGGATCAGGTGGGCAATTTTGGCTTCTTTGGCGTCAAGCTTGAGATTATTAAACCAGTCGAGGGCATCATCAATCGACAGCCAGCAAACATCCATAATCGATTGTTCACCGACCGTGATAGCCAAGACTTCCGGCTTCAGACGGGCGCCATGGCAAGCGTGGCAGGGCCGCTCCTGCATAAAGCGCTCGATATCGCGGCGGATAAAATCGCTATCGGTCTCTTTGTGGCGGCGCTCCAGATTGGGCACCACCCCCTCATACGTCGTTTCAAATGAGCGGCCCATACCGAGGCTGACTTTATACTTTTGCTGCCCGGTGCCATACATGATCTTGTCGAGCTGGTCAGGCGTTAATTCACCGGTCGGTACGTGCAGGCTAAAGCCGTAGTGTTCGGCCACGGCCTGCAACTTTTTCATATACCAGTTGTCGACATTGATGCGGTTGTAGGGACGAATCGCGCCCTCGGCGATGGTCAAAGTACCATTGGGAATTACCATATCCGGATCGACTTCCAAGCGGTTGCCGAGACCGGTACACACCGGGCCGGCACCATGCGGCGAGTAAAAACAAAACGTCCGCGGCTCTAGCTCTGGAATGGTGATCTCGGGGTGCTGCGGGCAGGCGTACATCAGGCTATAGGTCGTGGTTTCCTGATCCTTAGAATCAGCATCCAGGATCACGACCTTGCCCTCGGCCACTTCCAAGGCCTGCTCGACGGATTGCACCAACCGGCCACGGCTGTCTTGGTCGTTGACTAGGCGATCAACCACGACTTCGATGCGATGGCGGTAGGCCTTGTCGAGTTCTGGGAATTCGTCTAGGGCGTAGACCACGCCGTCGACCCGCACTCGAGCAAATCCGGCCCGCTGGTACTGCTCCGGTATGTGCTCAAAAGCACCCTTTTTATCGATAACGACCGGCGCCAAGACCATCAGGCGCTTACCGCCGGTGCTGGCCACAATCTGGTCGATAATACCGGTACTAGTCTGTCGAACCACCGGGCTGCCATCGACCGGACAATGCGGCACGCCGACTCGGGCAAATAATAGGCGCAGGTAATCATAAATCTCGGTGACCGTAGCCACCGTGGAGCGCGGGTTGCGCGAGGTCGATTTTTGGTCGATAGAAATTGCCGGACTCAAGCCGTCGATCTGGTCGACATCGGGCTTTTCCATCAGTCCGAGGAACTGGCGGGCATAGCTGGAAAGCGACTCGACATAGCGCCGCTGGCCCTCGGCGTAAATCGTATCAAAAGCCAGGCTCGACTTGCCCGACCCGCTAAGGCCGGTAATCACCACCAGCTTATTGCGCGGAATCGTCACATCAATATTTTTGAGGTTATGCTCCCGCGCCCCTTTGACAACTATCTCATCGGCCACTAAATTCTCCCTCTCATGAGGGCTCCAGTATACAGAAAAATCCCGACTTTTTCCAGTCCTTTAGAGCGGTTTATTCTGTCGGGTCGGGCGGGATGGGGTGGATGCTCAGATCAAGCTCCCCGATTGGATCTCTTAAACACGCGGCCGCGACTTGATCAACTGATGGGCCATCTGGTAAATCACCTCCCAAGCCCTCAAACAAGGTATAAGCTTCCGCGGATCGTACCACTGACGAAGGCGCAGATTGACCGGTCATTGTGGTGTAGTGTACTGCCCGTTGCGCCGCGCGCCGCGCGGGTTCAGCTAGTGTTTCAACCAAAGCCGCGCGAACAGCCGCTTGCTCAGTTGCGCTAACAAATCCTGATTCAGGTACTCTAGATGTCTCTGCCATATCTTATGTTATACCAAAAAGTTCAACTACATTCTACTCTAGTTTTTAGATGGGTATCGAAGAGATACCCTACCCAAGCAAGCATAAGGGGTAATGAAATATTGTTGACGACTTTACAAATAGGTGTATAATGCATCTTGAATCATCACAAATTTAAGGGGTCGGTCGTGTACAATTTCATCGTTTTAGGGCAGGTGCCTGGCACCAATGTCCAGATTAGTTTCCAAGCTTGGTTAGTACTGATGGCTCTGTTGGCGATCATGACACCGGTGGTATGGGCGCAGCTCAAACGCCGTTGGCAGGAGCTGGAAGCAGTTATTGAGCGCCAGCCACTGCACGCTAGCCAACTGCATCAGCGTCTGCATCTGACGGCACGATAGACTGCCCGTAGAGCAGTAGTTCTTCAAGCAGGAACTGTTGCTGGTCAGTGAGTTTACCGGCCGCTAACTCTTGCAAGCGGGCAAAATACTTGGCGGCACGGCTCGAAGTGCCGCCGGCAAACAACTGCTTATGACGAAAAGCTTCCCACGCCTGTTGCTCTTCAGGGCTGAGACTGCGCGGATAATTTCGGGCTTTATAGAGCGGCAGTAAACTGCGCAGACGATCGTCGTGTAAATCGGTGGCAAAAGTGTCTAGCTCGGCCAGGGGAGCAACCCGCACTTTGGGCATGATTGCCCGGTCGGCGTCATCCATAAAACCGTCATACAGGCGGGCATCGACGGTCAGCGGATCATCGACCAGATTAACTTGGTCTTTGGCGCGCTGGTCATCCATCCGGGCGATAGCTTGCACGACTTTAGCAGCAAACTCAGGGTGCTTTTTGAGGATAGCCAGGTGCTTAGCGACGGTACTCAGGGACAAATCGAGGCGCTGCTGTGTTACCTCGTCTTTCATGACACCCAGCGGCGCAATTGTCGGGCAGCGATTGTAGCGCAGGGTCTTGACCGGCAACCGCAGGGCATCCGGGTCTTTGGTAAATTTCCAGGTTTCAATCAGTTGATCGACCGTCATGTCGAGAAAGGGCGTGGGATCGTGACGGAGGTTGTAGACTAGCGCGCAACCGGGCTGAGGGTGCCTGGCAAGCAATACGGCAGCCGAGGTATGGAGGGTGGCACTGGGATAGCGCCCGGAAGTGTAAACAAACGGCTCGCCGCTCATCACCAAGGCCTCGACCTTTTTCTTATCGCGATGATTGAGCAGGTAGCTAAACAAATCCGGCTGTTTGGCTTTGATCAACCGCGTCAGATCGATGGTAGCCTCGACGTCACTGAGCGCGTCGTGGGCTTTGCTGTGATCCAATTTATTAATCTTAGCCAGCATTTCCAGCCGGTTGGCTGGCCTGCCGTCAGACGCAAACGGCCAGTCGATACCATCCGGCCGCAGCGCCCGCGTCATCCGTACCAAATCGAGTATATCCCAGCGCGAACTGCCGTTTTTCCAGTGCCATTCATAAGCGTCGTAGAAGTTTCGGTAGTGCAGGAACCGCATGAATTCGTCGTCAAAACGGATGCTGTTGAAGCCGACAAAGATGGTATTTGGCTGCACCACCTGCTCGTAAAACAGTTTGAGGAATTCAGCCTCGGTCAGACCCTGGGCAATCGTTTGCTGGGGTGTGATGCCAGTGATTAGGACGGCGTCCGGTTCGGGCAGGATATCGAGGCTCAGTTTAATCAGCTCGTTGACCGGATCACCGATCGGCTTGAGATCCATATCGGTTCGCTGGCCGGCAAACTGCATGACCCGCGCTGAGCGCGGATCAAACCCCGAGGTCTCTAAATCATAAAAGAAAAAACTGCTAGCCATAGGTAGCTACCAGTGTAGCACTCAAACGAGTTGGCTTATAACTGTCCGCGAAGCTTGAGGAGCGGGTAGGCTAGCAGTTCGTGGGCAATCCAGGCGGATCGCGAGCGAGGCCAGATATGTTTAGCTTGGCTGTCAAAGCCGCCCGGTAAATCAGCCGGTACCACCAGCTCAAGCCCTACTCCGGCTCCTTGCATGGCAGCTCGACCGGCCAAGTTACGATGGACGACTAAAAGGCCTGTTTCCAGTCCATTTTCTTTCATGTAGCCCGCGGCATAGCGCAGATTGCTCGCAGTACTCCGCCCACTACGAAATGGAGAGGACATCACGCATGGTATTACTAGTGCCGGCTCAGGCATCCAATCCAAAAAGCTGTCTCGAAGCGCCTCGTCGACAATCATCGGCTTGTCACCGGCATTTTCCCCTAAAAATTTCGCCAAGTAGGCGTTGACGCTGGTATCGTGGGTGCTATCTCCAAAGCTGAGACCAATTGCGCAGTTGGCGTCCCGGACTAAACCTTGCGCTTCATATTGGCTTAAAATTGCGCCACGTAAGTATTGCATGGAGAAATTATTGTACAATTCTTATTTACTATTTACAAATTTAATATTCCATGCCTTTGCCATGGGGGAAACGGATAGTTTGGCCGGGTTCGATACCCTGGCGAACAAGTTCGTGCAGAATACCCATCTTTTTCATGATGTGGCGCAGGCGCTGGACACCTTCCTCTTTTTCAAAATCAGTGCGATTGGCAAACTGCTCGATACGCGGCCCGCTGACCAGGAATTCATCCCCTTCGCGGCTGACCTGCCAGGCGTCAGACTTGTCGCTGATGGTCAAGATCGGGATGCCTTCGTAGTCTTCGGTAATTAATTCGGCCGCTTTAGTCCGGGCAGCCTCGACCTGCTCTTTGACGGTAAACAGTAACTGCTTAAGTCCGGCCCCCGACTGGGCAGAGATAGCAAAGATCGGTGTCTGTTTGGGAGCTACTCGCCGTAGTTGGGCCGTCAGGTCGTCAATGATTTCCTGATCGAGTCCCTCGACTTTGGTCAGTACTATCAGCTCGGGTCGTTTCGTAAGCTCCGATTGGTAGGCCTCCAGTTCGGCCCGAATCGTTTGATAGACTTGGGCGACATTTTCGGTATAGGCGTCAATTAGGTGCAGGATAACCGCCGTACGCTCGATATGCCTGAGGAAATCATGGCCCAGGCCCTTGCCACCGGCCGCGCCCTCGATTAAACCGGGAATATCGGCCACTAATACGCTGCTGGCATTATCAATATCTACCACGCCGAGATTGGGCGTCAAAGTCGTAAACGGATAGTCGGCAATCTCTGGCCGGGCATTGCTAATCTTGCTGAGTAATGTCGATTTGCCGGCATTGGGCAGGCCGACCAGACCGACATCAGCGATCATTTTTAGCTCAAATCTAAGGTCGAGCTGTTCGCCGGGCTCACCCTTTTCGGCAAAGTTTGGCGCTTGACGACGCGAGGATACAAAGTGGGCATTGCCAAAGCCGCCACGACCACCCTTAGCGATAACGACTTCTTGCCCGTCTTCTACCAGATCAGCGACAACTTTGCCTTCCTCATTGGTAGCGACGGTGCCAATTGGCACCTTTACGATAAGCTTGGGGGCGCTGCGGCCATGCATGTTACTGCGATCACCAGGCCGGCCGGGCTCGGCTTTGATCTCTTTTTGATACCGAAAGGCCGCTAGTGTATTTTGATTACGGCTGGCCTGCAGTACGACGTCGCCACCGTCGCCACCGTCGCCACCATTCGGGCCACCCATTGATATAAATTTTTCGCGGCGAAAACTCAGCTTGCCGTTGCCGCCATCACCGGCAATTACTTTGACACTGACTTTGTCGACAAAGCTCATGGCTTAGTGGACAATAAAGTGCTGATAACGACTGGCCGGTATCCAATCACTGTAGCCGACCCTGCCCCAACCGGCAATACCGTTCATATCACGAATTTTGATCATGGTGCCATCAGGCGAAACATCGGTGACAATCGCCACGTGCCCCAGGCCGCCGCCCTTTTGAGCAATTGCCCCGGCTACCGGTGGCGAATTTGGATTCCAGCCACTCAGACCGGCATAGTATGCCCAGGTGGCGGCATTGCCCCAATTGCCGGGTACGGCAATCTGGGTAGCGACATACCAGGTACAGTAGCCAAAGTCATAGCCGTTAAAGCCGTACATCGGACCGCTGCCCCATGGAAACCCGCTGGCGATCTTGGCGGCACTGACCGGAGCAACTTCGGTGGCTTCGGGTACGATAATCTGTTGACCGACTACCAAACCTTTAATCTCGGCGTCGTTGTAGGCGATAATTTTGTCACGGTTGGCCCGGAATTTAGCCGCCAAGCTATCCGGCGTATCACCCTGCTTGACCGTGTAAACGATGCCGTTAACAGGCGGAATGGTTAGCTTGCTGCCAGCAGCCACGATATCGGTATTTAAACCGTTTGACCACCGAATACTATCAGAGGTAACATTGAATTTAGTAGCGATGCTGGAGACTGTTTCACCGGCTTGGACAGTGTACGAATGGATATCAGCGCTGGATTTGAGGGCGGTAGCTACGACCTGGGGCTTATTGATAACATTGTTGCTGGAAGCGGTGATAGCCAGCTCGGCTTCTTGCGATTGCGCCTGGTTAGTGATGGCAGTGGTTTCGGGGAGGCTGTTGATCCGGGCCACAGTCAGGGCAATGTCGGCTGAGGAGACTTGATCGAGGGGGTTAGCCACGGCCGCCGCGCTGGAAGCGCTATTGAGAGCCGCCGAATTAGCCACGCCGTCACCTTTGGGATTCTGCAATACAAACACCAGGATAACGGCCAAAACAGCCAGATTGGATGCCAGCAAACCGAAACGTATGGCCCTGCGGCGAAACGTCTTACGGCGCAGGTTGAGTTGCAGATGGCGATAGAGCTTAGTCGTCCGGAAGGTCGCGGGTACGGCCAAGCGCGTGATATGCGAGTTAGGGGTTGTATTAATACAAGCTCCTTCTTTAAAAGTAATCCTCCCAGAGGTATGGCAAATACCGACCCCTGTAAAAGATTACCACTTCATTGTAACAAATTCTGGCTTAAAGGCAAGGCTTTTATGGTTTACGACCCCTGTCGCCTAACGGCCACAAAGCTTATGGCAATGCTGCTGGCTCAGTGCTTCGTGCTCTTGTAGAGTGTGAGAAAAGTAGGTAGTGCCGTCATCACCAGCTACGAAATACAGCCAATCCGTGCCAGCCGGATGCAGTACTGCCTCTAGCGAAGTGCTATTAATCGTACTAATCGGCGTCGGCGGCAAATCATTATGAATCAAGGTATTGTAGGGCGAATCGTACTCCAGGTTGGGAGCCCTACCGGCGGCAATAGCCCCGTAGCGAGCGGTAACGTCCGAGCCCAAAACACTGCCTGACTTAAGGCGTGATAAGAATACCTGAGCGGCTTGGGCCTGATCACTCGGCTTATTAACCTCTTGGATGACGATAGAAGCCAGGATCAATCCGCGATAGGTCGTCAATCCCTCAGCCGCAAAGCCAGCCTGGACATCAGTTGTCAGGTGTTCACCCATAGCGACCAGCGATTCACGAATGATTACTGCCGGATCGGTATCCGGCTGTCGTTGGTACGAATCCGGCCATAGTAACCCCTCGAGGGTATTTATTTCAGCCGGTTTATATGCCAAAGCTGGCAGGTCGGTGTACTGGGCCGGATTAAGGGCGGCGTCGACATCGGCCGGCGCAAAGCCGTCATTAATCAAGTCGGCTCGCACCTGGTCGATCCGGCGGCCAGGCAGAATTGTTACCAGACGAGTAGCGACTTTGCCTTTGGTCATGGTCTGAACGATCTCCGGGATGCCCTGGCTCGGTGACAGGGCGTAGGTACCGGCTTGCAAGCGATCACTCAAATCCTGCCGCTGGACATACAACTGAAACGCCCAAGAGCTCCGAATCAGGTGCAAGTCTTGTAACTGATCGGCGATGTGCTTGACGGAGCTGCCCTTAGGCACGGTAAAGATTTGGGTTTGCTGACTGGAACTAACCGGCAACAAACCATCATTGTAAATGTGCCGGGCAATGATCATGCCGCCAAAAGCCAGGGCCGCTAAGATAACCAGTACCAGCCAAATCCGTTTTGGTATACCGTTACGGTGTTTGCGGCCGGATTTATAATGTCCTCTCATGGTCGCATCTCTCGCTGTTCGCCTAAGAAATCTTCCAGAATGTAAGTCGCCGCCAGAGCGTCGATAGCTGCCCGATCATAGGGTTTGCCGCGGGCCCGCAATTCGGTCTCGGCGTGCTTAGAAGTCAGGGCTTCATCCTGCATATGAATCGGCAGCGCCACATGCTGACGTAATTCAGCCGTAAAAGCTTCGATGGCTTCGGTCTGGGCGGTGTGTTGGCCCTGCATGCCACGCGGAAAGCCGACTACCACTATCTCTACGCCCTCGACTTCAATAATATTCTCAAGGGCGGGCCAAAAGGTATCGTCCGATTCCAGCGTGATTAAGGGGTGTGGTAAACGGGCCTCTAGCGAAGCAACCGCCACGCCGATGCGCTTTGCTCCCACGTCCAGACCCAGTACAGACCTATGGGTTACCGGCATTGCTCTTGCTCGCCGTGACCTGTGGCTCGGCGATATTAACAGTAATCCGCTCAGTCTTTTTAGGTACGCTCGACACCCAAAACGGACTGAGTTTAACGTCTACGTTTTTAACTCCCGGCCGGTTTTTGAGGTCATCTTTGATCTTACCGGATTTTTGGCCGGCAGCATCACGGGCGATAGCCACTTTGTCCAGGTCAGGCCCGGCTGTAGCCACGGTACTCAGAGCAATCTGCGCCCCCGTAGGCGAAGCATTATTGACGGTAAACTTCGCCTTGCTCAATCCCTCGCTCAAAATCGTCTGCTTAGACGTATCAATCTGGGTCTTGACATTGTTATCGACCAAGGCCTTGAGATCACTCTCATGCACCCCAAACATCGTATAGGTCACAATCTCTGTCACCGTCACGTTGTTGGCAACCTGGCCGACATTGGCGCTGGTGGTCACCGCCGGCGTCCCGGCGCTATAGGTCGTCACGATCGCGAAGTATCCAGCCTGCTTTAACTGATCCTGCAAATCCTGCTTAATAGCCGGATCCTCCACATTGATCTTAGCCTTAGCGTTCGTAATATCATTTTGATTGACTATTTGCACAATTTCATCAGTGCCACCATCAATAGTACCGCCTTGAGCTGATAAATTAGACGGGCCATTTGCTATAGAGTAACTGGCCCCGGCTGGCTTATTAAAGGAACTCCCGCCACTTTGAGCGACAACATTAACTGAAGCAAATCCATCGTTATGGCACTTACTTCCAGATCCCGGGGAGCTAAAGGTGCTGCCTGGAACAGCCAGACTTGACTGACTTATATATGTATTACCGCCCGAACTAAAACCAGTGCCGGCCGGGATAATTACCGGGTCATCATTACAGTTAGTGACCTTAACGTTTCCGCTGGCTTTAGTGCCGTTGTTTTTTTGACCGGTGGTGGTGGCGGTTTGGGTGTAGGTTTTTTGTTGCTGCTGGAGTTTGGCGGGGAGGGTGTTGTTTTCGAGGTCGAGGGTTTTGGCGGTAGTAGCCAAGTTAAAATTGAGGTTGCTGTCGACATTAACGGCGTTAGTACCAATGTTAATGCTGGCTTTTGGCAGAGCGGTAGCCGCAAAGACGGCGCCGACTATCAGTAAGATAAGTAATAGACCACCGGCCGCCAGTAACAGGCGGAAGCGATCAAAGTTAGGAATGCTCAGGCCCTTGTTTTTACCCTTTTTAGCTTTGTCTGGCACGTCAAAATTTTTGGGATTAGGCAGGTCAGCTTCAGGCGGCAGATCTTCGTCATCAAGTACCAGCGTTTCCATGTCGTCTTTACCGGCACCGGCTACAGCCGCGGCGCCCGCCCCGGCAGCCAGTTTACCGATTGGCTCGTCACCGGCGGTCTCGGCGGTGATTTCCGGCTCGGCGGTAGCCGCGTCTTCGTCAACGGTTTCTTCGTGGTCATCGATCTGAGCTGGGCCGGAGGGGATTTCCGGCTTACTGGTCAGCGTCTTGGCAACATGGACGCCGGCGGCTCCAGCTAGCGGTAATAATCCGGCCTCTGAGGTGATCAATACCAGGTGTTTTTTGCTGCTGTCAGCCGCCCGTTTCAGCAGCTTCATGTTGACAATACTCTGGAAAACACTGGCTCGTTTGGGCAGCACTAAGGCAACGACCTTGCCGTCACTGGCATGGACTTTATCAATAATCCCGGTGATTTCGTCGTCGATATCTATGTAGATGGTGTCTTTGTCGGCTGCTGGCATGCTATTCCTAGGGTTATACGCTTAACATTTTATCAATTTTATCGCGGATTGAGCCACCACTGCCACTAAACTGCATGGTGTCCATGCCGACTCGCAGGAGGCCCATAGCAGTAATAAAGGTGTGGTCGTTGACATCGCCGGTAGTATCGATAATCCCGGAGACCTGCTCTGGGCGAATATGATGGACGCTTGGTTTGCGGGTAAACGGCAGGGCTTTATACCAGTCGGTGTCCTCTAAACGGTGCATCAGTAGATCGAGCGAAGCGCCGCCGCCGCAGAGGAACATCCGGTGCGGCAGGTGATCAAGCTTGGTGAATTCACTGAGGGCCAGCTCGATGCCACCGATCCAGACATCAGCTGTCTTACCGAGAGCGGCTTCGATAGCCGGACGTTGGGAAACTGGCGCTTTATTATTACTGAGACCCAGTTTTAATTCTTCGGCTTGCTCAAACTCAACGCTCAAGTCGCGCTCTACGGCGTGAGTATAAGCCCGGCCACCAATGCCAAACATCTTAGTCCCCTGCACTCCGCCGTCATTGACCACGGCGATATCGGTGGTGCCGCCGCCGACGTCCATCAAGATGGCACTGAGGCTTTGATTGGGATTGTTGCCAATCACAGCCCGAGAGACAGCAAACGGCTCGGCGGCCACGGCTAGTAAGTCTAGGTCTAACTCTTGGGCGGTTTTCTCCAGCGCGCCGATGTGGATCAGGGGCGCAAAAGCCGTATAGAGTTGTACGACGACGTCCTTACCCTGAAAGCCGATCGGATTAGTCACCGGGTAGCCGTCAATCTCGATGCTCACCAGGGCGCTGTTGACCAGCCGGACTTCGACTTCTTTGCCGCCGAGCTCCCAGGCTAATTGTTGCTTGGCCTTGAGCTGAGCTCGCTCCTGCACCAGATTGATAATCTTTTCCATTTCAGCAATATCCAGCGGCTTGGTAGCCTGTTTGCGAGCTACCCTGATAGTGGTAGTCGTGCCCTTGACCAGCTCGCCGGCAATACCAAGGATGGCGGTACGGACGCTGACGCCGGATTGCTCTTCGGCCTGGCTGAGGGCTTTGTCACAGTTCTCAACGACACCGGCAATGTCGGCGATGGCCCCGGCTTGCATATCGCTCAACCCTTGGTGGGCCCGCCCGACACCGATGATTTCCACGGTACTGTCGGTCGTGTTTACTTTACCGACCAGGGCTTTGACGAATTCCGTTCCGATATCAAGAGCTACGAGGTACTGATCGTCCTTTTTGCCAGCCTTAGCTTTGGCTGTCGAAACCGCCTTGGCGGAAGCCTGTCCGGCGGTCTTTAGGGCACGCTGGGCAACACCGGTACCGACATTTTTAAATTTCTGAAGCATATGCACTATTTTAACACACCAACACCTCAAAAGAGCTTTTCTAGGCCTCTACGGGCTTACGACTTGCATATCCGTTAAAATACCTGTAATATCATATAATGGAAATTGCGCAATCATTGCTCTCATCCGACCTCGGCCCGCGACCCGACAAGCAACAATTACGGCACGCCCAAGCCAAGGCTTTGAGTGAAATTATTCAGCAGCCAACTGATCAGCCACCCCTGATAGAACTTTGTCCGGTGAGTGAATCAGACGTTCGCTTTAATGACCCCTATGGTCGATTGGCCGAAAATTTGTTTAACGGCTTTGTCAAACAAGCTCAAGTGCTAGGCGATGTCCAAAAACTCAGGCTGGCCAGTCATCCCAGCGTGCTGCATGGCTGTTACGTTTTGACCCGCTTAGCAGGATTTGGCCCCAAAGCCTATGATGCCTACCTGGCTGACCAGGAACCTAGAAAGCCGTTCTCGATGCAAGAGCTAGAGACAACAATGAGACGTAGCAAAGATATTATCAAGCCATTCGCAGACACTGATCTTATCGCCAACCGCATTTTTGAGAACCATTTTGGCCTCTTAAGTTTTGATCCCATATACGAAGCGATGCCCTTTGTTATAAAACCCGACACAGAGGGTGACCTACGGTTTATGGCCTCACCCAAGACATTACTGTTAGCCCAAATTAAAGTTATAGGTACCCGTTTAAGTAATAACGACTCCATGAAGAGCAGTGCGCGCTGCCCGGCTCTCGGCTTGGTATTAAACTCTCTCTGGGATGAGGCTATTGATAGATGCGTAAACGATCCACAACTCTTCGCGACCAATCCGGATTTTAGGCGTACCGCGTCCGTTTGAGGCGGGGCTTGAGGTGTTGATATTCGCGGCGTTCGCCGAGCCAAAAACTGAGTAGCATCAACACTACGATGAGATAGCTTGGCCAGACGTATTTGAGCAGCGTCAGGACGTAGCCGTCGATCGTGCCAGTGCCGCTTCCGGTGCCTGCCTTGCCCAAGTTGCCAAGGCCAGATAGTAAGTTATGGTTAGAGCTTGCGGGGTTGTCCGGCGGATTGTTGACGATAGCCATTAATTGGAGCAAAGTTTCGCTGCCGTCGGCGTCACTAGCCGAAAATTTAGTGACATAGCTGCCGCGGTAACCACCGGGTTTTTGGTAGACATGTCGCACAGTAAAATAACCGGCTCGTGGCCGGCTGACCAGGCTATGCTGGCCATCACCCCAGTCAACTGAGACGGCATAGGGCGCGGTGCCGCCCTCGATATCAAGCTCCCAAGTGCTGGGAGCGCCGACATAGTGACCCTCGTAGACAAAGGTAGTTTTAAAAATTAGCGGCTGACCCTGCACGTTTGGGCCATTGGTATTGGTCGTAGAGGGATTGGAGCCGCCGCCGGTGGTAGGTGGTTTGGGCGGCACCGGTGTTTGGTAGGTCACGCTGACGGTATTCGACAACGGCCCCGGCACATCTGTCGGACTAAAGACTCTGACTTGGAGCTGGTTTACACCTGGAAATAGGCCGGTTTGCAATTCATAGTGACCGTTGACATCGCACAGCGCCACGCCGCTAAAGGCTCCGTTTCGGTACAGCGTTTCATAAGTGTTAAGCGGGCATCTGCCACTAACGGTTATTAGCGGGCTGGTGAATTTTGCCCCTTCTAACGGACTGTCGATGGTGGCGGCGATCGTTGGCGCCGGCCCCGGCACACTGGCATGGACGGTGTAGCCATTGGTCACCGGCCCAGGGTAGACAAAACTATCAGCCGTTACAAAATGCGTCCAGCCGACCAAAAACACGCCGACGCACAGCACGATCATAAACAGCGTCGGGTACGAAGTCGTCCGCCGGTGCGTCAGGTGACCGGTATGTTTATGGGGCGCGACCTGCCAGTGCCGACTGGTTTGCACGGCTCGTAATTTCTTGGACGCGGAGCGCCCTGGTGACTTTTTCATGACTGATGTGTTTGTTTTAGATAACCTGGCTACATTATACCATAAGCAGTCAACCTAACAGATAGGCTAGCGAGTCTTTGGCGGCTTGTTTCATACCAAGGCGGCTTTGATGCGGCGGATACCGGCGGAGCTGGATTCTTCTTTAAGGATTTTAAATATCTTACCGCCCTCGGCCAACTGGAGCGTGTGGTCAACGTGAGGGCCGCCACAGATTTCAAAACTAAACGGCTTGTCAGCGCCGTCAGCGATCATTTTGTAGACTTTGACGGTGTCGCCGTAGCGGTCGCCAAACTGGCCGAGCGCGCCCATATCCTCGCGGGCGACTTTAGTTGGGTACTCATGAAATGAAACTTTGAGGTCTTTGTAGATTTGCTCGTTGACGATGTCTTCAACCTGTTTTATTTGCTCCGGCGACATTTTTTCGGGATGGCTAAAGTCAAACCTAAGTCGCTCCTCAGTGATATTGGAGCCGTTTTGTACTACATGGTCGCCGAGCACATCGCGCAGCGCCTGGTACATCAGGTGCGTCGCGGTATGGTACTTTTTGTGCTGCATGGTGTGGCCACCGAGACCGCCCTTAAACGCACCCTTGCTAGCCGTCTTGGAGCGCTCCCTTTGTTGGGTCATCAGCTTTTCGAAGTCTTGCAGCGCGGTTTTAGCCACCGGTAGATCTTGCTTAAAAGCTTCCTCATGCGTCAGCTCGGTCGGAAAGCCATAGGTGTCATAGAGTTTAAAAATTACTTTGCCGGTGAGCTCCTGACCAGCCAGCTTATTGAATTCTTGGATACCTTTGCGCAGCGTTTGACGGAAGACTTTTTCTTCTTTTACCAGGGTTTCGATGACTTGGTCGCGGGCACTGGCAACCTCCGGGAAGTCGTCTTTGTAGAGATCGGTGATGATCGGCGTGACTTGCTCCAAAAAGTTTTGCTCGATGCCGAGGTCAAAGGCATGGCGGATAGCGCGGCGGATCAGGCGGCGCATGACGTAGCCCTGCTCTTTGTTGCTCGGCACCACACCATCAACGGCCAGAAAAGTGGCGGCCCTGAGGTGGTCGGCGATAACGCGCATGCTCTCAGTGTGTGATTCATAATGTTTGCCGCTAATAGTTTCTAATTTTTCGATAATTGGCCTCAGCAGGCTGATTTTGAACATATCCTGATTATGAATAGCAGCTTGGGCGAGGCGTTCCAGACCGCCACCAAAGTCAACGTTAGGCTCAGGCAGCGGCTCGAACCCTTTGTCGGTACGCTTGTAGGCCATAAAGACGCTATTGGCAATCTCCACGAAGCGGCCGCAGTCGCAGTTGGGGTGGCAGTGCGCTCCCCATTTGGTGTCGTGCTCGGTGCCTAAGTCATAAAACACCTCGGTGTCCGGGCCACAGGGGTCACCAATCGGCGTGGAAGCTTCTGCTCCCGCCCGGCTCCACCAGTTTTTACTGCCATCATAGAAAAATATTCGGCCCTGACCCATGCCTTTTTTATAGCCATCAGCTTCGGAACCGATTTCGATCTTTTCGGTCTTGATTTTCTTCTTAGCAAATAATTCAGTCCACAGCTCGGCTGCCTCAGTGTCTTTGGCGATGCCGAATTCCTCGTTTCCCAGATAGCAAGTAACATACAGGTTCTGGGGATCCAGGCCGACGACGTCGATCAAAAATTCGAACAACCAGGGGATTTCATCAGCTTTAAAGTAGTCGCCGAGCGACCAGTTGCCGAGCATTTCAAAAAAAGTGGTGTGACGGTTGTCGCCAATCTCTTCGATGTCCTGGGCCCGCAGGCAAGTCTGGCTATTGACCAGCCGCGTGCCGGCCGGGTGCGGCTCGCCGAGCAGGTATGGGATCAGCGGCTGCATGCCGGAGCCGGTAAACAGCGTTGTCGGATCGTTGTAGGGCACCAACAAAGCCCGTGGAATCACGGCGTGGCCACGCTCCTTAAAGAAATCTAAATATTTTTGGCGAATCTCTTGGGCTGTCATGGAATTATTGTAACAGAAATGTGGTCTTGACATTATGTCTGCTTGGTTGTACAATCCTATGCACTATGGCAAATTTACCCGATGTATTGGAATTTAGTGACCCGTATGCTGATCCGATAACGGGTTTGAACGAACAAGAGTGTGCTTCAGCCGAAGGCCTGCAGGCTGCCGCTATTATTTTATCAAACTTAGACTTTCAGAATCCGCGTCATAGCGCCCGTAATACTATGGCTGCCCTGAGAAGTGCCGGGCTCTTACCGGCTGCAGGTAATGCCAGGTTTGAAGACGTTAGGGCTCAGGCCCTGGGAGCAATCGCACAATTGACCGGCGCTGTAGCTTTAGGCCAGAATCCCGCCGCCTAGCACACGGTCACCGTCATATATAACAGCTGATTGGCCGGCCGCCAGGCCGCGCTGCGCATGCTGGAGTTTTAATAGTGTACACTCTGGTGTACAGTTTAATGTACACTCCACTAAAGGGCCACGGTAACGCAGACGAGCTTGGTATTTTTGGTCTTTGACCGGTGGATCGTTGATCCAGTGCAGGTCTTGCAACTTGATTTCTTTTGACCAAAGGCTCTTGTCATCAAGGTTGGTGGTGACGTAGACCGTGTTAGTTTGCATATCTTTGCGCGCGACGTAATAAGGCAAGCCGCCGCCGACATCCAAGCCGTGGCGCTGGCCGATAGTATAAAACAGGGCACCGTCATGTTGGCCGATTTCCCTGCCCTGGCTGTCAACGATGGGGCCCGGCGTCTGAGAACCTAATTCATGGAGCAAAAAATCTTTGATGCCGACTTTACCGACAAAACAAATACCCTGGCTATCTTTTTTAGCGGCGGTAGCTAAGCCCAGTTTTTTGGCAATCCGACGGACTTGTGGCTTTTCCAGTTCGCCGATCGGCATCAGGCTTTTTTGGAGGGCCACCGCGGTGACCCGATAGAGGAAGTAGGACTGGTCTTTATTTTTGTCGAGGCCGGTCAGGAGTTGACCATCTTGGATCCGCGCGTAGTGACCGGTCGCGATATAGTCGGCGCCATCTTCAAGCGCGGTTTCCAAGAACAGTTTAAACTTTACCTCTTGATTGCACATGATGTCCGGGTTTGGCGTCCGGCCCGCTTGGTATTCAGCCACCATATAATCGACTACTTTATGGCGGTATTCTGTTTCAAAATCGTAAAGCTTAAACTTGATCCCTAATTGCACAGCGACCCGTTTGGCATCCTGGTAATCTTGGCGCCACGGACATACTAAGCCGGGTAGATCCTGGCTCCAGTTTTTCATGTATACGCCCGTGACGTCATAGCCCTGCTGCTGGAGTAGGGCGGCCGTGACGGACGAATCAACGCCACCAGACATGCCGACAGAGACTTTTTTGGCCATAGGTCTTTTATTTTACCAAATTAACGCTGTTGATCGCGGCTTTTTTCCAGTTGTTTGCGCAGAGAAAATAATTCATGGCGGCGGCCGACCCAAAAAGCCGCGAAAATTAGCGGCACCATAAGCAGCGCCGGCCACCACAAGACCCTGACCTGTACCAGGGAGCTGTCATTGCCGCCTTTGCTGTTGTTTTGGGTCGCTCCATTAGCTTGGGCGACTAATTGTAAAAAGGCGGTGCCGCCATTTTTATCAGTGGCTTTGATAACAACCTTGTAAATCCCGGCACTTTTATACGTATGCTTGAGGGTAATACTGCCGGGATTAAGTTGGCTGATTAGGTCAGTCGGCGAGCCGTCACCCCAATCAATGCTGATGGCATAGGGGCCAGTGCCGCCGCTGACCGTAATCGGCCAGATCAGTTCTTGGCCAGGTAGTGCGCCACGCTGGGAAAAGTCACTACTCAGCTGGACATGCGTGCCAAATTGGATGAATTGCCCGTCATTAAAAGTGACGATCACGATGTTGGAATCAGGGCCAGCCTGATCAAGCGCGTCATAGACGCGGGCTACCAGGGCATTTTGACCACTAAACAGGTCAATCTGCAGCGAGTAGCTGCCCGTCGCGCAAAAAACCGAACCGACAAAAACGTTATTAGCAAACAGCTTAACCAACACGCCGCTCGGACAGAGCCCGCTTACGGTGATGGGCACACTGGTAAACACCGCGCCGGTGCCCGGCACAGTAATTGTTGCCGCTCGCGTAGGCGGCGTGGCAGTAATCGTACCCTGGATACCGATTGAGCCAGCCGCCGTCTGGTTTGGAAACGCGCCGGCCGCCTGGGCCTGGCCCGCTGGCCAACTGGCTGCCAGTAGCCCACTGCAAACCACCAGGATTAGTGCCCACCTCATAGCAAGCCGTTTCATGGTCTAGCGCCGGCCGGCCCGACGTAGGATTCTGCGATTGTAAGCTTTAATCAGCCGCGGCAGGCCAAGGACTAGGAATATTATAAGCGCTACTACGCCAATAAATGTCAGGATAGCCCATTTTGGCACGACATAAAAACTCGTGCTGGCACTCAGTAATTGCCCGCCGCTACCGTAACCAAAGTTACCCTCTAATTTGAATTGACCGACTTTGCCGACTTTATCAATCGATATCGAAAATTTACGAATGCTATCCGGCAAGACATTGCCGGGTGGCGTAGCAGTGTTTAACTCATATGATGCCAGGATCTTACCGCTGCGATTTTTAAGCAGGATTTTGCCGAAAGGAGCCTCTTGCAGGTTTCCAGTGTTTCGGAAGCGCACGGTCGCGGTGATATTTTTGTTGCTGGTAAAGAAACTGCTGGGTCGGTCTTTGACCCGGGCGTCAAAACTGACGATATTGAGCTGCTCCTTGGTATCACCAGGTACTTTAACCAGGATGAGCGAGCCGACACTACCGGCTAGACTGACGTTTTGGCCGGGACTGACAGTGCTTACCGCCGGAGCAAAACGGATGGCACCAAAGTAGCCGCCGCCGGGGGCGTTAGCCGGGATCTTGATCTCGATTGGAACGTCTTTTTGCTGACCGGCTTGCAGGGTGATGTTAGCAACCGGGCTCACAAAGCGTTTGAGGCTATGGCTCGAGGCAAACTGAGTAGGATCAAGGATAATTGCCGGGTTGCCGCTCTCGTCCGGGTTGCCGGTGAAGTCATTGATAATCGTCTGCAAGGTAGCCGGAGCGGTCGTGACGTTGGTCACGCTGATATGGACAATCTGGGTCTTGCCCGGGTTAACGATCAGATCGGTACGCACTGGTGATACGCGCAATCCATTACCACCACTTGTAGCCGCGCTAGTGGAAGACATATGCGCCGACACCAAAGTCGCGATAATCAGTAGACAGCTTACTAGCAGCCGAAGGTTACGTTTCCCCATGTTGCTTATTGTATGTTCCTTCCCTCTTATCGTTTATAGTAGCAAACCGCCTGCCGCTGTACAAGTCGCTCAGAAGCTGGCCAGGCAGATATAGGTCAACGTACTAACATAGACTCCAGCGGCTTGAGCCGGCGGAATATTGACAATATAACTGGCGGTATACAGGCGGACATCATCAGGTACTACATTAGATACCAAGGTCTCCCCATTAACGAACCGGTAGCTATTGGACTGGTTATAGTTAGGCATCGGGGCCGCTACGCCGGGGCCGCTCGGGTTGCTGCCGACTGCGGGGGCGACATTAGCGGTTAAGTTCATCCCAAACTGGGGAGTGCCGGGACGTGAGACATCATTTGCCGCCAGCGCCCCAATGATATTGTTGCCACTGGTCATGGTTGTGCCCTGGACACTAACAAAGTAGCCGTCGACAGCGTTAGTAGCCACTAACATCTGGGAGGTGCCGCTACTAGCCCGCCTAGAGGACAGCGCGCCCAGATCGAGGTAATCCCCGACAGCATTGGCGCAGTTCAGGCCGCCGATAGTGATACCGGTACAAAACGTCAAGTAAGGGGGAACAAGCGCACTGATAGCCAAGCTGTCATTAATTGAAATAGCAATCCCGCCGTAGTCACTCGACAAACCACTGGCATCGTCGGTGGCATAGGTTGATACCCGGACATAAAAGGGGCCAGCATCCGACGGGTTAGTAACACCCGTGAAATGATAACTGACCGGCATGGCCGCGGTGACCGCCGGTGGTCGGCTCACCACCAGCTTATTAGCCGTAGTTACCGCTGCGTTAATGCTAAATCCACCCGGCCCGGTCTGACTGGCTAACACCGCCGCGCTGGCATCAAAACCATTGGGGGGTACACAGACGGTACCTTCCAGTGGGTCATTAGAGCAAAATTCTATAGCTACCGACCCTAACGTACCAGCAGTACTCAGCGTAAATGACAAGAGATAATCACTGCTGGCGCTGACCTCATTATTGCTTAACACCATGCTTCGGCTACCGAGTTGGGCTCCGTATGCCGGCATCAGCAGGTTGTAGCCGATTATTCCGGCCCCAAAAACTACTAGCGCGACCAGTGCCAGCAGCTTGCCGTTCATAAACGTCCTAGAACGTGCCAGTGGCAATCATGCTCATATTGGCGGTATAGATACCGGCTGGCGTAGTCAGTGACGCGGTAGCCGCAAAAACATACTGGTTGTCGATCCGATAGAGCGGGCCAGTCGAGGATGCTAGGGCACTACCAAAGGTCGCGATGGTATTATTATTGGCCGTGGTGGTATCCATAGCGTAGTAGTAGTCACTGGCGCCGCCGGTGTTAGGACAGGTTGGGAAAACCACACTGGTGGCGCCACAGTGAGAATCACTATGGTAAGCAGTAGAAGGAGTGAGCGTGCCGACGCCGCCGGTGTTAGGCCCGCTGTTACTGACAAACATACCAAACGAGGCCGTACCACTGGTCTGGCCAATCTGCATGATAGTCGGGCCAGCACCACTACCAGCGTTGTGAGCTGGAATAGCACAGGTAGTACCACCATCGGCACTGAGGCCGCCACAAGTCAAGTTACTATTACGTATCCTGATAATAGCTCCACTGGTGGCATTGGTAGACAACTGGGTATAAATCGGCGTGTTATTGTCCACTGTCTGGGCGTCAAGAATACGCGTCGGCCCGCTGAAGTGTCCTAATGTCACCGCCGGCGGGGCGGCTGTTACCGCCGCGTCACTACAATCCACCCAAGTAGTAGGATCGGCCGCTGTAACGCAAAAGGTCAGTGTTTCCTGGACACGCGCCGTAATGGTAATCGTATTAGTGGTACTGAGAGCTATGCCGCCGTAATCTATATAGTTACCGGGCCCTGGAGCAGTTACGGCAGGATCAGGGTCAGCATAGGTACCAAAGGTATTATTGGCATAGGTATACATACGGGCATAAAACGTGCCGAGCGTGCTGGGGTTGGTAATACCTACGACGTCAAATACTTGCTGGGTACCGGGTACGATACTGTTGGTTGTGCCATCGCTGGCCAGCTTAATACGATTGGCTACAGGAGTAGAAATAGTCCAACCTGAGGCACCAACCGTACCCGATACCGGGCTGACCGTGGCCCCGGTAGTGCTCATGCCGGTCGGGGTCGTGTTGCTACAAGTATCCCCGATAATTGGACTCTCGGCACAAAAATCAATCACGATACTCTTGGTCGTAGAGCTGGTAGCCAAAGGGGTGTACGTAAAACGATACGTCACCGCGGTACCGCTACCGACACCAGTAGCAATCGTGGTACCGCTCACCCCAGAATCGCTCAGCTTAATACTCCGGGATGACATCTGGAAAGTTGCGGCCGAAGCCCGTCCAGGTACTACTAACGGCGACGTGACTAATAGCAGCAAGGCAGCTGCCATAGCATAAGATACTCGCTGGATAATCGTACGACGATGGGTCATAGCTGGTTATTCTTCTTCACTGGTGTAGTTTTTGTTTAAGAGTGTACGCCGATAATGTTATCACGCTTAAGCTGAGTCAACAAGCTTAAGCTGAATAAATTCTGTAAGTTATCCACAGCTTCAGCTGTTTTAATACGTGCCGGTCGCCACCAGCACATGGCGCAAAACATAGTTACCGCCTGGGGTAACATTGCTGACATTAAATACATAGGAAACAGTAAACGTAGTATAACTGCTGCTCTTGGTTGACCGGGCAACGATGTCATTTTTAACGTACCGGTAATTGTCAGGGGTATTGTACTCGAGCGCTACCGTGCCAAAACCAAAGGTATTGTCAGGCAGCTGAATCGGATCAGCACCAAAGGTGGTAGGGCTAGTATTGGCTCGCAGGTTTATTCCGAATTGTTCCGTCCCGGCCATTGACGGTTCGGCGCCGAGCGTGCCCATGGCCGCTAGTTCGTGGCCGTTATTATCGGGGCCGTCCGAAGCGTTAACCACGCTATAGCCTTGGGCCAGATAAGCTTTCACCGTAAAGCTAGCAGTCGTAGTGGCGGTAGAGTTGGCGTGCAGGGTGCCAAGGTTAACATTGGTATTACTAGTGGTAAATTCTATATAAGGCGTGCGGTCGGTGTTAAAGCCGGCATTCGCCTGGAAGTTGGCGCTCTTGGTGTTGCCGACCACTGTCTCACCGGCTGACTGCTTAGAACAATAGCTGGTTGAACAGGCGTTCAGCTCGCCACCGCTGCCAAAAAAAACTTCGTTGACTTGGTAATTATTAGAGGCCGATTGGGCGGCTAGGGCGACGGCTGGTACCATGATCAGCAATCCTACAGCCGCAAGCAAACTATAGCGGATTAGTCGTAATCCTGACGGTTGATGGTATGTTTGTTTCTGCTGTTTCACGGGCATCCTCACCTATCTATAATGCTGTAAAACCGGGCATATGGCAATCTGTTTACGCTTACCGGCCATTCTTGTATGATAAGAGAAGTAATTAACCATGAGAGTTTTGTCGTAACAAGATGGCCGAGCCGGAAACGCCACCACCTGGCGAAGAGCAGGATGATATTGATGCTTTGGAAACGCCTGAGGGCGCGGTCAATGCTGACGACCAGGTAATTGATACTACCAAAGAAGGCGGTGGCTCAAGTGCCGCATCAGCCACAGCTGCTACCCCGGCACCTAAAAAAGGCGGCCTAAAACAATTATTGCAACGCTTCAATATTTACCTACTCCTCTTCCTCTTTATCCTGGTGCTGGCCGGCGGTGTCTTGTTGGTTGCTTATTTCCAAGCTAAAAAGGCTACCAGTACTACCGTAAAAACCCAAGATTTAACTCAGAGTACCCTCCAGCAATTGGCTGCCAGCGACGCTACCATTGGTAGCACGCAGCAAGTGCTCAATGTCCAGTCCAGCGCTGTTTTTGCCGGGCGTGTCCTTATCCGTGATGGCCTGGAAGTAGCCGGCAGCGTTAAAATCGGCGGCCCTTTGGTACTCAATGATTTAGCAGTATCCGGCAGTGGCCAATTTGGCCAAGTACAAGTCAGTAAGAATTTATCGGTAACCGGAGACGGTGCGATCCAGGGCAGCCTGACTGTCGCCAAAAGCCTGCAGGTCAGTGGTGGCGGCTCGTTTAGCGGGCCGGTATCGACGCCACAGTTAACGACCAGCAGCCTCCAGCTCAACGGCGATCTAGTACTGACCCGTCACATTAGTGCCGGTGGCCCGTCACCGAGTTTAAGCCGGGGATCAGCCCTCGGCAGCGGTGGCTCGGCCAGTGTTAGTGGCTCTGACACTGGCGGTTCGGTCACGATCAACATCGGCAGTGGCGCGTCAGCTGGCTGTTTCGCGACGATTAGCTTTGCCTCTAAATTTAGCTCGACGCCGCGCGTGCTGTTAACGCCGGTAGGCTCAGATGGTGGTAGCATCAATTATTATGTCAACCGCAGTAGCACTAGTTTCAGCATTTGCGACGCTACCGCCCCGCCAGCCGGCAGTTCATTTGGTTTTGATTACTTTGTCTTTAATTAAACGTCAAGAAAGACGATTACTGAATCAGCTTTGACGTGCAGGATACCGCCGGAAATACGGATGCGACGTTCTCCGTCTTTGACAGTCCGAATAATAAGCTCACAGGGCAATAGTAGCGAAATAAAATTGTGGTGGTGCGGTAAAATATCAAACGGCCCGGTGACGTTTTCGCCGCTGAGACTAAACGCTACGCCGTCGTAATAATCGTGAAACGGGGAGTGGACTTTGACACGCATACTGCCGCTCGGAGCAGCTTTGCTGTAATCACCGACCGCTTGCTGCTGCTCGGCTTGGGGTTTGTCAGCAACGACCGGCTGCGCCTCACCGATGACTTTTTGGTCGTCGACGTCGGCCGGGCCGCCATCACTCATACGACGATTTCCTCAATGCTTTTGAGTGTCTCCTCACGACTAAAGAAATCGCCAGGCACACCGGTATGTTTCGTCATGACATTCATGTTTTGAGTAAAGTTAGCAATCAATTTTTTGGCCTTGGCGTAATCCGAGCGGTCAGCCGGGCTCAGCTCGTTTTCACCGATAATCGCGATGATGCCCTTGAGGGAATCGTATTTTTGGAGCAGGGCCTGGACTTGGACGCTCAATAAATAGTGACGCTCGCCGACAATTTCCGGCGTCAGTAATGATGAAGTGGTCAGGTTGAGATCGACAGCCGGACGAATTCCCTGCTCGGCGACTTTACGCGACAACACGATAATCGAATCCATTTCGTGCTGGATAAATTGTACCGCCGGATCACTGACATCGTCGGCCGGCACGTAGATAGTTTGGACTGACGTGATAGAGCCGTTTTCGTTGGAGCTCAACCGATCTTGGAGCAATTTAACATCCGAAAAGATGGTCGGCTCATAGCCACCCTCGTTAGGCACCTGGTCGAGGATAGTCGACAGCTCGTTACGCGCCTGAATATAACGAAACATGTTATCAGCAAAAAACAGGATATCTTTGTGCTGCTCATCGCGGAAATATTCGGCTGAAGCCGTAGCCGAAACGCCGACCAGGGCCCGCTGGACAGGGTTTTCATTCATCTGCGCAAAAAACATGCAGGTATTTTTAAGCAGGTCGTTTTCTTTAAGCGTCACGAACAATTCATGGCCCTCACGAATACGTTCGCCGATACCGGCGAAAAACGACAGGCCGCTGCCACTACGAGCAATGTTATTGATCATCTCCATGGTCAGCACTGTTTTACCGACACCAGCACCACCGATAATGCCCACTTTGCGGCCTTTGACGAACGGTGTAAAGAAATCCATGACCTTGATACCAGTCTCCAGGATTTCCGGCTTGGCGACCGTAAAATCCGTAGTGCGGGGCGGCAACTTGAGGATATCTTTGTAGGTCGTACCCTCAGAATTAATCGGGTCTAAGCCGTCTAATGGGTCGCCGAGCGCGCTCAAGATACGGCCGATGGTCTTCTCGCCAATCGGGATTTCAATACCTTTATGGCTTCGCTCTACGGTCATGCCCTTCATGATTCTTAGGTCACTACGAACATTCAAGCAAAAGGCCACGCCACCTGGCTCCAGGTGATCGACTAGCAGCTGGGTGCCAAAACCATTATCGACTAGTATCAACTCGTTAAGGGCTGGCGAATCTTCGTCAAACTGGGCCCGTACTACCAAGTCTTTGACCATGACAATTACTCCGGGCATGGCTAGACTCCGGCTCCGGTTTTAGCTTTTTTGATGCCGTTGATGATTTCTTTGAGCCGTTCATCTTTGACGCCCCGCCGGGCCCGGTTGTATTCCATGTGGAGCTCGCCCTTGCTTTCGTCGGCCCGCTGGTGCGAGGCGCTCATCGCCCGGAAGCGCGAGGCGTACTGTGCAAGCTTGGATTCCAAGATCACCTGGCTCATAGCAATCTGCATCATGGTACGCTCCAGGTGAGCCGCCACGGCGTAGGTACTAGGCTCAAAAATATAGGTATCCTCGCTGATCAGATCTTCGGCTTTTTCGCCTTTTTCGGCAACTGCACCACGCTCTTTGACAGCGCTGGACAGTTCGATACGCTTGACGTCTTGTACCATCAGGGAAACATATTCCTGGTAAAAAACTTTGGTCGAGCGATATTGCTGAACTTCACGGATGATCGGCATGACATTGATATTGGTATCTTTGTTGGGTAGTTTGAAATATTTTTTATAGGACACACCGCGCTGAGCCAACTGCATGGCGCCGTGGTGGCCAATGACTAAGATGTCATTTTTGTCTTTGTGATAGGTCGTTAGCATCAGCTGGAGTAACTTTTGATCGATGTCACCGCTGAATCCGCCTTCGGCGGTAATAATAATGTAAAGCTCTTTGTCGATGATATTGGCATTAGCTTTGTCACGACCAAAACTAAATAGGCTGTCGACTCGCAGTTGCGAATAGATTTTCCATAATTCGTCAAAGAATTTAGTTGACTGCAGAACCTGGTTTTTAATTTGGGCGATGCGCATACTGGCAATCCCCTCAAAGACGCTGGTCAGCTCTACCAGGGTGGCCATCGACATTTCTTCACGGGCTATGTCGTTGGGGTGTTTCATTTTTTAGCACCTTCCAGCTCTTTGGCCTTTTTATCAGTTTTCTTTTTGTCAGCCTCGTCTTTATCAGCCGGCTTTTCTTCGGCTTTTTTATCGCCGGCGGCCTCAGTCATCGACGGCTCCTCGGCCTTGTCTTTAGCAGGCGCCGGCGCGCCTTTGAGCTCTACCAGGCATTTGGCTTTTAGCTGATCCCGGACGCTATCATAATTATCATCACCCGTCACCTGGCCAGCAAATTCATTAGCACTGACTTTAAGGGCTTCCAAGTTAAGACTTTCGCCGTCCGGCAGGTTGAGGGCCAGGTCAAACATTAACTGCTGGGCCATGAGCGAAAAAGTGTCTGATGGACTCTGAGTAAGGATTTCAAAAATCCGCTTGCCGGTAGCGAGCGCTCGCTTAGCTTCGACGGCTAGCTCGGAACCGAAGTGTGAGAATTCTTCGGCCTGACGATAGTCAGCCAGGATTTTGAGCGTCTGGGCAGCCAGGGCCTTTTGACGTTTATTGTGACCGACGCCGCCGGCACGGGTAACGCTGAGTCCCATGCTAACAGCCGGCCGGACACCGGAACGAAAGGTTTGCATATCCAAGATCCACTGGCCGTCAGTGATAGACATAATGTTGGTCGGCAAGTAGGCCGTAATATCGCCATTAGCGGCATGTACCACCGGAATGCAAGTCAGACATTTGCCGGTGCTGTCCAGGCGGCCGGCTCGTTCTAGTAGTGACGAGTGGGCGTAAAACATATCGCCAGGATAAGAGTCGCGCCCTGGACTAACGCCGGTCATCAAGGCCACCTCACGGTAAGCGTGGGCATGGCTGGTCAGATCGTCATAGATAATAATCGTATCTTGCTCGCATTTTTGCCAGAGGTACTCAGCCATCGAGCAAGCCACGTAGGGCGCGATGTAGCTCATGATTAATGATTCAAACATCGTCGAGACCACCACGATGGCTTTTTCCAGGCCGCCGTTTTCCTGTAGTCGAGTAAGCAGCGTGTCGACGTCACTACGACGTTTGGCGATTAGGCAGTAGACGACAACCTGGTCGGTATTTTTTTGATTTATCGTCAGCTGGGTCACCAGGGTACTTTTACCGGACTTACTGTCGCCAAGCAGGGCCATGCGCTGTCCGCGCACCATTGGGAACAGCGCGTCAATCGCCGAAACACCGCTTTCCAGCTGGTCTTCGACCAAACGCCGCTCGTACAGTGAAGGAGCCGTGTTAAAGACCGGCCAGACGCCGTCAGCCGCGATCGGGCCTTTGCCGTCCAGCGGCTCACCAGTAACGGATACTACCCGTCCAATAAAGTCTTTGCCAATTTTACTAACCAACTCCTGGTGTTGCAGTACTGCCATCATACCGATGCTGACGCTCTCCGAGCCCAGGTGCAGCACAACCACATGATCGTTTTGTACTTGATGGACAAAACCTTTGGTACCATCATCAAACATTATCAGCGCGTGGACGGCGCAAGGCTGCAATCCCCGGACTTTGACTAGGAATTTTTCGACCGCCACGACGACACCAACCGGTTTGCCGCTGTCTACCAGGCTATCGAAGTGCTTATTGCCGGTACTCATGTGGTCACTCCTGCCGGCTCTGCGATTTCGGCCGTAAGCGGGGCTGTCGGCGCTGCGGGCACTGTCGGCGCTGGCGGGGCAGCTACCGATACCAGCGACTCCTGTAATAGCTGTCGTTTTTTGAGGAAATCCTGACGCAGTGACAAATCGAAGTACTTATTGGTAGTACGTAAGATACACCCGGCCCCGATAGTAGGCTGTAAGCCAACGGTCAATAGTACGACCGGATGAATTTCACGCCGCAGCCAGATAACCAGTTTTTCGATAAAGGCCGGCGCTGGATCGGCGCTAAAACTGATATGCACTATTGGTGATTCTTTTTTAATTGCCCCCAGGAATTGGGCCAAAAGCTCACGATCAGCCGGTTGAAGCAGATTTAGTTTATTGAGCTCGACGGTTTGCTCCATCAGGTGGCTGATACGCGGCAACTGGACTTCGCTGCCGCCAGACCGCATACCCAGTTGCAGCAAGGCATTATCGATAGCTTCTACTTCGCGGATTAACCGATCGACATCTACCGGACTAGTTACCTGAGTCGGCAAACCGGTCATGCTACGGGTGGCCGCAGGAGCTTTAGGCGCCACTGGTAATATCCTCGATAATCGCTTGTTTATTGGTCTCCAGGTCGCCTAGGATGTATTCCAGCTGATCATTAAGATCGATTTGGTTACCAATAGCCGCTAATACGTAATGATTGATAATATCGGCCATGTTGGATTCGAAATGCTGCAGGGCCTGCTTTTTTTCGGCCACGATTTCCTGCTCCACCTGTTGACTGATGAGTTGGCGTTGCTCGTCGATAGCAATGTTAGTTTTTTGGATCGATTCGACGGCCAGCTGCTTGGCGTCCATGATGGATTGTTCGTATTTGCTGAACTCCTCTTTGAGCTTAGAGGTAATCTCGGTTTTCATGTACTCATTAAGCTGGGAGGTCGTCAGACGTAAATCTTGCTGCAAAAACATGGCGTTTTCACCGATAATCTTTTCGAAGTGCAGCCGCCCGCGGTTGCGCAACTCCTCGCGAAAGTCTTCGTTAAAAACATGCTCGACGTCTTGCTCGGCCGCCTCCTCAATAGAGTCGATAGCATTTTGACCTTTTTTGGGCTTGCCGCCGCTACCCACACGTACCGCCAACCAGATAAAAGCAATGCCAACGCTGCCTATACCCGCCAGGATTACGACCAGCCACCAGATTGTCATGTTTATTTACCCACCATACGCGTAATTCATACTGCTAAAGCTTCAGGAGTAAGTATACCGCAAATACGCCGGCAATAAAAACAATTAAACCGGCAATTACGGTTTGAATCAAGCTCTTCATAATCGACTTCTTGGATAAGGGGTTGCGTCCGACGGCGATCATGCCGCTGCGGATACCGCTGTAGAGCATATTGCCCGTCAAAACGGAGATTACAAACAGGACAGCCATCGATATATAGATGCGGGCCACGCTGACCGGTTTATTAGCGATGGTATTCGCGGCTTTGGCTAGAAACCCTGGCACGTAATCGGCTGATTTTTGAAACAACGGATTATGAGAAATACTCATATCAATCGGTATCCGCCCCAAGGAAACAGTGATATCGTGCCCGATAGTGTCCTTAAGCTTGACGGAGCCGATTACATTAGCCGTGCCGCTAAACGCTCCGGCGGCCCGGCCGACTACCTGACTATCTTGGTCACCGGCTTTCATGCCGATGCCCGGTAGGGCTGAAATCGTGATAAAATCGCCGACTTTGATAGCTCCGCTCTGATTGCTGACCAGTACCGAATAATGGCCCGAAGTCGCTACTAGTACCTGCTGCTTAGCGATTTTTTCGGGACTCAGCACTATGGCGGCGTTGCTGCTCGGAATCACGATACCGAGCATATACTTAAAATCTATGGGTTTGAGCGGCTCAACCGTACCCGCATTTTTGTCCTGCTGCCGGACAATCATGCCGATTTGGACAGCCGGATCGGCAGTGTAGCTCTGGGGTACCGCAGCCGATAGATTGAGCGGCGTATCTTTTTGAGTATTTTTATCAGCTGTCTTGGTAGCTGCTAGAGCCGTACCACCAAAAACCAGGCTACCTAGTACCAGGGTTATCAGGGTTCCATAGGTAACGGCTGTTTGTTTGTGAAACATAGCAGTTCCAGTATACCGCTTCTGCTTGAGACAGGCTAAGCTAGTCTTTGACTAAGTCCGCGAGTATCTTGGCGGCCCGTTTGATGGTCGTGCTGGTAGTCGTCCGCCCCATGGTAAGCCGCAGGCTGGAGCGAGCAATAGCTTCGTCTAATCCTAAGGCCTGGAGGACATGCGAGGCTTCTCCACGCTCAGCGCTGCAGGCCGAACCGGCAGCTGCTAAGACACCAGCCGCCTCTAGTTGGATCAGCAGGCGCTCATTATCATGGCCCGGGATAGTCAAATGAATATTATTGGGCAGGCGCTGTTTGAGCGAACCATTAATCGTGGCCTGGGGCACATGCTTCTCGACGAAGCTTAAAAATTCGTATTGCAAACCACGCATCCGGGCGGCTTCATGGTGGCGCTCGGATTGCACCATGTCCAGCGCCGCCGCCAGCCCCACCACCGCTGCCACGTTTTCAGTCCCGGAGCGCAAGCCGTGCTCCTGGCCACCACCGTCAATCAAGGGCAATAGCCGCGTGCCGGCTTTGATATACAGCGCACCCGTTTGTTTGGGGCCATAAATTTTACCACCGTTAATACTCAACAGGTCGACACCCAGCCGAGCCACGTGGAGATCGAGATAATTTGCTGCCTGAGCGGCATCGCTATGAAAATACAGCGGCCGGCTATTGCCGGCCGCCTGACGATCAGCGCGCAGCTCTTTGACCAGCGCCGCTATCTCGCGGATTGGCTGGACAGTACCGATTTCATTATTGGCGTACATGATACTAACCAGCACGGTCTGGTCATCAATTTTTTGGCGCAAGTCAGCAAGCTCTAGCCGACCGTCAGCCGTAACTGTAACTTCGCGGCAATCATAACGCCGGGCCGGCTGGAGTACCGATTCATGCTCGATGGCGCTGACGACGATGTTGCCGTCCGGAAACTGGCGCAGCAGGCCGTGAATCGCCAGATTGTTAGCCTCGGTGCCACCGGCCGTAAAAATAATTTCACTGGAACGGGCCCCAAGCCAGTGGGCCACCTCGCTTCGGGCTGATTCTGAAGCCTGGCGTACTTCTAGAGCCGAAGTGTAGGTAGCCGAAGGATTATAAAATTTATCAACAAAAAAGGGCCGCATGGCATGTAGTACCCGGCTATGCATCGGCGTGGCCGCCGCGTGATCGAGATAAATAACTGCCGACTGTTTCATAAAACTTAGGTAGCTTGAGCTAGTTGCTGGTACTCGGCCGTGACTCGCTCACGATACAACTGCACTGCCTGGCGCAGGTGACGGGCCTCTTGATAGGACAAGGGTTGACTCCCGATACCGTCCTGCGATTTCACAATCACGCCAGGGCGTACGTCATAGCGAGTCGTCACTGACTGGCGGCGGCCGCTAACTGTCCACTCTTCGTACCAGACCCAAGTGTATTCGTCGAGGCAAAAAAAGCGACGCTTATGGCCGGCCGGCAACGGGCCAAACAGCTCGCCGCCAATCTCGGCCTCCCGGCGAATCAGGTCTTGCTCGAGTTTGGCACGGCGGTCTTTATCATCATGGAGCCTTAGCAAAAAAGGCAGGTTCATAGATTATCTCCGGGGTATGGCGGATTTTGGGCTTGCTCGTCGTGAGCGGCCATAATTTCAGTCCGGATAGCTTCGGCATTCAGGCGGGCATTGCGCTGCCAAGGTGTCAGAAACATATCTTGAGCATTAATCCCTTGAATCCCTTGGACGCTCAATGAACCGACCTTGGCAGTTTCCGGCGAAGTATTGGCAGAGATATCAGGCTGCTCTGGTAGAGGTGTGTTAGTAACGTAGGTAACCGCTTTATCGATAATACGCAGGCGCTGCTGCCGCGCGTCAGCGCTGGCTTCGGGAGAATGTGGATGGGTATATTTTTGCATACTGGTAACCTCTAGATTCCAAACAGCTGGCTGGCATTATTAGTAGTGGCCGTAGCCAATTTCTCTCGTTCCTCACCATGCAAGTCCGCTAAAAATTCAGCGATTGCGCCAAGTCGTTTGGGCTCGTTTATAGTACCACGATAAGGGGTGGGTGTCAAGAATGGAGCGTCGGTTTCCAGCAATAATTTTGGTAAGGGGATACTTTTGTAGACTGCCAGCAAAGCCGGATCTTTGGCAAAGGTGGCGATACCGTTGACACCGATATATAGCCCCCGCTCCAATCCCTTGGCCAGATTGTCAGCCGAATCGGTAAAACTATGTAGCACGCCTCGTAGGCCCCGGTAACTGTCAAAAATCGGCCAAAAATCCTCAAACGCTTCCCGGACATGAAAAATAAGGGGCAGATCGTGCCGCAAAGCCAGCTCGATTTGAAATCTTAAAACTGCTACCTGGTCAGCTTTGGGCGAATGATTATAGTAAAAATCAAAGCCGCACTCCCCGATAGCAATCACTTTAGGAGCCGTGGCAAGTTCCGTGAATTCGGCCAGCTTGGCCTGTTTGCCGGCAAAATGCTGGGCTTCGTGCGGATGAATCCCGATACTGGCCCAGCAGCCCTCGCGTTTGCCAACAAAATCCACTGCCAGGCGGCTATCCGTCAGATCACAACCGACACAAATCAAGCGAGTCACCCCGCTGTCTCTGGCGCCCTTGACTACTTCGTCAGGATTGAGAGCCGCCTTAGTCCACAATTCCCGGGTCGTCCGCTCACCTTTTGAGAGACCGATCGATTGGATATGGCAGTGCGTGTCCACCAACTCCATAATTAAGACTCCGCTGTGGTTTCATGTTTGGGGAATAGCGTACCGGCAATCGGCTTGACGCTGGCCCCGCTAAAGACAGCTTGGATTTTAGCAGCTGTATCAGGCATGAACGGTTCTAGGAGCTTGGCGATCGACAGCAGCGAGCTGGCCTGGTAGGCCAGGACTTCACGAAGATGCTGGGCATCACCCTCTTTAGCAATAATCCAGGGTTTTTCCTGGTCGATGTATTGGTTGAGCCCCCGCACCTGTTCCCACACCTCGTCGAGTGCCCGATCAAACCGGCAGTCAGCCAGCGCCTGCTCGTACTGGGCGATGTCGTGCTCAGCCGGCTGGAGCTCCTGGTTGAGGCTGCCCTGCAAATATTGGGCGATCATGCTGGCAGTGCGCTGGACAGCGTTGCCGAGCTCGTTAGCCAGCTCATTGTTATAGGCCGCTGCCATGCGCTCCCAACTAAAATCACCATCCTCATAGCTCGGTACGTGCCTAAGGAAATAGTAGCGAAAGGCATCAACCCCATACTTATCGACAACATCTTTGGGGTGCAGCACATTGCCGAGCGATTTACTCATCTTTTGACCCTCGACAGTGATGAAACTGTGGACATACAGGCGTTCGGGCAAATCCACGCCTAAGCCCATCAGCATGGCGGGCCAAATCGCAGCGTGGAACCGGCTGATATCCTTACCGATAATCTGTAGTTGGGCCGGCCAGAATTTTTTGAAATCGGCGTGTTCGGGATAGCCCAGCACGGTGATGTAGTTCATCAGCGCTTCAAACCAGACATACATGACCTGATGCGCGTCGCCTGGTACCGGGATGCCCCAGGAAATTTTATCTTTAGGCCGGCTAATACTGATGTCCTCTAGGCCCTCTTTGAGTAGACCCAAGATCTCATTGCGCTTGGTAACGGGGATGATTTTGAATTCGTCGCTGTCGATAGCGGCCCGGATTTTGTCGCTGTATTTACTAAGTTTAAAAAAGTAGTTTTCCTCTTCGATCTTTTCGTAGGGCTGATTATGATTGGGGCAAATACCGTTGTTGGCTTTGACTTCGGTTTCGGTAAAAAAGGCCTCGTCGCCGGTACAATACCAACCAGTGTATTTACTCTTGTAGATATCTTTTTGAAGTGCCTTCCAGATCAGTTTGGCGCGCTGCTCGTGGCTCTCGTCAGTGGTACGGATGAATCGATCATTGCTAATATTGAGCAGTTCGGCCAAATCTTGGAAACGCTGGCTGATCTGATCGGTGAGCTCTTTTGGTTTGAGACCCATTTCGGCGGCTTTATCGGCAATTTTTCCACCGTGCTCATCGGTACCAGTGCTAAAGATTACCTCGTTGCCCTGGGCGCGGGCCCGCCGGGCCAGTACGTCGCCATACAACAGCTCCAGAGCAAAGCCGATGTGCGGCTCGCCGTTGACATAGGGAATAGACGTCGTAACGAAATAACTACTCATGTCTTTACAGTTTACACTACAGAGGCCGGTCGACGTAGTCTCGGCAGAAACGCTCAAAGACAGCGTTTGTCCAGCCAAAGCCGGTTTGTGAAGGATATAAGCCCTTTAAGGGTGGTTTCTCTGGCGAGACGACATTGTATTTCTCGAGGAACACATGATATTCATTAAACCACTGCAAATTGGCCTTGAGCCATTTCATGGCGATGCGCCGGGCATCCTGATGGTAGCCGTAGCGCTCCAGGCCCTTAATAACGATGAATTGTAGCGGCGCCCAGCCATTGGGATAAGCCCACTGGGTCGGCATACTGCCGATGACGAATTGGCCGAGCGGCAAGGCGTCAGTAGTGGCTAGTCCGCCTTTATGCTCAAAGCGGCGCAGAGCCCGTACCATGGCGGCCGCTTGTTTCTCGTCGACCATGCCGGCCCACATCGGGAAATAGGCCGCCAGGCTACTGGTTGACGTCCGCTTTTCTTTAACGTAATTGTAGTCGTAATACAGGCCGCGGATGCGATCCCACATGAGTTTATTCATGGTCGCTTTGCGCAGGGCGGCGGCATCATCCCACTTGGCAGCGGCCCGCTTGTCGTCAAACATCCGGGCCACCCGCGCGAAGTCGGTCTCATACTTGTACAGCAGAGCGTTGAGGTCGACCGGTAAAAAGTTCAGCGCCCGGCGCTCAAAACGCGGCGTCATATCCCAGCCACTTTCGGCTTCGGCCAGATCATGTAAATAATTAATGTCATAGTAGCGGCTTAGGCCCTTGTAGACTTGCCTTTCATTGGGCTTTTTGACGCCCATCCAGACCGTTTGGTATTCCTGCTCGGCCACTTTCATGGCTTGTTTGAGCCATTCGTCACCGGGGTTGTAGGCCTGATAGATATCAAAAATAAAGGTCGTCAAAAATGGCGGCTGCGAACGACCGGTCAGATAGGTACGCGAAGCATTGGGGATGACTTTAAACCGCTCAAACAGCGACATCAGGTTTTCCAAAATACCCATCACTAACTCCTGATGCTCAGCGTCCAGCATCCCCTGCACCATAAAATAGCTGTCCCAGTAATACAGCTCGTTATAATCAAAGCCGGTCTTGACGGTGTATGATGGCACCAAGTACGGCTTGGGTAAGCCCAGTAAACTTTCGTCGTCTTTGGGGTGAAACCGCTCAACCTTTGTCCAATATTTGACGATGTGCTCGCGGGCCGCGCGAACATCGTCGGGCGTCAGCTCTTTGTCCGGCCGAAACGAAAATTTCAGCGTCCGGTTGATAATTTGTTTCGCTCCGTCGAATGTTGCCATACCCCTTAGCCTACTAAAAAACCCGGGTACTGTAAAAGTCCCGGGTCTAATAGAAGCTTAACGAGGCTTAGTAGCGCTGGTGGTCACCACCGCCGTAGCCGCCACCGCCACGAGGGCGCTCTTCGCGGGGACGAGCCTCAGAAACAACGATCGCGCGACCGTCGAGGTCTTTGCCGTTGAGTTCATCAACAGCTTTTTTGGCTTCTTCGTCGCTAGACATCTCAACAAAGCCGAAGCCCTTGCTGCGATTGGTTTCGCGATCCATGATGACACTTGCAGATACCACGGTACCTACAGCTGAAAAGAAATCTTTCAGACTGTCATCGTTAGTTGCCCATGCCAGTGAACCAATAAATAGTTTGGTTGCCATTGTACTCTATTCTCCTGCACTGTTAGAGGTAACATGGCAAACCAGTTAGCTGCGCCTCTGAAACACGTACTTCTTATTATTAATTTAACTAAACTCTAGAACCTAACAAAAAGTTATTAGCAGCTTTTCTAGCCCCATCAGTCTAACAGAGCTACTCTCAACATACAAGCGCTTTGTAAAACATCCTATTAACTGTTATAATAAGTACAATGATTACAACCGCTGAGCACGCCCCTATCCCCCAAGAACCGTCTATTCTCTGGCACGGCTACCTCGATGCCACCGACCCGATAGACAGGCTTTTGCAGGAATACGTCAAAAATCCCTTGCCCGATCAATTCCCTAAGCCTAGCGAGGAACACATTATTATTGGTTCTCTGCAGCATGGCAAAATACCAGTTACTGACTTGGTACGTATCTATAAATCCTTGATAGCTGGTGTCGCCCGACCTTTTAAAGGTTCCGAAAGGAATAGCGGCGCGCTCCTCTTAACCGCCACACACGCCCTGCATGAGGCTGCGATAAATCATGACTCGGAGCAATGGTTCAGCTTTGCCGATCACGCCATAATTTCCATGGAAGCTGCCCTGAACGACACTGACCTAAGCGAAACGGTTGATTTGGCTGTCCGCCCGATGGACAAAATAACAAGCTACTTGGAAGAAATCCGTCAAGCCGAAACCATTCGCGCTGAAATATTAGGGGATTTTAGCCCGCTGCAACAAAAAGTACTACCTCTCCTTCATTTGCCTAACAAACAAATTGCTGAAAAATTAGATACTTCCACAAAAGCCGTTAAAACTGCCACACAACGCTGTATGGCAAAAACGGCTAGCCCCAATCGAACCGATCTAGCCCTCAAGTTACATGCAAAAGGTTTACGCTATCCGATTCCTGAACCTACCGAACCCTTGGTTGAGTTGTTGACAAACGAGTACCTCGACATAGCCAAATACTTAGGGTCTGAAGACGAAAAGACAGCGACAATTGTAAGCCAGGCACGTCACGAACCCATGACTGCTAAACAGGTTGCCCAGAAAGTTCGCTGGATGAAAACAAAAACCGGAATGCAAACCCGGGCCGGGCTAGCCCTCTTGGTCAAAATGCATGACACTGGCGAGCGTCGCGAAACAAGTGGCCGACCACCAAGCAAAAGCTTAGCTAGAAAACTTGGTTTACAGAGCTTAAAAGGCTGCGATGTTGAAGGATGGCTAATGAATGTCGGCCCAAAAGCGCGCGCCATAATTAAGGCTTTCTATCTTGCGGATGAATCTGTTACCTGGCGAGATGTTGGAGAACAGTTTGCCTTGGATGGATATGCTGCGCATACGATTGCTAAACGCGGTATCAAAACCTTGCGCCGGGCATTGGCAGCCAAAGAAGCCGAGAACTAATTTTAGTGGTATTATGAGCTTAGATAAACTGAAATTAAAAATCAAAAGGAAACCAAATGAGTGAAGAAGTTAGATCACAAGAGAGTGCAACTGCTGAAGCAGCACAAGGCCTTGGCGAGGCAGCCATAGAAGGGCTTGAGGATCTACCGCCAGCTGAAGCAGAGACAGAATTCAGGCCTCGTGAAGAAGAGCCGACGACTCGCATAAAAGACATTCATAAGGCGGAAGCAATGGCAGTGGAATCCGATGAGTTCCGCAGTAAGGCTGCCGCCAGCCGCAAGCTAGGAAAAGAGCGTTTCCAGTCACCCGAATTATTGGCTGCAGATGTGGCTCTTGACGAAGCATTCGATGCACCTGAGCCACCCAGATACCGACCTTTTGCCAGGCGCCAGCATGTGCAAGATATTAAGGATGCTCGATGGGCATTTTGGGTAGCCAAGGATGTACAGCGCCATGAGTACACGGCTGCAAATGAAACCGCAGAGAGGACAGCAGAAGCAGATTTCGTTAGAGTTAACGGCGTAGAATTTGGGTTTAGCTATTTGCGCAATCCAGAAATGCGAGCTAAGTTTTACGACGATAGGGCGGCGGCCATCGAAGAATGGGCCGGCATTCTGCACGATCACCCGGTAAGCGAAGCGTACCTGGCAGATCATCCAGGTCTGGAAATCACCCCCGAAAGTTTAGTGCGCATGGAAGTCGACGAGATGAACATGGAACGCGTGCTGACGAGTCAGGAATACCGGGTAGCTCAAGGTGGCCAAGCAGGCACCCGACTGAACGCCATTGGGTATGAACTGAGGCACATGGTAAGGAGTGAGCGAGGCAATGGCATGATACATCCAGACGCTACACGCCAACGACAAGAGCTTAAAGAGCTATTGAGTAATGCCGATGCGGCAGCTGTACAGGAATGGGAAACTATTGTTAGTCAAGCCGACAGGATAGGTGATAGAATCCTCCGGCTGCATGCCAAATTACTTGAAGAAATAAAAATTAAACCTCTCCGCAACCAGTTAACCCTTACCCGCACGCTTCTCGATGACATCTATAGTGGCCGAGCTAGCGAAACCGGTAAAACTTCCGCTGATCCAGCAGAGACCAATCAGCCTGAGCAAGAATAAATAAGACCTTCGAGCGCATCGAAAAGCTTTTTGGGGAGAAGCTGACCCTCAAGAGCTTCCTAAGCGTGACAAAACTGCGTAAATGGCAAAGCTAACATCAAAACTTGAAAGTATTACCGCAATTGGATTCTTGCTAAATATTTTAATCATTTTCTTTTTAATATTTGCCATTGCTTGGGATTCGGGAGGATTTTAACAAGTCCTTGAAACAAAAAAGCACCAGATTTCTCTGATGCGTTTTTGGAGGAGCTGGCGGGTACTGCCCCCGCGTCCGCCGGTTTATCTTGGTTAGTCGTCTACAGGCATAGTTCGTTTTACTGTCTTAGGCTCATGGTATCGAAACGAACAAACATCCATGGGCAGCAATCCTAAGTCTTAGCAGCTAGCTAGGATAGTACTAGCTGAGCGACCTTGGAGATATAGCGCGCCTTTGTACTACCAAGGCATTGTACGCGGCACGGCATTAAGAATTAACTTAAGCTATTGCGTAGACTGGCGTTGCGAAAGCAGCTTTTACACTGTTTGCGAAACCAACTACACGTTCTTTAAGATTTGCATCTGTAAAGGTTTGCCTATACGCTGACAAGCGACCTGCTG
>CAYMUN010000009.1:0-41776 GCA_964393835.1 uncultured Candidatus Saccharibacteria bacterium | reverse complement strand
GCATCGTGTCTGGCAGGTGCAACGTGGTTAAGACGAAGCAGCAACGGCTGGACGATATTCAGCAGCGAATCCTGAATGATAACGTTTGTCCGGAGCTAGCTAAGGGGGCGACGCAGCTGGTGTTTGGGGAGGGAAACCCGGAAGCAGAAATCGTGTTTATCGGTGAGGCGCCGGGCAAAAACGAAGATTTGCAGGGTAAGCCGTTTGTTGGGGCTTCCGGCAAATTTCTACAGGAGATGCTCGAGATGATTGATCTCGAGAGACAAGACGTGTACATTACTAATATCGTTAAGTACCGTCCGCCCGGCAATCGAGATCCAGCGCCCGACGAGAAAAAAGCCTTTTTGCCCTATTTACAGAGCCAGCTAGAAGCGATTCAGCCCAAGGTCGTGGTGACCCTCGGCAAACATAGTATGAATTGCTTCTTGCCGGATCTGAAAATCAGTCAGGTTCACGGCCAGCCCAAGCGGGTGCGCTTGAGTCTTAAGCAAGATTCAGCCGATAGTTTACAGGTGGTAATCCTACCCCTGTTTCATCCAGCCGCGGCGCTGTATAACGGCGCGATGCGCCAGACCCTGATTGACGATTTCGCGTTGATCCCCGCAATTATTACGAAAATTAAATCACTTTAAGATTTCATAGAAAGGAATCTATGCAAAATAACCAACCTAAACCAACCAAGCCGCCGAGTAATGACTCGGGTGGTCAAGGGCCGCAAAAATCAGGCGGTTCACGAGGCCGTGGTGGCGGATCAGGTCGCTCACAGGGCGGCGGGCAGAAGCCGCCTATAACGACCAATCTAACAACTTCGAGGGGCCAGGCTGTCAGGGCTCAGCGCCGCAGCCAGCAGGATGCCCAGCGCATTGCCAACCAGTATGTCTCGGCGGAGAGCGTCGCCCCAGGGCAGCAGCCCCCGCGGGCCAACGTCATCGACGACAATCCCCGCCTAAAGGTCATCGGTCTCGGCGGTATGGACGGCGGCGGCTCCAAAAACATGATCCTCGTTGAGTATATCAATGACGCGGTCATTTTAGACTGCGGTAACGATCTGGGCGTCGATTTGCCCGGCATCAACTACGGTATTGCCGATACGGCCTACCTCGACCAGATCAAACACAAGCTGCGTGCCTACATCATCACCCACGGTCACCTCGATCATATCGGCGGCTTACCGCACATCGTGCCGAAGTTTCCGGCGCCGATTTACGGCAGCAAATTCACCATCGGCCGGGTCGAGGAAATCTTTGAAAATTTCGGCCTGCCAATGCCCGATGGCTTTGAGCTCAAGACGGTGACGATGAATGAAAACACTCACGAACGTCTCAAAATCGGCGAATTTTTCGCCGAGTTAGTCCGTGTCACGCACTCCATCCCCGGCAGCACCGTCATCGTGCTCGACACGCCGGTGGGCCGCGTCATTAACACCGGTGATTTCCGGCTTGACCCTAATCCGCTCGACCATGAGCGTACCGATACCGACCGTTTGATCGAGCTCGGCAAAGAGGGCGTCCTCGCCTTACTGAGCGAATCGACCACCACCGAGCGCATGGGCCGCACGCCGTCTGAGTCAACGATCGAGCAGAGCTTTAAAGACATCATGGACAATGCTCCCGGCCGGATTTTTGTCGGGCTGTTTTCGACAAATATGAACCGTGTCCAGATGATCATCAACGCTGCCGTCCACCACAACAAAAAAGTGGCCATGGATGGCCGCAGCATGGTCAGCACGCTCGAAATGGCCGTCCGCCACGGCTTCGTACGCATCCCCAAAGGTACCTTTGTGCCAATTGCCAGCGCCAGCACCATGAAAGACACTGACCTGGTCGTCGTCTGTACCGGTTCGCAGGGTGAGCCCTCCAGCGCGTTGCAACGGATGAGCAACGGCGAGCATCGCCACGTCAAACTTAAAGAGCAGGACACCGTGATCTTATCCAGTACGCCAATTCCGTATTCCGGTAATGACGCCAAGATTCGCACCATGGTCGACGAGTTGTTCAAAAAGGGCGTCCACGTTTTTAGACACGAGACTCGTGAGCTAGACGGCATTGGCCCGCTCCACGTTTCCGGGCATGCCTCCCGCGATGAGTACGCCGACATGATCAACATGCTGAACCCAAAGTTTTTCGTGCCGATTTACGGCGACTACACCGCCAAGCGCTACCATGTCGACATCGCCATCGAGTGCAACGTTCCACGGGCCAATATTCTCAATGTCGGTAATGGCCAAGTCATCGCCTTGACCCCTGACAAAATGGAATTAGCCGGTGAAGTGCCCTACGGCACCATCCTAGTCGACCAGACTGGCGCCCTGGTTAATAGTATCGTTGTCAAAGACCGGGTGCTGCTCAGTGAAGAGGGCCTGGTAGCTATCGTGTTGACCGTCGATAAAAAGACTGGCAATTTACTGACTAGCCCGGACATCATCAGTCGTGGTTTCATATATATGCGCGATAACGAAGAGATCATGAACGGCTTGCGCATTGAGCTCAAGCGAGCCGTCCAGCAGCGTTTCAAGCGCGTCGACCTCGACCGCTTTAAGCTGGAGCTCAAAGAGCACGTTACGCACTATCTGTTCGAACACACCCAACGCAGTCCGATTGTCATCCCGGTGATCAACATCATCAGCGCCGGCGGAGGCGGTAGCGCCAAACAAGGGCAAAACCAACCCGGTAAGCAAAACGCCGGCAGCCCGGCTCAGTCCGACCAAGCAGACCAAGCCGAAGCTCCCCGAGAGAAAACTCCCGAAGAAATCGCTGCCGAGCAGCAAAAACGCTTCCAGGAAATGCGCGCCCGCCTACTGACCCAAGACCCTCGTACTGACTAGTCTTGCAGCGGTACGAAGACTACCATAACAGGATCCAGGGACATTGGCAGCCGGTCGTGTAAGCGGGCGGCTCGAACTTCATCGGTAAGCTGCAAGGAAGCTTCATGATCATAGGCTACTTCGGGGTTCATTTCAGCTGCTACCCGCAACACAGCCTGGCTGCCTATTTGCTGGGAGTATACCTCCGGTGATATTCGTCTACCGGGCAAAGGGCCGGCATTAAAAGGGGGAAGTGATGCGGGATCTTGCGAGTGATCCAGCAAAAACTCGGCAGCACCTTCAGCCTGCAGATGAATAGCGGCTGTAATCCGGCGCAGATCGCGGCGTTCAGAGAAGGATGCTTTCAGTTTCATTATCACCTACTTATACGCTCAACAGGGAGCAGATGCAAGCGTGAGCCTATTGACATTTGTAGTAAATTTTGCTATAATTTTAAGTGTTAATCGTTATCTGTTAATGATAAAATAGTAGGGTTACTCCAATCTATGGCTAAAAAGAAAAAATCCACAAAAAAGAAAGCGAAGGCCGCAGAGGCCGCCTACGAGCGGTCACCATTTTGGGCGTTGGCCGGCGCTATCCTACTCATGCTGCTGGCGGTATTTTTGCTGCTCGGCGGTTTTGGTACCGGCGGCCCGTTACCGGTCAGCCTGTTTCACGCCACTTATTGGACACTCGGTTGGGCAGCCTACCTAACACCGGTGGCATTGATATATTGGGGCGTCTATAAATTCACTGCTGAAGATCGACGGATTCCTCTTAGTAAATTGGCTGGCATGCTGTCGGTACTGCTGTTTGCCAGCGCCTGGTTTTATACCGGAATGGTTACCCGGACGGGTGACGGCGCGTGGATTGGTGGCCACGGGGGATCAGTCGGACAGGGCATTGGCAATGTGGCGTTAACCGCCCTGGATAAAACACCGGCGGCGCTTTTATTCTTTGTTTTTACGGTGTTAGCGGTGTTTTTTGCCTTTGGAATTTCGCCAAAAATTTTGCTCAAGATCGCCGATTTGTTCAAACGGCCGGAGCGCAAAGAAGATTCAGAATTAGCCGCCCTCAAGGCCAAAGCCGGCGAACAGCCAGGCTTCAAACTCAATGAGGGAGTACCGGTCGAGCACCATTCGGCTACCGAGCCGCCAGCTAAACTATCGACACTTAAAAACACGGCCCAAAAGTTGTCAGCTACCGAGGCCCACGACGCCCTAACGACGGCCAGTGACCCCAATTGGCAATTCCCCAGCGTTGATTTATTAAACCAAAAGCAGGACAAGGCCGATGCCGGTGATGTCAATGCTAACGCCCAGATCATCCACGATACGTTTGAGAATTTTAATATCGAAGTCGAGATGGAGGGGGCTAATATCGGGCCACGAGTGACGCAGTACACGCTCAAGCCGCCAGCCGGGGCCAAATTGACCAAGATCACGGCGCTGGCCGACAACCTGGCGCTTGACCTGGCGGCGCACTCTATCAGGATGGAGGCACCGATCCCAGGGAAACGGGCAGTCGGTATCGAAGTGCCAAACCTCAAATCAGCCACCGTCCGCCTCAGCTCGATGCTGATGTCGCGCGAGTGGCAAGACCAGGGCGGCGCCCTCAGCTTCGCCATCGGCCGCGATATCTCAGGCACGCCGATCATCGCCGACCTGGCAAAAATGCCGCACATTTTGGTAGCCGGCCAAACCGGTTCCGGCAAATCAGTCATGATTAATACTATCCTGACCAGCTTGCTGTATCGCAATTCACCAGCTGATCTCAAACTGATCCTGGTCGACCCCAAACAGGTGGAATTAAAGCCCTATGATGACATTCCACATCTGTTGACACCGGTGATCACCGAGCCCGAAAAGTGTATTAGTGCGCTGAAGTGGGCGGTCGCCGAAATGGAACGCCGCTATCGGGCGCTGGCCGAGGTCAACAAGCGTAACATCGCCGAATATAATAATTTGAAAAAAGAAGAGGGCATGCCTTATATCGTCATCGTGATTGATGAATTGGCCGACCTGATGATGATGGCCGCCCGCGACGTCGAGGCTTTGGTGGTACGCATTGCCCAAAAAGCCCGGGCGGTCGGCATCCACCTGGTACTGGCCACCCAGCGGCCCTCCGTGGACGTTATCACCGGTCTGATCAAAGCTAACGTGCCGGGGCGCATCGCCTTTACCACCCAATCGCAGGTCGATAGCCGAACCATCATCGACCAGGTTGGGGCCGAAAAGCTATTGGGCCAGGGCGATATGCTGTTGCTGACCTCTGATATGCCTAAGCCGAAGCGCGTCCAGGGCGCTCTGATTGGTGATGACGAAACCGTCAAGGTCATGGATTTCATCCGCATGCAGCGACCGCCGCAGTACGACGATGAAGTGGTGTCCCAGCCCGTCCAGCTTAATGGCAAGGGCGGTGTAGTAGCTGATTACGGCGGCCAGGACGCTGACGATGATATGTGGCGTGATGCCGTCCGGGTGGTTATCGAAAACCACAAGGCCAGCACCAGCCTGCTGCAGCGCCGCCTGCGTGTCGGCTACGGCCGGGCCGCCCGCCTGATCGAAACCATGGAAGAGCAGGGTATCGTCGGTGCCGCTGACGGCTCTCGCCCCCGCGAAGTGCTGGTCAGTTCCCTCGACGATGTCTTTGGCGGCAGCCCGGCCGACACTGCCGACGAAGTCCTAGATGAAAACTTCAAAGAAGTCTAAATAAGCTAGCGAGTGGTAGCCCGGGCGTAAATAATGATGCTAAAACCGGCCAGCAACAGGGCTAAGCCCAATCCTTCGGTGAAACTGATTTTTTCTTTGTACAAAAAGTAGCTGAGTATAGTGGTAGCAAAGATGCTGCTGCCATAGATAATCGGCACGACAATGCCGACTTTATTGACCGAAAGAGCCTTAGTCAGTGTAAGTACGTAAAATCCAACCAGTAAGCCGCCCAAGGCTGCCATTCCCAAACCATATGATTGGCCTTCCAGAGACCTCTTCGTTAGCCTAGGGGCGACGACTAACAGCGGAACTACTATCGACAACAGGGCATTGAGCAACGAAGCGACATTGGTGTTGGTATGACGGGCGCCGGCTGTTCCTACTAAAATCACCGCCGTAAAGAAAATCGAAGATAGAATGATATAGGCCATAGCTAGCATCATACCAGAAACCAAACATTAGGTAATCGCCTTCGCCCATAGTACTATTTGGGGTATGAAAATCGCGGTGTTTGGGTGGGGTGCGTTTGGGCAGGCCATCGGCTCGTTGCTGACTTATAACGGCGTGAAATTTAGTATCGTGGATGTTGATCGGCCGCTAAGCCACAAAGTTGACCTCATCTTTATGGTGGTGCCGACGCAGTTTATCCGCCAGGCACTCGAGACCAATGCCCGATTCATCAGCCAGGATACGATCATCGTCAATACCGCCAAGGGTATCGAGGAAAACACCTATAAACTGCCCTACCAGATCGTGCAAAGCATGGGGGACTATCCGAACTATTACAGCTTGATCGGGCCGTCGTTCGCTTCCGAAATCATAGATCATCAACCGACGCTGCTGTCGCTGGGTTATGCTTCCAAGCAGCATCTGGGCGTGGTTAGGGAATTGATTCAGACACCGTATTTCCGCGTCCAGTCAGTCCGCGGCCGCCGGGCCCTGGAGCTGGCCAGCGCTCTAAAGAATGTGTACGCCATTGCTTGCGGTTATGCTGAGGGCTTAGGCTACGGCATGAACACCCGGGCCGAATTAATTACGCTGGCGCTTCAAGAAGTCGTCGAGCTGGGCGAGGCCATGAAACTAGGCGGGGCAGTGACTGCCCCCGGTATCGTCGGTGACTTAGTATTGACCTGCTCATCGACCGAGAGTCGCAACTTCCAGTTTGGTCGGCGACTGGCCAAAATGAGCCAGGCGGCCGCCCTTAAAAAATCCAAAGGTGTGGTCGAGGGCCTCTCCACCAGTCATTCCATCCAGGCACTGTGCCGCAAATATCATGTCGAATTACCATTGGCAACGCTTACCAGCCACCTCATCGAGGACGGCAAGGGCGGCCGGGAGCACTTTCATAATTTTATCCAATCCCTCTAAGCTGTTGACCAACAGGGGTAATTCGGGTATACTGCTTGGTACTGTCAAACTTCAGCTTACGACTACTAAGGTGCGTAGGCTTAACCAATAGGAAGGAATACGTTTTGAATCAGTACGAAATCGCGGTGCTGTATCACCCTGACCTCGAAGTCGACCTCACTAAGGCCGAGGAACGGGTTACTAAAATCATCACCGATAACGGTGGCAAGATCGTTGCTACGGACAACTGGGGCAAGCGCAAACTGGCCTACGATATCGCGGGTAACGAGCACGCTGTCTACGTGTTTTACACCGTAGAAATGCCCGGTGCCGGCGTCTTAAAGGTGGAGAGTACGCTCAATATTACCGACGAAGTCATCCGGTTTCTAATCACCAGGCCTGACCTCAAGGCAATTGCTAAGGCCGAAGCCGCCAAAGCCGTCAAAGCTGAGCAGGCCGCCAAGCGCGGTGATCGTGGCGAAGATGACCAAAAAGAGGAGCCGACCGGTGACGAGTCTTAAAAAATTGTTAAATAAAGTTGTTTTGTCAGCTGTTCGCTTGACGAACATTTCTGACTAGGCGTAGCGTAAGAGCACTAACCAAGGAGCAATAGCAATGGCACGAAGTCTTAACCAAGTAACACTAATGGGTAACCTGACCCGCGATCCCGAGCTGCGCCAGACACCGACCGGCCAAAACGTCACCAGTTTTAGCCTGGCGCTCAATCGTAGCTATAAAGACGCGAGTGGCGAATGGCAGGAAGCCACCGATTACATTGATATCGTGTGCTGGGGCCCCCTGGCTGAGCGAGTAGCCCAATATCTTAGCAAAGGCCGACGTTGCCTGGTGCAGGGGCGTTTACAGTCCCGCTCTTGGGAGCAAGATGGCCAAAAGCGCAGCAAAGTTGAAGTCCTCGCTAACGACGTAACTTTCCTGGACAGCCGTGGCGGCAGTGACAACGACGGTGGTTCTTCTGACAGCGGTTCACCGTCCAGCGAAGTGCCAACTGCCGGCAGCGACAAGCCCAAGCCCAGCAAAAAAGCTAAAAAAGACGACGTCGTGATCGAAGACATCGGCGACGAACCAATTAATCTAGACGACATACCGTTTTAAGCAAGGAGAATTATGGCAAAGATTTTTAAACACCGAACCGACGTGGCTTATTTTGACCACAAGGATTTCAAAACGCTGCAGCGCTACGTCAATGTCTACGGGCAGATCGAAACCCGCAAAAAAACCGGTCTGACCGAGAGTCAGCAGCGCCGCCTGAGCACCGCTATCAAGCGAGCCCGGCACTTAGCACTGATGCCGTTCGTGGCTAATAACTAGGGACTGGTATATGGCACTGAGCATTACCAACCTCAAAAAAGGTACGCTTTTCCAGTGGGAAGGCCAACCGTTCCGCGTTGTCGAGTATAACCAAAAAGTCATGGGTCGCGGTGGCTCGATCGTCAACGTGCGTATCAAAAGCCTGCTCGATGGCAAAGTCCTAGAAAAGACCTTTAAGGGTAACGAGCAGCTCGAGAGCGCTGACGTTACCACTCAAACCGTTCAGTATTTGTACAATGACGGTACCACGTTCTTTTTTATGAACGAAGAGACCTTTGACCAGTTCGAGGTGGCGGCTGCCCTGGTCGGTGATGGCGCTGGCTACCTCAAAGAGGGCGATCGTGTCCAGCTGCAGTTTTTTAACGGCCAGCCTATCAATGTCGAGCTGGCTAAAAACGTGCCGCTCAAGGTCACGTATACCGAGGACGCCGTCAAAGGCGACACCAGCTCCTCAATTACCAAAGACGCCACGCTCGAGACTGGCCTAACCATCAAAGTCCCGGCTTTTATCAAACAGGGCGATATCATCTCTATCGACACGACCACCGGCGCCTACCGCGAACGCGTCAAAGACTAACTCTACCCCTACCCGACGGGCCTTTATTCGTTCATATCGAAGTCTTTTGGCGCCTTGTTCATTGCCCGGATAGCGCGGCGGCGCTCAAATGTGCTTAAAACATACTCCTCTTCGCTTTGGCTCTGGTTTTGGTCAGCACGGCGGTTTTGCGGCTTGAGGTACCACATAATGGCCGTCCTGATAAGCTCGCTACGCGTAGTCACGTCCTCAGCCGCTGCCTCATCTAAAAATTCCAACTGTCCAGCCGAGATCCGCAAGTTGATACTGAGCATAGGTTGCACGCGGACGCGTCGTCTGCGGGGTGTCAGGGGTGTCGCGTTCATGTCAGTGGCTTTCATGGTCTCTCCTTTTGGGCTACATGCTAAATGTATATACAAATAAGATATGTTAACAGATGTGAACAAAATAAATTGTATATACATTTAGCATGTAGCCCAATAAAGGGGTGAGTAAACGCCGAGAATTAATGATTATTTAACTTTTGCTGTCATCGTGTCGTCAATAAAAAGTGGTAGACTGAGAAGCAATGAAGACCAGATTGGATCAAAAACTAGCCGCTGACGGCCTGGTGCGGAGTCGCAGCCAAGCCGAGAGTTACATCAAGCTTGGTGATGTTAAAGTTGACGGGCAAATAGTTACTAAACCAGGATTTTTAGTAGAGGATAGTGCCCAAGTGGAGCTGACGGTCGAGGAGCAGTATGTCAGCCGGGCGGCGCTAAAGTTGGCTTCAGTAGCGACGGCCCTTAAACTGAGTTTTCAAGACAAGATAGTGCTGGATGTCGGTAGTAGTACCGGGGGGTTTACCGATTATGTGTTGCGGCAGGGTGCCAAAAAGGTGATTGCCGTCGAGGTCGGCCGTCAGCAGTTGCATCCCAGCCTGCGCAAAGACCCGAGAATAGAGCCGCATGAGCAAACCGATATCCGGGACATCCAAAAACTCAGTGCGGTGCCAGATATCGTGGTGGCTGACGTGTCATTTATCAGTCTCAGGGACATATTGCCACATGTGGCGGGGTTGGTGGCCCGGCAAACCCAGATCGTCGCTATGGTCAAACCGCAGTTTGAGGCGGCCCAGAGCTCGCTCAAGCACAAAGGCGTCATCAAAAATGATAAGCTGCGCCGCGACATACTCAAAGATTTTGAAACTTGGGCTCGCGATCAATTCACCATCCTAGGTAAGGCTGATTCGGCAGTTAGCGGCGCGGGGGGCAACCAAGAGCGGTTCTACCTGATGCGCAAAGCATAAGTAGCATGTACAATTAAGCTATGTATTTTGCCTCGCGGGTTCAAGCAGGTCGTATGTTGGCGTCCCAGCTGGCAACTAAGTATAGTGAAAAACAGTGCGCCGTCGTGGCCCTTAGTGACGGCGGCGTGATGGTGGGCGCCCAGATTGCTCAAGAGCTACATTGTGTACTCACTTTGCTGCAGAGTGCCGATATTACCTTGCCACGTGAGCCGGAAGCCATCGCCGGCATTACCGCCGGAGGCAAAGTCGCCTACAATCACAGTTACTCGGACGGTGAAATCGCTGAACTGACCAGCGAATATTTCGGATATATCGAGGAACAAAAGTTGACCCGCATGCATGATATGAATCAATTGGTCGGTAGCACGGGCACTATTAGCAAGGAATTACTTAAAAACCATAACGTGATTTTAGTCTCGGATGGTATGAAGACTGGTTTCGCGGTCGACTTGGCCGCTGAATTTTTGAAACCAATCGAGCTGGAAAAGTTCATAGTAGCCACGCCTTTCGCCGGTGTCCAGGCCGTCGATCGGATGCATGTCCTGGCGGATGATTTGTACTGCCTCAACGTGATTGCCGACTACATTGACACCGATCATTACTATGATCAGCAGGATGTGCCGGATCACGAAACAGTGCTCAAAGTCATCGAACAGCTTGTTTTGCAATGGCAGTAGTCAGGCTAAATGTTTGCGCAGAGCTTCGATATCCTTGAGCAGGGTATACGACTGTTTATTTTCCAGTAATCCTTTGCGCTCCAAAGCAGCCAGTTCGCGACTGGTAGTTTCGCGAGTGGCGTTAACCGAACTGGCAATATCCTGGTGTCTCAGCGGTACTTCGATCAGCAAGCCGTCCGTGGTTTCCCGGCCAAAGCGCTGGCTCATAGTCAGTAAAAAGGAAATGATCCGCTCCCGTACGGTGCGATATTCCAAATTGAGGATGCGTTCGCCGTGCAGACGATACATCTCCATGGTCATGTCTAGCAAGGGTGCCAGGGCATCAGTAGTACTGCTGATGAATTCTAGGAATTTTTCACGGCTGACACGCCAGGTAATCGTCGGGGCCAGAGTCTTATAGATGATATGGTGTTCCTCGCCGGTGACTGCCCAAATCAATGGAAAGATCTCATCTTGTTTGCGGATAATCAATAAGTTTTCTTCGTCGTACTTGGTAATATCGTAAGCTTTGACCAAGCCCTCGTAGATGTAAAACACCCCCGGCGGCGTGTCGCCGGGATGGACGATAAAATCGCCCTTGCGATAGGTTTGTTTGACACCATGTACCCTAAAAAAGTCCACCAGTTGCGCAGTCTGCTTCAGCGTGGCTAACATTAAGTTTAGTGTGATAGCAATGGAGTGAATTGTCAAACAACAGCCACTAGTAACAGGGAGAGAAAAGGCTTTGTGATAAAAATCTCTTTTAGTAGGTAAAGATTCTCACCACGCGCCAGCACGCGATACTATACGATAAAGCTACAAAACGGAGGTTTAGGATGGTCACTGAGCAATCGGTGCGTAAACAGCTCAAAGAAATCGGATTTAACCAATTTGGATGGGGCCGACGCGAAGTTCGCGAGTTACCAAATATCCTGCTACCTGACGAAAAGATCTTTGAGTGCGTCAACGGTATATATGAGGGCGGCTTCGCGCTCCTCGTCGGCACCGATACCCGCGTGCTGTTGATTGATAAAAAACCGTTGAATTTCCTGACCGTCGAAGATTTGCGCTTCGATATGATTAACGAAATTGACTACAATCACCGCCTGTTCGGCGCCTATATCAGTATCACCAGCGGCGATAAAAACTTGCGCTTCCGCAGCTACAACCAAGCCCGCTTGCGTAAGCTAATCACGCATGTCCAGCACTGCATGGCCGAAAGCAAAAAAAAGCAGCACTCTAACCAGGAGGGCCAAAACCAGCACCTAGAGCAGATTAACCAACAGCTCCAAGCCTATTTAATCGCTCAGCACCAACACCAGCAGGAATTGCACGCCCATCTTAAAGCCCAGGGGGCTATCCCGCAAGCCGAACCGGTCAAACCCAGCCCCGAATTGTCCGATTATCTGTTTGCCCAGAGCTTACTAGCCCAGTATCGGCAGCAAACAGGCCAAGAAGTTATCCCCGCTCCGCTAGCTCTAGCAGCTGAGCCGGCTCCAGTGACCCAACAGAACGAGCTTCGATATGTGGATCCGGGCCAACAATCACAGTCAAAGCTCCAAAAAGATATTTATAACGAAGGCTTACAAGAAGTATTCGGCAAAAGCCAGCCTGCCGTCCCGGCAGTGACGTCTAATGCTCCGGCACCGGCTATTTCTACTTTGTCCAGCTTGCCGGGCGTCCCGGCTATCCCGAGTATTCGCCAAACGATAGGCCTGCGCAACCCGGTTGATATCCACGCGCTGAGGATTGCTTCGTCAAAATTGCCAACCGTCTTGCGCAATCGTAAATTCAATCCACCTGCCGCGCCGTTTATACAGCCTGGCAACGAAGTTAAGACGGTCTAGTTATTTAGAGACGTTAAACCGAAACTCTACCACGTCGTCCGGTTGCATTACATAGGTTTTACCCTCGGTGCGGACTTTGCCGGCTGCCTTGGCAGCCGTAAGACCGCCGCTAGTTATCAAATCGGCATAGTTAACGATCTCGGCGGCGATAAAACCGCGCTCGAAGTCACCATGTATAACACCGGCTGCTTGCGGGGCCGTGGCGCCCTCACGAATCGTCCAGGCCCGGACTTCTTTTTCGCCGGCCGTCAGGTAGCTCTGCAAACCGAGCGTTTGGTAAGCGGCGTGAATTAGCTGCAGCAGGCCTGATTCGTGCTGGCCATAACTCTCCAGCAGTTCGATGGCATCGGCTTGGTCGAGGTCTTTAAGTTCGCTCTCCAGCTTGGCGCAGACAAAGAGGGCTTGGGCCGGGGCTATTAATGCTCGTAGCTTGGATTGCTTTGCTTCGTCGGCTAACCCAGCTTCATCGAGGTTGAACACATAGATAACCGGCTTCATAGTCAAGAGCTGCAGGTCAGCTAATAGTTCACTGTCTAACTTGGGGTAATTCCATAGCGGTTGGCCGTCATTTAATAATTTGTTCACCTGCTGGTAGGCCTCTAAAATCGGCTTTAATTTGGGGTTGGCCCGGGCTTCTTTCTCAAATTTTGGCAGCCGCCGGCCAATGGTCTGTAAATCTGCCAGCACCAGCTCGGTGTTAATGACGTCGATATCTTTTTGTGGGTCATGCGCCTCGTCGACGTGGGTGACATTGGGATCGTCAAAGGCCCGTACCACTTGGACGATAGCGTTGGTAGTCCGGATATGACTCAAAAACTGGTTACCCAGGCCTTCGCCCTCGCTGGCTCCGGCCACCAAGCCGGCAATATCGACGAATGTCACCGTTGCCGGCACAATTTTGTCGGTTTTGTACAGTCCGGCAAGTTTATCAAGCCGCTCGTCCGGCACCGGCACCATACCGGTATTTGGCTCGATAGTCGCAAACGGATAATTGGCCGCCAAAATATTACTGCCCGTCAGGGCGTTAAACAGGGTAGACTTACCGACATTCGGTAACCCGACAATCGCTATACTTAGCATGCAACCCAATTCTTGAATTTCATCTGTTAAGCATATCATAGTTCATGAAAGGCTATTGACAGATACATACAAGATACATACAATATTTGTATGAGTAAAATTATCAATATCTCGCTACCAGAAGATCTGGTCAAAAAGATTGACCAACTTGCAAAAAGTGACTACGCCAGCCGCAGTGATTTTATTCGCGAGACGCTGGTTCGGCGCATTAAGGGTCAGCGAATTGTCGATGAATGGGGTGATCCCGTTGGTGAGTGGGAAGCCGGTATTGATTTGCGGGATAGTCATGGGAACGGTGTGAAAGCCGAGACAGTACTTGCAGTGATTGATGAACTATTGGAAGCGGAACCAAGTGAGCAACAAGCTAAGAAAATTTCTCGCTCGGCTTAGCGCCAAAGATCTTGCACGCGTACGCGCGACGTTGGTGTTGCTAGAAAGCGGTGATCTGAATGGGCTCGATGTCAAAGCTCTAACCGGTAAGCCTGGATTCATTCGAGTACGTGTTGGTCGAGTGCGGATCATCTGTCAACGCCGAGATAAGAGCTACGAAATTTTTCACATCACTAATCGTAACGAGAAAACCTACAAAGACCTGTAAGGTTACCCTCACATTGCTTATCCCTGATCCGCGCCAAGTCCGCATTTCGTTGGCGGGCTTCATATCTGCGCTGTAGTACGGCTGATTCTTCTAACCTTTGGGGCCGGCAGGGACGGGCGCAATCGGGGCTGGCTGGGTAGATAAAATTCCGGTCTTACCGATTAGCAGATCAAACCGCGGGCCGAGTTTTAGAGGTGAGGCTAACAGCTGTTGGCCAAACATAAAGCCGTTACTGTCACTGTATGAACCATAATCGTCACCAGTCGTATCGGCGCCAAAGGTCGTTTGGCCGATTGATTCTTGTACCGGTATGGTGCCGTCAGTGCGATCAGCGTACAGAGCTACTAATGAGGGATTGTCGTAAAAGGCCATAATCAAACGACCGTTATTATCAAGATTAGAGTAGCCAATAACAACACTGTTATCGGCCGGGTTATAAAATGCCAAAGGCCGGTGAATGTATAGGTCGATGCCATCCTTGCCGGAAAAAATGTTTACCGTGCCATCCAGGATCTGCTTGCGGTAAGTCGGATCGTCAAATTCGTGCTGAGCCAACTCCAGGTCGGCTTGGACATTTGGATTTTTGGGCGGCAACTCGGGAAGCGGCTCAGATGTGCTGGAGGTATCAACAACATCGGCCACGTAAGCACCTTGCTCAATGCTGGGAGGCGTGTAGGCTATAGCACAGACCGCGGCATAACCCTCCATGTCAACACCAAATAAAGTTTGGATATTCTGCCGCTCGGCTTGGGCCCGGGCCGGATCTTGGTTGTATACCAGTCCAAAATCTGTATAACCCGACAGTACGCCCAAATTGCGTGTCTGACCATCAGCCGAGTAGATAAAGGCTTCGGAGCCGCTCATGCCGGGGCTACACTCAGTGTCACTGGCGCTTTTGGGTACTGCTGCTAGCTTTATATTTAATCGCTGGCCGGTTTGCAGTTCCCAAGTCACGTCGCCTAGGACGTGCATGGCGAATTCCTGGCGTTGTAACACGCTGTCTGTGGCCTGAGGCTGGTCAACCGGCCAACCAGACGCATAGATGACGTCACCTTTTTTGAGAGCGGCGAGCTCTTCGCCGCTGGCGAGGTTGGCATTGGCGGCTACGATGGCCGGATCATTATCGCCAAAGGCACCGTAGACAATGTCTTTACTGGTGTCATCTAGGGCGCTGACCAGCAGGCGGTTGATCCGGCCGACAGAAACCATAGTGTTGTCAAGACGATCGCCGGTTGCCACGGTAAATGGCCCGTTAAAGTTAAATTGCGGCTGGCCGTCAGGGCCGGTAGACTGATGATTATCTTTGGCCAGCAGGCCACAGTGCTGGGCGGTTTGTTCGCCAATTGGCTGCCCGGTCTGCTGGTCACGTATCAAAAAACCGGAGCAACGCGTGGCATAGTTGTAGGTAACGTTGGCTTGCATATAGCTTGAAACTTCGGCTGGCACGACTAACTTCTCGGGATGCAGATCTTTTAATTCAGTCGTGTTGTTAATCGGAGTTTCAGGTAGTGGGATAAGCAGCCGGGAGTTGGGTAGGATCAAGCCGCCGCTATTAAATTCAGATGGTGCTTGGCGGCGCTTTGGTTTGGAGGCCGGGCCGAGTTTTTTAGCTATGAATGGCTCCAGCTGGCGGCGGGTTACGCTGTGCTTGGCCGAAGTGGTCGGCTGCGAGTGCGGGTTAGGGATGGAGATCTCTAGGCCCGGGGCGATAATAGGCGTGGCCACCAGCGCGGCGACATTTGGCGTTGGCGTGTCGTCGCCCAGCCCTAATTCATGCTGGACGGCGTGACCGCCCCCTAACGCGGCCGCGCCAACCGTGACAATAGCCGCGATTTGCCGCGGCAGTGAATGATTGGGTGAGGTGGGATTATTGGGATGCGTCATATTTTTGTGAGGAGAACTTAATATAACATTAGCACAATATTGATTATTTGTAAATGTTAAAGCAAAAAATACACCATACCTGGCATTTGATTTCGTGGCATAATAGGGGCATGCAACAATATTTGGACTTGCTAAGGGATATCAAAGACAATGGCACGCAAAAGGGTGATCGCACCGGCACCGGTACGATCAGCGTGTTTGGGCGGCAGCTGCGGTTTGATCTCAACCAAGGGTTCCCGGCCGTGACCACCAAAAAGTTATATTTAAGAAGTATTATTCACGAGCTGCTGTGGTTTTTGCAGGGCAGCACCAATATCAAGTACCTGGTCGACAACGATGTTCACATCTGGGACGAATGGCCCTACCGAGCCTACTTGCAGGGGCAGGGCAAGCCGGTGCCCGACTCGGGTAGTGAGCAGTGGCAGGCTGGTATTAAGGAATTTACTGAAAAAATTAAGAATGATGATGAATTTGCCCGGCAACATGGTGAGCTCGGCCCGGTCTATGGTTACCAGTGGCGCAGCTGGCCGGCGCCAGACGGCCGCCACATCGACCAGATTGCTCAGGTTGTAGAAACGCTCAAAAAGAGTCCCGATTCGCGCCGAATCATCGTCTCGGCCTGGAACGTCGCCGACATCGAGGAAATGGCCAAATCCGGATTGCCACCCTGCCACACGTTATTTCAATTCTACGTCGCCGACGGCAAGCTGAGCTGTCAGCTGTACCAACGCAGCGCCGATACGTTTTTGGGCGTGCCATTCAACATTGCTTCCTACGCGCTGCTAACCCAGATGATGGCTCAAGTCACCGGGCTCAAACTCGGTGAATTCGTCCACACGCTCGGTGATACACACATATACTTGAATCATTTGGAGCAGGTCGATACGCAACTGTCGCGTGAGCCCAAGCCGCTGCCAACCATGAAAATCAATCCTGACGTCAAGTCGATATTTGATTTTAAGTTTGAGGATTTCGAGCTGGTGGGCTACGAATCCCATCCGCCAATTAAAGCGCCGATCGCGGTCTAAGGCAGGGCTTAGCTCGTGCAAATTTCACTGATAGTTGCTGTTGCCGATAACGGCGTCATTGGCAAAAAAGGCACCATGCTGCCATGGCACCAGGGCGGCGATCTGCAGAGATTTAAGCGGCTGACCATGGGGCACCCCATCATTATGGGTCGCACCACGTACGAGACCATCGGTCGGCCGCTGCCCGGACGGCAGAATATTATCATTACGCGCGATCCGGACTACCAGGCTGAGGGGTGTACAGTCGTACATTCCATTGACGAAGCTCTGCAAGCCGCCAGCCAAGCCGAAGACGTTTTTATCATCGGCGGTGCTAATATTTTTGAACAAACTTTGCCGCTGGCTGATAAGATCTACCTGACCCAGGTGCACGCCGAGCCCGAGGGCGACGCCTTTTTTCGATATCATCCCGCCGACTGGCAACAAACCGACTCCGAGTCCCACCCCGCCGACGCCAAAAATGATCACCCCTATAGCTTTATTACCCTTGCCAGAAAACCGGTATAATTAGGTAACGAATGGCTATCAGTGAATCAGGTATACAAGTCAGCACAGGTGCCGCGGAGTGGCAACTAGAGATTCCGGGGCAAAACAGCCCCCAGGCGGTAGCCACGAGCTACGCAACGAATCACCCCCGACCAAACCTCTTATTAGTAACCGGCTGGGGCGAAGACAACCTAGAGGAAACCGCCGGACTTTTTGGCAAAATGGGGATACATTTAGCGGTTTGTAACCTGGCGTATTCAAATGCCGGTGCCGGGATTCCTCTTACTCCTGAAGTTGTAGAAGCAACTATCGTCCAGGGGACGAGCGCCGTCATCCAAAAAGTAAATGACCAAGCCGGCCGATCGCCCGATACGCCAATGTATGGCGTCGGTCGCTCAAAAGGTGCCGCGGACTTGGGCGTGTTTGCCGACGCCCAGCCCGAACGGTTGCGGCGCATAGGTTTGCTAGCGCCTACGGGCTATAATTTCGCAGCTATGGGCGACACCCGTAGCCAGCAGCGCAGCGAATTATGCAACCGCCTAGGAGCCGCCGGGCTGGTAAAGTTATTTGAAAAACCGGCCACCGTGGAAGACAATAAGGGCCTTTCGGTAGGGGAAGAGACCCGCCGTTTATTTGCGGAACTCATCGCCGGCCTAAAATTTGCCCGGACAAAGAACCCCGGCAGAATTACCAAACGACTGCATGAGCTCGGCTTATTAAAGGAATTGGTCGTCATCAGCAACGACGTGATATGCCCCGAGCAAGAGTACGAACCGGAATTAAAAGAAGGCGGGCTTAAAAACTTCACCCGAAGAATCCCCGGCCGACACGCGCCACTGCCGGAACGCATGGCCGTGCTGCAAACTGCCCATGTGATCCGATCAGTTGTTCCGTGGCGCGAACTGTGGTTGACATAGCTGACCGGTGAGGCGATGATCCAATCTGACTCAGGCGGTAGTGATTTTTTGGAGGAGTTTGGTAAAACTACGTAGTTCGGCCGGACTCAGCTTGGACAGTAGCGGGCTATCGTGAGTGAGATTGCGAAGCAAGGCGGTGCGCATACGCTTGCCCTTGGCCTCCAGTTGAACCATTTTGATGCGGCGATCGGCAGGATCTTCGTAGCGGCTGGCCAGCTTTTTTTGCTCCAGTCCGTCAACTAGTCCGGTGATATTGGAGGCGTCGCAATTAAAGACTTTGCGGAAGTTATTCATCGGCCGGGGTTTATCGAGCAAAAAGAGCATCATGGCCTGCATGCCGGTTAGGCCACACTCGGCGCCCAGCTCCATAACCCGACTTTTGGACAGCATCAAGAACTTTAGTAGTATCAGGTACGATTGTTCGAGAGTGGCTGGCTGCGTCATTTCTTAAAATTCCAATTAATGGTTGACATAGTCAATAGTTGACTATTACAATGATAGTCATTCAATTGTAGAAGCTTGCGGGCAATAATTCAAGCAGAGGAGACTAAAAATGGCTAAAGCATCCGTAGCAAAAAATAAAACCGGTGAAGTCAAACAGACCAGCCATTGGCTGGTTTTGATTTTGTTGTGTCTGGCGCAATTCATGGTGGTGCTGGACGTCTCGATCGTCAACGTGGCCATCCCGTCTATCCAAAACGCTTTTCATATGTCAGCGACCAGCTTGCAGTGGATCATCACCGCCTACACGCTGACTTTTGGCGGATTCTTACTACTCGGTGGCCGGGCGGCTGATCTGTTTGGCCGGCGCAAAATCTTTATGATGGGTGTCATAGCTTTTACCCTGGCGTCACTGGCTGACGGCCTGGCCCAATCGGGCGGGCAACTGATTATTTTCCGGGGGATTCAGGGATTGGCCGGCGCCTTTATGTCACCGGCGGCCTTATCGATTATCTTAGTTACTTATAAAGAGGGACATGAGCGCAACGTGGCCTTGTCGGTCTGGGGCGCGGTGGCGGCCGGCGGCGCGGCGGCCGGTGTACTGCTGGGTGGAATATTCACCCAGTATCTTGATTGGCGCTGGAATTTCTTTGTCAACGTACCGGTCGGCATCGGCGTGATTGTCGCCGCTCTGCGGGTGCTTGACCGACACGATTCGACCGTCAAGCACAATGATCTGGATTTGCCTGGCGCCGTATTGGTAACCGGCGGTTTACTGCTGTTAGTTTACGCGCTCGTCAAGGCGCCGACCGAAGGTTGGACAGATGGCCGGATCCTGGCTTACTTCGCTATCAGCTTAGCTGCGATTGTCGCTTTTATAATCAACGAGCGACGGGTTAAAAATCCGCTGATGCCGCTCAGCATCTTTCGTATCCGTAACTTATCGGGCGCCAACGGCATGCAGCTGTTTATGACGGCTGGCATGTTCTCGATATTTTTCTTTACGACGCTCTATCTGCAAGAGGTGTTGGGCTACACGGCCATCAAGACTGGACTAAGCTTTTTGATCATCCCGTTTGTCATCGGTATAGTGGCTACCAACGTGCCGCGCCTGATCCAAAAGATCGGCTACAAACCGATCCTGGTAATAGCGCCGCTGTTTGTTTCGAGCGGCCTGTTTTGGCTGTCCCACATCCCGGTTAACGGCACCTTTTGGGGCAACGTTGCCCCCGGTATGGTTACTATGGCCCTCGGCATGGGCGCGACCTTTGTCAGTGTCACTATCGCCGCTACTGCCGGCGTGCCGCACCACGAGTCCGGCTTGGCTTCAGGCCTCTTAAACACCACTCAGCAAATCGGCGGCGCCCTCGGCCTAGCCGTCTTAACCGGCATCGCCGCCTCGGCCAGCACCCGCTTCATCCAAAATCTGCATGCTCAGCCAACACCCGAACTCATCAGGGCCGCCACCACCCACGGCTTCCACGAAGGCTACCTGATCGCCTCGACCTTCGGCATCTTTGCCTCCTTGATCGCCCTCTTTGTCATCCGCAACCAAAAAGTCACCGTCGCACCCGAAGACATGATCGCCGCCTAATAAGCACTTATCCCCCAATACCTGTTAAAAAAATCACAAATCCGTGCCAAATGGGTAGATATATAAGCATAACCAATTGTGTAGCCGCCTCTTATATGGTATGGTCAAATTACAAGCAGGCATAGCAGTGGGAAAGGAAAGAAAGCATGAGCGCAAACATAGCAGAATTAACCCCAACACTCGATCAACCCGTCGAGGGTATATACCCAATAAGCCCTATTCCTAATGACGGCGGCATACCTCCAGAACCCGAAGCCGACCCGTTTAGAAACTTCGGCGCGCGCTTTCACATTGCCGGAGCTAAAGCCGTAAACTTTTTCCAACATCCGCTAAGCACAATTAGAGACCAGCTTCCATCACTACCCTCAATCGACATTAGAAACAGCAAAGTTGCAACCTACGCAACAACTATAGGAGTTGCCATTACCGGCGGCGCTTTCCTCGCTTCCTCTACTGAAGCAGCCACCACTCCCAAAAAAGAAAAAGCCCGCTCCTCCCAAGTAGTTCCAAATGCCCTGAACCTCATAAATAATATTCTGGAAACTATTCCCCAGAAGGCCCAACCCCTTGCAGAAGGACAGGCGGTAGAAGTTATGAAATCTACAAAGATTATGAAAGACCTTCAGGATGGTTGTGCTCCAGAAAAAATCAAAGGAGTTACGTTACGAAAGAAGAAAGGCTCAAAGAAGATGGATGTCTCCATAACACAGGAAGATGTTATGTCACAAACTGCAATGGGGCTGGTATATCATATGGCAGATTGGGGGGACAAAGTTTATGATCGGCCCCTCAATGGTTTAATTAGCCCAGATCTCGTAAACAAAAATGTCGTGACAGTGCAAGCTGTACAAAAAGCAGCAAATGGAAAGTGGAAAAAGCTTGGGGGTACGAGTATGATGCCTTCATTTGACATATTTACTGCGCTTGACCTTCCAGCTCCAATACTGAGGGGCGGTAAGGTTGGGGCGTTTCAAGCCAGAGATAGTGAAGACGTTTTAGTCGCCTCTCACATATCTAAAAATTCAATCAGAGCTTCTAGCTCAAGCATCTCAAATAGAGGAGGGTTGTACCTCAAGACAACTCAAACCTGTACTCCTCGCGATCAAGCTTATGGAAATGATAAAGTGGTGTATACAGCTACTTTTGGGCCATTTAAGAGGGCTATGCAAACGAAAAAATTGCCAGTTATTGACACCTTCAGATTAACTCATCTCTAAAATTACTTCTAAATATACAAAAATTGTTTACGCATGCTATGATTTAAGCATAAGGCTTATTTATCATGAAACTAAAATCAACTTCCCGGGGATCTTTCTTCTTAGCTCTTCATAAGTTAATACCTAAAAATAAGAAACAACGAATTATATTTGGGGTTGTCGTAGTGTGTTTAATTGGCTGCGTTATATATTATGTAGGAGTTCGTGATCAAAAAGTAGATTGCAAAGAACTTACTCCGAAGTTTGAGCAAGTTTATACGGATGATACAACTAACCTTACTCAACTTCAGAAAAAATACCAGCAACTCAAGGTACCTGCTACCACTTGCAAAGATGGAAAAGGCGGGGTACATATAGGTACCCAACCTGATACTAACTTAAGTTCGCTGGCATATTATCATAGCATAGCGATTGCATCCTATAGCTTCGGCGATTATAAGCAAGCAAATATTTATGCCGATAAAGTTCTAGAGCTTAATAAGCGAGTAGGTGATAATCAAAGAGGGAAAGATCTTCCAAGCGCCAATGTAATAGCTACACAAATGGAGGCTATAAAACATGGCAATTTCTAAATGCTTTAGGACTGTTTGTCGTCGTGGCATTTTGGCTTTACTGACTATGCTTTTTTGCCTGTCTGTATTCTCACCTATAGCAAATGCTGCTTTTGCGAATATAGGTAATCGATTGCCCGATGATAATTACAAACTTAAGTTACCCAACGGCACAGAAGCCTCACCTAATGGGGACGATTGCTATATATCCTCTTCAATTCATGGGGACTGCACTGCATTTAGTTTTGGCGTGGGAAATTCACACCAATATATAACCCTGAGCCAAGGAGTTATTAATGATAGTACGCGTGATGCTGACTTTGATGCTGCTTCTGCATATATAAGTATTCTTTCACCAGATAAAGTTCCTAAAGATATCTCAGTAGACCTAGTAGAGAGAGCCATTAAAGCTAATGGCTGTGAAGCGTATGTACTAAATTATGATTATTTTAATACTGATACGATGACAATTATGTCGAGCGGTTCTATTACAGCAACAGGGTGTACGAATCGATCATTTAAACAATTTCCTACCTCAGGGTTCTCGCGTCTCGTTACAAAAGACACTGCTGGCAATGATGTTCCCAGTCCCTACTATAAGGGCCTTATTCGGATTACTATAGCCGGTGATCCTGATAGGCAGGCGAGTTTTCACATTAACACCAACGCAAGTGCTGCACTAGGATACGCTGGACGTCTAGATCCTATTAGGGGTGGCCCCGCCACTCTAGAATCTGAACAGCCAAGCGCTGGATTAATCAATACGTATCCAACAAATGCAGCGGATGGACACAGGATTGCTTATACTTTTAGGCCTTCGTGTGATATTCGTACTGGCCAGTCTGTGACTTTTCGCTGGAGAAACTTAGACTATCCTTCAATTTTCCAACCTGTAGATATGAAACCCATTGTTGAATTGTATAGGCAAGATGGAGCGGGAGGAAATCGTAAAAAGATAGCTACTTACACTGATCTAACTAACACGACGCGCACTATATTAATGAATAAGGCTGATCCAGGTCAGGATACTTTTGATTCACAAGGTCGGCCTTGGCAATTTAGTCTAGAGTTTAGCGGCATTAGAGGTGGTAATGGAGTGAGTTTTGACCAGCCTTATGACTCAGCGCTGGCGAAACTTGAGTGCCCAACACCCCCGCCGCCGGTAGGGTCTATCGGAGGGGCCTGTCATAGCGCTACTGTGAATAACGGGGATGGAAGAGGGGCCGGAGAGACGTATACGACCCCTGGGGGTGCTGTTTATAATACGAATACCATAGTGAATATTACCAATGTTTCTCCTGGAGTAAGTGGGGGGTACACAAATGGGGGAGGAGGTTTTGGCAATGGCCATGTAGGATTTGGAGCATCCAGAACATGGACGTATGATCCAACGGCAACGTCGATTAATGTCAGTAGCTACCGCATATACCATAATACTAGTACCGGTAAGTGGGGGAAGGTGCCAGGCAGTGATACTTCGCAGGATATAACCTGTTTTGTGGCTCAATGCTTCATCAATCAAATTATAGGCGACGGGCCAGGAGGTATCGTGCTAGCTGGCGGAACGGCGCACTTGGCGATCCAGATTAATAATAATCCATCGTTCCAGCCGTTGCCCGACCCGTATCCTACTGATGGGTCACGGCTTGGCATCCTTATTGATGGTGTGCCAACTGTGCCGCCATCGGCTAATCTGGGTTATGGGCTTAATCCGGGAGGGGATGGGATTGTCTATCTTGACTTAGGGATGCCACCTGGTGCCTCAGTGTATACCTTTAATGCCGTGGCTGCGTATATAGGAGGGTTCGTGTTGTCGGGGCCGTGCGCTGGGCCGACGAGTTTCCCGACGTATGAGCGATTTAATCTTGAGCCGTATGCCGATATAAGCATGACACCGACCGAAGAGGATCCAACCAATATCTTTTACCACACGTGGGTGGTAAACACGAGGGGTCGGGCGGTCTTTTCTCCGGTGCATGGCCGGTTTACGGTGCAGCCTTCCGGAGGTGCGATTAATAATATCAATGCGGCTGATCCAGCCCAAGCCTGGAATCCAGGCCCGACTGATGTGCAAATAGGAAACTACCCGCCGACTTCTGTTAAAGCCGGTGATCAATATTGCGCGAATCTATCCATTGATTATGCCACTGGCTTTATCGGCCCGGGCGGGCCGACGGATATTGTACCCACCGGAGGAGCAAGTGCCGTACCAGCTTGTCGGATTATTCACAACAAACCCTACTTCCGGGTGCTGGGGAATAATATTTCGAGTGGGGGAGAGTTTACTAAGATCGAGACCACGGGTGGTTGTGCCGAGGGTGGTACGCTCGGAGGATGGAATAATAATCTCAGCGGTGGTCGCTCCGGTTCTGCTACCCAATTGGCAACTTTGGCGCTGACTCAGATCAAGGGTGTTGCCAGTGGGCAATATTCAGCCGGTACCGGCGGAAGATTAAGCTTTGCTAATAATAATGGGCCAGGTGCCTTAGTTGGTAGCGATCTTGTCAGTCCAAATCTCGGAGGCACGCTGCGTGATAAGCAGTGCATACCGACACCTGAGCCACCGGCCACACCGGCCGGCACGCCAATTGCCGGCCCTAGCATCGGCGGCGCCAGTCCCTCTGGTACTACCGTCTATACCCACACTGGTAATCTGACAATTACCAGCGGTAGCGTTGGCGCGGGCAGCAACGCGGCTATCTACGTCACGGGTGGCGATGTCTTTATCGCTAACAACATTACCTATACTCCGGGCCCGTGGGCAGCCAATCGGGTGCCGTCATTTCAACTGGTTGTTACCGGGGGCAATATCTACATTGCCCCGGGCGTGACGCAGCTGGATGGAGTCTATACCGCCCAAAACACTGCTCCTGGTGGCACAAAGGGCCGGATTTACACCTGTGCCGCCGGTTCCGGCTTTGCGCCGAGAGCATCTGCCGAGCAGTATGATGCCTGCAAAAACCAGTTGACTGTCAACGGCAGCTTCGTGGCCAATGATGTGCGCTTAATGCGTACCTTTGGTTCTTTGCGCGATGACAGGCTGGCAAGATCACCGACCAGCAGTGCCATACCGTTTTTTGGCGGCTACGCCTTGCCACCGACGCCACATGCCCTTGCCCATGTAAACCTCTACCGTTTTACCAAGGGGGGTACTGAGTACTACACAACAAACCCCGGAGACTTCATACCTTTCGTGCTGACTGGTACTGGCTGGAGTTTTTCTCTCACCCCTATAGTCCAGATACGACCTCCTACTGGCGCCTTGCCGGGCGGCCGGACAATTCCGTTCTATCGATTCCAATCCGCACCAGGGGCACTGCCGAGCGCTACCTACGCCTATGGTAATAGCCTGGCTGCTAAGCCAGCTGCCTTTACCGGCCCGTCGACGCTGCTCGGCTACTTGTACACTGACCCTAATGACCCGGCAATCGCCGCCGCCATCCCACCAATTCCCCCCGTTGCTTGTAGTAACCAGGGCCTAGTTTCCTCGCCGTTTACCTGTGCCGCCGAAGTCTTTAACTTCAGCCCCGAGTTATACCTGTCAACACCAGCCGTCAAGACACCAAATAACGGCGGCATTCACTTTGATGCCATAACCAGTTTGCCACCAATATTGTGATACACTAACAAGTAGTAAATAACAGGAAATAGAAAACACAATAGGAATAGGACATCAAACGAAATGCGGTGGGCAACAACCAACAACGCTTATGCTATAATCGGGGCTAGATTATGAGCTCACTTCTTAGCGGCGTTTCTGATTTTTTTGGCTTAGATATTGGTACCACGGCCGTGCGTTTAGTCCAGTTGCGCGGCAATGGAAATCCTAAAAGCTTAGTTAAGTACGCCTATGTGCCGCTAGACAGTAATATTTCTGTCAGCGACTCCAAGGCCGATCAGCAAAAACTGGGGCAAGTGGTGGCGCAGCTAGTGTCGCAGGCCCGTCTTACGACTAAAAACGTTGCGGTTGGCATCCCCTCCAGTCGAGTATTTACTACCGTAGCTGACATCGATCGTTTATCACCCGGCGAGCTGGCTAAAGCGATTCATTATCAGGCCGACGGGCTGATACCCACGCCCTTGGCTGAATCAAAAATCGATTGGGCTCTGATCGGCGATTCGCCGGTCGATAAGACCAAACAAGAGATTTTGCTGAGCAGCGTGCCTAATAAATTTGTCGAGGGCCGCCTCGATATGTTGGAAGCAATTGGCCTGAATGTCATAGCCTTTGAGCCTGACAACTTGGCGTTAGCTCGGGCGCTCGTACCCGAAGACATGCCGACACCTCAATTAGTATTAGATGTCGGTCGCAAATCAACTGACCTGGTGGTAGCTCTAGGCGGCGTGCCGCATTTGACCCGCTCGATTCCAACCGGAGCCGAGGCTATCATCCGGGCCGCCTCGCAAAATTTAAACATCGATGCCGCTCAAGCCGAGCAGTTCGTCTATAAATTCGGACTGAGTAAAGAAAAGCTGGAGGGTCAGGTCTTGCAAGCTATCAGCGGTACCGTTGATCTGCTGACCACCGAAATCGATAAGTCCATCAAGTTTTTCCAGACCCGCTACGTCGGCATGAAAATCGAACGTATCGTGGTAACTGGCGGCGCCTCGGTCATCCCGGAATTTCCGCTGCATCTGGCCAATAAATTTGGTCTCAACGTCGAGATTGGCAACTCCTGGCGCAACGTGACCTTTAGCCGGGATCGCCAAAATGAATTATTAACTCTATCCAACCAGTTCGGCGTGGCTGTTGGCTTGGCGGAGCGCACCGAATGATCCAGTTTAATCTCTTGCCTGATGTCAAGCTCGAGTACATGCGGGCCCGGCGCTCACAGCGTCTGGTATTTGGTATCTCAGCTATCGCGGTAGCGGTTTCAATCAGCGTATTACTGCTCATAGTTAGTGTCGGCCTGGCCCAGCGCAAACATCTCAAAGATCTCAACAACGATATTCAAAGCGAGTCCAGCCAGCTGCAAAAAAAGCCGCAGATTAACCGTATTTTGACTGTTCAAAACCAGCTGGAAAGTCTCGGCCAGCTGCATGACGCCAAGCCGGCTGCCAGCCGCTTGTTTACGTACCTTAATCAAGTAACACCGGTAGAAGCCAGCATTACCAGTTTTAATATCGATTTTGTAGAGCAAAAAGCAACCATTACCGGTACGGCCGACGCGCTCAGTAGCGTTAACAAATATATTGATACCTTAAAGTTTACTAAGTATCAGGTAAAAGATAGTGCTGACAGCAAACTGGCTTTTTCGGATGTCGTGCTGACCAGCTTCGCGCTGACCGAAGGCAGCGCGGCTGACGCTGGCGGCAAAGCCAAAGCAGCGACCTATACCATATCGCTCATCTATGATCAGCCGATCTTTGATATAACGCACGATGTGACGCTGACAGTGCCGGCTAAAGTGACCACCCGATCAGAGCTGGAAAAACCAACGGATCTGTTTGAGGCGGCTCCGGTTACTAGTACCAGCGGGGGAAATCAATAATTATGGCTAAAACGTCACAAATTTCGACCAAGCGACTGGCTATCAGCCAAGCTAACGCCCGGATGATCGCCGTGGTGGCCGCTGCCTCTGTCATCAGTATCTTTTCGCTGGTGGGGGCAAAAGCCCTATGGTCTCAAAATGCTTACCAATCCAAGGTCAATGCCGCTAAAGAAAAAGCCCACCACCAGCTACAATCCAATCTCAAGGCCGCTGACGCATTGACCGATTCGTATAAAACGTTCGCCGCTAAGAATCCAAATGTCTTGGGCGGCAACCGCAACAATACTGGCGATAACGATGGTGATAACTCCAAGATTATTCTGGATGCCTTGCCGGGTAGCTATGATTTCCCAGCGTTGACTTCCAGTATCGAAAAAATCATGAAAACCCATAGTTACCAGGTAACCTCTATTACCGGGACTGACGATCAGCTAATCCAGCAGACCAATAGCAGTAGCGCCACGCCAGAGCCACAGCCGATGCCGTTTTCCTTTACTATCGGCAGTGCTAGCTATGATTCGGTCAAGGGAGTGATTGATACGCTAGAGAAATCCATTCGGCCAATCCAGATTGATTCGATTGCTGTTAGCGGCGGTGCCAATAGCATGCAGATTACGGTCAGCGCGCATACTTACTATCAGCCACAAAAAAGTTTAACCATCAAGAAACAGGTAGTGAAATGAAACGCAAAGATCTAACCCTGATTATCGTGGTAGTGGTGGTAAGCACTGTTTTTGCTCTAGTACTGTCCTCGGCGGTTATCGGTTCGCCGGCAAAAAACCCCCAGGAAGCCGAAATTGTCGATGTTATTACCACTGATTTCCCGAATCCTGACAAGCGCTACTTCAACGATCAAGCTATTGATCCAACCCAGGTGATTACTATTGGCACCAACGAAAATCCGGATCCGTTTAGTGGCGACGCCAGCCAGTAGGTTGTGGTGAAACATGGCTGTTCTCTTAGCTAACACCCAGCAGCAACTAGAAGACACGCTGGTGCAGAGCGGTATGCTGACGGCTGACAAGTTGGCGACGGCTAAAGCCGAGGCCAAAAAAAAGACTGAGCCACTGCTCGGATTTTTGGTAAAAAACAAGTATATAACTGACGAGCAACTGACCAAAGCCACGGCAACGATTACTAAAATGCCTTATGTAAATCTGGGAACTGCCCGGGTAGCGCCCGAAACTCTGGCGTTGCTACCCCAGGACATCGCCGAACGCTACATGGCCGTGCCGCTTGGCGAAATGCAGCACCGGCTGGTAGTTGCCATGCTGGACGCTGATAACGTCCAGGCCGTGGACTTTTTGAGTAACAAAATTGGCCGGCCGCTCAAAGTCTATGTGGCTAGCGAGGCCGGTATTCGACAGGTATTGAAACAGTACAGCGCCCGGCTTGATACCCAGATGAAAGATGCTCTGCAAGGTCACCTGGAGGGCGGTGAAGCGGCGGAGAGTGACAAAGAGAAGCATCCTAAAGATAGCAAAGCCGGTGACAAAAATATCAAGACTATTGTCCAGGACTCACCGATCAGCAAGGCCCTGTCGGCAATTTTGGAATTTGCCGCCCACAATCGGGCCAGTGATATTCATATCGAACCGCTGGAAAAGGAGCTAAAAGTCCGTTGTCGGATCGACGGCGTGCTGCGCGAGGTCATGCGATTGCCTAAAAATACCGAGCCGGCTCTGATTTCCCGCATTAAAATCCTGTCTAATCTCAAGATTGACGAGCACCGCTCGCCGCAGGATGGTAACTTTACGGTGTTGGTTGATGATCGGGGGATTGACCTCCGTATCGCCATCGCCCCGACTGTCTGGGGTGAGCAGGTGGTCATCCGTCTGCTTGATAAGTCCGGCACCTCGTTTAAGCTTGAGGATATGGGCTACACCGGCCGGGCGCTGCGCACGATTCGCAAGGGCCTGGAGCGACCCAATGGCATGATCCTGACCAGCGGCCCGACCGGCTCCGGTAAATCGACGTCTCTCTACGCGCTAATCCAGGAAATTAAAAACGACGCCGTTAATATTGTCACCCTGGAAGACCCCGTCGAATACAAAATGGACGGTATTAACCAGATCCAGGTTAACCCGGAGGTCGGACTGACCTTTAGCAGCGGCCTGCGCAGCATTTTACGTCAAGACCCTGACGTGGTAATGGTCGGTGAGATTCGCGACAAAGAAACCGCCCAGTTGGCAGTGCAGGCCGCCTTGACCGGTCACCTGGTCTTTAGCACGCTGCACACCAGCAGCGCCGCCGGAATTCTGCCGCGTCTCTTAGATATGGGTATCGAACCGTTCCTGATCGCCAGCACGGTGCATACCGTGATCGGCCAGCGTCTGGTGCGTCGTATCGCCCCGGAACATCAGGAAACCTATCAATCAACACCAGTCGAGGCCGAGGCGATCCAAGCGACGATCGGTAAGCTGTTGCCGCCCAGCGCCGACAAGACCGCGGCCTTTGCGGAAGATATGGGCTACAAAAGCTTGCCCTTAGCCAACCAAACCGCTTATACTTTAACCAAGGGGACTGACACTCCCGATACGCCCGGCGGTTACAAGGGCCGTATGGGGTTGTATGAGGTCTTTGAAGTCTCAGAAGCCATCCAGGCATTAATCATGAAACAAGCTACCAGCAGCCAAATCGCCAACCAGGCCCAGGAAGAGGGCATGATTACCATGCGCCAGGACGGCTATCTCAAGGCACTGGACGGGCGCACGACGCTGCCTGAGGTTAACCGGGTAGCAGCCGAGGGAAACGCGTGAAAAAACGACTAAACATAAGAGGGGTGGGTGAGTAATGCAGGGACAGCCACGGATAGAAATACTACTCGATGAGGTGATCAAAAAAAAGGCCTCTGACCTCCACATCCAGGTTGGATTACCGCCGATGCTGCGTGTCGACGGAACCCTCGTAGCGGTTACCGGCGCCGATATGCTAACCGAAGAAACAATCGAGGCCCTGATTTTTGCCATCCTCGACGAAGATCAAAAGCAGATCCTGCTCAAAGATAAAGAGTTTGATTTCAGTTTTGCCTACGGTGATCTGGGACGTTTCCGGGTCAATGCTTTTCACGAGCGCGGCAATTTAGCCGCCGCGCTGCGTCTAATTCCCAACGAAATCCTAACCATCGAACAGCTGGGGCTTCCGGAAATCGTTAATAAATTTGCCGATTACCCCCGAGGCCTGGTGCTGGTTACCGGCCCGACCGGCTCTGGTAAGTCGACCACTTTGGCAGCCCTGGTGCACAAGATTAACGTCGAAAAAGCCATGCACATCGTCACTATCGAAGACCCGATCGAGTTTACGCACAAATCAATCAAGTCAGTGATCGTGCAGCGCGAAGTCCACTACGACACCTATTCGTTTAGTGCCGCCCTGCGCTCCGCCCTGCGCGAAGACCCTGATGTTGTGTTGGTCGGAGAAATGCGTGACTTAGAAACCATCGCCAGTGCCATCACTATCGCTGAAACCGGTCACCTGGTGTTTGCCACCCTACACACCAATAGCGCCGCCCAGAGCGTTGACCGTATGATTGACGTGTTTCCGCCGCACCAGCAACCGCAAATCCGGGCCCAGCTCTCAAACATCTTGATGGCTATTTGCTCACAGCGCTTGATACCGTCTATCGGTGGAGGCCGGGTAGCGGCCGCCGAACTGCTGGTCGCCACGCCGGCAGTGCGCAATATCATTCGCGAGGGCAAGACGCATCAGCTAGAGGCAGTCATCCAGACCGGCGCTGAATTCGGTATGCAATCGATGGATAAAACCCTGGTATCGCTGATTCACGAGGGAACCATCACCTATGACGAAGCCCGTAATTTTGCCGTCGACATTGATGAGCTGGATCGGTTAATGCGGAGCTAGGGCATGCTGAATTTTAAGTACGAAGCCCGCAATGGCGTGACCGGCGAAAAGGTTAAGGCGGGGGTTCAAGCCGAAAACGAGCAGGCGGCTGCCAAGTTGATTCAGGATCAAGGCCTAACGCCCCTGTCGATTGAGCTGGAGAGTAATGGCCCGGGTTTTTCGCTTGGCAAACGGATCAAAACCAAAGACAAAGTGCTGTTTAGCCGCCAGCTATCAACCCTAATTAACGCCGGATTGCCACTGGTACAGAGTCTGCGCAGCGTGGCGGGCCAGACGACTAACAAACAATTCAAAATCGTCATCAACGAGATTATCAACGACGTCGAGGCCGGTATAGCTTTTGCCGCGGCCCTAGAGAAACATCCCAAGGTATTTAACAGGGTATTCGTCAGCCTGATCGCGGCTGCCGAGACCTCTGGTACCCTTGATTCCGGCTTGGAGCGCCTGGCCGACCAGCAAGAAAAAGACGCTGAAATCCTGGCTAAGGTGCGCGGCGCGATGATTTATCCGTTGATCGTATTGCTGGTGATGTTGATGGTGATGGGCTTTATGGTCGTCAAAGTCTTGCCCCAGGTGCAAAATATTTATTCCGGCCTGGACAACGTGTCGCTACCACTAGTAACACGCATTTTGCTGGCTGTTTCGCACTTTTTGACCCATTTCTGGTGGGTCGCGCTGATTATGCTGGCGTTAGCCGGTGTCTTTGGTACGCGCTGGGCCCAGACTATCGGCGGCCGCACCGTTATTGATCGGGCTAAAATGAGCGCTTGGCCAATTGGGCCGCTGTTTATGAAAATGTATATGGCTCGCTTTGCCCGTACCGGTACTACCCTGGTAGCCAGCGGCGTGCCGTTGATCCAGGTGCTGGAAATTACTTCTGACGCCGTTGATAATGTCCATATTGGTAAGTCGCTCACCAAGGCTGTCGAAAAGGTCAAGGGCGGCAAGGCCTTGTCGGACGCGATTGATAAAGATCCAAACTTTTTGGAACTAGTGCCCAATATGTTGCGAATCGGCGAGCAGTCTGGCGCGCTGGAAACCATGCTTGCCAAAGTGGCTGATTACTACGAAAAAGAAGTCGACAACGAAGTTAAAACTATCAGTACGATCATTGAGCCGGTCATGATGGTCATCATGGGTATTATGGCCCTGACTATCGTAGCAGCTATCTTGCTGCCAATTTACGGCCTGGTTAACCAATCAGGTTTCACTGGTGGCTAAAACCATGCCACGAGTACGCAAAACCGGCACAGCTGGCTTCACCATCATCGAGCTGATGATGGTGATGGCCATCATCGGGATGATTATGCTGTTTGTGCTGCGAGCTATCCCGGCCTTACAGCGTAATTCCCACAATACCCAGCGCAAACAAAACGTAGCGTCAATTTTAGGAGCTATTTCCCGCTATCAGCTTAATAATGGCGGTAATTTCCCCCCGACACCGACACCAGCCGATGACTATCTAAAGTACGCCAAGCTGACTCAATACGACCCGGTTGATATTACGTTACACCCAGGCGTGACCACTGATGTTTCACCCATGTCGAACATTAATAAAGTTGAAATTTATAACTATCATCGTTGTGACAAGACCAATAACGGGGCGTCCACCCAGGGGGCCGATTACCGTGACGTGGTGGCCCTATTTGGCGTTGAAAAAGGCAGCGGCACTAGCTCTGCCCAGTGTCAACAGCTATAGTTTCTAGCAATCCTATAAAAAGTGCTTGCTATTTACCGGTCAGACACCTATTATCTAAACATAAGCATAAATTAGTAATTCGCAAAGGGGGCATTTGCAATGCTTAACAACCTAAAAAAGAAAACAAACGACAGGGGCTTCACCATTATCGAAGTCATGATTGTTTTGGCTATTGCCGGACTGATTATCCTGATCGTACTATTGGCCGTACCAGCGTTACAACGTAACGGCCGCAACACCGCTATTAAAAACGACGCTTCAGCCATCGTCGCAGGTATAGCAACGTTCGCATCAGATAATGATGGAAAAGTACCTGCAGCGGCTACCGATATTAAGCAGGTTGACGCTACCGTCACTATTGGTGCAGCCGGTACCTCTCAATCAGAGGCAAAAGTTCAGGCCGGCACCAATATTAAACCCCAGTCAAAAGGTGGAAAGCCTGGCGCAGCTATTACTCCTGGTGATATCGAAGTACACGTAGGAGAGGATTGCCAAGGTAATCCATCAAGCCGGGCCGTTGCCGTCTGGTATTCGATCGAAACCGCTAAGGGTGCGCCAAGCGCGGCTCCCTTTAACAACAAGTGCCTCGATAGCTAGATTGCTAGCAACTTGAGTCATGTAACAGGCCCGGCAACGGGCCTGTTTTGTTTTGTGCTACTATGTTGCTAATGATTATCGCGATTTTGACAGTGGTCGGACTCTGCCTGGGGAGCTTCGTAAATGCCTTAGTGTGGCGTTTGCGCGAGCAGGAAACCCAGGGTGCTAAAAAAAAGGCCGACAAACAATACCTAAAACGGCTGTCGATTGCCAAAGGCCGATCGATGTGCCCGGCCTGTCATCATGCACTAGCCGGCAAAGATTTAATCCCGCTGTTAAGCTGGCTGAGCTTAGCAGGCAAGTGCCGTTATTGCCGCCAGCCGATCTCACTACAGTACCCCTTGATTGAACTTAGTACGGCCGGCTTGTTTGTGGTTTCGTATCTTTGGTGGCCAGCCACCCTTGCCGGTACTCAGGTGATTCTGTTGGGACTATGGCTCATGCTCCTGACGGGGCTGATCGCGTTGCTGGTGTACGATGTCCGCTGGATGCTGCTACCAAACCGTCTGATCTATCCTCTGACAGCCGTAGCGGCTATGTACGCCCTGCTGGCTATTAGGGTAGCGGATCAGCCCGTAGCAGCGACGACAGGGACTATGCTAGCGGTTTTGGCCGGCGGCGGTATCTTTTATGTATTGTTTCAAGTTTCAAAAGGTACATGGATCGGTGGCGGCGATGTCAAACTGGGCTGGTTATTAGGGTTAATTGTCGGTACGCCGGCCAAAGCCTTGCTGGTTATTTTTATCGCCGCCGTAGGCGGTAGCTTGGTCTCATTGCCTTTGTTGTTAAACGGTCGGCTAAAGCGTACCAGCACTATTCCATTCGGGCCATTCCTCATCGGCGGAGCAGTCATCGTAGTATTACTTGGCAGTAGTATCTTGCAGTGGTACCAGCAGCTGTTTCTCCCTGTTGTCTAGGAGTTATTTTGATTACGCTTGTGCTATACTGAAACCAAGATGAACAGCCGCAAACGACCCCTGGGCTATACTATTGTTGAGGTCATGATTGTTTTGGCCGTTAGCGGAGTTATGTTTGGGGTCGCCATTCGGTTTATCGATGGTAAGCAAGCCAAAACTTCTTTTACCCAAGGCGCCAACGAGACGGCTTCGCGCGTCCAAGCTGTTATCAACGATATCACCGATGGCCACTACAGTGGCGTGAATTTTAATTGTACCAAGACAGCGACTGGTATAAGCGTGAGTGTTGGCGGCGATAGCCAGGGGACGCACAACGACTGCGTGTTTTTGGGTAAGATGATGCACTTCAGAGAGGGGACGGCTGATTTGACCCATTATGAAATTTTCTCTTTGGCTGGTGCCCGGGTGCGCGTTGTCAGCGGGGTAACAGTCTTGGTCACGAGCCTGCCCCTTGCCTCACAAAAGGTGATTGACGCCCTGACTACCCAAGAAATAGTCCCCCAAAATCTCGATATAGAAGACGTTAAGGTGCGACCAGTCGGCGGCGGGCTGCTCACAGTCTTTGGTATCGGTTTTGTCCAAGGCTTGGGGACGAGCGCTACCACTGTCCCGGGGGACTTGACCTATGCCTCTGGAGCCCAGACGATTTCTATGGTCTACTCGCCAATACTTGATAAAAAACCGACCGCTGCCGCTAAAGCTACCATAGAAACGCTGACAACTCCTACTACCGGGCTGGTAGCGGCCAAAAAAGCCTGCATTTATCTGACTGACGGCGTTCGTCATGCCACGGTTATCCTGGGTGGCAGTGGCAGCCAATTAAACGTTGATATCAAAATGAGCACCGTGGCATGTTAAAACGCAAGCTCAGACTAGCCGAACGAGGTGATACGATCATTGAGGTAATGGTAGTGCTGGCGGTGCTGGGTCTAGCCATCAGCATCTCCTACGCTACGGCTAACACCAGTCTATTGGCGGCTCGGGAAGCCGAGGAGAGCTCTGAGGCCACCCAGATGTTGCAATCCCAAGCCGAAAGCCTCACTTACTTGGCGCCATTTGGGCCGCCGCCGGCGCTCAATAGTATTTTTTTGGCTGCTGGGCAGCAATTCTGCATATCAGCAGGCGTGACAGTCAAGCCTTTTCCGGGTGTCGATAGCTACCCGCCGGAATGTATCCAAAAAGGACTCTTTAAAATTGCGGTTACGTACCAAAAAACAGCCGACGATACCTTTACGCTCACCGCTATATGGGATGACGTCACAGGGCAGGGGCAGGCCAAAGCCAAGTTAGTCTATCGGGTACACCAGCCATGAGCGCCAAGCTACCGAGCGGTAAAAACCAACAAGGCTTTACCATCATTGAGTTGATGATTGCCACGGCTGTTTTTTCGGTGATTTTAGTGATGATGACGGTCATGATGATTGGCATCGGCAAGCTGTATTTTAAAGGTATCAACCAAGCTCGTGTCCAAAATAATGTCCGCAGCGTCACTGATGAACTAGCCCAAAAACTAAAACTGTTGGATTCCCCCCCGGCTCCCATTGCCGGGGTGCCTACTACAATGGCCTACTACTGTCTCGGAACTACCCGATATACCTTTAGGCTTAACACCAAAATTGGGACAGGTGCCAACAAACATATCCTCTGGCGTGACACAGTAGCTGACGGGGCATGTGCCATTAGTTTGCCAAACCTCAACGCTGACCCGGCTTCGGCCGATCCGGCGGGCACTGAACTAATAGCTCCTAATTCGCGGCTGACATATTTTGATGTTTCGCCCACCTCTCCCTACATTATCTCAGTGGGAGTTGCCTATGGTGACGATGATTTACTACCAACAGTACCGGCTGGTTTGGATACTCGTTGCAATGGTGCCGCTGGTCAGGAATATTGCGCGGTAGCCAGTTTGACGACCACGGTAGTGCAAAGAAAGTAACTTCGGAGTAAAATGTATATGTCTATCATGAAAACCCAGAAACTATCCAAAAACGAAAAGGGCTTTGCGGCCATGGTCGTGGCCTTGACCCTGGTACTGGTACTGGCCCTACTCACCATAGGTTTCGCGCAACTAGCTCGCCGCGAGCAGCAAAATGCCCTGAATAAGCAACTAGCCGGACAGGCCAATTACGCCGCCGAAACGGGTATCCATGACGCTATTAAGTACATTACTGCCGGTGGCCCGCTGCCGCCTGACGCGGCCACGACTTGCCATCCGCCGGGTTCTCCCACCCTAATAGGTGGTACTAGTACGACCACTGGACTAAATGTCCCCCAGATTAAGCAAACGGTCAATGCCAATAATGATGTTTCATATACCTGCCTATTGATTGATACGGCTCCAACCCGGTTGGTATTTAGCGGGGTTGGTGATCGGGCGGCCAACAGCGTCAGCTTTTCTAACCAGAGCGGGGCTTCGATCACCGGTCTGACGTTTGAATGGGGCAGTGCCACCGGTCGCACCACTTTTCGTACTGGTACCAGTTTTGCTCAGTATGGGACTGGCGCGTCCGATTGGAAAAGCCCAGCTGTATTGCAAGTGAGTATTACACCACTCAGCGCGACCACAACTCGAGCAAACCTTGTCAGCCGGACATTTACGGCCTTTTTATACCCCTCTAGCGGTGCTAGCGGCACGGTCGGATATAACGTGGTCGCGGCTGGGCAGGGGCCAACGGTCTCTGGTGGCTGTACTATTACTCGTGGGCAATATCCTTGTCAGGCGACTATTAACGGCCTGAGCAGCCCTGGCCCTTTTCTTGTCCATTTCCTCAATATCTATGACCAGACCAATGTCCGGATCGGTGCCACTGATACGACTGCCAACGTCGTGCATATGGTGGGGGGCCAGGCCGTCATTGATGCCACAGGCAAGGCCCAAGACGTGCTGAAGCGTATCCAAGTCCATGTGCCACTCAAAGCCTTTCCCGACCAATGTAACGCCGCTATCTGCGGGACTAATATTTGTAAGCGCCAAGAGACCGGGCCGACCGACATCAACCGGGCCGGTACCGATTTTGACGTTATCGGTAGCACTGCTCATGCCCGCTCTGGCGACCCTTGTTACCTGTCTGATTAAGTCGTCTTACTCCGGCTGGCGGTGAAACTTTTCGTGAACGTTTTTAAGATGTGGATCAGTAACATGGGTATAGATTTGGGTAGTGGCGATATTGCTATGCCCGAGCATTGCCTGCACCGAACGTAAATCGGCGCCATTCATCAGTAAATCAGTGGCAAATGAGTGGCGCAAAGTATGCGGACTGACATGCTTGGTGATACCGGCCAACAGGGCATATCGGGCTACAATCCGCTGGACGCTACGAGCTGTCAACCGATAAAAATTACCGGATAAATCAACTTGTTTCGTGCCACTATAGCGGACAAATAACGGCTTGGCGGTATCCTGGCGTTTGCTAAGATACTGTTCGATCCACTTAGCGGCCTCGGGACTGATAAAGATCGGCCGGTCTTTTTGGCCTTTGCCGCGCACCATGAATTCCAGTCGCTTTAGGTTGATGTGGTCACGGTCGAGCCCGACTAATTCGCTGACACGCAATCCTGAGCTAAATAAGAGTTCTAAAATCGCCCGGTCACGTATGCCGCTAAGACTATTAAGATCAGGCTGCTCAAAAACCCGGGCCAACTCGTCTTCGTTGAGAAACGTCACTTGTTTGCGAACGGTGCGAGCCAACTCGATCTTGTCAGCCGGCAGGGCTGATATGTCACGCTTGGAGCAATACTTTAAAAAGCTGCGCAGAGCAATCAGATGATAATTTTGAGTGATTTTACTCAGCTCGTCGGAAGTATTGGTGCCTAAGCGATTCAGCCACAAGCGCCACTTGCGAACCAACTCAACATCGATATCCTTGATTTCGATATCACCGGCAAAATCCAACAACCGGGTCAGGTAATGATCATAATTTTGAATCGTCTTTTGAGAGCGGTTTTGCTCGATTTCCAAATACTCTAAAAAGTTTGTCTTAGCCTTAGCAAATAGCATAACCTCATTGTACCCCACGTCGTTGGCTGCCTCATGGCTAACAGATCTACATAATATAAAAACAATGCATAGTGTTTGAGACGTTATAGCATATATGCTATCGATAACAGATTGAGCCATAGCATATGTGCTATACTAAGCTTAATGGGTAGTTACGAAGAAGACTTAGCAATATTGCAGGCGGAGGCCCAAGCGACACTACAACGCGACTTGGCCGCCGCTAAGGTCGTCCGGGATCCTCTTAACCATGACCAGAGGTCATTTATTAATCTACTGACCAGAGTCCGGCTTGCTCAAAAGCTCTCGCAAGCCGAATTGGCAGTCCGGGCAGGTATGCCGCAGTCAGTGATAGCCCGTATCGAAAGTAACCGAGGTAATCCTAGCCTGCGGACTTTATTAGCGATTGCCAAGGCGCTTGATGTCCACCTCGTGCTAGAATAGGGACAGCTAAACAAGGATACTCATGGAAAAAACCCTCATAATTTTTAAGCCTGACGCCGTGATGCGTGGCATAGTGGGTGAAATTATTACTCGATTTGAACGAGCCGGGTTCAAAATTGTCGCCACTAAGATGCTCAGCCCCGATTATGCTCATTACGAGCAGCACTATGAGGGTATTGGCACCCTCAGGACGCGCAAGGGCAAAGAGATTTTCGAGAGCCAGCTGGCCAGCATGCAAGATGGGCCGGTCATCGCCATGGTGCTGGAGGGCGTCGAAGCCGTCGAAGCCGTCCGCAAAATGGTCGGCGATACTCAGCCAAAAAGCGCGTTGCCTGGTACCATCAGAGGTGATTACGCCCATGTTAGCTATGGCCAGGCCAGTAGCATCGGCCGCGGCGTCGCCAATATCATCCACGCTTCAGCTGACTTGCAAGAAGCCAAAAAAGAAGTTGCCCACTGGTTTAGTGATAGCGAAATTCATGACTACACCGCCACGCACGAGCAATTCACCCAGCCTAAGCCCCAAAAATCTAAATAAAACCCGGTTTTTTAGTACAATGAGGCCGGTACCAGTCCCTGTAGTTCAATGGATAGAATAACTCCGTCCTAAGGAGCAGATAGCGGTTCGAATCCGTTCAGGGATACCACATTGCTGGATACCTGTTAAAATATGCTTATGGCTGAAGCCAAACAAACAGCAAAGCAAAAACCTGACAAATACTTTGACGACCAGTTTGATGACGAGGAAGTGCTGTTTGTGTTTCATAAACACCCGATTGTTATGCGCAAAGGGCTGGTGTTTGGCATGTTGGGGCCGCTGATAGGCGTCATACCGGCGGCCATCAAGCCGGAGCTGGGTTTTCCGGCCTTTTTTGGCGGCCTGGCGGCTGGCTGTATCCTCGGCCTGTTAATCTTTGCGCCGGATTGGATTAGCTGGCATTTCAGTATTTTTATTATCACTGATCAGCGCTTCATTCAGATCACTCAAAAAGGGCTTTTTCATCGGTCAGTGGCCGATCTCGGGCTGGCTCAGATACAGTCGGTCAATTATGACGTCGCTGGTCTGCAAGAAACCCTCCTCGGATTTGGTACAATAAAGATGCAAACGTACGTGGGAGACCTGACGATTCACGATGTGCATCATCCGGCCAAGATCCAGAAACGGCTGCTCACAATTTTGCGCACACAAGGAGTAAATACAACCAATTCGTACCCGGCTAGCCCTAACCAGCAGCCCAATAAACCGCATGAAGAAACTGAAGAAGCTCAAGAAGCCTAAACTGCCCAAAAATATCCAGCGTCCCTTTAAGCGAACCACCAAGTCCGCCGAGGAGAAATTCAATGATGCCCTGGCCGGTGTGCCGAGGATTACCAATGACACGGTGGCCGACCACCGTGAGGAAGTACTATCGAGCGCTCGTAAATATATCTACCCTTTGCAGCACTCCAAACACCGTGTGGTTCGTATTTCTTTAAGCCTGTTAGCGTTAGTGCTGATGGCTTTTTTTGTGATAAGCGGCCTCAGCCTCTATAAACTCCAGGCGACCTCCGGGTTTATGTATGACGTGACAAGAATTATCCCGTTTCCGGTTGCCAAGGCCGGTGATCGCTGGGTAAGTTATGAATCTTACCTGTTTGAGCTGCGCCACAACATGCACTACTATCAAACCCAGCAGCAGGCCAACTTTGCTACCAAAGACGGCAAAACCCAGCTCGACCGGTTGCGCCAGCAGGCCATGGTACAGGTGATCCAAGACGCGTATGTCAAAAAATTAGCCGACCAGCACAAAGTCAGCGTTAGTAATCAAATTGTTGACAATCAAGTTAACCTGCTGAAACGCGAAAACCGTCTCGGTAATAACGACCGGGTGTTTCGTGAAGTTTTAAATGAGTTTTGGGGATGGAACGTAACTGATTTTCGCCGTGAGTTGCAGCAGCAGTTGTTGCAGCAGGCAGTAGTAACCAAATTGGACACCGCCACTGACGCTCGAGCCGAAGCCGCTCTCCAGCAATTGCTTAAGGGTGCTGATTTTGCCAAATTGGCAGCTGAATTATCCGATGACCCGACTACAAAACTTACCGGCGGCCAATATCCCAACCCCATTACACTGAGCGACCGCGATGTGCCTCCAGCCCTGACATCCGAACTGTTCAAATTGAAGCCCGGGCAGACATCAGCCATCATCAACACCGGTTACACGCTAGAAATTATCAAAGTCGTCGACGGCGGCAATGTCAGCCGCCATGCCGCCCATCTGCAATTCACGCTCAAAGACATTACCGCTTATACCAGACCGCTGCAGGCCAGGCAGCCGCCGCATCACTACATCAAAATCAAGACCTAAGTTGCTTTTTACAAGAGTAGTTGCTATGATTACCCCTGTTGCATTTGCACCGATAGGCAAGGGCTCGTAGTGAAGTGGCCTATCACGCCTCCCTGTCACGGAGGAGATCGCCGGT
>CAYMUN010000008.1:0-42247 GCA_964393835.1 uncultured Candidatus Saccharibacteria bacterium | reverse complement strand
GCCATGTCGAGCCCGGCGAAGAGCCCAAGCAAACGGCCGAGCGTGAAATCCGCGAGGAAACCGGCCTGCAGGAAATGAAGGTCTACAGCTGGCTGGGTAAAGTCAATTTCCGCTATCGCCGTAATCACACGCTCGTCTTGATGACTATGCATATCTACCTGGTCGAGGGGCGTGGTAACAGCGACAAGCTACACCCCGAGGATTGGTTGAATGACATCAAATGGCTGCCAGCCGCCGAGGCTGTCGATAAGATCGCCTATGATGATATCGGTAAATTAATTCTGCTTGGTATGAAAAAAATTCGAGAAGGGAAATTATAGGATACTTAACAAGTTAAGCATTATGGATACCGCCGCCTATCAAGCCTTTGCCACCGACAAACTGCATGTGACATTCAATGATATTGAGTTGTTAATCACCGCTTTTACGCACCGCTCCTATCTTAACGAGCACAAAAAAACCGTCCATGCTCATAATGAACGCCTTGAGTTTTTGGGTGACGCAGTCCTTGAGCTAGTGGTTACCGAATACCTGTATGGGAATTATCCTGACCCCGAGGGCGTCCTGACAAACTGGCGCAGCTCGCTCGTCCGGACTGAAAGCATCGGCGCGGCGGCTACTAAATACGGCTTCGAGCCACTATTACGGCTAAGTCGCGGCGAAAAGCGAGGTACGGATCGTGCTCGTGCCCAGATCCTGGCTAACAGTTTTGAAGCTGTCGTCGGTGCGCTGTATATCGATCAGGGCTACCAGGCCGCCAAACAATTCATCACCGAAACTATCCTGAGCACCTTTGAGGAAATATTATCTAGCGGTTCCTGGATGGATCCGAAATCCCACCTGCAAGAGCTAGCCCAGAGCCAGGAAACGGCCACACCGGTCTACAAAGTCATGAACGAAGATGGGCCTGACCACGACAAGACTTTTACCGTTGGCGTATACGTCGGCAACAACCTGCGCGGCCAGGGCACGGGCCCTAGCAAACAAGCCGCCCAACAAAAAGCCGCTGAAGCCGCCCTGCAGTACTACCGGGAAACTTCCTAAAGGGCCTCCTTGACAACAGAGACGCTTATCTGTAGAATAGCTAGATTATGTTAACTATTCGTATGCAACGTACCGGCCGCAAGGGCCATGCCATGTTCCGTATTATTGTGCAGGATTCGCGCTTGACTCCCACTAGCGGTAAGATCGTCGCTCCCCTTGGCAGTTATGATCCCCACGCCAAAACCGTGATTCTTAATAAAGAAAAAGCTGCTTTTTATCTAGAGCATGGAGCCCAGCCCTCGACTCGCGTGACGCGTATTCTCAAAAGCGAGGGTGTCAAACTGCCTGATTGGGTCAAACTGCCTACCGACAAAGAGCGAGCAGTCAGAAATGCCGAAAAGCGTCGCAGCACTGCGCCAGCTAAACCTGCCGAAGAAACCGCTGCCGAGACACCTGAAGCCGCTGAGGCAGCTGTCGAAGCCCCAGTTAAAGAGCCCGCCGAAGAAGCCGAAGAAGCCGAAAAAGCCTAATCGTAGCCGTGCGGTACGAGAAATTTCACAATCCGACGTAAGCACTTTGCTATAATTAATAAAATCAAATCTAACCCGAGGAGACTGTCACATGAGTGATATTGATCAGCAATTCATTGAGTACGTCGTTAAATCACTAGTAGGTAAACCAGAGGCCGTCCATATCGACCGCCGCATCGACGAAAAAGGCGTATTACTGGAATTGACGGTCGACCCTGAGGATCTTGGTCGGGTCATCGGCAAACGAGGAGCTACTGCTCAATCCCTTCGTACGTTGCTTCGCGCCCTGGGCACTAAAAACGATGCCCGCTACAACCTCAAAATTATCGACAACGGTCCCGACGATCACGGCGGGTCTGCTCCTGTCGCCCCAGTCGCCACTGACGCGGATGATACACCAGCCGAAACTGTAGCCGATGAAACCGAAACCGTAGAAGAATCCGCTCCTCCTGCCAAGGAAGAAGACCAGACTAGTGATCGCGTCCGCCAGGCTCGGGCTGAGCTAGCTGATCTCGACGACCTCGATGTTTAAGCGATATAAGGCTTGAAAAGCTGCAGCTGTTTCGCTATAGTGATCAGCAGTCTATCGGACGAACTTTTAAACAAAAACCAAAAGGCTCTGCGAGACATCGTAAGATGGGAGCTTTATGTGACAACGCAACCCTAACGAAAGTTGGGGTTGTTTTGGATTACCGGTAGAATAAAGAGATGAAAATCCAGATTATCACCTTGTTTCCCGAAATGTTTACGGGCGTACTGGGTAATAGCATGCTTTGGAAAGCCCAAGATAAGGGTCTGGTCGCATATGAATACGTCAATCTCCGTGATTTTGGCACCGGCCCCCGTAAGCAGGTTGACGATACACCATATGGTGGCGGTGACGGTATGCTATTGCAAGTCGGGCCGCTGGTAGCCGCGATCGAACAGGCTAAGCAGGCTGACCCAGAGGCTCGAGTACTGCTGCCGACGCCCCGGGGGAAACTATATAAGCAGTCAGACGCCAAACGTCTTGCAGCGGATAAACGGGGATTGATCCTGGTCTGTCCTCGTTACGAGGGCTATGACGAACGAGTAATGGATTACGTAGAGGAGGCCTTTTGTATTGGCAATTATGTGCTGACAGGGGGAGAACTACCGGCGATGACGATTATTGATTCTGTCGTCCGGCTGTTGCCCGGCGTATTGGGTGGCGAGCAATCGGCAGAGATCGAATCATTTCAGCAGGACGATCATACTATCGAGTTTCCCCAGTATACCCGACCGGAGGATTTCCGAGGTTCCAAGGTGCCCGAGGTATTGCTCAAGGGCCACCATGCCGAGATTGCGGCTTGGCGAAAATCTCACAGCCAAGGCCCAGCTCATTAAGTTAAGCTGTAAACAGGAGGATGAGCGGTGAGGTCTCCGATATTATTTAGACGAGTCAGAAACGGCAGCATGGCACCCAAACTACGTCCCGGCCAATTGATTATGGCTACCCGACTGTTTCGCAAATTGCATGCCGGTCAGGTAGTGATTGTGGAGCGGGATAATAAGCAATTCGTGAAACGCATTGAGCGTATTGAGGATGACAAACTTTTTGTTATCGGCGATAATCTCGCCGCCAGTGTTGATAGTCGCCAATTTGGATGGCTGGATCGCCGAGCTGTCGTAGCTCGCGTCTTTCGACCTAACCTGGCGAAGTAATAATCTAGTGCTTATTTTTGGTCGATACCGAGGACAAGCTGTTTTTTTAATTTCTCGACCTTTTTATTAGTAGGCGCCAAAAGAGTAGCCTTAGGTACATTGATAATTGACTGCATCGGGATAGCCGTTTGCTGGTTTTTTGTGCTGGCCGCTTGCAGTTGATTATCTACGGACGGGACTGACTGGGGGTTAGCGGTAACTGCGCTATCAGCCACGGAGTTAGACAGGGTTACGGGATTGATAGTAGGCAGCGTGACAGCCGGTGCAAAGGCTAAATTGGAGAGGACTGGCTGGGTAAAGGTCGTAACCGGCGTGGATTGCCGAGAGGCAGACGGAGCTGGCGGGGCATGCATCGAATGGGGTTGTATCAGCACTAGCGCGAAACAGAAAATCATCAATAGAGTGAGAGGAGGCACCAGTAGGATGGCATGACCGGGACGATCCTGATGTAGGGCATTAATCTTATAAAGCAATGAAACCCTCCTGCCTTAGGTGCGTAATTGGGTGTGACCGACGACTGTATAGCGTAAATTATATCATCATGCCAGCGACCCAGTGTAATTTTTTTCACATGTAATACCGTACAATATTACAAGATATGAGCTGGAATAGACGGTTGGCCAAACGCTGGAAAATCGGAGGAACTGTCCTCATAACTGTCGGCCTCTGTGCGTGGGCGATGCAGGTTATTTCTGCGCCACAATATGGTGAGCTGATTAAAATACAGGATTTTAATAAGATAAAGTCCGTCAATCACAAGCTATCCCCCGAGGCGCCACCAAGTACAATAGAATCAGCCTATTTTCAGTTGAAGTTGCCAGTCGGCTATAGACTCCAGCCGACTACCCAACCAGTTGCTAGTCTGTTGTACCAGCAGATGCTTATTAAGCCGTCGGTTTCCGGCAGCTTAGTTATCTCGATAGCCCTTAGGGAATTGCCGGCAGGTGGCTTGCAGGATGATTCTGCTTACGCCTTACGCCAGGCCCGCTCGGAGCAATATCGGATCACTACTCAAACCACTGGAGAAGATGTGGTGCGGCTGGTGGCGGACACCTCATCGTCGGCTGTAGTCGCTTTTTGGCCGCATGCCGGATACCTGGCGACGATTAGCATAAGCTCCGGTGTCAGTACACCTGGCAGCAATGATACGCATGAACAACAAGCTGTTCTGCAGGCTTTATTGGCTGCCTGGCAGTGGCGCTAAGCATCTCAAAATGCTACTGTTAAGAATATGAGGCTACTTGTTTTACTGGGTGCGTCACTGTTTGCGGTCTTGCCAGCCACCAGCAATTATCAGCTCCAAAGTTATGGTTTTGGCAGCGGGGGGACGGCCAACAGCCAGACAGCGACCTATTCGCTAGAGGGTACCGTCGGTGAGCTGAGTGGCCAATCCAGCGCGACCGCTAATAACACGGTCAAGCCGGCTTTTATCCAAACTGAGCAAGCTCATGTACCAAAACTGGCTTCTATAGATAATAATGGCGGACTCTACTATAACAAGCTGCATTTTGTCATCGATAACCAGGGTAATCCGAGCGACGCGACTTTCCTGATTGCCGTTAGCGTTGATAATTTTGTAGCCGACACGCGCTATCTCCAACCCGATGGTACCTTGAGCTCGACGCTTAACACTAGCGATTATCAAACCTATAGCGCGTGGGGTGGAGTTAGCGGTAGCCTGATGATCGGGCTGCTTCCCAGTACTACTTACTCTGTAAAACTACGAGCCACGCAGGGTAAGTTTACGGAATCAGCTTACGGCCCACTCAGCACCCAAGCTACCGCGGCGCCCTCGATAACTTTTAGCCTGCAAACCAGCACCCAGGTATCGCCGCCCTATAGTGTCGGTCTCGGTACCTTAAATGCCGGCTCCATTGCCACCACCAGCGATACGATTAATACCAGCCTGACTACTAATGGCGCTAGTGGCGGCGATGTCTATATCAGAGGCCAAAATGGGGGCCTCAAAAGCACCTCGACGAGTTATCAAATCAGTGCCTTAAGCAATGATTTAAGCAGTGTCAGCGAAGGCTTCGGTGCCCAAAACAGCAGTATCGGCCAAACTTCCGGTGGCCCATTTATGGTTTTGAGTCCTTACAATACCAGTGGCACTAATGTCGGTATTATCGATAGCATCATGCGCAGTTTATATACTAGTTCCGGGCCAGTTACCGCTGGTAATGGCGTGCTGGTATTAAAAGCTAAATCGGCAGCAACTGATCCGGCCGCCAGTGATTATCAAGAAATCCTGACCTTTGTAGCCGCCGCTCATTTTTAAGGCCACTCATCCCTGTGGAAAACTCTTGGTACCAACTCTTGACATTATGTGCCGATAAGATACTATAAGCTGTATAGTGACCTAAAAATAAAAAGTTAAGAGCCAAACTCGATGATACAAAATAAACGATACATCCTTGCGGCGGCCTCATTACTGTTCAGTTTCCTATTACCGTCAATCGCCGGTGCTACCCAGCTAACTCAAGCCGGTTTACGCCTTGGCCGCTTGGGTAATGGCGCCAGCAGTGGTAACGATCTGCTAGTAACCTTTAAGCTTAATACCACGCCTACTAGTGTAGCCAAGATCAAAGTGACATTCCCGACTGGCTTTACCATCACTGCCGGAACTCCTACTGTTAGCACCACTGGTTTTCCGGCTACACCGGGTAGTATAACCGCGCCTCCCGGCACCTTGACAGCCGCTGCTACCAGCGGTGGCGCCGGCCTTGGAGGTGATATTACTGTTTCCGGTCTTACCTCTGCCAGTCTCAGCGGTAGCACCCTGTACGGCTTTGTAATTCCTACTGGGACTATCACCAACCCTTCTACGCTTGGCCAGTACAACACCACGACCGAAAGCCAGAACTCCGGGGGTACGCCGATTGATACTACGACTACGCCGATTTATATCACCGGCGCCACGGCTGATAAAGATAAGATTGCCGTTAGTGCCTCTGTCGCGCCAAACTTCAGCTTTTCACTAAGTACCAATACCGATACCGTCCCGGCGGCCGATCCAAGTACTATCCAAACCTCTGCCGGCGTAACTATGACCGTCGGCACCAACTCGCCACTGGGTTATACCGCCTACGTTAAGTCAGCCAACGCAGCTTTACTGTCAGCTATCAGTTCCGGTACGCCAATTGCAACTGGTACCTTTGACGCTACCCCGGAAGTCTTTACCGCCGGTACCACCAAGTATGGCTTTGTTCCTTCGACGGGCACGGCCTGCTCTAGCTGTACCGGATCAATTAGTTACGACGCTGAATACGCTAACAATGACTCTACTCATGGCGGGGCCTTTAACGCCGCTAACAGTTTTGCTTCCTTTGTCTCCCGCTCCGGCTACACCAATGCCGATCAGATTACGCTTAAAGAACGCGTAACCGTTGCCAATACCGTCGGCTATGCTAACGACTACACTGACACCCTGACAATTGTCGCCGCCGGCAATTTCTAGTCCTGTTGTATACTAGAGCTTAAGATGAAGCAACTACTGAGGGGTTTTGCGGTTGTGTTGCTGTTGGCAGCCGGATTCGGGCTGTGGCAGCCGGCTACGATCCGGGCAGCTGATGGTTTTAATATCATTAGTTCGCCATTGCCGATTAAGATTGCCACTCGCCCCGGGGAAACAGTCGAAACAGAACTGCGAATTAAAAACCAGGGTATCCAATCTGAAACGATCAAAGTCGGCCTGATGAAATTTGGCGCCACGGGAGACAATGGCCAGCCTGATCTGTTCGATCTCACTCCCAAGGATACCTATGCCGACTGGGTGCACTTCTCTCCCAGCCAGTTCATCGCCGAGCCAAATGTTTGGAAAACTGTCAAAATGACGATTGACGTGCCCCCGGAGGCCAGCCTCGGCTACTACCTGGCCGTAACTTTTTCCCGAGCTTCGCAGGCCAAAGAAAAGAACGCCAGCAGCGTCAAGGGTGCCATCGCTACGCTGGTGCTACTGGATACTAAAACCGGCAATGAAAAACGCCAGTTAAAACTAGTTAGCTTGTCTACTGATCATGGTCTTTATGAATACCTGCCTGCAACCTTTAATGTCAAACTACGCAATAGTGGTAATATTTACCTGTCGCCTAGCGGCAATATTTTTATTGAACGCGGCGGCAAGGCCGTCGATACTCTGGATTTCAATACTGCCGGTGGCAGCGTCTTGCCAGCCAGTAACCGGGTTTTTAGTATACCGTGGAGCGACGGTTTCCCGGTTTTTAAAGATCGGTTGGAAAACGGCAAGCCGGTACCTGGCCCGAGTGGCCACCCAAAGCAGAATCTAAAATGGGATTTCACCCATATCAATAAACTGCGGATCGGCCATTACACGGCCAAAGTATTAGTAGTCTATGATGATGGCACGCAAGATGTGCCGCTAGAAGCGGCGCTCAGTTTTTGGGTGTTACCATGGAAAATCCTACTGGGTATACTGGCGCTGTTTGGCGTACTGGGTTTCGGTATCTTTAGTCTCGTACGTTCATTAGTGCGTCGAGCCCGAGGTGGGGTAGGTAAACATCGCCGTGGTAAAAAATAACCTGCGACGACTGTCATTAGTCTTAGCTGTTATCTTAGGCTGTTTGGTAATCTGGCCGAGTGGCGCGCAGGCTGCAACTGGTCGCGACACCATGGGCGGCATTACGCTTAGCCCCTTTTTGCAACAGATCACGATTGGATCAGGTGATGTGACCAAGAGCTTCACACTGACTATTACTAATCATACTGCCGGCCTGCAAGAGCTTAACCTGTCAGCTCGAGACTTTGGTTCACTCAATGACACTGGCGGCGTCTTGCTGGAAGGCTCTAGTAGCTACACCCAAAAATATGGCCTGACTTCGTGGATGAGCCTGGCAACCGACACTGTTGTCTTGCAGCCTCAAGAATCGCGCACCGTGCTCGTCAGTATCAATAACCGCTCCTCCCTGCAGCCTGGGGGGCATTATGGAGCGGTAGTGGCCAGCGTCAACAGTTTAGAAGACCAGACCGGCAATAAAGTCGTGGTCAACCAGCAGATTCTCAGTCTGATTCTGGTTAATAAAGTCGGGGGTGAGCACTATGACCTCAAGCTGGCCGGCATGACTCAAAATGGTAACTGGCTCCATCTGCCTAACACGGTACGGCTGCGTTTCCAAAATCCAGGTAATGTGCACGTCGTGCCACGCGGGGTAGTGCGGTTAAAAAGTCCCGGAGGGACAGTTATAGCTCAAGGCATTATCAATAGTGAATCAGCTTTTATCTTGCCGGAGAGCTATAGGGAATTATACGTACCCCTGACACGCACCGGAACGGCTTTGCCGCTCCCGGGCCTCTATCACGTGGCGGTAGAGTATCGCTATGACGGCATCAATCGTACTACTACCAAAAGTTTTGCCCTGCGCTTTGTCGATCTCGGTCTCTATCTATTGGCTTTGGTGGTTATACTGGCCGCGGCTTGGCAGATCAGGCGGCGATTTAAAGCCACCAATAAGCCGACTCAAAAACCTGCGCCAAAGAAGTAATAACGCTTGTGTTTGGTTGTGAATTTTGTTACGATTTTAGGGTAAGTTTAAAAAGAAACAAGTGAGAAAGGCGTTCAGCAATGAAACGTCCGTGGAAAATAAGCAGTTTCTTGACTCTGGCTACCCTTTTGGCAGTCGTTTTTGGTTGTCTGCTGTTTCCGCGAATCGCTACCGCCACCAACCCCACTACCATGAGCTTTCAAGGCAAGGTAGTCAACGCTAACGGCACAAATGTTACCGACGGAACCTACAGTTTTGTGTTTAAGCTCTACACGGTCAGCAGTGCCGGTAGTGCCATTTGGACAGAAACTCAGAGCAGCGTAACTGTCGCGGCTGGCGTTTTTCAGGTTAATCTCGGCAGTGTTTGCCCATTTTTTACTGCCAATGCCTGCAATGGTAGCACGCCGATTGATTTTAATGCCGATCCTAACTTGTATCTCGGCATCACCTTTAACAGTGATCCCGCCGGTGAAATGACACCCCGTGTCCAACTGCAATCAGTTCCGTTTGCTTTTAATGCCGACCGGATCGGCGGCCTCACGGTCAGCCAGCTGGTACAGCTATCACCTGGCAGCCAGCAAAGTGGTTTCATTAACGTTAGTGGGGCTAGTACTTTTGGCGGAGCGTTAACTGTCCAGAGCGGTGGAGCGAATATAACCGGTGATATAGGCGTCAGTGGCAATACTACCTTAAGCGGTGACCTGACTATTAATGGTGGTGGCCAAGCCATCTTGTTGAATGGCCCGACCGCGAATTATATTAATTATGGCCAGACGGGCTTCGGTGCTCCGTCGTTTAATACCCGGAGTGTGGGAACCAAGCTCGTGCTCTTTGATAATCTCAGTGCCACCAGCGCTGATTACGCCATCGGTATCGAATCTAGTACTTTATGGAATTCAGTACCCACTACCAGCCAGCAATTTAAATGGTACGGTGGTACTACCCTCGCGGCCTTACTAAGTGGTGGTGGTGACCTAACCTTAGCCAGTGGTACTGGCGCTCTGACTTCCGGGTTGATTAACGGGCAGACTATTTCCAGTGCCGCTAACTTTACTGGCACACTCAACATTACCGGCGACACCACCATGGGCGGAAATCTGATCTTTAGCGGTACGGCTGCCCGTACGATTACGGGGCCTAGCACCGGTGGTCTCGGCCTTACGGTAGCCTCTGGCCCCTTGACGTTGTCTACCACGACTGCCGGTACGCTGGCGGTGACGAGTGCCGGGGCGCTCAATTTGAGCGGAGCCGCTCCCTCCTCGTGGAGTATTGGGACAGGCAATGCCCTGACGTTGATTTCGTCAAACCTACAGCTAGCTAATACCGGCCTACTCTCGCTGCTTGGCGGCCAGACGACTGATATTACCACATTGACTGCCGGCGCTGGACTGACAGTTAAGCCCTCGATACTCACTACTGCCGGCGGCACGGGTGGTGCCATTAACATCACCGGCGGCGAAGAGTCTGGTAACACCAACTCGTTCGGTGGTGCCATTAACATCACCGGCGGCGCCGACACCGGTGCCAGCGGTAACCGAACCGGAGGCAGTGTAACAATTTTGGGCGGGGACGCGACAAACGGTGGTGGTAGTACCCGTACAGGCGGCAGCGTCCGGATTGACGCCGGCAGTAGTAATGTTAACGGCAGCGTGACCATTGGTAATGTCAACGCCGCGGGCATAACGCTTGGCCACACTGGTATTACTACTACCAGTAACGGCAACCTGACATTGGCCGCCAACCAGATATTAACCCTCAATGCCGGCACCGGCACCATCGTTCAAACCTATACTACTGGTGCGGCCGGCGCGGCAGCCAGTGCCCAATCACTCAACCTCAACAACACTAATACCGGCGCTGGTATCGTGCTCCAAGGCCATAGCATCACACCGGCCAACGCCTCAACGCCGTCGTCAGGCGTCAACACCATCAACGGCTTCAACTTTGCTGCCGGCACCCTTAGCGGCTCAAACGTTACCAATGGACTCAATTTTGCCAGTGCCACTGGCTACACTAACTTTATTAACACGCCCAGTTTTGTGCTGTCGAGCGCCGGGGCAATCAGCGGTGTGACGACGCTTTCGGCTGCCACGCTCAATGCCACGACTGGCATTAACACCGGAGCCAGTGGCGGCACCCAACGTATTGACAGCAGCGGGAACCTAGTTAATATTGGTAACCTGACCGCCGCCGGTAATCTAACGGTTACCAACACCGGTGCCGGTAATGACATCACTGTTACATCGTTAGACCAGATAACTCTTGGTACCGGGACAAATGGTCTCTTGGTCACTTCAACTGGTGCGACAGCAGCCACCATCACCGACGGTACGAATACCTTGGCTAAAGTTATTGATGCTAATGTTTCAGGTGTGAATTATGGAATTCTCCAATTGGGGGCCAAAGCCAGTACTGGCAACGAAGCCGCACAATGTGCGGCGGCTGGCGATGTCGGCAAGATCTATGTTAATAGCACCGACAAAGCCGTTTTTGCTTGTACGGCCGCCAATGCTTGGGAACAATTGGATAATGGTCGAACCAACCAGCTTTTTACGGCTGGAACATTTACCGCTTCAACCACTGACACCGTAGTGGACAGCCTAGCAATCACTCCTACGACTGCTAACAGTGACGTTTGGATTACTTATTCCAGTACTATCACCCTCAACTGTACAGGCATAGGTTGTAATCAACCAGTTGTTGCAATACGCGTAGTTCGCGGGACAACTTGTGCCGGCACACAACTGCAAACCACTAGTTATACCGGAGCCATAACAACAAGCGTCGTTACCTTTAACATAGTCGACACTGCTCCTACCAGTGGCTCCTCTAATACCTATGTCGTATGTGCCCAACGGACTGCCGGCAGTGGTACTATCACCAATACCTTGACCAGTCGTGGTTTCGTACTTCATGAAGTTGACACCACCGGGGCCGACTACGCCGAAGTTTACTACAGCGCTCATGGTGACATTGCCTCCGGGACTGTCGTAGCTGCTGATCCTACTATCAAAGCTGGGGTTAAGCCCACCGCTAGCCGGTATCAAAAAGGTCTCTTAGGAGTGGTTTCCACTCAACCGGGTAACGTATTGAGCGACCATACTGATAGCGGTATGCCGATTATCGTTGGTTTAGCTGGCCGTGTGCCCGTCAAAGTATCTAGCGAGAATGGGCCAATCCATATCGGCGATGCTTTGACATCTTCGTCGACTGCCGGCGTGGCTATGAAAGCCACCAAAGCCGGCGCGATTATCGGCACGGCCCTGACTGAGTTTACCGATCAGGGTAGCGGTGAAGTTATGTTGTTTGTCAGCACCGGCCAGTCAGCCGGGACATTACCGGTGACGGCCGATAATAATCAAGTCGAGAGTCGGCAATTGCTGGCTGATTTAGTTGCTGGCCGTGTCGAGGCAGCCAAAGCCCCTGATCTGTCCTCAATCTTTACTGACCGTTTGGCCGCGGCAGTTGAGATTGTAACACCTAAAGTTGTGGCTGATACGGTACAAACTAACAGCGTCGTAGTCGGTAAAAACGGCCTTAACTTTATTGATGAAAGCGGAAAGGTAGTGGCTTCGATAGATCCCACCGGGACGTTCCATGGTGATTCGGTGCCGGCTTCGCTACTGGCCGCTGCTGTACCGGTTGATACTCCTCCAGCCGGATCCCCTACTAAACCCATTCTTCAAACTGACGAGGCGGCGATCACTGATACATTTGTCCACAAGGACGGCACTTTTCAATTATTAAATCCGGCCGGTGAGGCAGTACTGAGTATTGATGGAACCGGCAATGCTAAGTTTAGCGGCAATGTAGATCTCGCCAGTGCTTCGCTCAGTGGTGGGTTGACTGTCGGCGGTGATGCCAGCTTTACCGGTCTCAGTAGCTTCCAAAAACTGGCGACTTTCCTCGGTAAGACGATATTCCGCCAGGATGTCGAGTTTAATGGCCATATTACAGTAGCCAGTGACACCGCCGGTTATGCCAAGCTGCGGGCCGATGAGACAAAAGTACACGTTGATTTTACTAATCCATATCCGATCCCCCCAATTGTGAGCGCTACGATTACTGATGGGCAATTTGTCATCTACACCGTCGACAAGGTCAAGGCTGACGGCTTCGACATTACTCTCAAAGATCCGGCCACTGGCCCGATTGTATTTAGCTGGACAGCAATTGGCGTCAACAATCCACGGACAGCTGCCAATCCTGCTCCCCCAGCTCCCCAGTAAACGTTACCGTTCAGGCGGCTATTTGCTACAATAGGGGAAAGACTGGAGTGAGACGCGACCATGCAATCAATAGCCAATTCTACCCGCACTTTTATGAAGGCGCAGACCGAACCCAAAAAGCCCAAAAAGCCGCGTAAAAAACCAAGCCTCAAGCTCAAACTGCCTAAAGCAAGCCTGGCCTGGTGGTTGGTGCTGATATTGATCGCGGTGAGCATCTTTTTGTTTTTCCAGTACCAAGAGGCTAAGCATACATTGCAAACCCCCAGCGCCGCGGCTAATACCCGCCAGGTAAATGACGTAGTTGCCAAAGTCCGCAAGTTGGCAGTAGTACCCACCAATGAAACCCCTACAGTCGCCACTGTTAAAAATGCCGAAAAAATCAAACAACTGCCCTATTTCGCGAACGCGCATGATGGAGATAAAGTCTTAGTCTTTAGCAAGCAAAAGCAAGCCGTCATCTATCGGCCGAGCACTAACCAGGTGGTCGCCATATTCCCTACCAGCGACGCCACCTCTACTAGCGCTACACCAGCGCCAGCTCAATGATACCGCGGGGTCAAACGCAATCTGACGGTGAATATAGTCCCTCGGCTAGCGGAGCTGCTGACTACTACCGAACCACCAAAATCGTGCTCCACATGCTGCCTGACAACGGCCAGCCCAATGCCTAAGCCTTGGCCACGCCGGGCTTTGGTGGTGTAAAAAGGCTCAAAAATCTGGGCTAATTGCTGGGCCGGGATGCCGGCTCCTTTATCAACTATCTTGAGCAATAGCCACTGTCGTTGACTGTCCACCGTTACGGTCACCAGTTTATGGGGATACTGAGCTGAGCTTGTGTCGTACGAATCAATCGCGTTGATGATAAGATTCGCCAAAATTTGTTGAAATTTTACCGGATCGCCAAAGATTTTGTAATTGGTTGCTGGCTCGATCTGCAGGCTCACCCCTTTACGCCGTGCCAACGGTGCTAACACGCGTCGCACTTGATCGATTTGCGCTCTGATATAAAAGCTGCTGATTTCACCCTCATGTCGAATCTGCTGTCGGGCTGCCTCCACGTAACGCTGAAGCAGTAAGATATTACGGCGGACTTGGCGAATATGTCGCGACTGGCGATTTTCGTACTGCTCCAAATAGAGCAAGGCGGCAGTTAAGGGATTGCTAATCTCGTGCAATAAGCTGGCGCTGAGGCGCCCGAATTCGGCGAAATGCTCTAGTTGACGCAGGCCTTCCCGGGCTGGATCGTTGATGATGATCGCGGCAGAGCTAGTCACTACCGGATCATTATTGTTCATGAGCTCAGTTCTGGCCCGGGGTTAAGGGTTGTTGAAATGGTTTTAAGCGATAGCCCAAGCCATGAACAGTTTCGATGAGCTGTTGCTCAAAGGGGCGGTCAACTTTATCACGTAGGTATTTTATGTGCACGTCCACTGTATTTGTCCAGGGGTCTTCACCATCTGACCAGGCATAACGGGTCAAAGTGCCACGACCGACCACATTGCCGGCATGCTCCATCAGGCACTCTAATAGGGCAAACTCTTTGCGCCGTAAACGAATAGTTTTGCCCTCGCGGATCAGACTGTGGGTTTGTCGATCCAAACATAGACCGTCAAGTACAATCTGTCGAGCGGTTGGCGGTAGCTGCTGTTTGTCGCGACTCACTGCTCGTAAGCGGGCCTTGAGCTCGCCGAGACTAAACGGCTTAGTCAAGTAATCGTTTGCTCCAGCATCCAGCAAATTTATTTTGGTAAGCACCTGGGTCTCGCCGCTCAAAATCAAGATCGGGGCTGTATTGCCCCGCAACCGCAGTTGCTGGCAAACCATTAAGCCTGAAAGATCAGGTAAGTTCAGGTCGAGAACGATAATGTCGTAATCGAGATTCTCGGATTGTCGCAACGCTTGCTTGGCAGTACTAACTAGATCAACCGCATACGTGTTGCGTAGTGCCAAAGCCAGAGCTCGTGCAATGCTGCTGTCGTCGTCGACTAAAAGGAGTTTGGGGAGTTGCATGTTGCTCATTATCACCTGCAAACATTAAAAAACCATTAAATAATCGTTTTTTGTGAGATGATAATATCATAATATGGAAAAGCTGTCTATAAGATACTGTGCCTAGTTTATTGCTAAGATTGCTGGTGGCGGGAGGCGACTTCGTTCCAGTTGACTACGTGCCACCAGGCTTTTATGTAATCGGCGCGTTTGTAGGTGTAATCAAGATAATAGGCGTGTTCCCAGACATCGAGGCCGAGCAGTGGTTCCGGGCCGCCGGTATTGAGCGGCGAGTCTTGGTTTGGGGTAGTTATGATGGATAGATCGGGTTGCAGCCAAGCCCAGCCACTGCCAAAGACGCCGAGAGCCTTTTCACCGAAGGCGTCCATGAAACCTTGAAAATCGCCATACTTTTGTTTTAAGGCGTCGGCGAGGGGGCCGGTGGGCTCTTGACCGCCGTCGGGCGACATGAATTTCCAGAATAAACTGTGATTGTAATGGCCGCCACCATGATTGCGGATGGCGGCGCGGACGTGATCGGGCAGGGAATCTACTCCCCTCAGTAGCTCTTCGAGCGGCCGGGATTGTAATTCCGGCGCCTGTTCCAGGGCAGCGTTAAGCTTATCGACATAGGTCTGGTGATGCTTGCTATGGTGCAGCTCCATGATGTCTTTGCTGATATATTTGCCAAAAGCATCGTAGCCGTAGGGTAAGTCAGGGAGCGTATACATACCGTCTATTGTAACTCACGATGACAAGCCCTGCTACCGGTAAGCTATACTAAAGGTCATGCGGCAATTACCCCAAACTCTGGCAGGCACGGTCACGCCTTTTAAAGGCAATGGCCGCAAATTGGGCTATCCGACGGCCAACGTTAAGTTAACGACTGAGTTAACAGACGGCATTTACTTTGGGTATGCCGACATGGCTGGTTTTACTGATCATCCGTCACTGGTATTTATCGGTACGCCGACGACGATGGGAGATGTTGACCGGCGATTGGAAGTCCATTTGTTAGATATCCCGGACGAGGATTACTATGAACTGCCACTGAGCATTACGATTCATCACTACCACCGGCCAAACCAAACCTTTGGTAGTATTCAAGAATTAGAAGCAGTTCTTAAGGACGACGAGGCTGCCGGTCGGCAGTGGTTTGCAATAAGCGGCGCAGCGAGTAATACTTAGAGGCATGTTTACCGGGATTATTACTGCTACGGCCAAGGTTATCGCTGCTGATAAAAACGACGAAGGCTGCCGCTTGGTTTTAGATCGACCCGCTGACTGGGATGATGTCAGCCTTGGTGAATCGATAGCTGTCAATGGTATATGCCTAACGGTCTCAGCCCTGCGCGGCCAAGAGCTGGAGTTTTTTTTAACGCCGGAAACCTTACACAAGACTTCTTTTGGTCATCAGGTACCTAAAATGATCAATCTGGAGCGTGCCCTATCAGTGAATGATCGATTTGGCGGCCATTTTGTGCAGGGCCATGTTGACGAAGTCGGCACTGTAGACAGCATTAATACTACTGACGGCTATCGGTTAGCTATCAAGTTTAATCCCGAGAACCAGGAACTGGTAGTCTACAAAGGCTCTATTACGGTCGATGGAGTGGCGCTTACCGTGGCGAAACTTGATGCCGGCAGCCTGGAAGTCGCCGTGATCCCGCATACCCTAGAGCACACAACGCTTGGTGATGCCCGGATGGGTGACCCGGTTAATCTAGAGTTTGATATCCTCGGTAAATACGTCATTAATAGCCTGAAAGCAAAATAATATGCAGCATGCCCAGCAAGCCGAAGTCCAACCTTTTGATGCCAGCGATTGGCGGATCGGCATCGTTGTCGCCCAGTTCAATCATCAAATTACCGATCAATTATATGAGACTGCCATCACCCGGGCAGCTGAGTATCAAATAGCGGCTGATACTATCGACACCGTTAAAGTCGCCGGAGCGGTGGAGCTGCCGCTGGCTTTGCAGCATATGGCCAAGACCGGCAAATACAAGGCGCTGTTAGCTATCGGCTGCGTCATCAATGGCGCTACGCCTCACTTTGTCTATGTCTGCCAGTTTGCCACCGAGGGTATACTGCGGGTACAGCTGGATCATAACTTGCCAATCGGTTTTGGGGTACTGACTTGCAACGATGAAGCCCAGGCCCAAGAGCGAGCCGGTTTAGGCGGCGATCACCTTGATGCCGCTTTACAGCTAGCTAAAGCCCTCGAGAATTAATCTTCGATCAAGCGTTTGAGGGCGATCACGAAGGCCGCTTCTTTGAGGGAGATATGCTCCTGCCGGGAGACGGTATAAACATCATCGATTGACGTGGTCATATACTGCGCCATTTTGGCGTTGACGGTCGACAGATCCCAGTGTTCGCCCTGTTTGTTTTGTAACCATTCCAGGTAACTGACGATGACACCGCCGGCATTAGCGATAATATCCGGCAAGATAGTCACGCCTTGGCTGGTCAAAAAGCTATGGGCGGCCTCGCTGACAGGGGCATTGGCTAACTCGACGATAAAAGGCGCCCGGACAGTTTTCATATTATCCTCAGTGACGGCATCTCCCAAGGCGGCTAATACGAGGATATCGACATCAAGGGCTAACAATTCTTGGTTGCTGATAACTTTCGTGCCATCTGCCTGGTAATCACTGAAGCGCTTTCGGACGGCTTTGTAGGTGTCAAGCTCCGTAGCGCTGAGCCCATCGGGATTATAGAGAGCCGCTCCGGAATCGCTGGCGGCCACTAGTTTCCAATGAGGCTCTGAGGCTTCGGCATCGACGGCAAAAAACGAGCCGACATTACCAAATCCCTGGACAGCCACAGTCAGGGCATCACCGGTTTTGTCGAGATGTTTGAGCAGTTGCCTGAGGGCAAGTAAACCACCGTGTCCGGTAGCAGCGTCGCGACCCTCGCTGCCACCGTTGGCCAGGGTCTTGCCGGTAAAACTAGCCCTGGTCTTATCGCCGGTTTGTTTTTGGAATTCATCGACCATCCAGTCGATAATCTGTGAGTTGGTGTTAACGTCGGGCGCCGGGATGTCTTTATCCGGCCCAATATGAGGCGCTAATTCAGCGCTGTAGGCTCGACTGAGTTCCTCTAACTCCTCCGTCGAGAGCTGGCGGGGATCGACGGCCACTCCGCCTTTGCCACCGCCTAGCGGCAAACCGACGGCAGCGGTTTTGAGACTCATGAGCGTAGCTAGGGCCTTGGTTTCATCTAGGTCGACATCGGGGTGGAAGCGGATACCACCCTTGTAGGGCCCCCGTTTATTATTGTGCTGTACGCGGTAGCCTTTGAAATGTTTACCGCTGCTAAGTTGCAGGTCAAAGCTATGCTCGGCATCAGCCTTGAGTAGGTCGTCAATGGCTTCAGGGCTCAGCCCTAGGTGGGCGCCAGCCTGGCGAACTAATGATTGGGCCGTCTCTAACATAAAACCATGATAGCAGAATCGCAGGACATCTTTACCGTACTAGATGATCGAAATTCTAACTGACACTGCCGATCAGATAACTTAACCTAGAACCTATGGTTGCATTATTGGCTCCGGTTACCAAAGCTGATCATATACGTGGAGAGAGAGACGCACCCGTCACCCTCGTGGTATATGGCGATTACGAGCACCCCCGCAGCGCCAAAGCGCACGAAAGTATCAGGCAAATCCAGCAGGATATCGGCGATGTGGTTCGCTACGTGTTTCGGAACTTTCCTTTAGCTCGCTTGCATTCCAACGCCCTGCATGCCGCCTTTGCCGCCGAAGCAGCTAGTTTGCAGGGTAAATTTTGGCCGATGCATGACCAGCTCTACCAACACCAGGATGCTCTAGAGGATCAAGAGTTAATTGGCTACGCGGCTAACGCCGGGCTGGAATTAGAACAATTCATCAGTGACATGGGCTCGATCGATGTCCGATTTAAAGTCCGTCGCGACGTCGATGGCGGTGTGCGCAGCGGCATCAGCATGGTGCCCACTTTTTATATTAATAATCAGCTTCAGCAACACGGTAAGGCGTATGATTACGCTATTTTGCGGGCTGCCTTAGAGGATGCTATCCAGCAGTCGGAGCTTGCGCGTATACTGTAGAGCATGAAGTTCTTAATCAAATACCTGCGCAAAATCGTAGTATTTGTGATTGGTGTGGCTATTTTTGTAATCGGTGTTATCTTGATACCGTTGCCGGGCCCAGGGATTCTTATCTGTTTTGTCGGGCTATTTATCTTGTCTTTGGAATTTGACTGGGTTAAGCCCCATCTTGATCGTGTCAAGAAGGAACTTCAAAAAGTAATCGACACCTCGAGGGCCCGCTCCGATAAAATCAACCGCAAAGCCAACAAACCCAAATAAGTTCTAGGGGATAAAGCTATCAATGCTGAGAGCGAGGCAGAGGACAGTGATGACTACTAAAGAAAATAGAAACATCTGGCGGCCCCATTTTTTACTGGCAGTGATGGCGTAGGTTTTGAGTCCGAAGCCTAACCAGCTGAGCCCCAGCAGTAACGCAACCACCATATAGAAGCGGCCGGCGTAGCCAAAAATACTGAGCGCCGCTGCTGCGATCGTAAAACCAGCGACGTACAGCATAATCTGGGTTTTGGTAGCCGAGACACCTTTTTTGACAGGTAAGACGGGCAGTTTGGCGGTTTTGTAATCGTCGTAGCGATAGAGGGCAATGGCATAGAAGTGTGGCATCTGCCAGCTCACCATTATTAAAAAGAGCAGTAAGCTGGTCGTGTCGAGCCGTCCGGTGACGGCGGTGTAGCCGGCCACGATAGATGCCGCTCCGGGCAGGCTGCCGACGATAGTGCCATGGATTGATCGGCGCTTGGCTAGGCCGTACACCACGACGTAAAAAAATAAGGCTAGCAAACCGATTAGCGTAGTCAGCCAGTTGGTGTAGCGTACCAAAATAGCAAAACCGACCAGGCCGAGTATCGTGGCGTAGCTGAGGGCCTGGATTTTGGATACGCTGCCGAGTACCAAGGCGCGCCTGTTAGTTCGGGCCATCAATTTGTCAATATGACGATCGAGGTAGTTATTAAACACACAACCGGAAGCAATCATCAGCGTGGTGCCTGCCAGAATCGCTAGGAGCAAACGCAGGTTGATAGTTCCCTGGGCAGCCAGTAAAAAGCCGGCCAGGGCCGTCAAGAGATTCCCGCGGATGATGCCGGGCTTGGTCAGATCGTAATAGGTTTTGAGCACTTAGTTTTTGAATCCTTCATCTTTGGTTATGAATTCGTCGGTTTGCTGCGGCGTCAGGTCGCCGTGATGATAATCGAGGTTTTTCATAATCCAGAGCGTGCCAAAGACCAGGATGAACACCACGATCAGCATAAACGAGAAGACTTGCAGATTCCAGCGCGGTTTTGATTCGCGACCGAGATGCAAGAAAAATAGCAACTGCACCAAGAGCTGGGCGACGGCCAGTGTCATGATGGCGATAATGAGTCCCCAGCCGCTAAACAGCTGGTTAACGACCATCAGGTAAGCGGCGCCAGTCAGGATTAGCGATGATATAAAGCCCACGGTGTACGACTGGAAACTGCCGTGATCGGTTTCTGACTGCCGGCTCATATAGCTCCCACCAGATAAACGACGCTAAAGATAAAGATCCAGACAATATCCAGGAAATGCCAAAACAGGCTGAGCAGCGTCAGGCGTCGGACGGTGGTAGCTACCAGGCCTTTGCTCCACAGCTGTTTCATAAGTACTGTCATCCAAAGCAGCCCGGTGGTGATATGCAGCCCATGAGTGCCAACCAGCGTAAAGAAGGCCGACATAAAGCCGCTAGCCCGCCAGCTATGTCCCTCAGCGGCCAGTTTGTGGAATTCGTTGAGCTCCATACCGAGAAAGGCCAGGCCTAACAACATCGTTACCGCGAACCAGGCCAGCACTTGGCTTTTGGCGCCGCGCCGGACGGCTAGCATAGCCAGGCCGCAAGTATAGCTACTGGTCAGCAGGATCAGGGTTTCGGTGAGCACAAATGGCAGGCTGAATAATTCCTGGCCGGTCGGGCCGCCGTAGCTATTGTGTTGCAGCACCGCATAGGTAGCAAATAAGCTGGCAAACAGCACGCAGTCGGTCATGATATAGACCCAAAAACCGAAGACGGTTTTGGAATCGGTTTCGGCTTGGTGGCTCAGGGCTTGGCTCATAGTTGCCTCCAGGGCTTAACGCCGGTTTCATGAGCTGCGACTTCGGCTGCCGTGACCGTGTATTCCAACTCGTCGTCGGTGGAGCGGATAATCACGCAGGTGATCAAACCGAGCAGACTCACGATCGCTAGCCACCAGATATGCCAGATAAAGGCGAAGCCAAAAACAAAGGCACAGGCGGCAATGTACAGGCCAAACGGCGTATTTTTTGGCATCTGGAAGTCGCGGTAGACGGGCTTAGGGGTCTTTGATTGTTTCATGACCCAAAACGCGTCGCGGTCATCAACCTCAGGAATAACGGCAAAATTATAATGCGGTGCCGGCGAGCTCGTCGCCCATTCCAGTGTCCGGCCATCCCACGGATCCCCAGTCGTATCGAGATTTTGCTTGCGCTGCTTAATACTGACAATTAGCTGCAAAAGCTGGAAGCCGATGCCGGCCATCACTACCATCACGCCGATTCCGGCGACAATGAATAATCCTTGCCAACCAAGACTGGCGTCGTAGTGATCTAGCCGCCGGGTGGCTCCCATCAGCCCCAAAATGTAGAGCGGTACAAAGGCCAGTAAAAAGCCGATAAACCAACACCAAAAAGCGCACTTGCCGAGTCCCTCATGCAGCTTAAAGCCAAAGATTTTAGGAAACCAGTACATATAGCCGGCAAAATAACCAAACAGCACACCGCCGATAATCATAGTGTGGAAGTGGGCCACCAAGAAAAGACTGTTGTGCACCTGAAAATCGATGGCCGGCACGGCCATCATTACGCCGGCCATACCGCCGATAGAAAAAGTCACCACGAAGCCGAGGAACCACAGCATCGGTGTCGTCAGCCGGATCCGGCCGCGATACATCGTAAACAGCCAGTTAAAAACTTTAACGCCTGTCGGGATAGCAATCACCATCGTCATGATCCCAAAAAAGGCATTGACGTTAGCCCCGGCCCCCATTGTGAAGAAATGGTGCAGCCAGACGATAAATGACAAAAACGTAATGGCAGCCAGGGCGACAACCATCGATGTGTAGCCAAACAGCCGCTTACGGGAGAATGTCGCTACAACTTCGGAAAACACGCCAAAAGCCGGCAAGATCAATATGTAGACTTCCGGGTGTCCCCAGGCCCAGATCAAGTTGATGTACATCATGGTGTTGCCGCCAAAATCCGAGGTAAAGAAATGCATCCCCAGTGTCCGGTCAAGCGCCAGCAGCGCCAGCGTGACCGTCAGGATGGGAAAGGCAAACACGATGAGCGACATGCTGCCCAACACACTCCAGCAAAAGATCGGCATTTTCATCAGTGACATGCCGGGGGCCCGCATCCTGAGAATCGTTACCAAAAAGTTAATGCCTGACAGCAGGCTACCAATCCCGGCGATCTGCAAACTCCATATCCAATAGTCAACGCCGACCCCCGGACTGTAGGCGAGTTCTGACAGGGGGGGATAAGCCAGCCAACCGGCGGCGGCGAATTCACCGACAGCCAGTGAGACGTTCATCAGCAGCATACCGGCGGCAAACAGCCAAAAGCTGATGGAATTCAAAAACGGAAAAGCCACGTCGCGAGCACCGATTTGCAGCGGCACGATCAGGTTGATTAGACCAAACATAAAACCCATGGCCACAAAAAAGATCATGATCGTGCCATGTGCCGAGAAGACCTGTTGAAAATGGTCGGAAGTCAAAAAGCCATGGGCATCACCGACTGACAATGCTTGCTGCAAGCGGATCATACCGGCATCGGCCACGCCACGCAATAACATCACCGAGGCGATGATAATATACATGACACCGATTTTTTTGGGATCAAGCGAGGTCAGCCAATTGTCCCAGAGCCACTTCCAGCGCTTGGTGTAGGTCAGCAGGGCAATAATTCCGATGCCGGCCAGCAGCATAGTGATCTGAGCGCCGAGCACGATCGGGCCGTTATCCAGCGCTTGCAGACTCAGTTTGCCGAGCATTATTCAATCGCTCCCACCGGGGCACCATGGTGATGCCCGCCGACCGGCCCCAGGTATTTTTGGATAATCGAATCGTAGAGTGCCGGATCGCTATAGGCATAACTAGCGGGCTTGTTATTTTCGCTGGGCCGGCTGAGCTTATTATAAGCCGGTAAATCTAATATTTGCGGCGATTGCTTGACGTTGTCTATCCAGGTCGAAAAGTCCTGCGACGAGGTTGATTGGGCGATAAATTTCATGCCGGCAAAACCACGGCCGCTGAGGTTAGCTGACGAGCCACGGTAGCTGCCCGGGCCGTCGGCCATCAGGTGCAGCTCAGTCGACATGCCGGCCATGGCATAAATCTGTCCGCCGAGCCGGGGAATCCAAAACGAGTTCATCGGAGCGTCGGCGGTGATTTCAAAGCGTACCGGCGTCTGTTCGGGGAACTGCAGGTAGTTGACCGTAGCAATATTTTGCTGCGGGTAGATGAATAGCCATTTCCAGGGCAAGGCCACCACTTGGATCGTTATCGGTTTGACGGTAGAGGCCAACGGCTTAAACGGATCTAATTGGTGACTGCTATTCCAGGTAATGACGGACAGTAATAAGATAATTAGGCAAGGCAGACCCCACCAAATTGATTCGGCGATGACATTGTGATCCCAGTCCGGGGTATAGCGGGCGCCTCGGCCGTCGCGGTATTTCCAGACGATGCCAAAGGTCATGATAAAAACCGGGATGACGACCAGCAGGCCGAGAGCTACGGCGGTAATTATCAAGTCGCGCTCCCTAGCTGCGACTACTCCTCCGGGATCCAGCACCGAGATCCCCATTACTGTCAAAACACTCATGGCTACTCCACTATAGCATTTTCAGTGCTATGATTCTTTAATGACGACTAGCGCTATCGCCGACCTGCTCGGTTTACCACAACTGCCTATTCAGCTCGCGGCTGTTGAAACTGCCATGCGGGACGCAGTCTCAAGGGCCACGCCCAGTCTTGGTCAGCCAATTCTGGCACTTATAAATAATCGGGGTAAACGGCTCAGGCCAATTCTGGTCATTGCTGCCGCCACTGCCGGCGGAGCGCCGGTCGCCCAATCAGCGACCAGGGCCGCCGCCGCTATTGAGCTGGCGCACCTAGCCACATTAGTCCACGACGATATCATGGATCAGGCCACCATCCGCTGGGGTCAGCCGACGCTTAGCCGCCAGCTGGGCACCAATCAAGCTATCGTGATCGGTGACTATCTGTTGGCTCTATCGGTGGCTGAAGCCGCGGCTGTCAGCCAGGAAATCGGCCGGGAATTAGCCACGGCTATCGCCACGGTGTGTGATGGCCAGAGCCGCGAAACTGCCGATGACTACAACGTTGCTCGCTCGATCGAGGATTACAACCGAGCCATCCATGATAAGACTGCTGCACTGTTTGCGGCCGCCTGCAAAATCGGTGCTCTGGCCGGTGCCCTCCCAGCTCATCAAGTCAAGGCTATGGAGAAATACGGCGAAGCCTTTGGCATGGCCTTTCAGCTTATCGATGATGTCCTGGATCTCACCGCCACTACCGAAGCCCTCGGCAAACCCGTCGACAACGACGCCAAAACCGGCGTCTACACTTTGCCGCTGCTGCTAGCTTTGCAGGGCAGCCAAGCCCCGGCCATTCGTCCGATGCTCGGCCCTATCCCCACTCAACCGCTGTCATCCAAGAAACTGCGCAAGCTCGTTAAAGAGTCTGGTGCCATCGACCAAACGCTCAGCCAAGCCAATGAGCATATCCAAACCGCCACAATTTCGCTCCAATCCTTGCCAAAAACCCTCGTTGTATCAGGCCTCCAAAAGCTCCCGACCCACTACCTGGAAAAAGCCGTTTCGCCAATGCTTGCGATCCTTTGATTGAAAGGCTTAGCCCTCTTCAGGAAGTGTCGTATACTATTTGGTATGAAAAATGATACCGCCATCGTCGTCAAGAATTTGCAAAAATCCTATCAGGATCAAAAGGTGCTGCGCGGAATCACGTTTAGCGTCAAGCGTGGCACCGTATTGGCGCTCCTCGGGCCTAACGGCGCCGGCAAGACGACAACCATCAGAATACTCAGTACGTTATTGCGACCGGACGGCGGCCAGGCCGTCATCAATGGTTACGACGTCGTCAAGCAGGATGCCCAAGCCCGAGGCAGTATCGGCCTGACCGGCCAATACGCCGCCGTCGACGAATACCTGACCGGCGAAGAAAACCTGTACATGATTGGCCGGTTATACCGCATGAGCCGGGAAGACGCCCGGGCCCGTGGCCAGGAGCTACTGGAGCAATTCGATTTAGTGAAGCCCGCTAAGCGGCCGGTCAAAACGTATTCCGGCGGTATGCGGCGCAAACTTGACTTAGCTATGAGCTTGATCGCTTCGCCGCCGATTATTTTTTTGGATGAGCCGACCACTGGGCTCGACCCGCGCAGCCGCATCGCCATGTGGGCGATGATTAAAAAATTGGTAGAACAGGGCACGACAATTCTACTGACCACCCAGTATATGGACGAAGCCGACCAATTGGCCGATGAGATCGTGGTCATTGATAACGGTAAAGTTATCGCCGAGGGCAGCCCCAGCCAGCTTAAAGCTAAAGTTGGCTCTGATCGACTGGAGCTAATGATTGCTAAAAAGAGTGATTTCACGGCCGCCCAAAAAATTGTCGACGGCAAGACATTGCAAATTGACGAAGAGCGGCGGGTGGTTAGTATTGCCACGAAGCGGGGCGTCGGTGATCTCAAGCAAGTACTGCAACGCCTGGAAGCCGCCAAAATTGAAGTTGAGAGCGTTGAGCTGCGTCGTCCGACTCTCGATGATGTGTTCCTGTCACTGACCGGTCACGGCACCGCCATGCAAAAGGAGAAAACCGATGAATAAAACCGTCAATCCTAGTTTTTGGTGGGCCCTCAGCGATACCTACATTATGGCCAAACGCAGCATCACCCATATTATCCGCAGCCTTGACCAGGTTATGTCGCTGATACTGTTTCCGATCATGTTTATGCTGCTCAACCGCTACGTACTGGGCGGCGCTATCAATACGGGCGATGTCAGCTACGCCAACTATCTGTTTGCCGGCATCCTGGTGCAAACCTTGGCTTTCGGTGCCAACTACACGACCATCAACCTGGCTGTTGACCTCAAAGAGGGTATTGTTGACCGTTTTCGTTCCTTGCCAATGGCTAATAGTGCCTTGGTGACCGGGCACATCATCTCTGACCTGGTACGTAATATCATCTCCGGGGCCATCATCATTGCCGTCGGTTTTGCCGTCGGGTTTCGGCCCAATGCCAGCCTGGGCGAATGGTTACTGGTTATCGGCCTGGCTATGCTGTTTACCCTGGCGATCTCCTGGCTGTCGGCTATCCTGGGGCTAGTGGTAAAGAGTCTGGAAGCTGCCCAGTGGGTCGGCTTCGTAGTGATTTTCCCACTGACATTCATCTCTAGCGCCTTTGTGCCGACCAGTACTATGCCTCATGTGCTGCGGGTTTTCGCCGAAAACCAACCGCTGACTCAAGTCATTAACGCTATGCGTTCCTGGCTCGTTGGTACGCCGATGGGTCGCGCCGGCTGGTTAGCTGCTATCTGGTGCATTGCTATTATTGTGGTCTGTGTACCGCTTACTACCTGGCTTTTCAAGCGTCGCGCTTCAAGATGAAACGCATTATCCTGATCGGTGGTGCCCCGATTGTCGGCAAATCCCCCAGATAATCGCGTGGCACTCTGTTTTAACAGGAGTGAATGGGCGATACAATGTTTGACAAAAGTCATTCTAGAACATACTATGGGGAGACTAAAAAGGGGACAGCTCAATGCATATACATATACAAAAATTACGCTTGCCAATTGCCGGTGCAATTACGGCGCTTTTATTATCAATGGCCTCGATGGTCGGTGCTTCGGGCGGAACCTCTACTGCGCCAACCGCGCCAACTAATCTGCATTCGGTCACTGTGACCACTCAGCCGCCATGCTCGCAGACACCTTGCCCGGTAGCTATTGGTATGGCCTGGAAATCTAACTCTGGTGGCGAGAGCGTCACCAGCTACAAAGTATTTCGTAACGGCGTCTTAGAAACCAGCGTCGCGGCTTCGGCAGCTCCTAGCTATACGACCCAAGGCGCCCCCGGTACGACGTATACTTTTGTGGTGCAAGCCGTTAACAGCTTTGGCAGTAGTCCTAACTCCAATACCTTAAGTGTTACAACTGCCGGTACGGCTCCGGCTCCCACTACCGTTCCAACTGCTCCGAGTGGATTGATCACTTCGCGTTTAACACAACCAGCTTGTGTCCAGGCACCATGCCCAGCCGTAATTGGCGTCCAGTGGGATCCCAATCCTGCCGCCCAGAGCGTTACTGCCTATCGAGTATTTCAGGACGGCGCCCTAGTCGCGACTGTGACGGCTTCGTCGGCACCGAGCTACGCTACCAATGTTGCCAGTGGCAGCACCCACACCTTTTTTGTACAGGCTGTAAACAGCGTCGGCACCAGCCCTAGTTCTAACACGATCAGCGTCACGGCACCAGGCAATACGCCGCCGGCACCTACTAGCGCGCCGACTGCTCCAAGTGGTCTCACCGCCTCCCGCTTAACCCAACCAACCTGCATCCAGGCGCCATGCCCTAAAAATATTGGCGTCCAGTGGAACCCGAATCCAGCCAGCGAAAGTGTCACCTCATATCAGGTGTTTGAGGACAGTGTCTTGGTCGCAACCGTAACGGCCTCAACAACCAGCTATGTTACTTCCGCTGCAGCTAGTAGCACCCACACCTTCTTTATCCGCGCAATAAACAGCGTCGGCACCAGCCCTAGCTCCAACACCGTTACCGTAGTAGCTCCCGCCCCGTAATCCTAGTTTCCGTTTCTAGACGCGCCTGATTAATTTGTAGTGCATCACCCGATTAAGCATTTCAACCAATCTTTTTTCGGGAGTAGTTGACTTTGACTAAAATACTAAAATTAAGTACTATAGTTAAGTTGGTTAATTATATTGAGCACGATGGATACACCCACTTATCTTTCAGGGGCCGTCCAGGCCAAAGCTTACCGCTTACTCCGTGAGCGGGTATATGAATTACTGGCGCAGTATGAGTTGACTCCTACCTATTGGTCAATGTTGGGTGTCATCGTCGAAGCTCGTGACGGGGTAAGACAAGCTGAAATTGCCCGCCAACTGCATGTTAAAGCACCTTTAGTTACTGCTATGGCGCGTGAGCTACAGCAAAGAGGAATCATCCAAAGTGTCCAAAACCAATTTGATGCCCGGGCCAAGTTATTGGCTTTGACGCCAGACGGTAAAAAGTATGTCAAAACAGTCGAAATCACTCTCAATAAAATGCTCAGTCAGTTGTTATATGGGTTAACAGACAAAGATCTTACTACATATCATAAAGTCTTAACTACTATTATCTCTAACAACAAAACTCTTTAAAAACAGGGGAAATTCTTAAAACAGTGTGGAAAACCTAATAATGTTCTTGTCGTGGAGTTAGTTAAGTAGTTTAATAAATTTACAATGGTGCCGGCGCTGGATGCGAACGGCACCGATATTGGCGCGGCTGTCGGCTTATCGGGCCAAAGCCAATCCAAATTTGCCAGAAGCTACGCTTGAGTCACTACTGGGCGACCACGTCCAGATGACCGCTGCTATGATCGATGATCAGACTGACGGGTGAAGCCGCGGTAGTAGCGCCTCATCCGCTTGTTCGGTAAACTAGTAGTGCCATGGAGATACGCATCATGTTCAAAAGAATTATCAGTGCGACCGCCGCTCTAGCAGCTTTCGGCCTTTTAGTGCCGGCTGTGGCAGCAGCCCATGTCGTCGTTATGCCCGCCCAGGTCGATATTGGCGCGTTCCAGACTTTTACCACGGAGGTGCCGAACGAAAAAAATGTGGCCGTCACCCAGCTCAAGGTAATCATCCCGGCTGGCCTGCAGTCGGTGACCCCCACTGTTAAGCCCGGTTGGCAGATTACTACTGAAAAAACTGGCCAAGGCGATGCTGCTGTCCTCACCTCTATCACTTGGAGCGGCGGTCTGATCCCCGCCGGTCAACGAGATGATTTTACCTTTAGCGCCCAAGCACCGGCTCAGATGACTGAGCTGCACTGGAAAGCCTTTCAGACCTACCAGGATGGCAGCACGGTGGCCTGGGATCAACTGCCCACTAAAACCGACACCGAAAGTGACACCAGCGGCCCTTACTCTGTCACTAAAGTAATCGATGATCTGGCTGCTCCCACTACTACGCAAACAGGCGCCTCCTCGAATAAAACAAATATCCTAACTTTGATCGTGGCAATCACAGCGCTGATAGTCAGCTTAGCCACCCTACTACGTTCAATCAAAAAAGCCTAGCTAGGGTTGTTGGATGCCAAGCTCTGGCTCAAACAAGCGACGTATATCTGGATCGGTAATCGTCAGCCGTGGAGGTGTTGTGGTGGGTTGGTGGGCAGACATTGCGGCGGCCGGGGGCATGGTTTTTGCCCTTGCTAGTTTCTCGCCATGTGGTCGCCCAAAGCCCAAAAAACCGTAATACTCGGCAAAGTACGAGCTCTCGCGGTAGGTCACTTTATCAAACAGGTTGCCGCCGATGAGACTAGCGTGGCCCGGCTCGCGAGGATTGACGCCAACCACGATGTCGGCGTGGCCCAAGTTTCCTTCAAAATTGCCACGCCAAAAAACCATGACATCACCGACTCGGGGTTGGGTATGATGACGCAGCACGTAATCTTTGGAGTACCAGACGCCGCTCTTCTGGAGATAGGCGGCAATTTGCCGGGCATTAGTAATCCGCCATTGGGCGGTTTTATCCGGCCCCTGAAATGGTGTGCCACTCTCCTTAAACACCCAGCTAACAAACATAGCGCACCACTGTTGACGGAGACCAGCAGTGTAGAGATCTACCCGAGGGCCACAATTGCAGCCTTTTTTGGCCTCCCGGACGCCCAGTTTTTGCTCTTTGATAGCTACCAGCGCTCGTCTCGCGCCATAATTGGTTTGCGGACTGGCCGGTGATGGGCTGTTGAGGCTCTGCGCGGCCGCATGCTCGTAACTGACTAAGCCGCTTGGTTTCACGTTTTGGTAAGCAATGTTGGCATAAAAAGCAGCCAGCAGTATCACGATAACCCCGTTACCATACTTAGCCAGCATAGACTTCACCCGTTTCAAATAAGGTTTCTAAGAGGTTTTGGGATTGCAGGGTGTGGATATTGACAGCGCCGACCAGCAGGCAGGGCTCCTCGGGAATGTTTTCGCGGATCTTTTTCCATAACAGTTCACCATTGGCGTCTCGATACTTGGTGGAATTCCCCAGACAGATGACTTTAGGTTTACTGCGGGCCTTATGTCGACGAACCTCTTTGACGACCTGTTTTTCGTAGTCGCCAAAGGTAAAAATGTAGTCGAATTTAAAGTTATTGAGCGCGATATCGATAAACTGAGTGACCCGTTCTGGTCGATCCCGGCGATTATTAAGGATAATGGCCTTTTTATGCTTGGTGCCGACTGAGAAACTGATAGTTTTTACCGTGCTGACGAAACTCTCGCGGTCGTTGATGGCAAATAAGTTTGCCCAGTAAATGGTTTTGCTGTCAACTGCAAAAGACTGGACGTTGAATGAGCCGGGGTCAGGCAAGGCTTTTTTCATGCCTCGTAAGGCCGTTAGCCGGCTGATACCGGTAATCTGGGCGATCTCTAGGGCGATGGCGACGTTTTCCTTGTACTCAAAATGGTCAAAGCCGAGCATTTCGGCATTCAGGATGCGGCGCCGGCCAACGGCGTGCATCTGGCTGTCTCGCTCGGTGCAGATTTTTTGGAATATCGCCAAGATGTCAGGGTCTTTTTCGGCGGTCACGAAGTGGCCATTATACGGGATAGTAGCACTGAGGCTTCGGGCGATTTCCGGCAGTGTTTTGCCGAGCTTATCGACATGATCTTCGCGCACGTTGGTGATGACACTAATCGTCGAATGCATGATCTTTTTCTCGAGGTATTGCTGGTACAAGGGGTTGATGGCCATACATTCAAAAACGATGGCTTTGTAACGGCTATCGAGGTAACGCTTGATTAGTTTGCGCTGCTCACCGATGTTAGCTTCTTTGCGTTCGATCGGCCAGTCGCTGCGATGGCTAACCATAATCCGGGCGTTGGTACCGGTGGTTTTACCGACGGTTTTAATGCCTGCCTCGCGCAAAACCCCGGCAATCAGCCTAGTGACCGAGGATTTACCTCTAATGCCATTGACGTGGATACGGTGCTTGAACTGGGTAGTAACCCGTTGCTTATGCTGTTGGGCAGCGATAATACTGTAAAGGCTGTATCCCGAGAAAAATAAGATTGTGAGCAATAAAATAATCATCTGTTTAGTGCCATACTTTTGTCAGGGCCAACGAGGCGGCTACCGGGAGGGAGAACCCACCCCCGGCTGACTTACGGATCGGTTGCAAACAGAGGTCGTTGACCCAGACGGCCATGGCGATAATCAGAATAATTGGCGATGACCGGTACTCTTGGAGGCCTGTCGAGACGGCAAACAGATCCATAGCGGTTACCAGAGCGGCCGATAAAAAGAGAATCAAAACGAAGCGCTCCAGTCCGATCAACAGGCTATATTGCAAGAGTAACTTGATTAACAGGTAGGCAACGGCTACGCCCAGCAAAAAGAGTTCAAACTGCAACATGCTAGTGGTAATTACAGCCGTAATTACCGGTGCAATCAGGTATCCACCGGAGCGGGCATTAAAGAATTGGTAAGAGATACCGGCCGCCAGTAAACTCATCGGGATCGCGAAATGGGGATGCGAGATAATAATAGGGGCAAAACTAGCCAATTCTACTGTTAGTTTCGAGGATAGGGCATAGGGAATCAATTGGAAGAGGAGCCAGCCAAAGCTGTAGGTCGCGGCGGTGACTAACAGCGTGGCGTGACCTACCAACCGCGGACTTTGATAGTAGCAGGCACTGGCAATTAGCCCGGGCAATACAAAACCAAAGGCTGTAACATCGGTGTATGGCAGGAGATCCTGCATCAGGTATTGCAGGCCAAACAGTAGGCCGGTCGACATGGCGATATTAATGATTAGCGTCCATCTGTGGGGCAGGGCCAAAGTACTAAAGATGAGACGGTACAGTACCACGCATGCGGCCGTTATCAGGAGGAGGATGCAGAAAAGTTTAAAATTTGTATCGAGAATAATTGCCAAAAAAGCAGGCACAATAATGCCACCGGGGGTAATCCCGGTGTTTTTCTTATACAAGAGGGCACAGAGAGCACCAAACAAAAAAGTAATCCGCACTAACTCAACTGATTCGACAAAACTTTCCATGATCTGGAATAATATCATTTTATAGCTAAATAATCAACATTATCGTATTCTTATTGCTTGTGGTTTCGTCCTGGCCAAGCAAATGACGCAAGCTATTTATTAATAGGGCTTACCCCTAGCAACAGGGGTAAGCTGGGTAAAATTATTAACAGGGGTAGCTCAGGGGTGAAAATAGCTTCAAAACGCTTGCATTTTATACAAAAATAGTGTAGAGTAAGTATTGTCCAGTTTCAAACGGAAGTTTAGAAGCAAGGAAGCACATCGTGACAGAGCACCTGCTTTGTTCACACCACTACAAGAGGAGATGTTCGCATGTCGCCTGTTTACCGCCCCGCAGCACTTGTCACTCTGGCCCTCGCCCTGGCACCCGCCACCGCGTTCGCCCACGATGAGAAGTACCCGCCGGCCAACAACGACAACAACCCGTGCCTGGTGCAGAAGGAGAACGACTACAACAAGTCGAACGACGACTGTGACAAGCCCGACAACGACAAGCCCAAGGCCTGCCCGCCCGGTACCCACTCCGCGCCCGCCGGCTACTACGGACACAAGACGCAGTGCATCGCAGACCCGATGGTCATCATCGCGCCCGCACCCGCGTCCGTCGTCGTACAGCAGAACAACACGCCGAGCAGCGTCCCCGCCTCCCCGCGGAAGTCGTTTCTCAACAAGCGTGGCGCCGTCCGGCTGACCGCTGCTCACTCGACGATCGTCAAAGCGATCATCAAGGTCAACGGCATCGTCGTCGCCAAGATTCACCCCAACGCTCACCGCGCGTACGTCAAGTTCCTGCTCCCCAAGGGGATCACGGGCTCGTCCTACCGACTGAGCATCAAGGTGTTCTACCGCTACGACGTGACCAACACGTTGTTCGCGAACTCGTGGAGTGAGATCGTCAAGATCCGCACCCTCGATCGCCCGGCACAGATCATCACCTCCCGCTAGCCCCCTCGGGAGCCCGCAGTTGTAGTTAAGATGTGACTTCCGGTGTCCCCAGTCTTGGAGAATTGGCCCTCAAGCCTCCTCTCTCAAGACTGGGACACGCCGCTTGTCACTAGGACAAATCGGACTAGTTCCAGCACTTCGGCCCCAAGCCACTTGCTGTCGAGCACACGTCCATCAGTCCGGGTTTTCGCCCAAAGTTTGTAGCTTGAGTCCCCAGGGTCTCGCTCGCTTTTAGCGAACAAACCCGGACTTTTTCATGCCTATTTGATAAGTGTCGTCAATAATGACATTTCCGCTATTAATATAGTTGTCACCAACCTCATCTCTCTGGATGATTGACGCCTACCTGGATATCAAGTACCTTGGCTTTATAGGCAACTAATAATTTTAGTAGGAGGAATCTGCATGGCGCAAAATATAAAACTTATCGTGTATCCGGTCAGTGATCTAGAAGCGGCAAAAACGTTTTACGGCAAATTTTTAGGGATTGAACCCTACGCTGACAGTCCATATTACGTCGGCTATAAGCCTAGCAATGAGCTGGAGGTTGGCCTAGACCCCAATGGCCAGGCAGTCATCGGTTATATAGACGTCGATGATATAAAAAATGACCTCCAAATTTTAGTGGACGCTGGCGCAACACTGTACCAGGAGCCCAAAGACGTGGGCGGCGGCTTGCTTATCGCCCAGGTCAAAGACACTGATGGTAACGTCCTCGGTCTGAGGCAGCTCCCAAAGTAACTGAGGTTTTGAGATACGATAATATGAAACGAATATTTGATAAACGCCACCGACGTTACATCCAAAGCTTCTTACTGGTGCTGCCCATGACTGGCATCGTCACAGCCGTAAATACAGTCGTTGCCAAAGGCCTAGCGGCCGTACTGACAATTGCGACATTGCGGAGATGGGGTATCAGCCTATTGGTTGCTTTCCCGATAGTGCTATTCATAGCCCCGCTGGCTGTAAAAATAACGGATCGTCTTACCAGGAGCGATTAATCTACTTAGAAAAGTAGCTGACTATTAATAAAAAAGCGATTATCGTAGTCAATACTATAAATGGAGTATACAGCAGGATAAGTAGCAGCTTGGGTATTTTAGGCAAGTGAGGGTGCTTAGCAAAAAACACCGAAAGTGCTGAGCCAAGCACTGCCGTCAAGGCAAACAAGCTTCCAATCACAAAAGTTACCGCCCTGCCCAACCCAGCTGTCTCGGACTGATCAGAGGTACATATTGTGTTATCACACGAGGGGATAAAAACAAACGCATACATGAGGTAAGTAATGCCAGCAATCAGTAGTAAACCGTAACAGATATACCCTGCGTATTTAAGAACGTATTGTAAGCTCACAGACTCATTGTAGTTTGCTATAAGTGCAGAACACAATTATCGATTTCTAAAACATAGAAACTATAAGGCCAGAGTATAATTAAGGTATAAATGTAATCAACAAGAGGGATTTATGCAGTCTAAACTCAATCCGTACATTAGTTTTGAGGGCAACGCCCGCGAAGCTATGGAATTTTATAAAACAGTCTTTGGCGGAAAATTAGATCTGTCAACTTTTGGGAAAGCCGGCATGACTGATCATGGCATCAAGCCCGACCAGATTATGCACGCGTCGCTGGTAGCTGAAAATGGCATTACCCTCATGGCCTCTGACACGGCCACTGGAATGCGAAAATATGTAGCCGGAACCAATATGAGCATTTCTCTGAGTGGTGACAACCAAGAAGAGCTATCTGGCTACTACAACAAGCTTGTAGAGGGCGGCAAAGTCGAGCAGCCACTCACCAAAGCGCCGTGGGGAGACACGTTTGGCATGTGCATCGATAAATTTGGCGTCTTTTGGATGGTCAATATCGCTGGAGCGAAGTCCTAGTCAAATAAGCTTTTCATCCCACATCTAACCGTTGAGGTTCAGTCTTGGCTGGCAATATCAGGTGTTGTATGGTGCACATATCCCGTCAGCAATAAAATGCAAAAGCGCAGATTAATTCTTGTTGTAATTTACGGGATATGCGCATAGAGTTAAGCATAAGCAGGAGTATAAAAAAATTAAAGCATGATGCCAGCCGGGTTGCACGCATCACTAAGCGGAAGGTTGGCAGGGTGGCTCGAAAGTTCTATAAATCGTCTGCGGTTCATGACCGCAGAGTTTTGATAGCCAGCAGCATAGCAGTGTTGATCGTGATATTCTGGGCCTTGCCGACTTTTGCCGCCAAGGCCCCCGGCCAGCTTGGTTATGGCATAAAGCGGTTTGAAGAATCGGTCGCCGTGGCACTGACGCCGATAGAGGGCCGGCGCGAGGCACTGAAGCTAGGCTTCGCGAACCGGCGAGTTTACGAAGCCGTTTACGTGGCCGATCAGGCCAACCAAAACAGTCGCAGCAAATCGGCCGAAACCGCTAAAACGATTAACGATTTGCTTGGCACCTACGAAGACGTCTACGAAGCTCGTACCACTGAGCTCAATCAAAAGTTAAAAGACAATAAAAAACCGGCCAAAGCCGATCTAAAAGAGTATCAAACTGATGCCGCTGACACTTATGACGAGCTCCAGCTGCTGCGCCTGCAAGCACCGCCCACCAGCCAGCTGGCCGTATTGACCAGCATCGACGACACCCAGCAAAACCTGGCGGCTGTCAGCGATGCTCTAGGTGTACGGCCCTTATCTGACAGCGATCTGTCGCAACTCGCTAAACTGATCCCAGTCGGCATTATCATCCAAACCCAAGTTGACCAACTGACCGCCATCCCTAGCAGCCGCCTGCTGCACGCCCAGCTGGTCAATATGGTGAACGGCGGCCAACTACCCTCGGACATTACTTACCTGCTCGACCAGGATTTGATCCAACAGGTAGATCCGGCACATGTTAAAAGCTTTGCCGCCGTATCGGAATTTGAGCAAATGCAACGCATCAGCGCCGTGGTGGCGGCCAGTCGGCCGACTGCCGAGCAACAACAGCAGGTCAAGGCCTTCGTCAGTGCCTACCAGCCCGGCCAAAACATCCCGGCAAACGACACGCAGCAATATATCGCCCCCATCGTCTACGGTATCGCCCTGTCCGGACGGCTGCTCACTGATCTGCCAAGCCTCAAGCCACTGCACATGAGTAGCGACAACCAAGCCGTCATGAATAACTGGAAAAAGGTGATTGACCCACCTAATCTGAGCGTTATCTACGAGCGGTTGATGACCGGTGCCCAGAGCGATCCGCAACTGGCGCTGCGTAATATGATCCGTATGCAAGAGGAGTTGGTCGACGCCCAAAAGGCCCAGGTGTCCTATCTGGTCATGCCGCCCGGCTGGAGCAACAGCCAGCTACCTAAGCTGAATCAACAGATGGGTATAGAGATCGCCCAAACCAGTTTCGCGGCCTCCAAGCCCGATATTGACCAGCGCCTGGCCGATGTACTCACTATCCAAAACCAGCTTGAGTCTAAGCTGAATAACTTACAGCAGTCCAATACCAAGACTATTACCGAGCTACAAACCAAAATTGACGGCTTTAACGGCACACCCGAGCAACTAGCTAGCCTGAAAGACCAATTAGCCACACTCATTCAGACCCAAAATACCACCGTCACCAACCTCCAGACGCAGATTATCGGCATTACCGACGGCCACACCCAGCTCGACGATAAAATTGACCAGTTGCGTCAAGACCAGCTTGCTAGCCTCTACGAGCTGGAAATCCGCGCCACTAATACCGCCCAAACCTTTACCACCAACGCTAAAAGCGAGCTAACCACCCGTCTCAACCAAATCGAGAGCTCCAGCCAAACCCTCGTCAATACTCTGGAAACAAAAGTCAACGCGCTAGGCAGCGACCAAGCCCAGCTCAAAACGCAACTCAATAGTAGTATCACGACTATTACCGCTAACTACCACGACCTCAAAACCGACGTCCAAGCCCAGCTGGACGCCGGCGTAGCTACTACTGCGGGGCTGCAAACAATCCTCAACCAAACCCAATCCACCCTGGCCGGCCAGCAAACCCAGTTGACGGCTCTGGCGACAAGTTCTACCACCCTGACCACCCTAGTAAACCAAGTCAAGACCGACTCCCAAAATCAAGTTAACGATCTGCAAGACCAGCTTAACGTCGTGAAACTCGACCAACAAACCACCCACGCGGTTGTCGGCGAGCTGCAGACCATTACCCAGACCAGCGCCGGCTTGATCGACGGTCTGCAAACTCGAATCGACGGCTTGGATGCCGGCCAGAGCGCGCTGAGTAATCAACTGACCAGTTCGCTAGCCATCATCCGGGATGACCAGGCTCAATTCACCGCCTATGTCGAGGCGCAGATTGCCGCTGGAGCAGCTACTAGCACCGACCTTCAGGCTACCATAGAGACTGTACAGACCAGCCTCAGCCAGCAGGCCAGCCAACTAAACGGTTTGGGAACCAATGCCGCCGCCCTGACCACTCTCGTTAATCAGGTAAAGACTAGCGCCGAAACTCAGGCCAACGACCTGCAAAGCCAGGTTGACGCTCTTAATATAGACCAGCAGACGGTGAAAGCTTCAATTAACACCTTGCGCGACCAGCAAACAGCGGCGATCGGCCAACTCAACGGCCAAGTCGCCAGCCTAACCGTCCTCCAGGCCGAAGCCGGCGCAGCTATCAGCGTCCTGAACCAGCAAGCCGCCCAAGCTCAGTCGCAGATCAGCAGCTTGACCAATAGTTTCACGGCTCTACAGGCCACAGTCGGTACCATCCAGCAAGCCCAAACCGGCTTACAGGCCAGTGTCACCGACCAGCAATCGGAGCTGGACATCCTGACCAGCCAAACCCAGGCAGCCCTCAACGACCTGACCCAGCAACAAACTCAGCTCGTCACTCAAGTCGATAACCTGGCGGCCAACGTTACGACCCTGAGCCAGACAGTCAGTACTATCCAAACCGCTAGTGCCGCCACCCAGGCCCAACTGGACACTTTGCTGGCCAGTCCGCCGTGGTCAATTCCGGACGGTACCTTTGTGACGCAGAGTGAATTTGATACACTGAGCAACCAGATTGACAGCCAATTCGCCGCCAAGTCAGCCGCGCTCGACGCCCAGTTTCAGGCCTATCAGACCCAGCTCAATGCCACGGTGTCACAGCTCAGCAGCCAGGTGCAAAGCCTTACCGCGACTGCCACTAACACCGCCACCACTCAGACGCAACAGCAAACCCAGATCAATGCTCTCAGCTCACAAATCCAAACTTTGCAGGCCCAAGTCCAGCAACTGCTCAACCCAGCCTCGCCCGGCGGACTATAATCTAGTCAACTATACTAATGGCACAAATACAAAGCCCGCGTGTTCGGTGGATATATAGTCGTGTCTGCTAGTTTTATCGATAACAAATACGCTGTGCTGAATAGGAAGAACAAGACACCCGCCAACCTTAAGTTGATCGAGCAGATCCTGCACCACCTCGTTTGCAGCAGCACTTACAAGGATGCGATCATAGGGCGCGTATTTCGGCAAACCATAGTAACTACTCGTAGCTTTAAAGAAGCGAACATTGCGTATCCCAAGCCGTTTACAGTTTTCGGCGCCAAATATTACTAAATCGGATTGCTTTTCGACAGCATACACTTTTCCCGTGGGGCCAACCAAGTAAGCCAAAAGTGCTGTCGTCCAACCTGAACCAGAACCAACATCCAGCACCTTATTACTCGGTTCAGGGTTGAGCCATGCAAGCATCATGCGCACTGTCGACGGCTGACTGTTAGTCTGACCGAAGCCAATTGGCAGAGGGGCATCTATGTCAGCCCGGTGCTTAACCTCTTTAGGTAGGAAGTCTTTGCGGTTTATAGCACGGAAAGCTTCCTTCAATCTGTCCATACCCCATATAATAGCGCTTACTTTCTAAAAATATGTGAGATCCTTCACTGCATCTACGCAAGAGGTCAGCTAATATAAAAACATGACGGGGGAGTTTGCCCATATTAGAGGCAATAGGTTAGTTGCTGATCACCAAGACGCTAAAGAGTTGCTGGAGAAACTTGGCAGTGAACCGAAGCGGGGAAAAGGCGATGTGTTTAGCGTCAACGCCTCTATCTGTTCAATCCTCATAAATAAAAATGACACCAATTTGCCCCAGTGTCCATTTTTACTGGCTGGGGCTAGTAGATAAGCTTCGCAACTCCTAGGAGCTTACTAAGCACTACAATCAAGTGGCTGAAAGTTTATTTTTTTACGACATGAAAACCGCTAACTGGGCGGAAGATGGCCGCTAAAACGCCGGCGCTCTCCATTGCCGAAAAAATAGGCAACAGAACAATCTGGGCGATTGACCAGCCGAAGCGTTTCCAAAAACGCTGTACACCATATTCATCAAGATTGGCCTTTAGGCCCAGCAGATATAGGACACCAAATGAAGCAAACGAAAAATTGGCAAGGAAGTGAACCCAAGGCTGGACACTAAAGCCATAGAAAAAATGGCCAACGGTATAAAGCAATGCAAATGGCGCCATTGACCATAATATAGTATTGAGCCCGATCGAAAGTCGCCAGCGGAGTTTAACCGGTGCGTACAGGGCAACTTTAGCTAGGCCTTGGAACCAGCGACGGCGCTGGCGTACAAAATCACCCACTGATTGTGTGGATTGTTCTTCTAGATAGCCTTCTACCCAGCGGCAACGGTGTCCGTTCTGCATGGCAAGCAGAGCCCAAAAAGCATCTTCGGTTATGGAACCCTTGGGACCAAAGTCAAAACCAATCGATTTTTCAATATCGTTTCGTACCACTATATAAGAACCGTGCAGCCCAAAAATAGTCATGCCCAAGCGGTGTTGGAAGTGAAAACGGGCAAAATCGTCGCCGGTGCGCACATTGTCGGCTAGTGTTAGAAACGGATGGTTTTGCCATTTGCGGTGGTAAAGTATAGCCCCTTGTCCGATGCGCGGTTTGCCGCTCTTTTCTTCTTCCTGAATCATGGCGCAAATGCCTTTGATGCCAGAGGTTGTTAGCTGAGTCTCTTCGTCAAGGTGTACGATCCAGGCTTTGTCAGGTAAAGTTGAGTGCTCTACTGCGTATTGAAGTGCCCGAGCCTTATACATGGTTCTGTTGGCAGTTTGGTAGGTACGCGGCACAACAATGTATTGGATGTCGCCGTTAGGCGGCGGGAGCTGTACATTATTAGTGTCAGTAACAACTTCTATAACGTGTGGGAATAGCGGCGTTTTGGCCATTTCTTTTTGACAGCGCCGGATGGTGTCTGTTAATGCCTCTACGTTTGTGCCTCTCGAAACAATTCGCAAAGCCACTTTGTGCTTCATTGGCCTGACCTCATCCAGGCTACAGGGATGTTTATAGCTCAGTAATCCAGCCAAACCCAAGCCCCCGGGAATGATTGCTCCAATCCAAAGCAGACTGCCCCAGGACCAAATGTTTTCAACCATGCCTTGGGGCGGCCTGCTCGACTGCCAAAAGTATGCTTGAAGCACATAAAGTAAGGTTATACCGAAAACCATGTAAGTAACGACTCGCAAGCGGTGACCAGAGATGTAACCCAAGCTCCAGTCACGTCTTGGCTCAGCCTGATTACGTGGACTTTCGCCAGGGCGCCTCAAGCTTGAGTATCGAATGGCTAGCGGAATACGCTTCCGTGAACGCAGGTGTGAAACCGGCAGCCTAAGCAGTGAGGTTAACATAAACAGTTCTCCACTAAGCTCGGGGCCTAGCAAATATAATTATTAAATTTTCATTAAGTTTTAATATTTTCTATATAGTAGCATCGGATTGAACAAAAGCCAAAGCGGCTACGGAAATTTAACACGTTTAGTATCTCTCTGAACTTTTCATTTTGGCCCCCTAATAGATGAGCTTCGCAACTCAAGAATCACATCTTGAGCAGATCGGCTTAGACTGGCTGACAGAAGAATACAGTACAATAAATGTATGACCGAAGAAGATGCTAAAAATTGGGTGAAAGATAAAGCCAACCAAAAAAAGGTTGTGCGTCAGTTTTTCAAAGATAACAAGCCGACCAAAGACAAGACTGCCTTTTTTATGGTCGGTATCCCCGGTGCTGGCAAAACTGAGTTTGCCAACAACGCCATTAAAGAAGCTTCGCCTGAACTAATACCGATTGAACACGACAAACTTGTGGAATACATAGCAGGCTACAAACCAGAGGAGTATTACAGCTATCGCAAGGCAGGCAGTGTTCTAGTCACTCGCATCTTTGATGAATGCTTGCGTAACGGCTACGCCTTTATATTTGACGGGACGCTATCACACGAAAACGGCATCAGGAATATCAACAAGTGTCTCAAGCAGGGCTACAAGGTTATTGTCGTCTACATTGTTCAAGACGCCAGTGTAGCTTGGGAACTCACGCAAGCTCGTGAGTTAGTTAAAAAACGTGCTATAGAAAAAACAGGTTTCATCGAAACCTGCAATAAGCTTAATGCTAACCTGCTGAGCATATTTCACGCCCATAGGATAAATTCCAGCTTCGAATTCTGGATTATTAACAAACAAGGTCATTCGGACATGAGCAACGGAACAGCAATCATTCATAGTGAGATGCTCGACAAGTCGGCTGAGGTTGAAAAAGTATTACAGACGCCCTATAATATAAACATACGAAAGAAGTAAATTATGGAACTAACCTTAACCCAAGAGCAGAAGCAATATCTCAACGAACACGGCCCCATTAAAGCCGATAGTCTTCAGCGTATCTACAAAAGGTCAGTTCAAGAACAGCAAAAAATGCTCAAAGATGCTGAGAAGATTCGCGAGCAGCAAAAATCTAAATAAAAAGACCAGGAGTAGCGGTCGGTCGAAACCTTAGGCCTGCCTGGTCATGGTGATACATACTATTTTAGTGTAAGATGACAGGTTTTGCCAACCTACGCTGAATATGTCATAAAATGCTTGGCTGGGGATGAGGGATTCGAACCCCCGATCGCGGAACCAGAATCCGCTGCC
>CAYMUN010000007.1:0-55605 GCA_964393835.1 uncultured Candidatus Saccharibacteria bacterium | reverse complement strand
TCGCGGAGAGGTGCAGGAGTGGTTGAACTGGCTTGTCTCGAAAACAAGTGTGCGGGCAACCGTACCGAGGGTTCGAATCCCTCCCTCTCCGCCACTACATTTATTGGATAAGGCGTGGCGGCCGGGGCTTTTTGGATTGTGGGTCTGGTGCCTCCCCGGATGGTTGCTTGGATGGTGTACTGGGTTCGGTCACGTCAGGCTCGCTTGATGTTTCTTGGGTCGTAGCATCCGCAGACCTGGTGCGAAACAGCACAACAAAAGCGGCAATTGCCAAGACAACAAAGATGATACCAAACAGCAGATCGGTTTTGACCAGAGCCGATTCCACGCGGTGGGCAAACTCGGTTAGTGACTGCTGTAGTTGACCGTTGTTAGCGTTATTAAATACCTTGTGTTCTACTTTGTGGAAACCAAAATCGGCTACAAATTTGATAGCTACCAGTATAATCCCCGAAATTGTCAGTAAAATGGCGACGCGCCGCAAACCGATACGCTTGCCAGCCGAGAGATACACTGCGCCCAGCGCTGTGAGCAGAGTCAGCAGACCAAAAATCAGGGGCAGTTTGGTGGCCAACTGATAGGCCTGAGGCAGTTTTGACAGTTTTTTATAATATGGCGGCTGGCCGTGGTTTTCGGGATTGATTGTGCTGGCCGTGATGACCGGATTGCTCAAAAAATCGCCGCTGCTACCCAGTTTTTGAGTTACCGCGGCACCGGCGGCTTCCGGCGTGACATTTGGCGGCCGACAGGTGGCGGCCAGTGGATCAGGCTGATGAGTCTGCAAGGCGGCTATTTGGGCAGCGTCACAGATAGGTAAACCAGCGGTATAGATACGGACGTAGTCGCCGACTTGCTCGGCAAAAGTCTTTTTCGCAGCCGTGAGGTCGATTTTGAAATCAGGCGTGGCGGTCTTGCCCGCTAGCCAGGCGTAGTTACTCTCTAAAAAGGTATTAACATTTTGCTGTAATAACTGGGGTGAAAAGGCTGATTTGGCAGCCTTTTGGACAGCCGCGTCAGTCAACGAAACCGAGCCCGATTGATCGTTTTGATCTGACTTGTCGGCCTGCTCGATGACGCTGTTCACAAAATGATCGTACAAATGGCTCTGGTTGAGCCATGACTCAATTTTGGCGGGATGGGTCAGGTTAATCTGGGCACTGGTAGCCAGGGCTAATCCCAGCAGAGAAACCAGCAACAAGCAGGCCAAAATAAACACCAAACCCCGACGTAGCCGATTCATGTCCCTCATTGTAATCCAATCCTCAGGCTTTTGGTACAGTTTCAATCAAGCGTGCCTGCCAAATAGCCTGGCGCAAACAAAATCCGGCCATGAGTAGCAGGAGTAGCCAGCAGATGCCTAGTAGTTTATTCCAAAATCGCCAATCAATGGTCTCCGGTGCTAAGCTGGGCTGCGATGTTTGATAAGGCTTGGGGGTTGAGTGACCGACTGTTATGGGCTGTCTGGTAGCACTGGCAGGCGGGGAATGGACAGCCAGCGGGCTACTAGCACTTATACGGGGCGATCCATTATTACTGGGGATCGCGCCGGGAGACTCGTGGTATGTATCACTATTACTGCCGGAGCTGCCAGCTGCCATTGGGGGCGTCCCAATGAGCTCGTCACAAGTATCATCTTTACCATCCTGATCGGTATCTTGGCTGCTATTAATAGCCCCCGGGCAGGTATCTAAGGTGTCGGGGATGCCATCGCCATCACTATCAGAGTCACTATTTGGTATGAAAATAGGCTGCGTGACATCTACTGGATCACCGATCTGGTTTTCACCGGTAATATCAATCGTATGCCCGCCACTCGTAACAGTCTCTGGGATAGTGACACTGGCGTTGATATCGCCCTGTTCGTCGCTGCTGCTAGTCCCTAAAGCGATTCCGGACGGGCCGTCTAAGCGCACGACATAAGAAGTTTGCGGTTTTAGCCCTGCTTGCAGACCCGTGGCATGTACCTGCATCGCGGCCCCGCGCTTGCCTACCCCGCTGGTCATAGTAGCATTTGGCACTCGCGTGGTTACCGGCCGGCCGGTTTTAGGGGCCTGAAGCAAGCTGGAGGAAACAATTGGGGCGGGGATTGGGGTAAAGGCCGTGGTGAGGTTATGGGTTTGTGACAAAATGGCTTGCTCGATCAGGTTTTGGCTCAGCGCGTTTGGGTGGTAGCTCTCTTTGCCGAATAGTTTTGCGCCAAACGGCCCAGCGTCCCGGCCGGCTGTCAGGCCATTGATGGCGACATTGTAGCTGGCGGTCTCGCAGAGCCGGTGCCCATGCAGAGCCTGGCTGACGTCAACGTAGACCACGCTGGCAGCCGTAGCCGACTTACGGATGTCGGTATTTAGGTAGTCGATGAGCGCAGCGGCAAATTCTAACTCACTTTTGCCAAGGGCCACATTTAGCGCGCAGCTGCCTGTATCGTCAAATAACTGGGGATAGCCAATAACATAGAGTCGGGTTTCTGGGGATTCTTGCTGTAATTGGCGATATAGGGCCGTCCATCGAGGCATAGTGCGGTCAATTAATTTTTGTAACTCCAGGCGATCTTCGTAAGTATTAAAACAGGTATGATCACTGAGATGCCGGCTAACATGAGGCACCACGCAAGTTTGCACCAACTGGCCAAAGCCAATATCGTCACCGCCGACGGAAACGGTCATGACGCGTGGCTGCCAACGTTTCACGAAACGATGCTGGGCGACATATCCAGGTACGAAATTTGTCTCCACTGTTTCCAGCAGGGCAGTCTGGCTGTGTTGCAGATCGTGTAGGCTGGCAACTCCCCGCACCTGACCATGGTAGGTATCGCTGGTACTGCCTACATCATTGATAACCGCGCCCGAACAAGCCACCGAATGCCCGCCCACCGCGCTAAATAACTGGTTGGTTAGCAATAATGGATAGGAATGGCGCGAGAGATGGCACATGTTGTCAGCACTGTCAGTATCTCCGGTATAATCAAAAGCTCCTTCGCCCGAGGTATAAGAATCTCCAAGACCAATATAATCGGTGAGCGAAGTAATAGTAGCAGTCGGGGCTAACTCGTAGGTACCAGTCGTTGCTTGGGCCGTGGTAATGGCTTCAAAACTCAACAGCCCTTCGTTAACAAAGCGCAGATGGCGGATTGATTGCAGGCCACTGATCTGTTGTTGTGCAAAGGCGTAATAATCATGCGAGGGGCAAGCCCGGGGTCGTAAATTACCGATTGCCGGCCCGCAGCTTGTCAGGTCATAGACTGTAAATGAACCGGCATCGACATTCATGATAGCCACAAACTGCCCATCATCACTGACTGCTACTCGAGATTTTAATAGTCCCGGGCTACCCTGGGCGCCAAAAGCCGGCGCAAAAGCCGTCATATCTAGGGTAGCTAAATTAATCCGGACAAACGCGCCGCCGAGTGTTTCTGCCACCATCCAACTACCGCTTGAGGAAAACGCCAGGGTCTGGGGGTTAATAACCAAGCGTTGCCCGGCCAAATCTTTTAGTGGTATATCCGGCGGCGCCGTTAGGTTTTTGGCTTGCAACTCCCCAATTAAGTTACGCTGTTCGTGGAGTACTAACAGCGGGTTGCGATAGAGCCCAATATAGGTACCGTCGGTGCTGGTTGGATCTAGGCTCACCAGCTGTAACGCTCCCGGCCAAGGCGCCAGTATCTGGTGCGGACTATACGGGATCAACGGCAAGGCTTCATCAGTCCCGCCAAAAATAACATGACCACTATCACTGTCAAACAGCCCAAAAATTGTACCGACAAAACAGCCGCTGCCCATAGCATCGCTACCAGTTATCCGAAAACTAAGCACTCCACAGTCCAGATTGTTAAAAAGTGTCGGTTCATTTTGAGCACCGGTTACTAGACTGGCTCGCCGGATAGCCATGGCACCCGGCTGCGCCCAGGCGGGTGCCGGGCTACTGTTTGGGGCTGCCGTAGAGTGGACAAGAATAAAGCTGAGCAAACCGGCACAGACAACAGTGGCGATCACCAGATATACCAGGTGTTTCATGAAATCCCGCCAATGAGTTTTTTGATTATGCATGGGGCTGACTATTGGCTAAAAAGAACTGCTTATAAAGCATAAGCGGCCATCTTTTTCGCAAAATTAAGGAGGATTTAATAAAGCTTCCCTGCCCCGTTATACTAAGGGATGTGGAAGATAGTATTTTTAGTAAGATTATCCGGGGCGAGATTCCTGCCTATAAGATTTATGAAGATGATAAGACCTTTGCTTTTTTGGATATTCACCCAAAGCAGCCTGGGCATACCCTGGTGGTGCCTAAAAAACAGGTGGAGTTTGTATGGGATCTGGAGGACGAGGATTATCAGGCGGTCATGCGGACGGTTAAAAAGGTTGCCCTGCGACTTCGAGAGGTGTTGCGGCGGCCCTACGTCGGTGAAGTGGTGATCGGCATTGACGTGCCCCATGCTCATGTCCACGTCTATCCTTTTTCAACTTCAGAGGAATCACGCTATATACCCGACCAGGCGGCCAAACCCGATCATGCCGCTCTGGCCGAGATGGCTAAAAAACTGGCATTTTAGTATACTAACCACTGTATGAATAAACTGTACGCATTATTTTTTGGAGCTGGCGTCGCTGCCTTTGTCTACTCAAAAATGGGCCGGCGCATAGGTTATGGTAATAGTACCAACGTCTGGACAACGGTCGGGGTAGTTTTTTTTATAACAACGATCTTCTTTTACACCATCCTGACGTACTTCGTGCACTTGCAGTAGCCATTTAGTACTAATTACCTTGGTTCTCAAGCCAAAAATTGGTATTGTATGGCTATGGATGAGAAGAGTCTTGGCCAACAGTTACAGGCGGCCCGCCAGGCAGCCGGCCTAACCCAGCAGCAGTTATGTCACCAGGCAAACCTGAGTTTTTCGACGTTGACTAAAATTGAACGCGGAGCCATCAAATCGCCGTCTATTTTCACGATTCAATCTATTGCTAGCGCCCTGGGTCTCAGTCTCGACGAGCTTATTGGTGGAGCAGCTACCGCTAGCCCCGGCCGAAACCTTAAAAAAACTAAGAGCGGCGCCAGTTTTGTATACTTTGACGTCAACGGCTGCCTGGTCTACTTTTACCAGAGAGCTTTTGCCCGGCTGGCAGCGGCCACCGGTGTCAGATCAGACCTGGTAGAATCAGCTTTTTGGCACTACAACGATGATGTTTGCCGGGGCACGCTTAGCCTCAATGATTTCAATACCAAGTTAGCGCAACGTCTCGGCCTGGATGGCCTGGAATGGCAGAAATATTACCTGGAAACAGTCGAGCCTATCGAAGAAATGCAGGAATTGCTGAGCTGGGCCGCCCAGCACTACAAAATCGGATTATTGACCAACATCATGCCCGGCTTGTTAAGCAGTATGCGCCGTAATGGTACCCTGCCCAACCTTTCGTATGATGTTGTGATTGACTCTTCGGCTGTCGGAGCCATAAAGCCGGAACCAAAAGTCTATGAGGTGGCTCAGCAGCAAGCTGGCTGCCCTGCCGAGGAGATCTTATTAATTGATGACTCGCGCGTTAACCTGATGGCTGCCGAAAAACAGGGGTGGCGTGTCCTCTGGTTTGATGATTCCCGCGTGCCCGAATCAGTCGCCCGAGCCCGCGAAGCCCTCGAGCCCGCCGATTAAGCGGTAAAGCGCTGTTGCTCGTGCTCAATATTAGCTAGTAGGTCTTTAGCAGTGGCAAGCTGGTCTTTGGTTTGGCCTACAACGGCCTTAGGAGCGTTTTTAAGGTAGTTTTGGTTGCTCAGGCGGGCTTCCAGCTGCTTGATGCTGGTTTCCTGCTGCAGGCGCTTGGTTTCCAGCTCTTTGGCGTAGGCCCGGGCCGTCGATACGTCGATATCCAGCCAGGAGCGATGTTTAGTGCTAGTCAAATAAAGGCCGGTACCATCCTTAACTTCGGTGACAGCTTTGAGTCGGCCTAGATGCCGAATGCTGTCGGCATTATCGCCCAAAAACGGCATATCAGTGTGATACAGCGTAACACCGGAGACTTTGAGGGCTTTGGTAATGAAGCGCGTCTCGGTAACGATGGCTTGGATTTCCTCAAAATCGGCGGCCCGTCTTTTGTCGCTCTTGATGACATCCTCCAGTTGCCGACTGGCCAGAATGGAATCCTGCTCCCAGGCCAGAGTCTGCCAGATAGTCTCGGTCAAAAACGGCGCGAACGGATGGGCCAAAACCAAGACCTGCTCCAGCAGATACCCCAGCAGCGGCTGGTTGGGCTCGGCTTTGCTGGCTTCGATATACCAGTCAGCCAGGTCGTCCCAGATGAAGTGGTACAGCGTGTCGTAAGCCTCGCTGAAGCGATATTTGTCTAAATCATCGGATATTTTCTGTTGTGATGTTCGTAATTTGTCCAGTACCCAGTGATCAGCCGCCGAAACCGGTTTGGCCCCTACCCTGCCCGTTTCATCCCCGATGACACCCTCGATATAGCGAGCGATATTCCAGATCTTATTACTAAAGTTACGGTTGGCGACGATCTTACTGCGGCCCAGTCGCTGATCATTGCCGGCTGACATGCCCTGGATCAAGGCGAAACGCAGCGCGTCAGTGCCATACTCTGGGATGACTTCCATCGGGTCAATGATGGTTTCCGGACTGCTTTTGCTCATCTTTTTACCATGCTCGGTTCGCACCAGGCCGTGCAAGTAGACTGTCTTAAACGGAATCTCGCCGGTGGTGTAGGTGGTGGCCAAAATCATACGGGCTACCCAGAAAAACAAGATATCCCAACCGGTTTCCATGACTGTCGTTGGGTGGTAGGCCTGATAGTCAGGACTCTCTTTGAGCAGATCTGGTAATGACAACGAATAATCCTGCGCCAGGGTTGAGTCAATCAGCGTGCTCCATGTCCATAGTGCCGAGCTAAACCAGGTATCAAGCGTATCCGGATCCTGCTCCCAGTTGTGCCAGCCCTCACTGGTATCAGTGGGTGGCGTGACGCCGACGTAGGTCTCTTCCCTGCCGTTCGTGGCCGTCCGGTACCAGACTGGCACCCGGTGCCCCCACCAGATCTGTCGTGATACACACCAGTCCCGGAGGTTATCGATCCAGTGGAAATAAATCTTTTGGAAGCGCTCCGGGATGATGTCGATGTCCCCGTCGTTGATGACGTGCTGCATGGTTTCTTTGAGGCTGAGTTTTTTACCCTTCCACTCCACCACCGGCTTATTGACGTCAACAAACCATTGCAGACGAATCTGCGGCTCGATGATGCCCTTACCCCTGTCATTTAAGGCGATATTGTGGATATAATTCTCATCGACATTGACTAATAACCCCTTCTCTTTGAGCTTTTCGACGATTTTGGGGCGGGCTTGCTGGATTGGCAGGCCGGCGAATTCCTCGGCGATGGGCAGTAGTTTCCCGTGAAAGTCGATAATCTGTTCCCTGTCGAGGCCGTGGCGTTCGGCGATGTCAAAGTCCGTCTGGTCGTGCCAAGGAGTAATTGTCATGACGCCGGTGCCAAACTCCGGGTCGGCCGCCGCATCTTTGATAATCGTGGCCGTTACCTTGCCGTTAATCCACTCAGCTTCAAAAGTATCGCCGTGCTTGTACTCTTTGTAGCGTTCGTCATCGGGGTGCATGACAACGTATTTATCGCCGAACTTAGTCTCCGGCCGGGCCGTGCCGATCTGGAATGGCCCGTACTGAAAGGTGTAAAATTTCCCCTGTTCTTCTTTGTATACAACCTCATCATCGGAAACATTTGTTTCAAGATTTGGATCCCAGTTGACGATGCGATGACCCCGATAGATCAGGCCGTCATTGTACATCTTGACGAAAACTTCGTTGACCGAGCGATTGAGGGCATCATCAAGGGTGTAACGGGCCCGAGACCAGTCGACGCTGGCGCCCATGGCCCTGATCTGGGCATTAATCGTATCGCGGCTGTTGCCGACGAATTCCCTGGTACGCCGCAGGAATTCCTCGCGGCCGATCTGGTGTTTATCAGTTCCCTCTTCTGCCAGCTGCTTCTCAATGATGGCATTGACTGGCAATGCGGCATGGTCGGTGCCAGGTAACCAAAGCACGTCTTTGCCCTGTTGGCGGGCATGTCGGGCCATGATGTCCTGCAGGGTAATAAACAGAGCGTGGCCGATGTGCAATGTACCCGTCTCATTAGGCGGTGGCATACTGATCGAGAAGTGTTCTTTGCCGGACTCAGGGTCAGCTTTAAAAACCTGGGTCTTTTCCCAGAGCGCGTAAATATCCGACTCGTACTTCCCGGCTTCGTACACCTTTGGTAACTTCATCTCACCATCATACCACCTCTGTAAATAATGAAGAAACTGCTGCACCATGCGGAGCGAGTTATTGACAACAGGGGTCAGTATATGTTTCAATACTTCTCTTGCAAGGAGTTACTATGCAGCCACAAGAGAGTAGACGTTATTCAGACGAAAAATTTTATTTTGACCAGGCAACCAGTGAATTAGTTATTACTAGTAAAGAGCTTCCGCCTCACTATCCTCAGGTCGAATTAGTAAATGCTCACTCAACGTATGAGACATATAGAGCGCCGGACGGCAGTGAAGTTACCCGGGAGTGTCCTGGGCAGGGTGCCCGGAACTGTATGGAGCCAAACTCACGGCTGATAGGTGTCGAGGCTCGAAATAACGGGGATACTACCAGCCAATACACAGTCCAACCGGGGGATAAGCTAATCGCCAGACGCAAACATACTAGTGGCGAAGCGTATACCGTAACAATGGCGGCAGATAAGCCGCTGCCGGCCGAGGAAGACGTGTCCGGCTATGAAGCGCTCGGCATTATAACTACCGAGCGAAAGCTAGTGATGTGGGGCTATGAGGGGAGTAAAGCCCAACAATTAGTCGATCATCTAGTAGCCAGTAAATTGACGAGGAATTTACTGGATAATTTCATACTCGATATAGAGGTGAAATTTACTGGTTCCATGGCTGATCGCTTGGCCTCAAATCATACCGTTCGCCGGTATCTTGATTGGTTCCAACAGACCTATGGTGAAAACTACAAGAATCTCAAGGAACCGTTTAGGCGCTGGGCAGAATTTAATGGCAAGCTTACTCGCGAACAGATCCAGCGTTATCAGTAGCCTCACATGCTGAGGTTGGGCTCGATGGCCAGGGTGTAGGGATCAGCCTGGGGCTGGTCGCGGAGGATTTTGTACGAGGTGAGGGCGGCGACCATGGCAGCGTTATCGGTGCAGAGCTCTGGGGGCGGGTAGGTGAGGGGCAGGGGAATGGTTCCGGTGAGTTGGCGGCGGAGCTCCTGATTGGCGGCTACGCCGCCGGCGATGACGACACTTTTGGGCGCGAATTCTTCATAAGCCCGTTGAGCCTTATCGACGATGGTCTCGACGGCCACCCGCTGGAAGCTGGCCGCGATGTCGGCCTTTTGGGCGTCAGACAGCCGCCCAGCCAGCTTTATAGAGGGAAAGTCGTAAGATTCCCCTATCTGGGCCTGGGCCAGCCTCAGGACAGCCGTCTTGGGCCCCGAGAAACTAAAATCGTACTTACCCATCTTGGCTTTGGGGAGTTTAAAAGCTAGCGGATCGCCCGTTTCGGCCGCTTTAGCAACTGATGGGCCGCCGGGGTAGGGGAGCCCGAGCATCTTGGCCACCTTGTCAAAAGCTTCGCCGATAGCATCATCCTGGGTTTGCCCGAGCAATGTGTAATCAAAATGATCCCTAAATAAAACCAGCTGGCTATGGCCGCCGGAGACGATGATCGCCAACATCGGAAACTCCGGTACCTGATCCAGCAAGAAATTGGCATAGACGTGAGCTTCGACATGATTGATGCCGTAGAGGGGTTTACCGAGGCTAATCGCCAGTGTCCGGGCCGTCACGACGCCGATTAGCAGACTGCCACTGAGTCCTGCGCCATACGTCACCCCGATAGCATCGATATCGTCCCAGTTGCAGCCAGCATCATCGAGAGCCTGCTGGATCACTGGATTTATCACTTCTAAGTGACTGCGGGCAGCGATCTCTGGCACCACGCCGCCATATTTCACGTGCAGATCCATACTAGAGGCGATGACATTACTAAGGATCCGCCGCCCATCCTCAACGACAGCGGCGGCCGTTTCATCGCAGCTGGTTTCGATTCCCAATATTTTCATCATCTAATTGTATACCAGTAAAATATGTAACACACCACATACTTGACAAAACACAACCATTTTGCTACAATAGGGCTTAGTAATACAAAAATAAACAAAATAATTAAGGAAAGCATTCAATATGAACTCACCCGATACTTCACTCCAACCCGATCAACCCTATCTTCGCCGCAAAGTAGTGGCCGGATTAGCCGCCGCGGCCATAATTGTCCCAGGCGCGGCAATTGCCATGGGTAGTATAGGCTCCGGTGACTCGGCCCGCAGTGGTGATCAAAGTGGTCTCACTGACAAAGCCGCCAATAACACCTTTTACATGCCCAAGGGCAGCAATCCCACCAAAGTCGCCGACAAGCTGTTTGCCAAAGAAGGCGTGACTGACCCGACTCACGCCGAAGAGCAGTCTGCTACTGATCAAATGATGGGCCTCAATGGCTGGGACAAAGACGATCTCACAAAGTTGCCCGAAGGTCGCATTGAAGTACCAAGCACCCAAGCCTTACAAGATATCGTGACCGATAACGGCGAGCCGGATTTCATTGATCCCAATGTTCTCTCTGGTGACAAAGCCGGGCCCGAAGTTATACGTCCTCAATAACTCCTCTCCTCTAAATTGAAAGCCGGTTGTCCGTCTAGGGCGACCGGTTTTTTATTGGCTCATGGGCGGGCTATACTAGGGCAGTGAATATCCGCAAAATCGTTAAAAAGTTTATCCCGCCCGGGTTGTTTCCGGCGATTGAGCCGTACGGGCATTTGGTCGAGGCGTTTTTATTTAATCTGCTGAATGGGTTTCCGGGGCGGCGGATGAAAGTCATCGGCGTAACCGGGACGAACGGCAAGACGTCGACGGCCTTTATGATTCACCGCATGTTACAGGAGGCTGGCTATAATACCGGGCTGATGACAACGGTTTCGTGGGGAGCTGGCAACGATATCAAGCCGCAGATTCATCATATGACCACTGTGCCGTCTCCGGAGCTGATGCGCCGCCTCAAAACGCTGCGAGCCGCCAAAATTGATTGGTTGGTCATGGAAGTCACCAGTCAGGCGCTGGCCCAAAACCGGATCTGGGGCATCCCGTACTCTGTGGCGGTGATGACCAATGTCACGCACGAGCACCTCGATTATCACCGGACGTTTGAGCGCTATGTCGGTGCCAAGCGCAAGCTCTTTAAGCTGGCTAATCGCAACCGCAAGGGTCTGCGTACCGGTGTTATCAACGCTGAAGACCCGAGCGCGGCCCTATTTGCCGGCGACATTAAAAACCCAATTTCGTATGGGGTAGAACAGGGTGATTTGCAAGCTAGCGCCGTTACATTATCACCTGCGGGCAGTACCTATACGGCTACGATCGACCAAGACAGTTATCAAATCTCTTGCCAGCTGCCGGGCAGCTTTAACGTCTACAATTCGCTGGCGGCGGTGGCGGCCGGCCGGGCTGTCGGACTCGACAAAAGCCAAATAGAGCAGGGAATTGCCGCCCTAGAGGGCGTCGAGGGACGCATGACCCGGATCAATGAGGGACAAGATTTTGACGTTATCGTCGATTTTGCCCACACGCCGGACAGCTTTGAGAAGTTATTCAAAGACTTAAAACCAGTTGTCAAAGGCAAACTAATCGTTATGTTTGGCTCGGCGGGCCGCCGCGACGAGGCCAAGCGGGCAGTGCAGGGCGAGCTGGCTGGCCGCTACTGCGACGAAGTCGTCATCACCGAGGAAGACGACCGTGACATTGATGGCATCCAGATTATGGATGAAATCGCTCTGGGGGCTATCAAAGCCGGCAAAACCCGCGACCGCGACCTATTTTTAGTTCATGACCGTACCGATGCTATTACATTCGCACTCAGGCGGGCTAAAAAAGGCGATACGGTGTTGATACTCGGCAAGGGCCACGAAAAAACCATCGAGCGGGCCGATGGCGTCCATCCGTGGGACGAAATCGCTACCACCCGCGAGGCAGCGGCACGCTCTCAATCGGTGAAATAACGGCTTGACAGAGAAGTTGGCACTCGGGTATAGTGAGTGCTAACACAGGTGTTCCGTGCGAGAGAACAGCTGTTACTAGGAATCTAACATACACCGGAGGTTATAGATGAGTGCACCTTTGCAGCCATTAGGCGATTACGTAGTAGCCCAGGCCGAGGAGGCCGATAGCAAGACAGCCAGCGGGATTTACTTGCCCAGCAACGCCCAGGAAAAGCCTAAGACGGCCAAAGTCGTGGCAGTTGGCCCCGATGCCAAGCAGCTCAAAGTCGGCGATCGCATCGTCTACAAGAGCTATAGCAACACCGATGTCAAAGTCGGCAAGGACGAGTACATTTTAGTTAAAGAAGAAGACGTCTTGGCGACGGTTAAATAGGAGGATTCCAGGATGGCAAAAATAGTTTTTTATGATGACGACGCCCGCAAGCGGGTACTCGGTGGCGCCGAAGTTTTATATAACGCGGTAAAAACAACCATGGGGCCTAAAGGGCGTAACGTGGTTATCAGTAAATCGTACGGCGCGCCAACAGTGACTCACGACGGCGTGACGGTTGCTAAAGGCGTTGATCTGGCTGATGTGGACGATGAGACCCTGGGTTATAAGGTCGGAGCCGAGCTTATCAAACAAGCCGCTTCTAAAATGAACGACGTGGCCGGTGACGGTACCACGACGGTGACTGTACTGACTTACCACATCCTTAATGAAGCTAACAAGTTGATCGCGGCCGGGCATAATCCAATGCTGTTGCGTAAGGGGCTGGAGAGCGCGGCGCGTGACGTTATTGCTCAGCTCAGTACATTATCCGAAGATATCCAGGGCAAAAAAAGCCGGGTAGCCGAGGTAGCGACTATTTCGGCCGGTGATGCCCAGATCGGCGCGTTGATCGCTGACGTCATCGACAAGGTCGGCCGCGACGGCGTGGTAACCGTCGAAGAGGGCCAGGGGCTGATACTCGAGGCTGAAGTCGTCGAAGGCTTCACCTTTGATCGTGGTTTTGTCAGCCCTTACATGGTGACTGACACTGCCCGCATGGAAGCCGTCTATGATAAGCCGGCCATCGTGATTACCGACAAAAAGATCTCTAGCATCCAGGAATTCCTGCCGCTGCTTGAGAAACTAGCTCAATCCGGCAAAAAAGACCTGGTCTTAATCGCCGAGGACATCGAGGGCGAAGCGCTCGGTACTTTAATCCTAAATCGTCTCAAAGGCGTCTTTAACACCATTGCCATCAAAGCTCCGGCTTACGGCGACCGCCGCAAAGAAATCCTGGAGGACATCGCCATCTTGACCGGCGCCCAGGTGATTACTGATGACCGGGGAATGACCTTTGAAAACGTCGACCTCGACGTTGTCGGCACGGCCCGCAAAGTCATCGTCACCAAAGACGAAACGACTATCATCGAGGGCGGCGGTAGCCCGGCCGCCATAGCGGCCCGTCTCAAGCAAATCGCTGCTCAGGCCGATACCGCTACCAGTGAGTACGACAAGGAGCACCTTGAGAAACGCCACGCCGCGCTATCCGGCAAAGTTGCCGTCATCAAAGTCGGCGGTGCTACTGAGACCGAGATCGAAGAAAAGAAATTCCGCGTCGATGACGCCGTCCACGCCGTTAAAGCGGCGTTGGCCGAAGGCGTGGTGCCTGGCGGCGGCGTGACGCTAATCAATCTGATCTTTGCTATTAAGCCAATAGCCGACAACCCCGAAATTAATGCTGGCCAGAGCCTGTTGTTTCGAGCCTTTGAGCAGCCATTCCGTATATTGCTAGAGAATGCGGGTTTGAACCCGGACGAATGGCTGCCACAAATTCGTAAGGCTAAGCCAGGCCAAGGTGTCGACGTCACTAACCCTGATAAGCTCGTAGACCTCAAGTCCGTCGGTGTAATTGACCCGGCTCGCGTAACCAAAGAAGCAATACAAAACGCTGTCTCGATTGCTGGCACGGCCATGACCATGGGCGCGCTAGTGGTGGAAGTCCCTAAAGAGGAAAAAGCTGGTGGCCCTGATATGTCAGGCGCCATGGGCGGCATGATGTAGCCCGAACCCGGGCCTCAGGCCTCAGGCTTGAGGGTGATGCTGGGTGAAGTAGTTGATCTCGTTGATGATGTCGAGCAAGGCCTGGGCACGCGCTTTTTCGTCTTTGATTGCTTGAGCGGCAGCGTAGGCGTCCTTGACCAGGCTTTGATCATCGCTGGCCTGGATCATCATCATGGTAGTGCGGAATTTTTCCTCGGGAGTTTGATCAAGATGCCCGACAAGTGGTGAAAGCTGGGTCAGAGCCTGGTGTTTGATGTCTAATAGCTCGTTGGCATCAACACCGGTAGCGGCGTCGGCAGCCGGCAATCCGGGAACACTGAGCGAAGCAGTCGCGGCCGGAGCCGGAGTAGCCGGGGTATCAGCGGCATCGGTGTCTAGTGGGGCGCCGGGGTGCTGCCAGAGCTGATCAACCGGAGTGATGGCCGCTTGGTCGGGCTGCGCCGGAGCGTCAGCATTGACCGCGCCGTCGATCGAGCTGTCTGGAATCTGATTGTCATCTTGCTGTTGATTATTTTGGTTTCCGAACATCACCACCCCCTAAATAAGACTTGTTACGCTTAGGCTATACTATATACAATTCACTATTAAAAGCGAAAAGGAGTTTCAGGGATGCTGGACGATTTAAAACTGATTCATGAACGTGATCCGCAGGATGCTTTGGGCGTTGTCGAGAAACAGTGGCAACAGTTGGGGCATGAATTTGGCGTCACTACCTCGGGTTTTACCGGCATTGACAACATTGTCCTGGCCGGCATGGGCGGCTCGGCCTGGCCGGCGATCTACCTCAACACCTGGGGCCGACCGACCGTGCCGTTTGAGATTATCAGGGAGTATGAACTGCCAGCCTATGTCGGCAAAAACACGTTATTCATTTCATCTAGTTACTCTGGTAATACCGAGGAAACCCTATCGGCTCTCGCTGAAGCGGAAAACCGTGGTGCCCAGATCGCTATCATGGCCGCTGGCGGACAGTTGGCAGCCATTGCCCGGGATAAAGGACATGCCTTTTTTGAAATCCCCGGCGGCATCCAGCCACGGATGTCTTCACTGTTTTTTCTGGCCGGATTGGTAGAATTACTCGAACCGCTCGGCCTGGTGCCGGCTGGTAAGCGAGCTGAGCTGCAAGCTGCCGGAGACTGGTTAAAGCAGCAAATTACTGCCTGGGGGGCGACAATCCCGACCAAGCAAAACACTGCCAAGCAATTGGCTTTGGAGCTAATCGGTAAATCGATTGTCGTTTACAGCGGCCCGAAACTTTTCCCGGCGGCTAATAAATTCAAAATTTGTCTTAATGAAAACGCTAAAAACGTGGCCTGGGTCAATCAATATCCGGAATTCAACCACAACGAATTCATCGGCTGGTCGAGCCACCCGATCGATAAACCTTACGCGGTGGTTGAAATTCGTTCCAACCTGGAGCACGACCGTGTCCAGAAGCGCTTCGTGGTCAGCGAGCGCCTGTTGTCCGGCAAACGCCCGGCACCAAACGTAGTTGTGCCCCAAGGCGAGACACATCTGCAACAACTGCTCTGGACGTCTAATTTTTGCGACTACGTCAGTCTCTATGTCGCTATCCTCAACGGCATCAACCCAACACCGGTTGACCTGGTCGAAGACCTCAAAAAACTCCTCAACGAGTAAGCCATCACCAGCTTGCTATAATTAAGGGGTATGAACATGTGGCGTTCGCCGCGCGGGCAGTTTATTAGCGCTCTTGGTATGGCCAGTTTGGTGAGTGCCGGGCTGTTTGCTTATGGAGCCTGGCGCAGCCACAGCTTAGCCTATGACTATCTCTTATGGAACCTCGTGTTGGCCTGGTTACCCCTAGTGTTTGCCACCCGGTTGCTAGTGGTGCTACGCCATAAACTATGGTCGAGCTGGGAGGGATTAGCTACCAGCCTGCTGTGGTTAGTTTTTTTGCCCAACAGCTTTTATATGATCAGTGATTTCATCCACCTGCGCGAAGTAGGGCGGGGTGACGTGTTGTATGACGCCGTGCTGTTTACGGCTTTTGTCGGTACCGGCCTGGCACTTGGATTCAGCAGTTTATATCTGGTGCACCGTCAGCTAATACGACGTTTTGGAAACCGGGCGGCTGGCTGGTGGATTGCCCTGATGCTACTGATCTGCAGTATAGCCATCTATATCGGTCGTGATTTGCGCTGGAATAGCTGGGACGTGCTGACTAATCCCGGCGGCCTGCTGTTTGATATCGCCGACCGGGTTCAGCACCCGGCGGCTTATCCGCAGATGCTGGTTACTATAATTTCATTTTTTGTCCTCTTGGCCGGCCTCTATCATCTCATCTGGCGCGCCGCCCGATTACTGGCCGCACCCCGGCAGGGTTTATAAGCCGGTAATAGCATGGCCCTATCTGTTACACTAGATATAATGAAAGACAATTTGGAGCAAAAAATCGCGGCTGCCGCCCAAGAACTATTTGAGGCTAAGCCGCGGATTGATTTGACGCGGCCAGAGGAGCAGTTTGGGGATTATGCTACTAACGTGGCGCTCCAGCTGTCTAAGCAAGCTGGCAAAAATCCTCGGGAGATCGGTGAGGCCCTGGCCGTGAAACTTCGTGAAACTTTGGGCGAACAGGTCAGCGATGTCAGCGTAGCGGGCCCCGGTTTTATTAACCTGAAGCTGAGCGATAAGGCTTTGCTAGGTACACTGGAAGCTAAATCGGCGCAAACGCTGGCCGGGCAAACAATAGTCGCCGAATACTCTGATCCCAATCCGTTTAAAGTCTTGCACGCCGGCCACCTATACACCACGATTACCGGCGACGCGATTTCACGGTTGCTAGAATCGGCCGGGGCTACCGTACATCGCCTAAACTACGGCGGTGATGTCGGCCTGCACGTCGGCAAAACCATGTGGGCTATCACGCAAGAACTGGATGGCGAGCACCCTGAGAAACTCACGGCGGTCGCACCGGAGCAACGACTGGAATGGCTGAGCGCCCGCTATGTCGAAGGCAACGCTGCCTACGAGGAAGACGAACATGCCAAAGCCGCGATCGTGGCCGCCAATAAGCGGGTTTACGAACTACATGCCCAAGATGACCGTACATCACCCTTCGCCCAAATCTACTGGACGTGCCGGCAGTGGAGCTACGAGGGTTTTGACAAGCTGTATCGCCAGCTGCAGGTCAGCCAGTTTGAGAAATATATACCGGAGAGCGAAGTCACCCCGCTCGGCTTAGAAATTGTCCGAAAGGGCCTGGCCGAGGGCGTATTTGAGGAATCGGACGGCGCGATCGTATTTAAGGGCGAGCCACAGGGCCTGCACACCCGGGTATTCATCAATTCCGGCGGCTTGCCGACCTACGAAGCCAAAGAACTCGGCCTGGCCGCTACCAAATGGCAGCAGTACCACTTCGACCAGAGCGTCATTATCACCGCTAATGACATCGTAGAATACATGAAAGTCGTGCTCAAGGCGCTGGAGCATTTCCATCCGGAAGTCGTCAGCCGCAGCCGGCATTTCACCCACGGCAATATCAAGCTACCCGGCGGCGTCAAGATGAGCAGCCGTAAAGGCAATATTCTCAAAGCGACCGATATCCTAGATGCCGCCCAAGCAGCCAACCAGGCCGCTGGTAACCAGGAAAGCCACGAGACGATCTTGGCTGCCGTCAAATATGCCTTCTTAAAGCAACGTATTGGCGGCGATATCATCTACGATCCGGCAGAATCAGTAGCCCTGGAGGGCAATAGTGGCCCGTATCTGCAATATGCTCATGCCCGGGCCCGCTCAATTTTACGCAAAGCCGAGGGCGGGGGATCTGATGGATATGTACAACAAACTGTACAGAATTCTGTACATGTCGGTGAGCAGGAACCGGACAGCGATGACCAAGTCCAGCTCGAAGCTGGCGAACGCTCGCTGGTGCGCAAGCTGAGTGAATACACCGAAATCATCGATCAGGCGACCAAGGATCTCATGCCGCACCATGTCGCGACCTACCTCTATGAATTAGCCCAGGTATTTAATCGTTTTTACGAGGGCAATCGAGTAATCGATGACCCGCGCCAAGCATTGCGCCTCGGTCTGGTAACCCACTATGCCCAAACGCTCAAATCCGGCCTGGAATTATTGGGTATCACGGCACCTGATAAAATGTGAATATTAGAGGAGATAATTATGGCTACGAAAGCCCGTAAACGTCGCAAAACAGACACCCAAACCCATAATGTGACCGCCGGGACTGTTATGCGCATGGAATCACCAAGTAGCAGCCGTAAACCAAAACCTAATCCGGCAGTGGTCGTGGTACAAGAGATCAATCCGGTCAGCGGTTTTATCGGTTTTTTGCGTCAGTATGCCGTGGTTGGCCTGGCTATTGGTTTCGTGGTTGGTTTGCAGGCTCAAGAATTGGTTAAGTTACTGGTCGCGAGCTTTATCAACCCGGCTTTCCAGCTATTTTTTGGCCAGGCGTTGAGCCAGCGCGTTTTCGTCTTACAGTGGCACGATCGAGCTGCTAGTTTTGGCTGGGGAGCCTTTGCCTACGGACTGTTGAACTTCTTGTTCGTCCTGGCGGCTATTTACGTTATCGTTAAATTCTTTAAACTCAATAAGCTGGATAAGCCCAAAGAGGAGGAAGTCGAATGAGCGACATGCCTATAACCGACGATGAATGGAAAGACAAACTAACCCCTGAGCAGTACCATATCCTGCGTGAAAAGGGCACCGAAGCACCATTTACCGGCAAACTGCTCCACGAAAAGGGCACCGGTGACTTTGTCTGCATGGCCTGCGGCGCCACTGTCTTTAAAAGTGATACCAAATTTGATTCCGGCTCTGGCTGGCCCAGCTTTTACGACCCGGCCAACACCGAGGCCGTTAAGCTGGTGGCCGATCCTAGCATGGGCGTGGATCGCGTCGAAGTCACCTGCGCCAACTGCGGCGGGCACCTCGGCCACGTCTTTAACGACGCGCCCGATCAGCCCACCGGCATGCGATTTTGCATCAACTCCGCCGCCCTCGACTTTAAAGAGAAGTCATGATATTCGCCGACGCTGGAGCCGGGTATTTTACTCTCCATGCACGGAAACTTATTTACGCCGCAAGAAGTGGCTAAAAATCTGGCCGAAGCGCACTTTTTCTCAGTTGAATAGTAGCTAGCTCGCCTGTATCTTTTCAAGGGCATATGGCGATAAGATATCTGTTAGCTATGCAATCACCAGGCGATAGATATCTATTCGCTAGTAGCCCTCTGAAAGAAAGTGTTTGGGTAACAAACAGCAAGCTGGTCAGCTTACTAAGGATTAGCAGGATTCTTCGTACTTGCTGCCCCAGGCGGCCATTTGCTTGAGGATGGGGTGCAGGTCGCGGCCTTTGTCGGTCAGGGTGTATTCGGTGCGGGGTGGGACTTCGGCGTAGCTGGCGCGGGTGATGATGCCGTAGGCTTCCAGGTCATCGAGGCGCTGGGACAGGGTACGCGGGTTGATGCTGCCGACGGATTTTTCCAGTTCGCAGAAGCGTTTTGGGCCGCTGAATAAATCGCGCAGGATCAGGGCCGTCCATTTATTACCGATAATCTGCATGGCGGCGGCGATGCAGCCAGTTTTGGGCTCAAGGGGATGTTTAACAGATGTGATATTCATTACTTTACAAAGTATAGTATTGAGCTTATACTGAGATTACTTAATACTATACAAAGTATACCATAAGTACAGTCCGGCGTGAAATGTTTCACCGAACGGCGGATCCAAAAGGTGTAAGCTAAAAAATCCAATAAAGAGGGGATAGACATGAAAGTAGCAGTGATTATCGGAGCAGTTCGCGAAGGGCGCAAAACGCCCCAGCAGGCAAAATGGGTTATGAAAACCCTGGAAACGATGGAAGACGTTGAGGCTGAGATGGTTGATCTCAGGGATTATCCGATGCCGATATTCAACGAGCCCATATCGCCGCGCTATAACCCTAATCGCCAGGTTGATCCGACTGCCAAAAAGTGGCTGGATAAGCTATCTGAGTTTGAGGCTTACGTATTTGTGACACCGGAATACAACCACTCGATGCCGGGTGTGCTTAAAAATGCTTTGGATTATGTCGATTGGCAACTGAATCGCAAACCGGCGGCCGTAGTATCGCATGGTTCGGCCGGCGGTGCCCGTGCCGAAGTGGCGCTCAAAGAGATTTTATCGGAAAGCCGTATGATACCGATGCCGACCGTACCGGGCGTGGCTATGACCGGCATGAGCGAAAAGATCGACGAAGCAGGCAACTTAGCTGAAGCCGAAAAGGCCAATCCATATGGCCCGCAGACGGCTCTTGAAACACTGCTTGGGGAGTTACAGTGGTACAACGACGCTTTGGTCAGCGCCCGCGACCGCCAAGCATCCCTCGTCCCGGCCTAGACTTGGGTACCGGCGACCCGAAAGGCAAGCTTCCATTCTAGCGGTGCGCTATAATGGCCGGTAATGATTGATAAACACGCCGTGCCGACTAAATTGCTGTGGGTGGATTTGGAGATGACCGGGTTGGATGCCCAGCAGGACGTAATTCTAGAGGTAGCCGCTGAGGTTACTGACTTTGACTTTAAGACGCTGGCCAGCTACGAAGCAATCGTCCAGCAGCCGCGCGAGTTAGTCGTGGATCGGATGCAAAAGAATATTTGGTGGGCGGACTTCCCGGCCAATCGCGACGAATTTGTCAATAAAATGGCCAGCGGCAAAGCATCACGGCAAGTCGAGCAGGAGCTCATCGAGTTGGTTCAAAAATACTTCGGTGACGAGCCGGCAGTTTTGGCGGGGAATAGCATTCACAATGACCGGAATTTTATCAAGCAGTGGTGGCCGGCGCTGGATCTAAAACTGCACTACCGAATGCTTGATGTCAGCGCCTGGAAAGTCCTGATGCAGGCCAAATACGGCCAGAATTTCGAGAAGAAAGAAATCCATCGGGCGTTTGATGATATCCAGGCCTCAATCGCCGAGCTGCAGCATTATTTGGAATGGTTTAAAAATGAACCACGAGACAGTTGAAGCCTATATTTTAGAAATGCCCAACGCCAAGCTGGACTACCCGTTTGGCGAGGGGGTGGCCGTATATAAAGTAAATGATAAGATGTTTGCCCTGATATCGGAGGGTAAGACGCCAGTGCAACTGAGTTTGAAATGTGACCCGCAACTGGCGGCGACGCTGCGCGAAAAATATGATGAAATCATGCCGGGGTACCATCTCAATAAGAAACATTGGAACACCTTAGTGCTGGCCGGGCAATTACCGTGGGAAGAAGTGCGGGGGTTGATTCGCCACAGTTATGACCTGGTAGCTGGCCCGGTTAAGGAGTAGCGGCGGTCTCGGCGAGCAACGTGACTAACAGCTCGGATTGTTTAAATTGGTCATTCAGTAATATTCGACCATTTTTGCCGGGCGTGAGTTTGTAGGCCGCTTGGAGGGCGAGCTGGTATTGACGCATTTGGCTTTTCATAATCTCCTGAAAAGCCGGGTTGTAGTTACCGGCGGTGGCCGCTAAAGCCAGTTCCTGATCATTTTTGGCGCTAACCTTGAGAGCAAGTAGCTTGGGGTCGACTTTTTTGACGCCGGTTTTGCCTAAGTAGGCGATCATCTTTGATTCGCCGGTGGTCAGGCTGGTTTGAGCGGTCAGCGCGAAGTTTTTATTATGTAGTGTCAGGCTGTTTTCCTTAGCGGCAGCAGCCGTTAGGTGGATGATTGATTGCTGGTGTTGCGCGACGCTTATCAGTAGGGGCCGGTTGCCATCACTAGTCAGGAGCCCCTTGAGTATAGAAAAAATAATCAGCACTACTACTAGCCCGCCACTAATCAGCCCTATCTTGATAATTAAGGGGTTAGTACCGCCGGGCAACTTGGCGAAGGCCGACTGGCGAGCGGCTTGAGCCGGATTTATTATGAAATCATACGTAGGTTGGCCGGCGGCGACCGGACTCTGCGCCGCGGCGTAACTTTCCTGAGGGCCGTTGCCCGGTGCCACTACCGCTGGCAGCTGTGGGGCTGGCAGGGAAGCAGGGCCTGGCGCGGGAGCGGTCACTGCTGGTACCGCGCTCGGCGGGGCCTGGTAATGTTGCAACGGGCTGCCACCAGCCTGTCGGGGCATATGGGGCGTAAACGGATGAGCCTGCGGATGGGGCATGACCGGCGCGCCGGCATGTGGCGTCATAACGTGTTGCTCCATGTAAGCTCCGGCGTAACGTTTCATATGGGCCGGCAAAGATTGTTCCATGTGCTTGGCCATAGCCTGTTGAACATGGGGTGGTATGTAAGTATGTCTGTCTTGGGGCGAGTGCGACGGCTGGTTAGGCATAACCTTAATTAAACCATACGCTTCTCCTTGACGTGAAGTATTGTCAAAATCTGCTATGCTACATTTATGACAAAGCAGCAGCGGCTGGTGCTAGTGGTAAGTATCCTGGCTTCGTTCGTGGCTTTTTTAGATAGCGCCATCGTCAACGTGGCCCTGCCGGCTATCCAGCACGAACTGGGCGGGGGTTTGTCGGCTCAGCAATGGATTGTCGACGCTTATTTACTCACTCTGGGCTCCTTGATTTTAATCGCCGGATCCTTGTCTGATCTGTTGGGACGAAAAAAGATTTTATGGCTGGGCCTGTGGGGTTTTGCCATCGCTTCGTTACTCTGCGCCGTGGCGCCTAGTAGCGGTTTCTTGATTGTGGCCCGTGGCTTGCAGGGCATTGCCGGGGCGCTCTTGGTGCCGAGTTCATTAGCTCTGATTATCGCTACTTTTTCGGGAGCTGCTCAGGGTAAAGCTATCGGTAGCTGGACGGCCTGGACGGGTATTTCATTCATCCTGGGGCCGCTGGTCGGTGGTATCTTAGTCGATGCGGCTTCTTGGCGCTGGATTTTTGCCATTAACATCCTGCCGATCGCCATCACGCTCTTCCTGCTAAAAGATATCAAGGTCGCCGAAGCCAAAAAATCAAAAGCCAAGGTCGACTTTGTCGGCGCGGTACTCTGCGCGGCGGGTCTGGGCGGCCCGGTCTACGCTCTGATTGAGCAGCCCCATTACGGCTGGGATAGTCCGCTGATTCTGGCTCCTCTGATCGGCGGTATCGTACTGTTTGCCAGTTTTTTGCTGTACGAACGGCGGGCCAGGCACCCGATGTTGCCGCTTAGTTTATTTAAGAACCATAATTTTAGCGTTGGCAACGTGGCGACCCTGGCCGTCTATGCCGGGCTGACGGCTTCGTTTTTTATCTTGGTGGTTTTTTTGCAGCAAGTGGCCGGCTACTCCGCGCTAGCTGCCGGAATGGCGGGGGTACCGGTGACCCTGATCCTGTTTTTGCTCTCGCCTAAAATGGGTGAATTGTCGGCCAAGTACGGATCGCGGCTGTTTATGGGCTTTGGCCCGATCGTGGCCGGCTGTGGTTTTTTGATGATGCTGCAGCTGGGAACAGCGGTGAATTATTGGACAGATTTGTTCCCGGCAATCATTTTGTTTGGAGTGGGCTTGGCAATTACGGTGGCACCGCTGACATCGACTATCTTGGGCGATGTCGCTCCGACCCAGGCCGGTATCGCCTCGGCAGTTAACAATGCCGTGGCCCGCATCGCCGGTTTGATCGCCGTGGCTGCCGTCGGCGCTATCGTCGCCAGCCAGTTCAGCCATGTCGTCGACCAAAAGATGGCTGCCTCTAATGTTCCGTCAAGCCTCGTGACTGCTACCAAGCAAATTACACTGGAAACCACGCCGCCGTCACCGTACCAGCATGATTCCCAGTTCCGCGAAGCTTTAAGCGATGCTTCGGTCTCGGCCTTTCATGCCGGCATCCTGACAATCGCTGGTCTCCTCATCGCTGGTGGCGTTATATCACTGGTCGGCATCCGCAACCCTGAGCCCAAAACCACGTAGTCGCCGCAGTCCAATATGCCCTAAATCCTTCAGTGATCGCAAAGAAATTCGCAGCAAGCCGTCCGTAAAGGTAGTGTGCGGCTTATCTTGCCAATCGTTAATCCGGTAACTTTTTATACCGATATTGTTGGCGTGCGCAATCGCTAGAATTTCCATGTCGAATCCCCAGCCCATAATAGTTAGCCGGGAGAAGCAAAACTGCGAAGTGGTGCTAGGAAACATCTTAAATCCGCACTGTGAATCCTCTATCCAGACACCTCCGACTAACCGGAAAAGCAGGTTACCAATATTAGAAATGATCCGCCGTAACGGATTGGGGTGGTGCTTTAATAAGTTGCGGGTACCCACCACTATGCTGTCAGTTGTAGCGCAGGTCATATAAAATTCTTCTAAATGACTGAGCGGCGTTGCCAGGTCGGCGTCCATAAAGCAGATGAATTTTCCACTGGCCCGTAACATACCGAATTGTACATCGCGGCCTTTACCGGCTTTAGCCCCGGGTTTAAGCAGCCGAAAATTTTTAAAGAGTTTTTGTTTAGCGATTGCGATTTCATGGGTTTTGTCGGGGCTATCTGCTGCCACGACGAGCACTTCGACTGACTTGTCTTTAAAGACATGGTTAGTTTTTAAGAATACGGCCAAGGTGTCCAGCGTAGTCCCGATCCGTTGCTCTTCACGGTAGGCTGGGATGACAATCGATACATCAGTCTGTTTCGATAACGACATTTTTATGCCTTTCGCCCCGGAATACGAATATTCGATAGCCGTTATAGTTCCATATCATCACCATCAACGAAGCAACCAGGTTACCCAGATTAATAACTAAAAAGTCATTATTAACTCCGTGGTGTTGCAGCAGTGCCAACATTAAAGCATAGACGGAGTTCTGGATCAGTAACACACCGCCTGCCGTGACAAGTATAAATAAAGCCAGTTTTTTGGCCGGGCGCTCTTTATCTACGAACACAAAACTGCGATTGAGCGCGAAGCTGAGCATCACCGCGCAAGCAGTAGCAATAAAGCTCGACACCAGCTTGGTCTGGTGCAAACCGTAAAATACGAAATTCAAAACGGCAAAGTTAAACGTCGTGTTGCCGAGGCCCACGACTACAAATCTGGTTATCCGGAAGGCCACTATTTTTTTTACATACTCCATTGCCTGTCGGCATTATGATATCTATCTCCTGGCGTGTCCAGAAACGGCGAAACCAGCTTAATGATATGCTTATTACTGAACAATAAGCGCAAGAGGAATGTGTAGGTCAGCGGCCTAATGCTGGATAAAATCAACAAACTCACCAATTGGCAGGCAGCCCTCATCATCATAGTGTTGGGTTTTGCAGTTTTCTTTAGTGGGCTTAACAATGCGTTTGCGGGCGATGACACGGCGCAGATTGTCGATAATGTGCCGGTACACTCCATCTCGAATATCCCTCTTTTTTTTGAGGGTGGAACATTCTATGTCGGAAAGGGAACAGCCCCACTTTACGGAGTGTATTACCGCCCTCTAATGACCACTGTTTTTTCAGTGCTATATAGCTTGTTTGGAGCGCACCCCTTTTATTTCCATGCTTTTCAGTTGTTACTATGCATAGCTAGCGCTTTTCTACTGTATTTATTCTTTAGATATTCCTTCAGGCCTGCGCTAGCCTTGTTTTTGGCATTAATTTTCTTAGTACATCCAATTCGTTCACAAGTGGTTTACGCCATACCGGCTATGCAAGACGCCCTGTTCTTTTTCTTTGGAATATTGGCGATCTGGCTACTTGTGCGATTTAAATCAGTTAAAAACCTTTTTCTGGTCGCGGCATGTCTATTGCTGTGCTTATTATCTAAAGAATCTGGTGTCCTGTTTGTAGCCATGGCGCTACTATATTTATTTTGGTGGGATAGAAAGCGATTATACCTATTCCTGGGAATAATTGTCTTGCCGGTCACCTTGTGGATAGGTCTAAAAACCCAGGCCGTTGGATTTTTAGGTACCAATCCTCACAACGCGCCTATAGATGCCCTAAGTCTCGGAGAACGCTTACTAACAGCGCCGTCCATCTTGCTATTCTACATAATCAAATTTTTATTCCCCCTGCATTTGGCCTCACAATATCATTGGATCCAGCCTGTTTTTGATTTTCGCCATGTTGCACTACCATTACTAATTGATATTGCGGTGATAGCTTCCATAATTTATGGCGGCTATATATTGCGCAAAAAGGCTTCAAAAGCTACATTTTATACCTATTTATTTTTTGCCACTTGGAGCTGTCTTGGGTTGTTGCTTACGCTGCAAATCATTCCGGTAGACATGACTGCTTGTGAAAACTGGTTTTATTTCCCGATGGTGGGCATTTTGGGAATGCTCGGGGTGTTAGCTACTACTTTTGCGCCTTCCGTACGCTTTGACCGTCGGATTCTCTTGGTGCTGATGGTTTTAGCTATTGCGGTACTGGGCGTGCGAACGGCAGTCCGCGGCAGCGATTGGCACGATATATACACCATATCCTACAGTGATATTAAGGTTTCAAAAGAGGACTTCAACGCCTACAACGTCATTGCGGCTAATTTGTATGCTCACGGAAGCTTCAATGACGCTGAAACCTATGCCAAAAAATCCGTACGCATGTTCCCGCAGGGTACAAATAACAATACGCTGGGATTAATTGAGTATAAACTGGGTAATTATACCCAAGCCCGCCAAGCATACCTGCAGGCCTTAAAGTTTCAAGACAGTCCGGATATTTATGAAAATGTAGCCTTGGCAATGTTGTATTCCGGGGACTATAACGAAAATATTCATACACTGAATACTGGTCTTACAAAATATCCCCAAAACGCCACTATATGGTTATGGTTGGCAGTGCTGGAGTATCAAAATGGCGACACTAACGACGCTAAACAGGCTATATCGCAGGCACGCTATTACGGCCAGACAAACATTATTGACCAGGCATATGCGCTGATCATGAATAACCAGAAGATTACGGTAGGTCAGCGGCTTGATGTTAGATAAAATCAACAAACTTACCAATTGGCAGGTGGCACTCATCATCGTGGCTTTAGGTTTAGTCGTCTTTTTTAGCGGACTTAATAATCCGTTTCAAGGTGACGATATAGGACAGATTTTGAATAATACGCCTGTTCACTCCGTTCAAAATATTAGACTGTTTTTCGAAGGTAGCACCTTTTACGACGGAGGCAGTGGCAATTTAATCGGTGTGTATTATCGACCGCTTATGACCACGGTATTTTCGGTGTTATATACATTGTTTGGCCCACACCCAGTTTATTTCCATTTATTTCAAATGTTGCTGGGCATTGGGAGCGCAGTCTTTCTGTATTTGTTTTTTAGATATTCTTTTAAGCCAGCGTTGGCATTATGCTTATCACTGATTTTTCTTCTGCACCCCCTTAGCTCCCAGGTTTTATTTGCTATTCCGGCGATGCAGGACGCATTGTTCTTTTTCTTTGGGATATTAGCGATGTGGCTACTCGTACGGTTTCACTCAGCAAAGAGCCTAATTTTGGTTGCTACCTGTTTGTTTTTATCTTTGCTCTCCAAGGAGTCTGGAATGTTGTTTGTTATCATGACGTTGCTATACCTCTGTTGGTGGGAAAGAAAGAGGCTGCTGCCATTTATTGGAATTATTACTGGGCCGATAATAGTTTGGTTTGTACTAAGGGTGAGTGCCGTGGGGCTATTCGCGCATATTACGAGTAATCCTAATGCTCCGATTCAAAAATTAGGCTTACTAGACAGGCTGATGAATCTACCATCCATAGAGCTGTTCTATATAAATAAATTCTTCTTTCCTTATAGATTGGCTTCGGGCTACTACTGGGTACACTCAAGTTATTCGTTTCGGTACTTCTTGCTACCACTTTTAATAGATCTTGTGGTCGTAGCACTTGTTATTTATGTAGGACTGTTGATTCGGCGAAAAGCTGCTAAATCTCAATTCTTTACCTATGTATTCTTTGCTGCATGGATGAGTATAGGATTATTATTGAGTGCCCAGATATTACCATCTGACATGACTGTTAGCGAGAGTTGGTTTTACTTCCCAATGGTAGGAGTGTTGGGTATGATCGGCACTGCCTGGGCGGCTTTTCCGCCGCGTATTCGTCTAAACCGGTCAGTAATGCTGGCTGTGATGATTGTGATAATCGGGCTACTGGGTGTCAGAACAGGAACGAGAGGACTGGAGTGGAGGAGTGAATACATACTGGCCAAACATGACATTGCCGTATCGCCAGAAAACTTCAGCGCCTATATTTCACTAGCCAATAGCCTGACTAATCAAGGTAAATACGAGCAAGCCAAAGCTGCAGCAGAAAAATCCATTGATCTCTATCCGACATTCAGTAATTATTATGATCTCGGCGTTGTGTCGGTCAATCTAGGGGATTACTCTGGAGCCTATAATGCTTATAGTAATAGTCTTAAGTATCAAACAGGCAATAGGCTACAGACTTATGAACGCGCAGCGTTACTTGCACTAGTAACCCAAGCAAATCAGGAAGACACTAAGCAATTACTTACTCGGGCTACCGAGGAGTATCCGCAAGCTTCCAATCTATGGCTTTATAGAGCTATTTGAAGATAAGTCCGTTACCAATGCCAGCGCTCAACTTTCCATAAAGCAGGCAGCTAATTATGGCCAAGTGCCGCCATTTATCTACAAAGCTATAATGAATAATCAACCGTTTAAACTTAACATACCTGATTTAGCCACAACCATTACAATAAAATAAAGCTAATGCAAGACAAAGCCGGCAACTGGACGGCACCGGTGTTTGTGGCTTTTACGTTTATATAAACTAGGTGTGTTGCAAATTAGTAAGAACAGTTTATGACAGCGTAGCGTACAATAGGGGTAATTATGGATGCTGTCGAAGAAGTTAAGAGCCGATTGTCGATCGAGGACGTGATTGCCGAGTATGTGCAGCTCAAGCGGGCTGGGCGCAACTGGCGGGGGTTAAGCCCGTTTAGCAATGAAAAAACGCCAAGCTTTATGGTCAGTCCGGAAAAACAGATTTGGCATGATTTCTCCTCGGGCAAGGGCGGCAATATGTTTAGTTTTATCATGGAGGTCGAGGGGCTGGAGTTTAAGGGCGCGCTGGAGCTGTTGGCCCGCAAAGCCGGCATTGACATCGAACAGTACCGCTCCGCGCCGCGCGAGGGTGGGCCAAATAAAGAACGCCTCTATGAATTGCTGGAATTGGCGACAAAATTTTACCAGGCGCAATTCAGCAAGCATAAAGAAGCCTTGGAGTACGTACTAAAACGGCGGCAATTCAGCAAAGAAACGGCGCTGGAGTGGCGTCTTGGCTACTCGCCAAACAACGGTTCAGCCCTGTTAAATTACGCTAAAAGTAAGGGCTTCACCGAGCCTGAGCTCAAGCAGGCCGGTTTAAGCGCCCAAGGTTACCGGGGCGGAGTACAGGATATGTTCCGTGGCCGCCTGATGATTCCGTTGCAGGATCCGCAGGGCCGGCTAATCGGTTTTACGGCCCGGCAGTTGGATGAAGATCCAAATGCCCCCAAGTACATTAACACTCCGCAAACGGTGCTGTACGATAAGAGCCGCCATATATATGGCCTGCACCTGGCCAAAGAGTCAATTCGCAAGACCAAAGTCGCGGTACTGGTCGAGGGCAACCTGGACGTCATCGCCAGTCATCAAGCCGGCGTGCGCCAGGTGGTAGCTACAGCTGGCACCGCTCTGACCGAGCCGCATCTCAAAGCCCTGAGTCGTTTTACCGGTGATATTCGACTTAGTTTTGATGCCGACAAAGCCGGGCTGGCAGCCACCGAGCGGGCGCTGCCGATTGCTTCGCGGGTTAAAGTCTCACTGAGTGTTATCAATATCCCGAGCGGCAAAGATCCCGACGACCTGATTAGGCAAGATCCCAAATTATGGGAGGCGGCGATTCAAAAGCATCAATACGCTCTCGATTGGCTGATGGATCGCTACGCCAAGCTACTGGATATTGAATCGGCTCAGGGCAAGCGCGAATTCAGCGACGTGCTGTTGCCGGTAGTGCGTGGTTTATCCGATGAGGTCGAGCGTGATCATTACCTCAACGCCATCGCTAAATCAATCGGCGTGGGTCGTGAGGCGCTGGATCAGAAATTCCAAAAAACCAGTGGTTCAACACCGCCAACTCGCCGCCGAAACATTAAAGTCGAACCAGCCCAACTTAACAAGATTGCTATCGAAAACCAAAAAGTTCAGGATAATTTCTTGAGCCTGGTGCTGATGCGCCAGACTTTGCGCGGTGAATTTTTAGAACTCGTCACGCCGGACATGCTCTATACGGATAATGGCCGGGAGCTGCTGGGATTTCTAAAAAAGCACCCTGATTTTGACGGCAAAGATGTTAAGGCAGTGAAAAATTTGGCCGATTATGTTAAAATAGAAGCATTACTCTACGAGGAACTCTACCAAGGCCTCGAGCTCAACGAGCTTCATGACGAAGCCGCTCGATTGCAGGCACGACTGGTAGAAAAATTTATCGAAACCGAAAAAATCAAACTTAGCCACCAACTGGAAACGGCTGACGAAGCGACAATCCGAACGCTGCAGCAGCAAGATAAACAATACAATGAATTACTCAATAAAGTGAAAGGAGGCGCCTGAATGCCTAAAGCTAAAAAAGACTCTAAATCCGCCGAAGAATCGCTAACCCCCGAGCAACTGCGGGCTCAGCTGATCGAACGTGCCAAAAAAGACAAGCATGTCGAGCAACGTGATATCTTTGCCGTTTTTCCGGAAGTCCCGGAAAACGCTGAAGTTCTCGACGCGCTCTACACCGAGCTGGCTGATTTAAATATCGAAATCACCACCACCGAGCCTGATGTCGCCGGCTTTACCACCGAATGGGAAGCCGAAGAGCCCGAGGAAGAAGAAGTCGCCACTAACACCGCGATTTATCTAGACGATGACGTCGCTGACGATTCCGTGCGGCTCTATCTGCGCGAAATCGGTAAAATCCCGCTGCTCAATGCCGAAGAGGAATTAGCTCTGGCCCAACGCGTGGTTTCCGGCGACAAAGAAGCCAAAGACCAAATGGCCGAAGCCAACATGCGCCTGGTGGTCTCAATCGCCAAGCGCTACGTCGGTCGCGGGCTCGACCTTTTGGATCTGATCCAAGAAGGCAACACCGGCCTGCTCAGGGCCGTCGAGAAATTTGATCCCGATAAAGGTTTTAAATTTTCGACCTACGCCACCTGGTGGATTCGCCAAGCTATCACCCGGGCCATCGCCGACCAGGCCCGCACCATCCGCATCCCGGTGCACATGGTCGAAACCATTAACAAGCTTCTCCGGACGCAGCGCCGCCTGACCCAAGAGCTCAACCGCGAGCCCAGTAACGAGGAAATCGCCAAAGAGATGGAGATCGACGTCGACAAAGTCGAGCACATCATGAAAATTAAACAGGATATTTCGTCTTTAGATGCTTCGATACGCGACGACGAAGAAGACAGCGTTTTAGCTGACTTTATCGAAGACGAGGACACCGTCTCGCCCGAGGAATCAGCCACCGGCCAGCTGCTCAAAGAGCAGGTTAAAGACATGCTCGGCGCCCTTACGGAGCGCGAACAAAAAATCCTCAAACTGCGTTTCGGCCTAGAAGACGGTAAAAGCCACACCCTTGAAGAAGTCGGCCAGGAATTTTCCGTCACCCGCGAGCGCATCCGTCAGATAGAAGCCAAAGCCCTCGCCAAACTCCGCAAACACCGCGACGCCAAAAAGCTCCACGACTACATCAAGTAGAGCTCAAGAGAGCTATGTAACATTTGAGAGGTTGATGTCGATCTCGGGCAGTAGTTTTTGCAAGTCGGCCCGCAGGTCTTCGACTGAGCTATCGTTGGCCAGATAGTAATCGGCGTTGGCTATCGGGCCGCCCTTTTCGAGGTTTTCAATCTCGGCGTAATCCCGGGTATTGGCTTCTTTTTCGGTCAGCGGTCGCTCGGTGCGGGTCGTCAAGCGTTTATGCCGGGCAGAACGGGGCGCTACGATAGCGATGATAACGGCTCGATGGCCGAAGCTTTCCTTAAATATTTTGTACTCCGTCCAACTATATAAACCATCCACTACGACGTAGTGATGACCTTGATCAAAAAATTGTTCGATCTGCTGGATGATGCGTACCGCGTAGGCGCCTTTGCCCTCTTTGGCTCTTATGTCTTCACGGACAAACTTTTCACTAGCCTCGTTGACTTCCATACCCCGACGCTTGACCTCGTCAATCGTAATCCCGCCAAAGTAAGCCGACGGCACGCCCTTAGCCTTGAGATACTCCATGCAGGCGCTCTTGCCAGCCCCCGGCATCCCCACAAACACGATAACTTTGTCTTCCATTGCATCTATTGTACAAGCTAGCCCACTATTGACAAAATACATCCAATGCTACATTATGAGTAAATAAGCAAAGAAATCTATGGCAGAATTACCAAGTGCAGCAGATAGAAATTTTAACACCTATATTTTGGGTGATAATGTCTATGATCTAGCAGCTAATCTCATACCCGATCTAGCCGAAAGGGTAGACATTGTACTTCAAGATAAACCAACGAGCGAAGCCTTATCGCGATTGGTGGGTGCATTGGGGCCAAAACCAGTATTACGAGACAGTAATGAGCCCACTATTACGTTGGAAGAGGCAGCTCAGCTAGTCGAAGAATCGGGCGTACAGGAACAGCTGGCTCGAAGCTTGTGGACACCAGAATTTGAGATCCCAAAGCAAGTGGACGGTATTGTCATCACCGGTGGTATGGCAAATTGGCAAGATCGGGCAGCAAATTTATTAGTATCACATGCCGCAGGCCGACATAATCCTGGCAAAGTTTACATACCGGTTGGCAATAGGGTAATGAATACGGGTACTGAAGTTACCAATAGCAATGTTTCAGATTTTCACCACTTATATGGTCGTTATCCTGAAGAAAGTGCCTATGTCGAGGATTATATTCTCCCCAAATTGGCAACGGTTGGCTACGAAGTACACCCCATACCTTACTCGACTGCAGCAGGTGAGACAATCGCCGATAGGTTTACGAGCAGCCACAGCGAGCTATTTAATAATGACAGTGAAGTAATCTTTGCGCGCGTTGCCAATGCCGGTATTCACCTGGCAGTTCAGATGAGACAAGCTGCCCGTTTCCAAAATCCAGATTTTGACAGTCAGCCGAATAAGCCGCAGGTCTTTGTGCTAACTGATACTTTTCCGACTGCGCGTACCGAAGAGCAAAAAAGCGAGCCCAAAAATTACCAGAGTCCTTACACGGCTTTGCGACAGGTAGCTTTGACAGCTAAGCTGCTGCACGAGACAGCTGACGGTGAATAGAACTAGCTAGCTAGTTCGTGGTGTAGTCTAAGTACGGCGGGGCGGGAGTGCTTGCGGGTGTGGCGCTGGATGAGACGGAATCCCATGTACAAGGCGGCGCAGGCCAGCGCGGTTAACCAGTCAACGGCACTGAGCGGGCCGGCGTGGAAGTACGGTTGGATCATCGGGTTGTAAATCAGAGTGCAGATTAGGAACAATGACGTGGCAAAAGCGGCTAGCAGTTTTTTATTGCTCCACAGGTAACTGGTGAAAAATTTTTCGTGAGCGTCGGCGCGCTCAAACATCAGGTAGACCGACAGGCAGAGCGCCAGGGTCAGGTAGGTCAGGGTAGTGGCCTGGTGATAGAGCGGTAGGTTGGGATCGAGGAAGCGCGGACTGAGATCGTGGCGGGCAAAAAATAGCAGGTAATTGCCGTAAGCCAGGGCGGCAGCTAGAAAACCGAAGCCGACAAAGCCGCCAATCGCCGGCCCGTTTATGATGTGGTCGTGTAAGTCACGTGGTTTTTCGCGCATCAGTTTATGCTGAGCTTTGTCCCAACCGAGAGCGGTTATCGGCAATACCTGGGCGACGATGTCGATGGCCAGTATCTGTAGCGGCACGATAGCCGGCGCGATGTGGAACAGCGCCAAGCCGCCGAGGCCGAGCAGCACAGTGCTCAGCTCGCCGGCGTTGGCGGTCATCACGCAGCGGGCGGCTTTTTTGATGTTGCGAAAGGTCAGGCGCCCTTGCTCGATAGCGCTGACCAGCGTGCTAAAGCTGTCGTCCAGCAGTACGATTTCGGCGGCGTCTTTGGCGACGTCGGTGCCGGTGCGGCCCATGGCCACGCCAATGTCGGCTCGCTTGAGCGCCGGGGCGTCATTGATGCCGTCGCCGGTGACAGCCACCACGTGGCCGCTCTGTTTGACTAGTTCCACGATCCGCAATTTGTCCTCTGGTGAAACTCTAGAAAAGACGGCGCCACCATGTTGCACCAACTGCAAAATCTGAGCGTCGGCCAGCCCTGGTAATTCCTCGCCGAGCACAATCACGATTTCGTCGCTCAATCCGGCCTGACGGGCAATAGCCTTGGCGGTCGTCGGGTAATCACCGGTGATGATCGAGACTTTAACATGGGCCGCCCGGGCGGCTTTCATAGCTGCTGGTACGGCTTCACGCAGCGGATCCATCATGCTGACCATGCCGAGAAAGGTGAAATCCTGCTCGACTTCGTCCATGATAAATTTTTTATGAATCGCCTTTTTGGGCAGGATACGATAGCCAAAGGCTAGATTGCGCTTGGCGGCGTGGGCCTGTTTTTCATTATATTCATTAAAAAATTTTCGATCGGTGGCTGACAGTTTACGGATATGGCCATGATCCCAGATCTCTGTACTGCGACTCAGGACGCTCTCTGGAGCGCCTTTGACAAATACCACGACTTGATCGCCTCGCAGACGGACAGAGCTCAGTAGTTTACGAGCTGAGTCAAACTGGAACTCTTTAGTTTCCGGGATGGCTGCCTCCCACTGCTCCGGATCATAACCGGCCTTGCGTACCATAGTAATCAGCGCCCCCTCAGTCGGGTCGCCGACAACGTACCAGTCGGGGTGTTCTTGGTCGGGCGGATCGACTTTGGCGTTGCTGGCCAGGGCGGCAGTCATAAAGAACAGTTCCAGGTCTTGTAAGACGCCTTTTGACAGCGCCTTGCCGTGCTCGGTCTTAATGCTACCGTTGGCTTGATAGCCGGTACCGCTGACGTCATAGTGCTGCCGGCCAACTAAAATTTGTTCGACGGTCATTTCGTTTTTGGTTAACGTACCGGTTTTGTCGGTCAAGATGAAGTTTGTGGCTCCCAGGGTCTCCACGGCCGATAATTTTTTGACGAGAGCTCTGGCTTTGGCCAGGCGACTGGCTGACTGGGCAAGGGTGATGTTGACTTCGGCGACGAGACAGGTGGGAATCATAGCCGCGCCGATGCCGATGCCAAACAATAGAGCCGATTGCAAGGGTAGGTCGCTCTTAAGGGCGATGGCAGTCAGGATGATCGCTAAAATGACCGTGCCCTGGGCAATGCGTTTTGACAGGTGATTCATTTCCTTTTGCAGCGGCGAGGGTTCGCTGTGGGTCGCCTGACTGAGACTAGCAATCCGCCCTAACTCGGTTTGCATACCAATACCAACGACTACGCCGTGCCCGCTGCCGGTCGCCACGGTCGTACCCATAAACAGCAGATTATGCCGTGACCCTAACGGCACGTCCGCCCCAATGGCATGCACGAATTTACGGCTGGGGTTGCTCTCGCCAGTCAGCGCGAAGTCGTTGCTGGCCAGCTCGGCCTCTTCGATAATCCGTACGTCGGCTGGCACGCTATCACCGCCCTCTATATATATGACATCGCCGGCTACCAGCTCGGTCGAATCAATTTGCTCCAGCCGCCCGTCACGCAGCACTTTAGCCTGTGGCACCAGCAGGTTTTCCAAGCTTTTCATCAGTGTCTCGGCCTTATGTTCCTGAAAAAACCCGATACCGGCATTAAGCGCAGCGATAGCGATAAGGATGGTGGCTGTTTTGGCATCCTTGAGATAAATCGAAAAGCCGGCACTGGTCAGCAGCATCAACACCAGCAGGTTTTTGAATTGCCTGACAAGAGTGATAATTGCTGATTCATGCTTGGCGCGCAGCAAGATATTGCCACCAGATTGCTCTAGCCGCTTCCTGCTCTCTTTGGTAGTCAACCCTTCGGCTGACGAATCAAGTTGCTTGAGCACCTCCTCGGCACCCAGCCGGTAGTAATGCAGTTGTTTGCCGCCGCCATTCATATCATAAGCATTATACCGTGTAGGGCCCTATAAACCCGGCATGGCTTAGAATAAGAGTATGAATCCTGCCAAAATCCTGTTACGTCGCCAACTCCAGCAGGCTCGCCTGATGCTCACTCCAGAGCAGCGGGTCGCCAAAAGCGCGGCCATCAACGACCAACTCCGCGAAGTGGTCAATTGGGCATCAGTTGCCACCCTGCATTTTTTTAAACCGATCGAACGTCTAGGGGAAGTAGACCTTACGGCTTTTATCACTACCTTGGAATCCGAATACCCGGGCATCAAACTATTTACCTCCAAGCAGTTCGACAAAGAATGGAAAACTTTTTCGCTCGATGACGCAGAACACGTCACGCCATTGCACTTTGACGTCATCATCGTACCGATGCTTGGCTTTGATGACACGCTGCAGAGGATCGGTTATGGCGGCGGCTTTTACGATCGCTTTCTGGATACTCAGCCCCAAGCTAAAAAAATTGGTGTCTGTTTCGAGCTCGGCAAAATAGATCACGTTCCGACAGAGCCCCACGATATTCCTCTAGATACCATTGTCACCGAAGTTCGAGCCTATAGTTAAAATTAGAGCCGTAACTTATACTGGGGTTATGAGTACAGAGGTAGATCCCAAAGAGACTAAGCGCAAAAAGTTGGCGGTGATTGACGGTAAGAGCGTGTTTTATCGCGGGTATTACGCTATGCCAAATTTGGCTACCAAAGAGGGAACTCCAACCGGCGGGGTTTTTGGATTCGCTACGATGGCGCTGGAAGTCATACGGCGACTGAAGCCGGATTACGTGGCGGTGGCCTGGGATAAGCCCAAGACCAACATTCGCAAGCGGCTGGAGCTTTATCCGGAGTACAAAGCTGGCCGCAAACCGGCACCGGAGGATTTCAAAGCCCAGGTGCCGATCCTGCAAGAATTGCTGCAGGCTTTTGGCTGGCCGCTGTACGAGCTTGATGATTACGAAGCCGATGATATCATGGGTACCTTGGCGGTGCAGGCCAAAGCACAAGACATTGAAACGATGCTTATCACCTCTGATCTTGACATGCTGCAACTGGTCAACGGTCATGTTCATGTCTACGCGCTTAAAACCGGCTTGAGTAATATAGAATTGTATTCACCAAAGAGCTTTGAGGCTAAATATGGTATCCGGGTCGATCAATTCCTCGATATGAAAGCCCTCAAGGGTGATTCTTCGGATAATATCCCGGGCGTGCCGGGCATCGGTGAAAAGGGCGCGTTAGCGCTACTCCAAGCATATGAAACCCTCGACGGCGTATACCAAAACCTCGCCCTGGTTAAAGAAACGACTCGCAAAAAACTGGAAGCCGGCAAAGACTTGGCTTATTTGAGCAAGGAACTGGCCCGCATTTGGACGGATGCGCCCATGAAGCTGGATCTTGACGCCATGGACGGTAGTAAATGCCAGCCCGAAAACGTCCTCGGTTTGCTGCAAAAGTTAGAATTCCGCTCACTGGCTCGCCAGCTGCCAGAAGTCATGCAGGTCAAAATCGATGCCCATCACACCGCGCAAGGCACCAATTCGCCGCTCAAAACCGGCGAGCATCACATTATTGATACGGCCGCCAAGCTGGGTGACCTGAGATTTGGTGAGACTGACAAGTTATTCAGCCATAGTCGAAGCGCCGGCAAACATGGCCGTGATCCCCAGCTGTTAAGTCTCAGCACCGATGGCAGGGAAGTGTTCACGCTTAATCTGCAGAAGCTGCCTCGGGAAGCTGTCCAGGCTGCGTTGCAAGATTTGCCGCCACTCGTAGGCTATGACACCAAAGCTACGCTCAAAGTTTTACTCGAACTTGGCTTGCCGATGCCAAAAGTTGCTCACGACGTGCTGGTCGGCGCGTTTTTGCTTAACGCCCTGCGCCGCGAGCAAACACTGACCGAGCTAGCTCAGGCTGATCTTGGCTATGACGGCTCGCCGTTTGAAGATCTCGACCAAGACGAAGTCCTGACGCGGATACCAGAAATCATTGCAATCATCCGGGCGCTACACGATCAACAAACTGCTGAGCTTAAAAAGCTCCCTAAGCTACCAGCCCTGGCGCATGATATTGAGTGGCCGGTCATCCCAGTGCTAGCCGATATGGAGCACACCGGTATTCAGCTCGATACCGCCTATCTCAAGAAGTTTTCTGAACAGATCGAAGACCTGATCTCTGATTATGAGCAGCAAATTTATGGTCATGCTGACCAGGAATTCAACATCGGTTCGCCGGGACAGTTAGCCGACATATTATTCGAGCAACTAAAGCTGCCGACTGGCGGGATTAAAAAGGGTAAGACCGGATACAGCACCGCTGCCTCCGAGCTGGACAAGTTGCGCGGCCAGCACCCGATTATCGATCTCATAACCCAGTACCGGGAGGTGGCCAAGCTCAAAAACACCTATGTCGACACCTTGCCGCAAATGGTCGACGAGCATTCACGGCTGCACACGACCTACGCGCTGACGGTCGCCCAAACCGGTCGCTTAAGCTCCAACGATCCCAACCTCCAAAATATTCCGGTACGCACTGACCTCGGGAAGCATATCCGTACCGCCTTTGTGGCGGCATCTGGCAAAAAGCTGGTCAGCGCCGATTACTCGCAGTTTGAGCTACGCCTGGCGGCCGTATTGGCCGAAGACACGGAACTGATTGAAATGTTTAACCGGGGCGCCGACATCCATACCGCGACGGCCGCCATGGTGTACGAAAGAGAACCGGAGGACGTCACTAAGCAGATGCGCCGGGCGGCTAAGGTCATTAATTTTGGCATCTTGTACGGTATGAGCCCCCACGGATTGAGTATTGCCACCGGGATGACCCGCGAGCAAGCGGTGGTCTTTATCGAAAAGTACAAAGCCGTGCGCCAGCCATTATTTAACTATATGGATCGGGTCAAAGAGAAAGCCCGCAAAGACGGCTATGTCGAAACGCTGTTCGGCCGCCGCCGGCCGATGCCCGATATCCACTCCAGCAACTTTATGGTACGTCAGGCTGCCGAGCGGGCGGCCATCAATATGCCGATCCAGGGAACCGAAGCCGATCTGATGAAAATGGCTATGGTCGAAGTCGACCGGCTGCTCAAAGACCAGCACAACGACTGCAAACAGTTGCTGCAAATCCATGACTCTATTTTGGTCGAATGTCCCGAACCGGTAGCCGAACGCATCGGCGACCTGCTCAAAGACACCATGGAAAACATCTATAAACTGCCCGTCCGTCTCGATGTGGACGTTACGGTCGGTGATAACTGGGGCGAACTCTAAGTAATTAAATGAAATTTACGTAAATAACTCGCTTATTTACGTAAAATAGTTGACATTTACGTTTAGAATCATTATACTGTTTAATATAATCTTTATTAAGGAGAAAAAATGGTTAATTATGATGAAAAACGAGCTCGGTTTCGGCGCCTGGCTTCGCAAAGGACAACAAACATCTTGAAGTCAATCCAAATCTTGGGGAATTGCTCGAACACCAGCTCGTATAGCTACACCCAAGAGGAGGTGAACAAGATTTTTTCAGAATTGGAGAAAAAGCTAAAAGAAACCAAGGCGCAGTTTCGCAACACTGATCGCGTAGGGCAGGAGTTCCGGTTATGACAGCCGACGACTATCGCTCAAAACTCAGCGCACTACGGGCGTTTAACGAACAGGCGTACGAGAGCTTTGACCTCGACAGGTTATTAACTTACGCCATGCATGTCCTGCAAAAAGCCGCAGTACCGTTGTATTTTGACTATATCTGCGTCGCGGCTTTTAAGCTGTTTCCGGCAAAGTTTTCGATGGCTAACTTTAGTGAGTATCCGGACACCAACCGGCTTAGTAAGGCCTTGCGCCGCCTGACTGACCAACAACGGAAAAACTGGGCTACCGGTAATATCGAAAACGGGTTTCATTTAAGCCCGGCTGGCGAAGAAATTTTTAATCAAGTGACCGCGCGATTGCAGCAGCCCGAAAAGCGTGAGACACCAAAGCCAAAAACCAGGACACGCGGTCGCTCGACTACCGATGATACCAATGAAGTCGTCACCTCTGAGGTATTTAGTAAATGGAAACAGGGCGTAGAGATTTCAGAATTTGAGGTCAGTAGTTTCTTAGGGGCCAGCCCGTACGTGCCCAAACGCTTGCTCAAAAACCATCTGGAAAGCCTCAAACAATCAGCTCGGGCGGCAGACAGCAGCGACGGCCAGGCCTTTTTGGATTGGCTGGAGACCCAATTTATCTACATGTTTAAGGACTAAGCTATGAAAGAGATTGAAGTCAAATTCGCCACCCGCTTTATTAAACGCAAGCGGGAGAGTGCTATCGGCAACAGCTTACTAAAAACACTGACCGAGCCGATAACAAATTCTGACGACAGCTACCGGCGCCTGGCGCATTCCCCCCAGGCAACTGGGGAGATCAAAATAGTCGTGAATGCCAAAAAAAGTCGCCGGATTCAGCTGATTGACTACGCCGAGGGCATCAGCGCGCCGGAATTCGAAGATAAGTTTGAGTACTATGGCGCTGATAAAAGCGGTGCCAGTAGCGGGGAAAACGTCCGGGGGTTGTTCGGCCAAGGTATTTCCGACGTGCTGTTTTATCACGCCGACTCATTCATTGGTTCTATAAAAAACGGCAAAGTCTCAATCTGCCGGTTTTACGAAAAAAACGACCGGCCCTATATCAAGGTTGAAAACATCCCCGGTAAACTTGAACACTATCGCAAACTATGGGGCATTCCCGGTAACGGCACGGTCGTAGAGTTTACGCTCAACCAAAAGACGCCGTTGCCTGATTTCTCCAAGCTAGCCCAAAAGCTCGGTGTTTTTTACATGCTGCGACTAATCACTGGTGATCAAAACCGCAAGATTACCCTGGAATACTATAAGAGCGGCAATAAGAAAAGCACGGCTAATATTAGCTATACCCCTCCGACCGGTACATTTATTGAGCACAAAGAAATTACCTTCAACTACGAGGGTTACCCTATTAAGATCGATGCCGAACTCTATAAATCGCCGACCGGCTTGGACAGAATGGGCGACGACAGGGAAAACGGCTTGCTTATCTATGACGAAAAGAATGCCGTCTACGACCTCACCCTTTTTGGTCTCGATAACTTGCCCGGTACTGACCGGTACTACGGCACAATGAAAATCACCGGCGCCCGGCAACTGATCCTCGATAAGATTAACGACAAGAGCCACCCGGAGGAATTATTGACGGACTCGCGGGACGGTTTCAACACTAAACAGGCCTTTTATTTGCAGCTTGAATCCGTCATGAAAGATTGGCTGTATCCGATTATCAGCCAGGACACCAAGCGTAAAGCCAACGACGACGGCAATGCCAAGACCAATGAAAACCACAAAAAGGCTTTCGATGCCCTCAATAAAATCCACGAGCAATTAATTGGAGAATCGTGGGGCGGCACTATCAAGACCCGCAAAAAGCGGTTGCCCAAAAACGGGCTCGAATTTGTCCGCGATACGGTGACACTGACGGCTGGGAAAAAGTACGGTCTTGAGCTGCTGGTAGATACCCAAAAGCTTCCGGCCGGCAGTCGTGTCCAGCTGACCGTATCCACTGGCAAAGCCATGTTTTCACCCAAGGAATTTGTGGTCGAAAAGACCGACGAACGCGTGATTTCCAAGCTGGTCACTATCTATGGGCCCAAAGCCAATACGGCTGATACCATAACGGCTCGTTTCGGCACTATTACCACCTCTGCCGTGATCTCAATTGTGCCCGAGCAAATAGTTATCCCGACTGAAGCTATGGAGTTTGCGCCCAACCAGGTCACCGCCCTCAAGGGCCACGACACGGTGCTACATCTCTACGTTGATCTGGAAAAAATCAAGCGCGGCACGATGCTGTCAATCACTTCAACCAACGATAGCGTGGCGGTTGCCACCCCCTCGCTGCAGATTCCTAAAACCCTCTGGAGTACTAATGGCGTTGGCCGGATAGACGTGGTCGTCAGTCCGCAAAAAGTTGATGAATCCGCCCAAATCATCGCCCAATATCAGGAATACATGGCCGAAGCCAAAGTCGACGTTGTCAGTCGCAAAGAGCCGCCGCATAAAAACCCTTCGGGCAAATTTCGGGACTGGGACTTTGACAACCGGCTTAGCTCCGAACAACAAACAGTCTTTGACATCAACCCAGAGAGCGCAACCCACGGCTTTATTTTAGTAAACCCGCACAATCCGCTTAATAAGTTGTATCTTGGGGAGAACCCTACCAAAGCCTCGATCGAATCGAGTCAGACAGCCCAACTTTACTTAGCGGAGCTGTTACTAACCGAATTCCTCAAGGTTACGATACCCGAAGCTCTGCAAGTCGGTACACTCCCTCGCCGATTTCCCGATTACGACGTCTTACTCTATATGGCCCAAAAGAAGCACGAATACGGCCCGGCTTTTTACGATCACTTTGTGACCGCCGAAACTCCCCGGATTGAAAAAAAAGAAAGCACGCTCGAAAAGCTCCAAAAGGCTGATACCAGTAATGTCCCCTATGTCGGCGAGCGGGAAGCGGCCATGATTCGGCTGTACTATGGGCTAGACGGCAGCCGGCCCCATACGCTGCATCAGATAGGCCAGCAGTACGGCCTGACTCGCGAGAGAGTACGGCAGCTCATTGAAAAGACGACAGAACGAATTCTAGTAGCTGAAGTGGTCAGCCTGCGCGGACGTGACTAGCAGGCTTGCGAGTCCGGCGGCCGGTGATGCGCTTGCCGCCGGAGCGCATCAGGCGGAAAGCCAGGGTAATAATCCAGAGCGCTAGCACCAGGTCGATCAGACTGGTAATCAAGCTCAAAGCATCGATGTGATGACGGGCGTTAAACGCGGCGACCAGGGCGATTAAAGCTTCAGCGCAGATCAACAGTTGGGCCAGCCGCTTGTTGCGACTTTTTTGGGCAAAATAGCCAAGTAGCCAAATGCTGCCAAACCACAGGGTAATCAGGATAAAAAAGATGATCGAAACTAGCAAATTACTAACGCAATCACTACCATCTTTGCGGCAGTTCGTAGCCACCGAGTTAATGCCGTTGGCGATATTTAAGAAACTCAGGGCAATGAACTGTATCAGGGTGGCGATTCCGGTCTGGTGGGTCAGCTTCATAGGCCTAGTATAAGCGAAATGGCCGATGAAAAAACCTTGCAAAAACTGAGGAATAATGTTAATATAAGCTCAATCACTTTAGTGAGATATTCGTTATGCGATACTTTGTAGGTTTTTTACTGGCTATTGGGCTGATCATTATCTTGATCCTGCTGCTATTTCGCGGTGGCGGCAAACCAAAGGTACCCGTAACCAGCAAAACGCTCGACAGCTATGCTACTACTTCAGCCGAGGCTCGTTTTATTATTGACGGGCCGGTTAACGCCGACTCATTGCACGAACAGATCCAGATTAGCGTCAATCGTGATAATGTTACCTTTGAACACTTGCGCGGCTACGAAGGCGAGTCTGTAAAGCTGCAAAACTATCCTAATAACCAGAGTGCCTACACTACCTTTTTACTAGCGTTGGCCCATGCTGGCTTCACCCATGGCAACACCGATCCGGCACTGAGTGACGAGCGTGGCTACTGCCCACTGGGCGACCGGTTTATCGTCGAACTTATCCAGGATGACCGGACGCTGGAGCGCTTTTGGTCGACCAGCTGTGGTGGCCCAAAGACCTACCTTGGCAACGCCAATCTAACCCGGGCACTCTTCCAGGCCCAGGTGCCTGATTATCTCAAGCAGATATCAGACGTCCGGCTATAAGCTCGGTAATCCTACGGTGTAGAATAAGACTATGATTAAAGCCGTAATCTTTGACTGTTTCGGGGTATTAACGACTGATACTTGGAATTTGTTCCTAGAGGCTCTGCCGGCTGGTGCTGATGTTGAAGCTGCTCGCCAGGCCCACCGGGCTTACAACGCCGGGCTGATGACCAAAACTGACTGTGCCAAGCGCATCCAGGCAGCTACCGGGGGCAGCAGTTTTATCGAACTCGATGATGCTGTCAACCAAAACTTTACCAAAAACACCATACTCCTGAACTACATCAGTGAGCTGCACAGTCGTGGTTTTAAAGTAGGCATTCTCAGCAATATTGCCAGCAATTGGATCCGCGATCAGTTCTTGGATGCTAACGAGCAAGCCTGGATTGATGATTTTGTATTTTCTTACGAAGTCGGGATGGTCAAACCCGAGCCTGACATGTACCGGTTGGCTTGCCAGCGACTCGGTGTACAGCCAGAGGAGGCTCTATTTATCGATGACAAGGAACTATACTGCGCGGCGGCCCGCCAAGTTGGCTTACATGCCATTCGTTACCAAAACTTTTCCCAAATTAAATCCGGCGTCGAGGCGGCGCTTGGCGACTAAACACCGATCCGAAAAGTTAAACGCTTATCAAGCTGGCAACGGCGTTTAATCTCTGGGCCGCGCAAGCGTAAGGTATTAGCTAGAGCGGCGCTCGGTACGCCGATTACGATATCTTTATCCCGCACGAGTACTGATACGCTGAGGTGAAACTCGTCTTGAACGTATTTTTTGATACTCGACATCTCCGGTGGTTCGTCGAAATCCTTGTTACTGAGAATGTTCTGCAGACTGTCCATGCAACCTATTATACTTGTTATACTGAACTGCATGCCGGAATTACCCGAAGTCGAAACTGTACGCCGGGGCCTAGCCCAGCTACTCCCCGGCCGCGAAATCGCGGCCGTCGATTTTGATTGGCCAAAAGCTTTTCCAAATGCCGCGGCCGATGTCCGGCAATTTATGATCGGCGCCAAAATCAGCGGCGTCGAACGCCGCGCAAAAGTTTTACTCATTGAGCTTACAACTAATTATTCATTGGTGATTCACCTCAAAATGACTGGCCAGCTGGTATTTCGTAGTCCTAAAGCAAGCTTTGGGGCGGGGCACCCCAATGTTTCGCTGGTGAGTGAATTACCCGACAGCTCCACTCGCGTAACCTTAGTATTCACCGACGGTAGCCAGTTATTTTTCAATGACCAGCGTAAATTTGGCTGGGTGCGCCTGTTGCCGACCCTGGAAGTCATGAATCTTAATTTCTTTCAAAAAGTCGGGCCGGAGCCTTTGAGCGCCGATTTTACTTGGCAGCAGCTGCAGGGGCGTTTGCTGCGGCGTAAAAACACTACTATTAAAGCCGCCCTGCTTGATCAAACCGTTGTCGCCGGCATCGGTAATATTTATGCTGATGAATCACTATGGGGTGCTAAAATTCATCCCGCTACATTGGTTAAAAATCTCAAACCGCGCCAATTTAAAACTCTCTACGAAGAATTAGTATTCGTGTTGGCACTAGCCATAGAAAAAGGCGGCTCCACCGATAAAAATTATGTTAATGCCGAGGGTAAAAAGGGTAGTTATATGAGTTTTGCCCGGGTCTTTCGGCGAGAGGGCCAAGCCTGTCCCCGTTGCGGCGCTACTATTATCAAAACTCGTGTGGCGGGCCGAGGCACTCATACTTGTCCGACATGCCAGCCGTCTATTTTGCCAGAGATTTGAGGAGTTTAATGGTTTCGGCAGAGGAGGGCAGGCGGAAACGGGCGCCCGTATGACCGCGACCAATTTTAATACTGTAGGCAGTATCCGGCATGACGGTAAACAATTCTTCGTCGGTATGATCATCGCCGAGCGCCAGTATAAAATCATAGTTGCGTTTCAGCCATCGCCCGGCAGCCATGCCCTTATTAACGTGGGGATTTTTAATTTCTAAGACTTTATTCCCCTGTAATAGTTCGAGGCCATAGGTTTTGAGTATTGGTTTGAGCACGCGCTTGATAGTGACAGCGTATTTTTCGGCATAGTACGGCGGCGATCCGCGGTAGTGCCAGACCAGTGAGTGCGGCTTGACCTCCACTCGGGCTTTAGGTGTTTTAGCGGCATATTTTTTGAGCACCGGCAGCAGCAATTTTTTCCAATCGGTATCAACTTTTTCGATGGTCTGCCAGGATTTATTGCCAGCTTTTTTGAGAGCTGCGCCATGCTCGGCTACCAGGCTAATCGGCAAATCGCCAAACCAGGCTTGTAAATCTTCAGCGCTGCGGCCGCTAATCAGGACAATATCGTTACATTCGTCTGAGCTCAGCGCCAGCAGGAGATTGAGTAGCGATTTGGGCGGTTTAGCATCGTGGTAATCTTCGCTAAACGGCACTAGACTGCCGTCATAGTCGAGTAAGAGCAGGCGTTTTTTGGCGTTTCGATACTGTTTGAGCAAGTTGGTTGCAAATTTGCCTTTGAGGGCCCGGGTAATAATTGGCGTGCCCGGTACCGGCTTTTGTAATGTTTCCACAAAGTCCCGGGCCCAGTCTTGGACGGTGTTGGTAGACAGCGTCTGCTGCATGCGTTTTAAGCGGGCTCGTAACTCTTGGCGGCGCATGGTGAGCGCTTGCTGTAGGGCATCAACCAATTCCTCGGGTTTTTTAGGATTTACCAGGATCGCATCGCGCAACTCCTGGGCGGCACCGGCCGTCTGGCTGAGTATCAGCACGCCGTTTTTGTCAGCACTAGCGATGAATTCTTTAGCAGCCAGGTTCATACCGTCGCGCAGTGGCGCTATAAAGGCTACGTCGGCGATGCTAAACAGGGCGGTGACGTCTTCAAATGGCACTGATTCGTTGATGTAATCTACTGGCTGCCATTTGGCAGTACCGTAGATGTTATTGATTTCATCGACCAGTTTTTGGAGTCGCCGGGACAAATTAATATAGGCCGGTACGTCAGTTCGCGAAGGAGCGGCGACCATACTAAAGACAATCTTGCCACGTAAGCGCGGTTGCAGTTCCAAAAACGTGCTGTACGCTTCCAGTCGTTCTACCAAACCCTTAGTCGGATCCAGACGATCGACAGCAGCAATGACACGTAATTTTTTATAGCGTTTACGATACTTGCGAACGGCAGCCTTAACAGTTTTAGATTTTTTAGCGCCAGCGTATTTATCATAATCAATGCCCATCGGAAAATCGCCGACCCGAACAGTGTGGTCAGATAAAATAATCAAGTTACTGCTATCTGCCGCCAGGCCGGCCGCTTGGGCATTTTCCATAAACTTCCTGACGTAGCTCTGAGTATGAAACCCTACGACGTCAGCTCCCAATATGCCATTGAGTAATTTTTTGGATTCCGGCAAGCGTCCAAACGTTTTAGCATCCGGAAAGGGAATATGCAGAAAAAATCCACTAGTGATGTCAGCCCGTTCAGCTCGCAGAAGCTCGGGTACCAATAGCAGCTGGTAATCGTGCACCCAAATCCGGCTACCAGTCTCAACGATGTTTAGAGCGGCTTGGGCGAATTGCTGGTTAACGCTCCGATAAGCTGGCCACCAGCGTTCGCGCTCGGCCGCCGGGACGCTCTTTTGTCCGGACAGGTTATGAAACAAAGGCCAGAGCACCGTATTGCTATAACCGTTATAAAAGGCGTCAATCTCACGCTGGCTCAAAAATACCGGACTGTAATTATGCTTGGCGAGCTCAGCTATAATCGCTTGTTTATCGGTTTCGCTCAACTCGTCACTAGCAATTCCGGGCCAGCCGATCCAGCGGTTGCGAGCGTCCGAAACATATGAAGCCAAGCCAGTGGCCAATCCGCCGACGCTCGGATAAAACTGTAAGCCATTCTCGTCTTTTTTGACGCTAATCGGCAATCGATTGGAAACAATAACAACCTGTGACATAGAGAGTATAACCCCTGTAGCATAGCAGACGCCACTTCTTAATACTGTATAAATTATCATACGAAGCTATACAATAGGCTCTATGATCGTGACGCTGACAGGAGAAAACAGTTTTAGTTTGGGAAGTGCCGCGCGGACTCTGGTCGACACTTTTGTGACCAAACACGGTGACTTGGCGCTACAACGATTGGACGGCCAGGAAGCCACTATTGATCAAATGCGCGAAGCCTTACATGGTCTACCATTTTTGTCGGCCAGAAAAATGATTGTCCTGCGGGCTCCGGGCAGCAACAAAACTTTTGCCGAGCAAGCTGAACAATTATTGTCTGATGTCCCTGAAACCAACGATGTAATTATTGTCGAGCCGAAACTCGACAAGCGACTCAGTTATTATAAGTATTTAAAAAAACAAACTGAATTCCGCGAATTCCCAGGGTTGGATCACAACGGCCTGGCACAGTGGATAGTGGCTGTCGCCAAAGAACGAGGCGGATCAATCAATGCTTCCGACGCGCGCTATTTAGTGGAACGCCTCGGCCCTAACCAGCAAATGGCATCCAACGAACTCGAAAAACTTTTATTATATAGTTCAAACATTACGCGGCAAACTATAGATTTACTCACTGAAGCCAACCCCCAGAGCACCATATTCCAACTCTTAGAAGCGGGCTTTGCGGGTAACGCTAAGCGCACCCTCGAACTTTACGCCGAGCAGCGGGCACTCAAAGTCGAGCCCATCCAAATTGTCGCCATGCTAGCCTGGCAGCTGCATGTCCTGGCCGTCATCAAAACCGCCGGTGACCGACCAACTGACCAAATTGCCCGCGAAGCCAAAATCAATCCTTACGTCCTCGGCAAGAGCCAATCCATCGCCCGCGGTCTCAGCCTTACTGAGCTTAAAAAACTAGTTAGCGATCTTCTATCAATTGATCTCAAATCCAAACGCACTAGCATCGACGCCGATGAAGCTCTCCAGCATTACCTCCTCACCCTCAGTGAGGGCTTATAAATACCGGCAACGAGCGCTTCGGTACGCTGATCCCTCTGGGCCTACATGCTAAACGTATATACAAATAATACTAGCTGTATCTGTTAAATGTTACTAAGTGTATATACGTTTAGCATGTAGGCCATAACTTAAGCAGACGTTTTGGTATAATTCTGGCACGCCCCGCAATACGAAAAACACGGCATGGTAGTCTTTGCTATCCTGGCCGTGGTTTTCGGGTTTTTGGCGATTCGCTAAATTACTTTTTCTTGGCAGGGGATTTTTTAGTGGCTGGTTTCTTTGCCGGAGTGGTTTTTTTGGCTGGAGCAGCCTTTTTTGGAGCAGCTTTGACAGGTTTCACGCCGGCGGCTTTGGCCCTTTTAGCGGCTTGTTTCTTGAGGCGGGCGGCTTTGTTTTTGTGAATGACGCCCTTTTTAACGGCTTTGTCGAGATGACTCTGGGCGCTGCTGTGACCCTTGGCAGAGGGGCTCTTAGTAAAGGCCTTTAGGGCAGTGCGCAAACCACGACGGGTTTTGCTGTTGCGAACGCTGGCTTTTCGAGCGGTACGCACACGCTTTTTGGCGGATTTGATGATCGGCATGGGATTCCTTTATATAAGCTTATGCTTTTATTAGTTTAGAATAGTGACTATACCAGATAGGAATCATACTTGTAAAGCGAGTAGAGAAAATGATGGACAAGCATGAGCTTTTATGGTAGGCTCAAAGGTGAAAGTCTGCTAAAACAAAAAACTGGAAACCAAGTTCATGGACGATAGCAAAGCCCAGCTTGCCGAAAAGCTTAAAAAAGCCAATAACATATTGGTGACGGTTAGCCGTAACCCTTCGGTCGATCAGCTAGCCAGTTGTATCGGTTTGACGCTCCTGCTCAACAAACAAGGCAAGCATGCCGCGGCTGTTTTTAGCGGTGACATACCCTCGACCCTGGAATTTCTGCAACCAGAAGACACGCTGGAAAAAAACACCGATTCGCTGCGTGATTTTATCGTTTCTCTCGATAAAGCCAAAGCCGACAAACTACGGTATAAAGTCGAAGACAACGTCGTACGGATCTTTATTACCCCATACCGTACGTCAATCAGCGAAGCCGACCTGACATTTACCCAGGGTGATTTTAACGTTGAAGTGGTAGTGGCGTTAGGGGTGCGCCTCCAGGAAGATCTCGACGAAGCGATTACGGCCCACGGCCGGATCCTGCATGATGCCACGGTAGCCACGATTAATATCGCTGACGGCGGCGAGCTGGGTACGTTGAACTGGACTGATCCGCAAGCCAGCAGCCTCAGCGAGCTGGTAACTGACCTGGCAAAAATACTCGGGGGTAACGATTTAATCGATGGCCAGATCGCTACGGCACTGCTGACCGGTATTGTTGCCGAAACAGATCGCTTTAGCAATGATAAGACAACTTCCCAGACCATGAATGCCAGCGCCATATTGATGGCCGCCGGTGCTAACCAACAGCTAGTAGCCACTAAATTAGCAGAAGACTCCGGCGGTAGCCTAATTAGGCGAGAAGACGCTTCAGATGATCACGTCGATCACGGCGATGGCCTACTGGAGATTAAGCATAGCGCGGATGATGAAACTCCTGCCGAGGAACCTATCCAGGGGGAATCTACGCCTCAAGACTCCTTTATTGACCAGCATGTCTCCTCGCCAGAGCCGCCACTACCAGATTTCGGCCAGCCTTCGGACAGTGACCAGACGCAGGATAACCAAACGCCTGAACCGCCATTTCCTTCAGCAGATACTGAGCCCCGAATTACCGTTACGCCCGGAGCTCGTATGATTACCGAGCCGCCTTCGCTTGGCAGTTTCTTGTCGCCGGCCGAGCAGGGGGCTGCCGATCCGTTAGGCCTCCCTATCGAGGAACCACCTCTGTTATTTAATACTGAGAAAGCCGACAATACGCCCTCAGGCGCGCCACCGCCACCGTATACTCCTCCGGTTGTGCCATCACCACCGCCACCAGCACCGCCACCAGCACCGTCCCCACCAGCCCCAGATCCTGTGCCGTGGCAACCGCCCGAGCCACCGGTTACTGACGACGTAGCCAGTCATACCCTGGCTGAATTAGAAAAATCATTGGGCAGCCCGCACGCCGATCCGGCAAATCTCGATGCTGCCCGCGACGAAGTCAGTCGGGCCCTAACTGGCGATGGTGTAAATTTACCGGACGAGCCGGTGCAAGCCCTTGGCGCCCAACCGCTGGGAAGTGAACTGCATCCAGCTGTCCCGGTAACCCCGCCGCCTGATTCACAGCCACCATTACCACCGGTTGATCCGCCGAGCCCTCCACCTCAGGTAATCGACCCAAGCGCGCCACCCCCAGTGCCGCCACCTATTCCGTTCCAGTTTGGCAACCCCGCGCCACCCCAGTAATCAATGCAAGGCTTGCTACTAGTTGATAAACCGGCAACCTGGACGAGCTTTGACGTCGTCAATTATGTGCGTCGTATTGTGGCCAGCGCTGAGGGTAAAAAGCCCAAAAACGTCAAAGTCGGCCACACCGGCACCCTTGATCCTTTCGCCACTGGCCTTTTAGTGCTCTTAATCGGCAAAGAATATACCCGCCGGGCCGCTGAATTTAGCAAACTCGATAAAACTTACGAAGTAACCCTAAAACTCGGTCAAATCAGCTCCACTGGTGATCCCGAGGGCGAAATTACCGTCGTATCGAGTGCTGAACCATCCACCGAAGCCTTACGAGAAGCCCTAGAAAAATTCCGTGGGCCCATCATGCAAGTACCCCCAGCCTATTCAGCTATCAAGGTCAATGGCCAGCGGGCCTATAAACTGGCTCGAGCGGGCAAAGAAGTCATTATTGAAGCCCGTCCCACCACTATCCATCGCCTAGAGTTCACTGACTACACCTACCCAGAGGTAAAAATAGTCAGCGAAGTCACCTCGGGTACGTATATTCGCACCCTAGTCACTGATCTGGGCGAAGCCCTCGGCACCGGCGCCTATACTACCACCCTCCGCCGCCTAAGCGTCGGCCAATTTAACATACAAGACGCTATCTCAACCGAAAAGCTCACTCCGGAGCTCATAACCGAATATGCCAACAACTCAATTTAAGTCCTTTTTAGCCCCTACCACCCATTAGGTAGCCATTGACTAGTTAATGGGTATCCAGCGCATAGCCATTGGGTATCCATTGGGTGGCAGCCCTCAGGCAGCGACTTACAAACCAATCTTCATTGACTGAGTACATTTTTAAAGATCCTGGGTTGCGTTAGGGGTCATGATCTGGTAGAATGAACTTAATGATTGTAAAAGACAAGAAAGCTGCGGCTATCAAGAGCGCGCAGGTGCATGACAAGGATACAGGTGGTTCGAGCGCGCAAGTGGCCGTGCTGAGTGAGCGTATCAAAGAATTGACCGAGCACCTCAAGGTTAATAAGCACGATTTTATGGCGCGTAGAGGGCTATTACAAATGGTCGGCAAACGCCGCCGCCTGCTGCGCTATATTGCCAAGCGCGACAGCCAGGCTTACTTGGATCTCATCAAGAAACTCGGCATCCGCCGCTAGTGCCCAGACCAGGATTCTCGAGCTATCGAGGATTCAAGCTTGTGCACATTAACTAACCCAGTGAGTTGATTTCTCCCCAGGGCAACAGATATAACGCGATTGTTTTAGCACAAGAGCGCGGGTATATTTGAACCCTGGTGAGAATTCTCTAATAGAAAGGCCACTTTATGGCAGCAGTTAAGAACCCAATGGGCAAAGATATTATCAAAGTCGAGACCGAGCTCTGCGGCCGCCCGCTGAGCATGGAAGTCGGTCGCGTCGGTTTTCGAACCAGCGCCTCAGTTTTGGTGCGTTACGGCGACACGGTAGTACTTGGTACGGCGATGGTCGGCAAGACGCCGATTAGCATGGATTATTTCCCGCTAAGTATCGATTACGAAGAAAAAATGTACGCCGCCGGTAAAGTCAGCGGCTCGCGCTTTATCAAAAGGGAAGGCCGACCATCCGATGACGCTATCCTGATTGGTCGCCTGATTGATCGACCAATTCGTCCGCTATGGCCTAAGGGCTATCGGCACGAGGCCCAGGGTGTGGCCACGGTTTTGAGTATGGATCCTACTTTTCGCCCTGACATGGTGGCTATGATGGCTATGAGTGCCGCCTTTATGCTGAGCGGCGCACCGTTTGACGGCCCGGTCGCTGGCCTACGGGTTGGATTAGTCGATGGTAAGTACACCGCCTTTGCATCCCCAGAGCAACTGGATAGTGGTGATCTCGACTTGGTCGTTGCGGGTACCAAAGATGGCGTCATGATGGTCGAAGCCGGGGCTTCAGAGGTCACCGAAGACCAAGTCGCCGAAGCCATCGCCTACGCTTTTGAAGCCATGCAGCCTGCCATCAAACTCCAAGAGGAATTAGCCGAAAAAGTCGGTGTCACCAAGCAGGAATTCACCCTGATGCTACCCGATGCGACCATTCAAAAAACCGTCAACGACTGGCTAGAGGGCAAGCTCGGCGAAGATCTGCGCAAACCGTATCCGGAGCGCAACGTCTTGATCCTGCAGCTCAAAGACGATATGCACGCTGAATTGACCGACAAACTAGGCAACGACTACGTGGCGGTAAAAGGCGACTATGACGAAGCCTTTCAGTCTGCTCTTCACAAAGACGTTCGCCAGGGAATTATTGAGCACAACCTCCGCCCCGACGGCCGCAAACTGACCGAAGTCCGACCTTTGAGCAGCGAGATTGGTCTGCTGCCGCGGGCCCACGGCTCCAGCATCTTTACTCGTGGCTTGACCCAGGCATTTAACATTGTCACCCTTGCGCCACTGAGCTACGTCCAACTAGTAGATACCATGGAAAAAGAGGGCGAGCGCCGCTATATCCACCACTACAACGCTCCCGGCTACACTGTCGGTGAAGTCCGCCGCCTGGGCTCCCCGGGTCGTCGTGAAATCGGCCATGGCTACCTCGCCGAGCGTGCTTTAACCGCCGTTTTGCCATCCGAGTCGGAATTCCCCTACATGATCCGTACCGTGACTGAGATCATGAGTCAAAACGGCTCGACCTCTATGGCCGCCACCTGCTCCAGTTGCCTAGCGCTGCTGGACGCCGGCGTGCCGCTTAAGGACATGGTCAGCGGCATCGCCATGGGCCTGATGATTGAGGATGGTAAACCGTACATCTTGAGCGACATCGCCGATGCCGAAGATTTCGCTGGCGACATGGATTTCAAGGTCACTGGTACGCCCACAGGCATCACTGCCCTGCAGATGGATATGAAAGTCCACGGCCTGCCCGTCAATATCCTCAAACAGGCTCTGGAGCAGGGTAAAGAGGGCAGGGCCCACATCTTGGAGCACATGAAGACCACCATCTCTACGCCAAACGAAATGAGCCCCTACGCGCCTCGTGTTGAATCAATCCAGATCAATCCAGATAAGATCCGCGAAGTCATCGGCAAGGGCGGCGAGACCATCCAGCGCATCACCGGCGAAACCGGCGCCGACATCGACATCAAAGACGATGGCACAGTGATGATTGCCAGCCCCAACGGCGAATCAATCGCTGCCGCCAAGCAGATGATCAACGATATCGTCGCCGAGCCGGAAGTCGGCAGCATCTACCGCGACAAACCAGTGGTCAGCGTCATGGACTTCGGTGCCTTCGTGCAAATCATGCCTGGCAAAGACGGCCTAGTACATATTTCCGAGCTTTCCGAAGACCGCGTCGAAAAAACCAGCGACATCGTCAAAGAGGGCGATCTCGTCACTGTTAAACTAGTAGCCATAGACGACCGCGGCCGCCTGCAGCTCTCCATGAAAGCCGCCGCCCGCGAACTAGCCGACAAAACCAACAAGAAATAGCTATGTTTAAGCAGCCCCCGACCCAATACCTACCCAGCCAAATAGGACGAAAAACGTGCCTTTTGGACGTAAACCGCCCTATTGTGCAGATTAGGATATAACGCATGAAGCAACTGCAAAAATGGCACCAAACTAAACTGGGCTTACTCGTTTTTGGCTTGGTCGAGCTTGGTCTAGCCTATGGATTTGTCAGCCTCAGCATCGACCGCGGCAACTTCTTGTACTACTTGCTAACCCTAATCTTTCTAATCGGCGCTCTGCAAAATTTATTGCATTTTGGCCACAGCTTTTTCAGGAAAAAGAATTAATATGACAAAAAAAGTTAACACTACAATTACCTATCCTGAGGAGCTTGAAGTTCCAGACAAGCCGGATATTTATTTGCGACTTGCCAAGCTTGATGACGCCGAAAGCTTGTACACCGCAGTAGACGCTGATAGAGAGCACTTGAGCACCTATCAAAAGTGGGCTATTGATTCGACTTTAGAATCAACGCGCCAGCATGTTGCTGAGAATATGACCGGTCAGGCTAAAGACGAATACCTTGCTTTTAGGATCGTTGAAAAAACCAATAATAAGATTATTGGCGGCATTGGCTTCAGGGATCGCGATATAGAAGCTAAAAGTTGCCAAGCGGGGTACTGGCTATCGAAAGAATATGAGGGTAAAGGCTATGCTCTAGCCTCATTTGGAGAAGCCTTTAATTGCGTATTTAGAGTTTGGGAGCTTACAAAAATAGTGCTCGAGATAGCTCCAGGCAATAAAAGGAGCGAACAACTCGCTATACGCTTAGGGGCCGAGCCAACAGATGAATACAACATGGGATCGATTCCCGGTCATCCGTTTAAGCATCGTGTCTGGCAGGTGCAACGTGGTTAAGACGAAGCAGCAACGGCTGGACGA
>CAYMUN010000006.1:0-63810 GCA_964393835.1 uncultured Candidatus Saccharibacteria bacterium | reverse complement strand
GCTCTTTGTTCCGTTTCTGGAAATTGGCTCCGGGGACTGGATTCGAACCAGCGACGTAGTAGTTAACAGCGACCCGCTCTACCGCTGAGCTACCCCGGAATATAGTTGCTTAAGACTCCGCAAATTATAGACTATCAGATGAGTTCCGGCAACTGATTAGCGGACGGTCTTGAGCTCGGCGGCCGTGCGGCGGGCGTCGTCGCGAGCTTTGAGAGTTTGGCGTTTGTCGTAGCGCTTTTTGCCCTTGCCGACTGAGACACGCAGTTTGATAAAGCGGCCGCCAGTCAGGATTTCTAGCGGCACTATGGTATTGCCCTGCTGCTTTTTGGCGACCAGGGCGCTGATTTCGCGGCGCTTGGCCAAGACTTTGCGGGCCCGGGTCTGGTCGGATTCGTCAATCGGGATACCGGTAGTGCCGGCGATAGTCGCATTGATCAAAAAGAGCTCAGTGCCCTTTACCGTCACGTAAGCGCCGCGCAGGTGGCCATGGCCCATGCGCAGGCTTTTGGTCTCGGCGCCAGATAGCTGCAAACCCACCACCAAAGAATCACCGAGCTCGTAATCATGCCGGGCGCGACGGTTGCTGATCTTTTTAGGCTGGTCTGGTTTCTTACTCTTGGCCATAACTGTTTAATTGTAGCTGACAGAGGCAGCTTTGACCATCGACCTAAAAGGCGCTATCCTAGTAGGTCAAGACCGGAGGGGTAAAATTTAATCGTGGGGTTGCGGTGAGCGTTAAAAGAAATCAATTACGGGTAGCGGCGGCCGAGGGCGGTTTTGCTGAGGCGGTCGTACCTGAGCTGCATGTTGTCGGCCCTGACGCCTTTGCTGCGGAGATGCGCGACTTTTTAAGTCCTGATGCCATGCCGGTCAGTCGCCAGCGCGAAATCATGACTGGCTTTTGGAACAAGCTTGGCCTAGTGGTGCCCGAAGTCGCCGCGCCCTCGACCGAGCTAGAGCACACTATTGACGAGATGCGGGCCACCAGTCGCCTGATAGCTTTTCCGCTACTACCCGACTTGCGCGATTACCAGGCTATAGCCGAAACTGCTCGGCAAAAATTGCCGCGACACGGCTACAATCCCAAGTATCATCCTTTGATAATAGAAGATAACGACGACGGCCTGTTCCCTAAATTCGTCGCCGATCCGGGGGCAACGATACTCACTGCTGACGGCCAGAGCTATGTCCAGCGATATATGACTCCAGCAGGTGAATTAGTGGAGTGGGACGAATATATCACCTGGCTTGAGAAACACGGCCATGCCCTCAAGGGCCCTGGCGGAACCAGCTGGGGCTTTTTGGGCCGCGATATGGTGGATGGCGGCCCAGCCGGGCTGGCGATTACTATGAATTTACTCCAGCATGCCAACGGCACGCCGCCGCAGCAGCATGGCATGGTCGAGACAAATGCTGCCATTTACGCCTTGGATGCTGGCGGCGCGGTGGATGCGCGGCCAGTGCGATCAGTCGATGCCTATTGGCACGATAAAAAAGGCCAGTTCCGGGTGATAAGTAGCGAGCCGATGTATGGCAGCCCCCGGGAACGGGAACGCGAGGTGGACTCGGCACGTCACAATTTTATCGGCCAAACTCTGTCCGGGCGACTTCCCACAGACTAGGGTCTTTGAGGACATGTTGGCGGTAGTACCAGTATTCGGCGCCCCACAGGTAGATTTCCTGCATACCGGTGGCCCGGCCGTACTGAAAACGGTCTTTGAGCCGTTTAGCATTGAGTGATTTGTTTTGCTCGGCCAGGCTGGTGTCGGTAATTGATTTGCCGTTTGGCGGCCAGGCTTCGGCCTGGAGCTCGCCGGCCACCATGTCGCGGTGCAACAAGAGTTTTTGGGTACCGGCGATAAAGCCGTAAAACCAACCGGGTTGCGGGTATTCTAGGTAGCGCTTACTAAAATTGCCGTCCCAGACACGCTTATAAATCGAAATGCTGAATTCGTCCGGCGTCGGCTGCCCGACCGGGAAACCGAGGGCGTTATTACTACGGCCGACGATAATTTTGTGGTGGGGATCCAGTTTTTTGACGAGGTTGTATTCATCGACTAGGCGCTGACGGCTAAAATCAGTACAGATACCGAAACCTTTGAGGAAGTATTCATTTTCTAGTTGGTATTTATCCAGGCTTGGGGAATTTTTGTAGCGATTGACCACGGTTTGCATATATTTCATCAGCTGCGGCTGCCATTGACCGACTGGCTCTCGGGCCGCCCAATCGGGCATGTGGCACTCCGGCCAGCGCGGCTGGCGTAAACCAACGGTGAGGATGACCTGAGCATGGGCAGCTTCGGCCTTTTCAAACTGCCAATCCAGCTGGGTAAAATCATACTGACCTTGGGTACGCTCGCTGTCACTCCAGTAGTTGACTAGCCGTAAATGTTTGACGCCGATCCCGAGTAGCGCGTCCAAAGTTTCCTCTGGATTCACCCCAAGGCTGTCGGCATAATCCGGGATAAAGCTGACGCCTAACTCCTGTTTACCGGGGGTCTGGGTATGGATGTACCACTGGGCAATACCGTACATGGTGCCGATTGCCAGGGCGATGAAAGCTATGATGGTTACGATGAATTTATGCCGCCAGTTTTTATGCCAGTAGTCTAAGGGCCAATGCAATCGGGAGCGTTTTGCCATATAATAAGTAGTCTTGCTTATGAATGTCAGTATTGTCATCCCAGTATACAACGAAGCCGAGCACCTGGCGGCTTGCTTAGAGGCAATCGCCACCCAAACGGTTGCGCCCTACGAAGTGTTGGTAGTAGACAATAATTCCACTGATAACAGCGCGGCAATTGCTGAGCGTTATGCTTTTGTGACGGTTTTACGTGAGTCTCGCCAAGGAGTTGTGTTTGCTCGTGACCGAGGTTTTAATGCGACCGGCGGCGATATTATCGGCCGAATCGATGCCGACAGTCTTATTGCACCCGATTGGGTGGCCAGTATCCAGCATATCTTTGCCGGAAATACCGCGCTGGCAGCGACTACCGGCAAAGTTCGTTATTACGGGTTAGCCCTCAGCGGCGTACTTGATACGATTGATCTGCGTCTACGCCGGCATCTGGCCCGTCTCTTAGGAAGCGAGCTGGCTATGCAAGGAGCTAACATGGCGGTTCGCCGGACGGCTTGGCAGCAGGTTGAGACCCAGCTCTGCCGGACGGCTGGCCTGCACGAAGATCATGACATCGGCATTCATTTAAGCTGTCTGGGCTACGACATAACCTTTGACGAGCGGCTGGTAACGGCAATCGATTGCCGTCGGGTGCAATCCAGCTGGCTTGATTTTTGTCGCTACGCTTGGCTCAGTCCTAAGACTTACGCCCTGCACGATCTGGATAGCCGTCGCCATATGTACCCGATCGTTTGGCTGGCTGTGGTTTGCCATTCGCCGCTCAAGCTCCTGGCCCGGGGCTATAATCCTGTTACCGAGCGCTTTTCCTGGCGGCAATTATTCGGCGGCCCGCTAGCCGGCCGCGTCAATCCGGCTACCTTTGTCGACTAGTGGCTTAAAGAGCCCTCAGTGTTTGAGACGTAGCCGCCTTGATCCGTCATCGTAGGGTGGCAATTGCCCCAGAGACCCTTATGGGCCATTTGGGCGACCTGCTGATCAGCGGCGAACAGCTTAGATTTACTGAATGGAAAGTACGGATAGTAGAATCCATAACCGTTTTGAATCAGTTTTTGATTTACCAGGGTTCCGTCATCTAGGTAGACGTACCTGAGTAGCCGATCATAGCGGTCGCGGTCGGTGCTGAGAGGATCAGACACGAGCCGCAGTTTATGCTGCCCGATCGTGGTTTTGGTAAAGGCAGCGGCGGCTGGCCCGTAGCACTGCACCGGCGTGTTTGGTTTGTGCGTCTCGGGAGTATCGACGCCGACAAACCGTACCTTTTCGACATGGCCGTTCATGTTGACGGCGATGGTGTCACCATCGACGAAGTGGGCCACACTATACAGACCGGGCTGGTCGCGCTGGGCTGCCGGGCCGGCTGCGTCGATCCATCCGGCCCTTTCGGCAAAAAAGATCGACCATGACAATACCAGCACAACTATGCCGATCCATCCATGATGTTTAGAGTAGCGATACTTACGGGGCATACTATCCAACTAACGCTAACACCTCTGCTTTGTCAATTTTCGTACCGTCAATTTTAATAACTTTTTCATCTCTGCTAGGAGGCTCTAGTTTAGCCACGATTTGATCGAATTTTTGCTCAGTCATACTGGCGTCGTAGCCATTGCGGCTAATGCTGGCATACACTGATCGGTCTTTAGCGACGTGCTCCGGCGTGACCATCCAGATGACGATGGTGTCAGCTGACTGGCGGTCGGCGATGTCACGAAGCTTTTGCCGGTCGGCAAAAAAGTTAAAGTTTGTGTCAAAGATGACACTTTTGCCCTTGGACAGTAGATCCTCGGTGCGCCGGTTGAGCTCGTCATACAGCTGCAAACTTTCTTGCTGCGAGTGGGTCGGCTCCTCAAACATCTGGTGCCGTTCCTGGTCAGCCCACAGGTGCACCGCACCTGTCGTCTCGGCAATTATCTGTGCCACCGATGTCTTGCCCGCTCCCGGGAAACCAATAAACAGGTACAGTTTTGGCTTGCTCATACCCACTATTGTATCAGCTAGAAATCAATGCCCTTGTTAGCTAGGAATTTATCATCAAAGTGGTGCTTTAATTTGGTCATCTCGGTAGCGATATCAATGTCGGGTAACAAGTCCGCTGGAAAATCGCGACCGGTCAGGCAGAGACTGGTTTTTGGCGCGCAGGCAGTTATTAACTTTTTTAACTGAGTGTTAGTTATAAGACCGTCGTGGGCGGCATTGTTGATTTCGTCACAGATTACGAGGTCGTAGTCGCCACTGGAAGCGCAGCGGAGGGCTTCCTGGTAGGTAGCGAGGGCAGCCTGGCGGTGCTGGGCCTCCGTGATGTGCTGTTCGCTCAATTCTCCGGCCTTAAAGAACCCCTTGCCGCCCTTATAAAAATGGAGCTGATCTTTGTACAGCGGCTGGATATCACGGATGAAGACATGCTCGCTGACCCCCCAATATTTAATAAACTGGATAAAGGCCACTCGCCAGCGATTCCCGAGCGCCCGTGTCATGAGTCCTAGGGAAGCCGTCGTTTTGCCCTTGCCCTCGCCGGTATAAACTACCACCACCGATTGTTTAGTCTCAAAATCCTCAAACGACATAGACTATCTATTATGCTACAATATTGGCCATAAGTTTAGAGAGCATTATATGACCGGTGAAACCGGAGAATCGTCCCCCCAGATCCCTTGGCTGCAAAGACTCAAAACTGCAGGCCACAATTTAATTGACGCCATGGGCAAAGCCGAAACTTCTACTGGCCCCCTGTCGCCTTTGTATGGGATGAGTTTAGACCAGGCTGTGGGCAGCCAGCGCGGCATCGATGCGGGGCCGGTCAAAGCCGATGATGATGTCACCCCCAATGTCTAAGACGGGGATACCGCGTTGGCCGGATTTTTCGATGGCTTCCATGCCTTTGGCCGGCTCCTTGTCGACGTCGATATAGTGGTAATCACTGACACCTTTGTCATCTAAGTAGCGCATAGCGGTGTGGCAAAAAGCGCACCACTCTGCTCCGTAAATAGTAATTTTTGGATCTGCCATAGTGCTTATATGGTACCACTATACTTTGTAAAGTAAAGCAAAATTCCCCGCATCTATTTTAGATAGCTGGCGCTAAAACTCCACAGGAGCAAACGGGGGAACCACTGCCTTGCCTAATAATATCAGGCCGTTATTTGGTATCGCTCTCTTGACCTCAGTCTCCATGGCGCTAGTTCGACGCCCACTTAACGTGGTTAATAGATGTAAATACCCGGGATCATCAAACGGTCGCATGCCTACAGGCGCGTATTCTTGGAGCACTGCTAGTTGTTCTTGCTGTATTAGCTTTTGGCTGTCCTGGTCGAGCAAAACGCTCACAAACCGTCGGCCCTTTTCTCCTGGCTTTGCCCCTAAAACGACAACCCTCCCGATATATGTGGGTAGTTCTGGGCTAAAGGCCTCGCCGGCTGCCCGCAGTCGTTTCTCGGCCTCGGCGATTCCGTAACCTCTAATAATAGCTTGTACCTGGCGATGAGAAAGCAAGGATACACCAAAGCACTTATCTGAGAGACGATAGGCGCTATCGCCTAGGATCGCCCTTAAGGCCGGGGTAAAAATATCCCCTTTTCTCAATATAACTGGTCGCTTGAGCGCTAACGGGTACCTGTTGAGTTGGGGAGCGATTCTGGTTGTTGGACTGGGTCGAGAATTATGTGCCTCGCCGCTAAAAAAGGGCGTACTGGGTGGTATTGGTCGAGAACGTTTCTCGCCCTTTTGTCTACGCTGCATGCTGCTATTATAAATTTTAATATGATATATGTCAAAGATAGGGTATTGATCATTAGAAATCTAACAGCGGCGGTTGCGTGATATAGATCACATCTGTTATACTTTGGAGGAATGAATAAGACTGTTAAGGTGGATCAGGCCAAAAGTGACAAGCATGTATTTATCATGGCGGTGATGAATCTAACGTGGCAGATGGCTATCGTGGTGCTGGTGCCGATTATCGGCGGCTACCAGCTCGACAAGGGCTTTAATACCCTGCCCTTGTTGACGATTCTCGGTTTTGTGGTGTCTACTTTTGGCGTTGCGGTCGTATTGTGGCACCAGCTGCAACTTTTTGGCCCGCCTAAACCAAACAAGAGGCAAACCCGGTGATTAGCAGTATGAATATTTTGGCTGCCGAGAGTGGTCCTCATGTCCATATCGCGCCTGGCACTGTCTGGGAAATCGGCGGCTTGACTATCACTAACGCCATGCTCTACGGCTGGATTTGCGCGCTGTTAATTATTGCCGCTATGATCTGGGTGGCTCGCCATGTAACCGTTAAACCTAAGGGCGGCGTGATCCAGTATGTCGAAGCTGGCGTTGATTTTATACGCAACCTGGTAGAGGGTAGTTTTGATGATCCCAAAGTTGGGCGCAAGTACGTGCCGTTTTTTGTGACATTGTTCTTTTTTATCCTGCTCAATAATTGGTTAGGGCTGCTGCCAATTGTCGGTGAGGGTTTTCAATCAGGCGGCCACCCTCTATTGAGGCCGTTTACCGGAGATCTGAATGGTACCTTGGCAATCGGTGTCGTAACCATGCTGTTGGTCTACGTGGCGTCAATTCGCGAATCGGGCGGGCCACTACACTACGTCAAACACTTCTTTGTCGGCAATCCGCTTAACCCGTTATTTTTATTCATCGGTCTACTGGAGATGTTTACCGACTTGACTCGGGTGTTGAGCCTTTCGTTGCGCCTTTTCCTCAATATCACGATTGGCGAGATTGTGATCGCGGTCTTTTCTTACTTGGGGCAGATCGGCGCGCCGCTGACCGCCCTGCCCTTTACGCTTCTAGAGGTGCTGGTGGGCGCGCTCCAAGCCTACATTTTTACGATCCTTGGAGTGATGTACCTGGCCATCGCGGTCAACGCGGCCAGTGAACATAGCGAGGACGAAGCCTTGACCAACAGTAGTGATCCTGAAACAATGGTAGCAACACCCCAGGGGGCTGCCAGTGGCTAAGTTTAATTTCGGCCCTACATTAAGTAATAAAGTAAACAAGGAGTTCAGCGCATTATGATAATCGCAGAAGCAATTAATACGGCAATCATCGGTAAGGGTTTGATCTTGGGTGGCGGTTTTATCGGGCCGGGTATTGGTATCGGTCTGATCGGCGGCAATTACTTACAGGCCGTGGGACGTAATCCCTCGGCCTCCAAGTTTTTGCTGGGCCAGGCCCTAATCTTTGTGGCCATCGTCGAGCTGTTTGGTTTGCTGGCCTTTGCGTCAATTTTCATTGTTAAATAAGGAGTTTATTTAGTGCAGCCCATGACCCATTTCGCAGCGGAAAGCTCATCCGGTATCGGAGCCTTGGGCTTTGACGGAAAAGCCTTTTTAATACAGCTGTTTACCTTTGTATTGGCCTTTTTAGTGCTGAAGCGTTATGTCTTTAAACCGATTCTCAATGTCATGGAGGAGCGCCGCAAAACCATCGAAGAGGGCGTGAAGCTGGGTGAATTAATGCGCCGCGAGCAAGCGGCTTTTGAGGACAAGATGGCCGAATTGCTCAAAGAAGCCCGCCAACAAGCCGACGGTATCGTCGGTACGGCCCAGGATGACGCCCGCCAGACCATCCGTGAAGCCGAGGACAAAGCCCGCGCTAAGGCGGCAGTTATCTTAGCAGAAGCCGAATCGCGGATCGAAACCGACATCGTCCGAGCCCGCCAAAAATTGAAAGGTGAGCTAGTCAGCCTAGTATCAGAGGCTACCGAAGCCATCATCGACGAAAAAATCGACCCTCACAAAGATACTCAATTGATTGAGAAAGCGCTTAAGCGGCAAACAGGGCGGCAGGCGGCATGAAAGTATCACGTACCCGCATCGCCGGCGTGATTGCCGACCAGACACTTAAGGATGGTATTTCCGACCGGCTCAGCTCCGAGATCGCCGCCTATTTATTGAGTGAGCGGCGGGTTGGTCAGCTGGATTCGCTGTTGCGTGACCTGCAAGCGGCCTGGGCCAACGCCGGCCAAGTGGAAGTTATCGCTGCGTCGCGCTATCCGCTAACCGCCGAGCTTAAAGATACTATCAAGTCCCAAATCAGTGCAATCTATCCGGCCGTCAAACGGATTATCATTACCGAAGTTCACGACCCGGACGTGGTTGGCGGCGTCCGGCTTACCTTGCCTGATCGCCAACTTGATGTTTCAGTGCGATCTAAACTAAACAAATTTAAACGACTAACGTACACAGGAAAGGATTAACGCTCGTGGCCGAACTTTCAATTAAAGAATTATCAGAGGACATCCGGGCGGCGATTGCTCAGCTCAAGCAGCGTCCCGAAATCGAAAATGTCGGGGTGGTCACCCGCGTCGGTGACGGTATCGCCTGGATTTACGGTCTCAGCGCTGCCGGTTACAACGAAATGCTAGAAATCGACGCTGCCGACGGCCAGCTGGTGACGGCCTTTGCCTTTAACCTGGGCGAAGACGAGATTGGTGCCGTGCTGCTGGGTGAAGACATTGGCGTCCGCGCTGGCGCCACTGTCCGCTTGAGCGGCAAAGTCCTTGAAGTCCCCGTTGGTCCAGAGTTGGTGGGTCGGGTTGTCGATCCTCTGGGAAATCCCTTAGACGGAGCTGGCCCGATCAAAGCTAAGCAGAATAGCCGTGTGGAGCGCCCTGCTCCAGGCGTCCTAGATCGCAAAAGTGTCCACGAGCCGATGATGACTGGTCTGATGGCCATCGACGCTATCGTGCCGATCGGTCGCGGCCAGCGTGAGTTGATTATCGGTGACCGCCAGACTGGCAAGACGGCCATTGCTGTCGACACTATGGTCAACCAGGCCCGCCAAAAGACCGGCGTTGTCAATGTCTATGTCGCCATCGGCCAAAAACTGTCCAAAATTGCCGCCCTGCAAGAACGTTTGAAGCGCGAGGGCGTCATGGATCAGACTATCATCGTGGCTACTAGCCCGGCTGACCCGGCCGCCATGCTTTACCTGGCTCCCTACGCCGGTGCCGCTATGGGCGAATATTTCCGTGACAACAAACAGCACGCTCTGATCATCTACGATGACCTGACCAAGCATGCCCAGGCTTACCGTCAGATGTCCCTGTTGCTTCGCCGCCCGCCGGGCCGTGAAGCCTACCCCGGCGACGTCTTTTACATCCACTCTCGCCTACTGGAGCGGGCCGCCAAACTAAGTGATGATCTTGGTGCTGGCTCCCTCACTGCCCTGCCAATCATTGAGACCCAGGCCGGGGACATTTCAGCCTATATCCCGACTAACGTCATTTCGATCACCGACGGCCAGATATTTTTAGAAACCAACCTGTTTTACCAGGGTATTCGTCCGGCTATTTCCGTCGGTTTGTCGGTCTCTCGAGTCGGTGGTGCCGCCCAGTCCAAGTCCATCAAAGCTGTTGGCGGCGGCTTGAAACTAAGCCTGGCTCAATTCCGTGAGCTAGCGGCCTTTAGTCAGTTCTCGACCGACCTTGATCCTGAGACTCGCCAGACGATTGAACGCGGTCAACGCCTGACAGAGCTGCTTAAGCAGCACCAGTACAGCCCCTACGCTATTTGGGAAATGTATGTCAGCTTGTATGCCGCCACTGAGGGCTACTTTGACGAGGTGCCGCTGGAAAAAATCAAGCTGGCCGAGCAAGCTATCCACCGCGAGCTCAAAGCCAAGCACCCCAAAGTCGCCGAAGCCCTCAACAGCGGCGATAAGCCGACCGATGATCAAAACGCCGCCATCGCTAAAGTCGCCAAGGCCATTGCTGATAGCTACAAGGCTTCTCCTAAAAAGGTAGTCAAGGACTAAGTACACGATGGCTAGCGAGATCATCCTCAAACGCCGCATCAAGTCGATTCGCGGTACCCGGCAGATCACCAAGGCTATGGAATTGGTCTCTGCCAGCAAGCTGCGACGGGCCCAGGAATACGCCGCTCGCAGTCGTGATTACCGCGATCTGGCTTACGACCTGCTGAAGCGTCTCAATGCTATGGATGAAGTGAGTCATACCCCTTTGTTTCGCAAGCGGCCGGTCAAAAACCGCCTGTATCTCGTCGTTACCAGCAATACCGGCTTGGCCGGTGCCTACAACGCTAACGTCCTTAAGCTTCTGGCCCAGGGCCTGACCCGCGATCGTGACGACAACATCAAGAGTCACGTTATCACCATCGGCAGCAAAGGTGCCCAGTTTGTTCGCCGCCTGGCCGATGTTGATCTAGTTGGTGTTTATCCACCTTTCGCCGATCAGCCTAGCGCTAACGAGGTACGGCCAATTCTTAATACCGTGATGGATCAGTATGGCGAGGAAGCGGTCGACGAAGTTACTATCATATATACGCAGTTCAAATCCACTGTCGTCCAGATAGCCCAAACTCAGCAGCTACTGCCAACCCCGATCCCTGACGGTGAAAAGCCAGCCAATCTGATCAGCAATTTTGAACCCGACGTCGAAACGGTCATCCAGCAGACTACTACTCGATTGATCGAAGCTCAGATCTGGCAGGACGTCCTAGAGAGCCTGGCTAGTGAGCATGCCATGCGCATGCTGGCCACTAAAAACGCCACTGATAATGCCAACGACTTGATCGAGGACTACACCTTGGAGTTGAATACCGCCCGACAAGCCGCAATTACCCAGGAACTGGCCGAAATATCAGGTGGCGCGGAGGCTCTCAATGGATAAAGGAGCAGATATTAGCCACGCCCGTGCGGCAGAACACTTTAATCCAACGGCCCCTAATAACGAAAGGATATGATGATGGTGACAGCAACTAAAGAAAAAACTAAGACCGGCAAGATCACCCAGATTGTGGGCGTAGTGGTCGATATCGAATTTTCGACTGGTAATTTACCAGCGATATACAATGCTTTGGAATTAACCCACGATGGCCAGAAGCTGACGCTGGAGGTTGCCCAGCACCTCAGCGAATCGAGCGTCCGGGCTGTTTCACTTGGTTCGACCGACGGCCTGGAGCGTGGCGCCGAAGTTACTGATACCGGCGCGGCAATCAGCGTACCAATCGGTGACGCCACCCTGGGTCGGATGTTTAATGTCACCGGCCAGCCAATTGACGGCAAAGAAGGTAAATTCACCGAACGGGCACCAATTCACCGGGCACCACCACCGTTAGTTGACCAGTCTGGTAGCGTCGAGATCCTGGAAACCGGCATTAAGGTCATTGACCTGATTTGCCCGATGACCAAAGGCGGTAAGGCCGGCCTGTTTGGTGGTGCCGGCGTGGGTAAGACAGTGTTGATCCAGGAGCTGATTAATAACATTGCCAAATTCCACTCTGGCTACTCCGTATTTGCCGGCGTTGGTGAGCGTACCCGTGAGGGCAATGATCTCTACAATGAAATGCAAGAGTCAGGCGTGCTCAAAAATACTTCCCTGGTCTTTGGCCAGATGAACGAGCCGCCCGGTGCGCGCTTGCGTGTCGGCTTGTCCGGCCTCACTATCGCCGAGGGTTTCCGTGACAAGGGCAGCGACGTGCTGTTGTTTATCGACAATATTTTTCGCTACACCCAGGCCGGTGCCGAGGTATCGGCCCTCTTAGGTCGCCTGCCCTCGGCTGTCGGCTACCAGCCGAATTTGGCCCAAGAAATGGGCCAGCTCCAAGAGCGTATCACCTCGACGCGTGAGGGCTCGATTACATCGGTGCAAGCTGTGTACGTGCCAGCTGACGACCTGACCGATCCGGCCCCGGCAACGACCTTTGCCCACCTTGATTCCACCATCGTGTTGAACCGAGCCCTGACCGAAATCGGCATTTACCCGGCTGTCGATCCACTGGACAGCAGCTCGACCATTCTCGATCCCGAAATCGTCGGCGAAGATCACTATGCTGTGGCCCGTGAAGTCCAGCGGGTGCTACAGCGCTATAAAGACCTCCAGGACATCATTGCTATTCTGGGTATGGAAGAACTGTCCGAAGAAGATAAACAACTAGTCGGCCGCGCCCGTCGTATCCAACGTTTCCTGAGCCAGCCATTCTTTGTGGCCGAGCAATTTACTAACAACCCGGGCCAATACGTTAAACTATCGGATACTATCCAAGGCTTCAAGGAAATCCTCGAGGGCAAGCACGACGACAAACCGGAGAGCGCTTTTTACCTCAAGGGCGGCATCAAAGATGTGATCGGTGCCAAAGCCGAAAAGGCCGGAGCTAAATAGCCGATGTTTCGTTTTCAGCTGGTGGCTTTAAGCGGTACTAAATTTGACGATGAAGTCCATGAAGTCGTCTTGCCCACCTTGGATGGCGAAATTGGCGTGCTGCAGCACCACATGCCGCTGGTCAGCGTGGCAACGACCGGGGCTATCGCTGTCCGTCGCAATGCCAAAGACAGCGATCTGCAACGTGAATATTTTGCTACCAACGGCGGTGTCATAGAAGTCGCTGACAATACCTTACGGATTTTAGTAGACGAAGCCGATCATGCCGACGAATTGAATGAAGCCGAAGTCCAAAAAGCCCTAGAACGGGCCCAAAAGATGATGAGTGAAGCCAAAGACCAGCTCAGCCTGGAGCACGCCCAAAGCCTAGTCGATCGCCAGACCACTCGCCTGCAGGTCGCCGGTCTCAAACGCCGCCACCAAAAGCGCTAATCTTTTAGCTTAGTAGTGCAAAAGGCGCAGCGTGTAGCCGCTTTGGGCACCGTGCTGAGGCATTCCGGACATTTCTTTTCGGTGGGCTCGTCGCTGACCTTATTGCGGTTGGCCCGTGCCACCAGCTTGTTAATTGGTTGGATAATCAAAAAGAAGACTACGGCCGCAATAATCAGGAACGAAACCACGGCATTAATAAAATCGCCGTATAAAAACTTGCTGTTATTAATGGTGAAATACAGATTGGAAAAGTCTGGCTTGCCCCCAATCGCGGCAATCAGCGGTGTGATCAAATCCTTGACTAGTGCCGTCACGATAGCCCCAAAGGCTGCGCCGATTACCACAGCTACCGCCAGCTCGACGGTATTCCCCCTGAGGATGAATTTCTTAAAATCTTTCAGCATAGCGCCTCCCGCATTATTCTTAGGCTATAATAACAAAAAATCCGCAGCTTTGCGGGGTTCAAATGATTTGGATGATTACTTAGGCGACGCGGTGGATGTCAAGCGGTTTGCCATCCGGGCCACATATGAACTTTGACATAATTGTGGCGGTGCGCACGGTATTGGCGGCCTGGACGAGTTCCTCATTGACCTCAACGATTGGCTTGAGTATCCTGACTAGCCTGGCTAAGCCATCACCCATGTTTGCCGCATACATCGGGTTGCCCTCTTGGTTCGCCTGCTCTGTGTCAAAGACCTTGTCTCCATCCCAGATTGCCACTAAGCTTTTGGCCTCGACTTTAGCTGGTTGTAAGCGGGCTAAGTCTACTACTGAATGGTTATGCGGGTGGTGTCGCATATCGGAGTAGACCTTTGCCGACTTGGCGGTTGGGTGGCCTGTTTGGTTCATGCGGCTCTTAATAGATAGTACGTGTGAGTATCTGTCCGCGGCTAGTTCCGGATCTATTTGCTGGGCAATGGCAAAAAATTCTTCACCCTCTGTGGCTTCTGCCTCCCCGATTGCGTCTCCGTGACTGATTGCTTTACAGTCCTCGTGATTAACGACAACAACGCCGGCGGCTAGTAATGCGTCATGGAACACACGGCCGAGTTCATGAGGGTGCCCAATACGATTGTCTTTCAACCAGCCCGGGTGTTTGAGCTCGATTGCCACCCCGTAGTCCTCGTATAAGCCGGCCTCACCTCCGGCTATCTGATAGTATGCCGAGCCCCGCAGAACAGTATCATCATCAGCTGGCGCGTTTTTGTCGATACAGCCCCAGAGTTCTGCGCGCTGAGCGTCTTGAGGATATTCCCTGATGTAAGGGATGTGTGGCTCAAAGTTTGCGACCGACAAGTTATTGAATGACATATAAATTGAGAGTTTACATTGTGATATTTATTACAATTATACCGTAACTTACACTAACACTCCGTAATGATCTTTGCAAGTACTTGTGTATAACTGCTTCGCATTGTATAATACACCATATAATTATGTCAATAGCAAGCAACGAACTTGGCCCGCAGCCGAAACAGCCTAATTTATTCCCTCTGCCGGACAAAGCAGTGCGTTTTTCGGCAGCAGCCTTTTCTGGCTACAGCCAAAAAGAGTTGGATGTAGTCCGGGATGCTAAGGTTGAGCTGCTACACGAGGGCGGGCCGACTCGTTGGTTGTTTGAAGGCCGAGTTCGGCCGGAGCTAACCGACCAACCGGAATCTGTCCAGCAAGCTTACCGGGCAGGTGTTGGCTTAGCAACTGTCATCGTCCATACTAGCTTGCAGGCTCAAGAAGGCCAGGGCCAGCGACTTGTTCCATGCCGAAACGACTACGATAGTATGAGCGAGCAGCTGAGGGAACAGGTTCCCTGGCGCTTCGGCCGCAAGCCGACAGCCAACTATCTCAATGGCATATCGCCTCATTTTCGGAAAGTGCACGACTTGAGCGGCTTTTTGGAAAATGCGCAGGCTGCGGCCTATTTTGGCTATCTTAGAGAATCATGGGCCTTAAAACATCTGGATTTCATTTCACCAGAGCAGCGCCAAAAGGGGCTTGACGATTTAATAACCCTTGGCATTCGAGACACTTTCGGCATGTTTGCCCTGTCTTACGGAGAAACTACCCAGCCCAAAGCCGATAACTTTTTATACGATCCTAACAAGCATTTCAAGCGCGATGATCCGGATAAGCGCGGTGATGATCAATTTACGTCCGGATCTTACTCGCTGAGCCTGGAGCGGGAAGACCTGCATGTCTACGGCGATCTGTCCTGGTTGGGCGGCCGCGAGCCGGCTTGCGGCTACGTTGGAGAAGCGTTATGGACGGTGAGCGACGCGGAGGGGCAGCCCCTGCAAGCCTCCAAGCCTGTCGATGTTTGGTGGCGTAATGAAGTGCCGTCCGGTGTGGCCATCGCAAGCCTGAGATTGTATGAATCGGGCTACGTTGCCACTGATGCCGATCGTCAAAATTCGATTACGCAAGTTGGGTTCAAAAAGAGCCTGCAAGAATTTAGTCTCTCGCCGCAGGATAGTCTAATTGTCAGGGGTCGCAACGGCGCAATAGTCGTGCTGGCCGCACCTTTCGCCATTGAAGATAAGATGGTGGATAGGTTTCGAAAGACAGTGGAACTGCTAGCTTTCTGTCGCTCGGGCGAGGTGTTGCCGCTCATCAGCCATGATAGGCTGTCTCACCCTGAGCAGCAAGCCTTTGTAGAAGTGGCTGAGAGTATTCAGGAGCGATTTGCCAACGATCTCAGTGAAAAAAAAGTCAAAGCGTCGCTGCGCATCGGTTCTTCTATCCTACCTGACTCTGGCAGTCGAGAGCCTTTCTGATAAAATGCAGAGTAATTAAAGAGACTGGTTGTTAGATGAGCAATTTAAAAGAAGCACCTGCCAAAGATTCAAAGGCCCGACGCACTAAGCCTCAGCCGCCGCTAATTATTGATTGCGGCATGTTAAGCGATTTGACGTGGCCTGGTAAAGTTTCGGCGGGCGGTTTAATCCAGTCCGGGAAGACTTCTAAAAAAATTATTGACTACGCCGTTGAGCGACTTAATGAATTCTATGTGCCGGTTAACCCAGGGGCTAAGACACGCTGTATTGACGGCCGGCATGATCCGGAGCTGGACGAAAAGTTCCTCGGGCCGCAAGTGCCTGGCGGGGCGCCTGGGGCAGCTCTCGCCTACCGTTTAGGCGTAGATGAGGATGATCTGACGCGCGGCACTTTTTTGACAGATGCCGAAGCTATGATTGGCAACTACTTGCGTTTAGGTTTTGCGCCTGGCGGCCATCGTGATGACCACAGCCGCGGTAAATCCACAGTCGGCTGCGGCGCGATTGACGGAATGGACAAAATTCTAGCGGCCATGACTGATCTATCATTGGTTGATGACCACAAGAGAGTCGTCAAGTTACTACTCGGCAGCCAGTTCAACAGGGATAATTATTTACGAGTTATGGGTGCTGCCGTGCTTGTTAATGGTCGATCCGAGGATTATTTTCGCGGACGTGAAGCAGTCATAGACATTCTAGAGAAACGGGCCAATAAGAGTATTGCGACGCTCAAAGGCGCGCACCAAGAGTGCATCGTGGTCGTGAATTTAGTGCCTGGCACTACCCTTTCCTCTAATCGTCTGAGCGATGCTTTTGACGGCATACAGGCTTTTGGTTACGATTTATGGCGGTCGATGCAGATGGCCGACAAACTTATGCCGAGGCCAGACCAGGCCCCGCAACGCGAACGATTCGTAATGGCTCGAGTGATGGCGACGGTGGCTACTTTGATGGCCCTAACCGATGGTACCCAGCGACTAGTACTAAGGACTGAAGCCAAGCATTAATACTTTTGTTAAGCCGGTACTTTACAAAGCTTAAAACTAACGGTACGATTATGACATCAATTAAGTGGAGGTTCCAAAAATGTTTGGAAGACGCAATGTAGCTACCTATGTGGCTGAATTTTTAGGTACCGGTGTACTGACGCTATTAATCCTGAGCGTCCAACGCTCAACAATCGGCATACCATTTTTCGTAGCGGTGGCTGCCGGTTTGGCGGTCATGGTTATGAGTTTTTCGGTAGCCGGTATTTCCGGCGGTTACTTTAACCCGGCTTTGACGCTGGGTATGTGGACGGCCCGCCAACTGTCTACTGTCCGTGCCGTACTCTACATTCTTGTGCAGATGCTCGGTGCGTGGGGTGCTTACTACCTCTACACATACTTTGTCAAAAACACCTTGCAGCCTGTCGGCGGCAAGTATGATGCCCACATCCTGACAGCAGAAGTTGTCGGTACGGCAATCTTTGCCTTTGGCTGGGCTTCAGCCACCTACCAGCGGTTTACTGCCGGCATGGCTGCTTCAGTCGCCGGTCTGTCATACACGGTCGGTATCATTGCTGCTTCTTCGGCTGCGATCGGTCTGCTTAATCCAGCTGTCGCCCTCGGTGTTAACGCTTGGGTTTGGGGTACCTACGTCTTAGGCCCAGTTGTCGGCGCTCTAATCGGTGTCAATTTGTACAAGTTTGTCTTTGCCGTACCAGGAACAGCGGTTGCTAGCGCGACAGTCGCTACCGCTACCGCCGCCAAGAAACCGGCTGCTAAGAAAAAGCCAGTTCGCAAAAAGAAATAAGCTAGAGTTTTAGCTATGATTTTAACTGCCCGGGAAACCGGGCAGTTTATTATTTTAGAGTTTGCCGTCTAGGAGATCGTCTTCAAACTGGATGATACCGCCAGCGTCTTCGGCGTAGTGGCGGGTGTCAGGAAAGTCGAGGTTAATAATGTGGTGCCAGACCGCTCTTAGGAGCCGTGCCAAGCGTTCCAAGTCTGCTTCAGCCGGATCCAGGCTTACACTGAGCTGTGCTGCCGTTTCGGCTTCGACATATAGCATACGGGTGCTAATGGTCGTGCTGGGCGGGAAACGGCCACTATGGGCCGCCAGCGTAGCATAAAATAGCAGTTGGGTACGGTGGCGCCAGGCTTTTACGGCTTTAGTCTGGTCACGGGTCGTAAAACTAGGGAGCGGCTTACCAGTTTTGTAGTCGGTAATCAGCAATAGATCCTTGTCGACTATAAAATGATCTAGCTTGCCGCCAATTCGTGCCGTATCAAGCGCAACATTGTCAAAAGTAATTTCTGCCTGGCCGCCCTTGGGGAGTGCAAATTCTTTAGTCGTAAACAGCGCCGAGAGGATTTGGTGGCCATGCTCTTGGTAGCGCCCTGCTTCCGCTTGGGGCAGCTGTTGGTTTTCTAGAGCCTTGTCGTAGCTGTGTAAGACTTTGGACAGGTCAAAAGACCCGCTGTTAGCCAGTTGTTGAGCGGTTTGCAGGGCCTTATGAATACTGGTACCGTAGGCCATGGTAGCGGTGGTTATTTCCGGCAACCGCAGCAGCTGCCGTTCTAGGAAATGCTGGGGCCCGCCGGTGGTTACATCGAGGAATTGCAGCAATGCGGTAGCACTCATTTGATAATCGCTCAGCTTGGCACTGAGTAAAGCTTGCTCGTCGGTGCTTTGCAGGCGGGGCCAGGCGAGCGATTGCTCCAATACCGCAATCGGTGCTGCCGCATCATGGGCAGCGATGCGACGAACTGGTAATTCAGCTATCAAGGGAGTCGGCAATAGTGTCCGTCCGCGTTCATCGCTGTAGTAGCTGCCGATCGTAAGTGACTGTTTCGCCCTGGTGGCGGCTACATAGAGTAACCGTACATAATCGTCATACTGCTCACCGTAGGGCTGTAACGGCAGGTTGGCCGGCGGCTTACGCCCCATATGCCGGGGTTTCCAATTGTCCTCCACGGCGTCCAGCACAAAGACGCTCTCAAATTCCAGGCCCTTGGATTTGTGCACCGTCATCAGCTGCACTGCCTGCTCGCCACTGATGAACCATGATTCATCAGTAATCGGTCGGTCTAAGGTTTGATGTACGCGTATGAATCGGACAAAGTCTTGTAGGGTAGTAGAGCCCTCCCGGGCGGCAGCGAATTCCGTGGTGGCGTCACGTAATGTTTGCAGCGCCGATAAACCCTCAAGATAGGTATTATCAATTGGTTTGTGAGCCAAGAAATACTCCCGTAGCGGGCTGGTCAGGTGGGCGCCAGCTCGCAAGCCGATTAAGTAATCAAGCAGTACGGGCAGCGGTTGGTGAGAAGCTTCTCGCGCCAGCCACAGCAGCCAATTGCCTAAGTCCATCAACTGTTCGTCATCATGGCCGAGCAAGCTGTCCAGCCAAGCCGGCCGAGCGTAGTTGGCGCTCGCCAGTTTCCAGAGAGTCTCAGGCTTGAGTCGCCAGACAGGATGCTGCAAAAGACGAGCTAGATGGTGGTTGACTGTCGCCTGGTCACCAGTGCCGATTGCCGCGACCGTTTCCGCCAATAAACAAACTTGAAAAACAACCGCCTGGTCGAGGACGTTATTTTGCTGCTCATAGCGGATCGGAACGCCCCGATTGGATAATAAGGCGCTGAGTTCACGTAAACTTTTATGGCCGCGAGCCAGCACTGCGATGCTTTGTTTAGAGTCTTTTTCCCAGGCTTGCTGTACTTCGTGGGCGATACCTGACAATTGATGTTCGCGGGTCGGGTAAGCTAAATGCTGGATTGTCCCTATGGCTACGGTGGTAACAGCGTGCAGGTTTTTGGTCAGGTCGGCTTCTCGTTTGACCAATCGATCATCGGCCTGTTCGATAATGGTCTGGGCGGTATCGAGGATCGCTTGCGAAGAGCGATAATTATCGGTGAGCACGATGACTTTAACCGGCTGATAGGTGCGGCGGAAAGCCAGCATATTATTGATCTCGGCGCCGTTAAAAGCGAAAATCGACTGGTCATCGTCGCCAACCGCCAAAAGATTCGGGCGCCCTTCTGTGCTGCTGTGGCTGGCTACCAGATGAGCTAAGCGCAGCTGAGCGGCATTGGTATCCTGAAATTCGTCAATGAGGGTGTACAGAAAACGTTCTTGGACGCTGGCCAGTAGCGCCGGTTGCTGCTCCAATTGAGTGATAACTTCGACAATCATGTCAGAATAATCGTAATAACCACGTTCGTGTAAGCGATCACGATAGGTGGCGTAGACTGGCGCGACCGCCTGCCACCAGGCATTGCGCCGGCGTTCGTCAAACAGGCCCCTCCGGCCGTTAACTGTCTGCAGCCAACGCCGCTTCCACTTGCCTGTCTCGGTGGTCTTACCGGTTATTTCATCATTAGCGATAGCTCTAGCCAAACTCTGTTTTAGCACGGTACTGAGGGAGGTCAACGGCGTGACTGTAGCGTCAATTGTTTGGTCGGGCAATGCTTCGATAGCGGCCTGCAGGCCAGGCAGCTTTCTAAGGCTGAGGGTCGGACTGAGGGCTTCCACCAACTGAGGCTCAATGATATCCAGGTAGGCTTGGTTGACCATCAACATGACTGCCAGTTTTTCCGGCGTCAAGCCGGCTTCTTTGGCAAGTTTGAGAGACTGTTGTACGTCGCTGACCATGGTATAGGCCCCAGCAAACTTCAGCGCTAACGGGTTATCCAGCGGCAATTCGCTCAGGATAATTTGTATTATCTCCAGCTGAGCAGCGTCTGGTGCAATGCCGAGGCGAGCTCCATTCCAGAAATAGTCCGGGTATAAATTCATAATCTCAGCTGCAAAGCTATGAAATGTTCGCACCACGACATTATGTGCTGCCGGCCCGATGAGCTTAGCTAGACGTTCGCGCATATTGGTGGCCGCGAAATTCGTAAAGGTCAGACAGAGAATGCTTCCCGGATCAGTATCAGTCTGGTGCAGGATGTTCGCTACCCGCAGGCTGAGTAATTGTGTCTTGCCTGTCCCCGGCCCAGCCACCACCAGCACGGGCCCGTCTATGGCATCGACAGCTACTTTTTGGGCTTTGTTGAGCTGCCTATAGGCAGCCTGAAACTCCTGATCCATGACTCTATTGTAGACTATTCGGCGGTAGCGGCAGCGCAGGTGGGGCAATTGTCTTGGACACTGAATTCGGTCAGGAATTGCCGGGTGGCCCGTGTCCAGGGCTCCAAATCATGGAAGCCTATAAGGTCGGCGGCTTCGCGGACGACCCAGCCCAGCCAGCCGTAGAGGCGTAGTGGCCCCCACATGACAGCAGCCCATCGCGGCCCAGCCGGAATAACGGTGATCGGTTGCTTGGCAATGTAGCTTTTAAATGATTTTCCTTGGGCGCGACGGATTAAATTGCGCGCCACAAAGGTGCCGTCGCGGAGGGCGGTCTGGGCCATGCCGCTAAAGGGCGTATTGGCGTTGTCGCCGATGACAAAGATATTGTCTTCGGTCTGGAGATAAATATCTACTGCCACTTTACCCCGGCCCATGATGACGAATTTATTGGTGCTAAAAAATGGATGATTGGTGACGCCTGCTGTCCAGATAACGGTGTGACTTCGGATCGGTTTACCGTTGACTGTTAGCTCGTCGGGGCTGGTGGCTTGGACGGCACTGCCGATATAGAGTTTGACACCCAGGCGCTTTAACTGGCGGCCGACGAGCCGTGAGGTGTCCTTGGGCAAACGAGGCAGCAACCGGGGGGCCGCCTCAATTAAGTCGACATGGATAGGTCGAGCGGGCAGGCCGTGGTGTTTAATGATGCGTCGTAAGTACCCGGGCAGTGCGCCAGCCAGCTCTATACCAGTTGGCCCGGCGCCGACAATAACATAGTTGAGGTCAGGTCGCCGATCGTCAGTTAATTGCTGGTGGAGGTGGGCCTTGAAACGCTCGACTTCGGCCTGGGACTTAATGGTGTAGGAATATTCCGGCATGCCGGGGATGCCGAAGTAATTAGTAACGACGCCCAGCCCAATAATAAGCGTATCGTAGGGGTAAGAAATCCCTTCGTCAGTCGTGATGGTTTTAGCCTGACGATCAATAGCGGTGGCTACCCCCTGGACTAAGGCGACCGGCTTGTCTTCAAAGATTCGTTTCAAAGGCACGCTGGAGTTGGCCCGGCGGCCGCCGGTAGCCGTGTGGTACAGCGTAGGATAGTAGCGTAGATCGGTGTCGGCACTCAACAAGGTCACGCTAAAGTGGGAGTTGTCGGCCAACTCCAACGCCGCTTTGACGCCACCAAATCCGCCCCCCACGATCAGTACCCGCTCTTGTTTCATCTTGCTAATGATTATACAGGGAAACCGCTAGCTGACTAGTCGGCGGTGACTATACTGGTGTATAGTTGCCAATCCTCATCGGTCGTTAGAGACGGTATGCCGCTGCGTAATTTTTTAGCCATTCCCGGTTTATAAAAACGTTTGAGGGCTGTCGTTAAGGCGGGGACACTGTCAGGTTCGCATAGCAGCCCGTCAATCCCGTCTCGGATCTGGGTACCCATGGAACCGGCCGTCGTGGCGATCACCGGCGTGCCATAGGCGTGCGCCAGGCTGACGTTCCATGAAGCCGTACCCTCTTTGTACGGTAATACCACCGCATCAGCATCAGTAATGAGGCTAGCCAAATCATCAGCTGCCACATAACCGTTTAAGATTTTAACCCGGTTTGCCAGGCCAAGATCAGTAATGAGTTGTTGATATGGCTGGATATTGTCCCAAAATTCCCCGGCGATGGTTAAGCGTACTTTTGGTAACTTTGCTAAAGCCTTGAGTAATACATCGACCCCCTTGTAGGGCCGCACAAAGCCAAAAAACAACAGTTGCTCTGCCGTTTCGCCCTTTTTTGATACTTGACCGACTTGTCTTAAAAAGCTCAATGGTAGATCCAGGGTGCGGACTTTACTATGCGTCAATTGCTTGGCTAAAGCCGCCTGGGTTTTGCTATGGACGATTACCGTCTCGCAACGTCTTAATACGGCTCGTGCGAATTGCCTGTCACCGGGCTTTGGTTCGTGGGGCAGTACATTATGGCAGATTATGGTTACCGGCGGACGATTTTTACCGAGTGCTCGCAGCATCCCCAAATAGACTGGCCCCTGGATCGTCGGCACCCACCAGATGAAAACTAAACGGTCAAACTGACGCAAGTGACGTCCCCAGCGGGCCCAGCCGGCCGGATTTTTCCATGACAAAACCCGGCGAGAACCAGCATGCATTGGCAGTTCAGGTTTGTCATGTGGCACAAATTGCTCGCCCGGATAAAAAAATGGATATTGCGTGCGCCAGGAGATGATTTCTACTTCATGTCCCGCTTGAGTCAACCGATGGGCCAGCTCGGTCGTATGTTGCACGATACCGCCCTTGTAAGGATGGGTCGGGCCGACTATAGCGATACGCATGATTATCTCCAGTATACGCTAAGACTTGCATTGTACCCCCGATAACCCTTAAGCTTAAGCAATGGATGAAATTAGCACCGGGTTGCGTGCGGCCGGCTTTCGGGGCGAAATTGATAATGCGCCGGAAACTCTGGATCTCTACAGTCATGACGCGTCGATGTTTGAGCTTCGTCCCAAGCTAGTCGTCAAACCCCTGGATGCACAAGACGTCGAATGCCTAGTAAAGCTGGTAACCATCAATAAAAACGGCAGTAAAGGTCTTAGTTTGACCGCTCGTAGTGCCGGCACCGACATGTCCGGGGGGGCTATAAATGACTCGATTATCGTCGATTTCTTGGCGCATTTTAATAAAATCGAAAAAATACATCCGACCTACATCCAGGCCCAGCCGGGAGTTTTTTACCGGGATTTTGATAAACAGAGCCGACTGCACGGGACGCTGATGCCGAGCTATCCGGCTTCTCGTGATCTGGCCAGCATCGGGGGCATGGTCAACAATAATGCCGGCGGCGAGAAATCCATCGAATTCGGTAAGACCGAGAACTTCGTCAACGAGCTGCAATTTGTGTTTGCTGACGGCATAGAGCGGACAGTCAAACCCCTCAACAAGGCTGAACTTGATAAAAAAATGAAACAAAAAGACTTCGAAGGCGACATCTACAAAAAAATTTTTAAGTTGGTAGATGGGCATTATGACCAGATTAAAGCCGCCAAACCGCACGTCACTAAAAATTCGACCGGTTATAACTTGTGGAATGTTTGGGATCGTGAAACTGGAGTCTTTGACCTGACTCAATTGATTGTCGGCGCCCAGGGCACGCTCGGCTTTGTAACTGACATCAAGCTGCGGGTGGTTGATGCCCGGGGTGACGAAGGCTTATTGGTGCTGTTTATGAGAGATATCAACGATTTGGGGGAAGTTATCAACAAGGTGATGGAATATAAGCCTTCACGCTTTGAATCATTTGACGACGCCACGCTCTGGCTATCGATTCGCTTCATGCCGAGTTTCCTAAAAATCCTCGGCTGGAAGAAATTCATTCACTTACTCGTCACCTTAATACCAGACGGCCTCCAACTGCTGCGAGGGGTACCAAAATTAATCCTAATGGTGTCTTTTAAGGGTAATAGCGAGCAAGAGGTTCGTCAAAAAGTCCATGCCCTGCACCGTGAGTTGGCCAAGCATCGGGCTCGCTACGAAATTAACGGCTTCGAAGAGGATCCTACCGAAGGCAAATCTGAAAAATTCTGGATTATGCGGCGCTATAGCTTCCAGCTGCTCAGGAGTAAAGTCAAAGACAAGCATACGGCGCCGTTTATTGATGATTTTGTGGTACCCCCACCGCACCTGACGGCATTTTTACCAAAGTTACGTCGGATTATTAAGAAATACAAATTGCAAGCTACGATTGCCGGGCATATGGGTGATGGTAACTTTCATGTGATTCCCTTAATGAAACTAGAGGATCCTCGAGACCGGCGAAAAATCCTGCCAGCTATGAAAGCCGTTAATAACTTGGTGCTCAAATATGGTGGATCACTGTCCGGCGAGCATAATGACGGTTTAGTCCGGGGGCCTTGGCTAAAACAGATGTACGGCAGTGAGATCTTAAACCTGTTTCGGGAAGCCAAGGATATCATGGATCCGCAGCACATCTTTAATCCTCATAAAAAAGCCAATGCCGACTGGGAATATTCTTTTTCCCATATTCGCGACCACTTTTAAGACTTAATTGATTTCACTCCCAGCTTACGCTGAGCATGAGTGCCAAAGATAAATAGGGTTAGCACGAGCAGCAATACGATGTACATCGCGCGGTCAATGATATTGGCGGCGACGATGGCGTTATTACTAAGGTGGTGCAAATGCTGCGAAAATACCAGAAATGATTCACGGAAACCAATGGCCCCAGGCGTTAGTGACACGAATAGGGCCAAATTAGCTGCCCCAGTATAAACCAAAGCTTGCGATAACTGGACACCCGGGGCAACGCTGCGGAGCTCGGCGTAATAGATGGCGGTCACCACCACAATTTGTAGGAAGGTAGCTAAGGCCAGGAGATACCACCCGCTTAAGTCCAGTTGCTGGAATCGAGGGGCCAGCTGCCGGCTCCGAGACAAGATCCAGCCACAAAGTAAGACGAGAGGGATAAGCACTACCAGCCACCATTTTAATACTCCAGACAGCAACAGCACGCAGCTTATGCCGGCATAAAAGAAATAGTACACCAGGCTGGCCACGCCGTACTGTTTGAGATTTAGATTATGCTTCTTTTTGAGATACACCGCCCGAAAAGCCGGCCCGCTTTGCAAAGGACCAAAGAAGTTAATAATAGCCGTGTACATCGTCAGCAGCAAGCCTTCCGATCCAGGTATGCGTAACTTACAGAGTCGTAAAGTGGCCAGAGTTACCATAGTTAGCGCTCCGATGCCAGCTAGGTAAAGCGCTAGGAGCAGGATCAGCAAGCTCGGTGAGGTCTGGCGCAGTTGGCGGCCGACTTCAGGATGCCCCCTAAAGTAATAGACAAAGGCCGCAATAGTGACCAGTAATATAGTAGCAGCCGCTACCGGCCTGATAAGGGAGCGTTTCATATCGTACTCATAGTAGCCTATTAGGTGGAATTTTGGCTATAATGGCAGGTAACTCATCTATGAAGCAAACAAAATCTCAGGTACGAGGGGTGGTGGCACTGATCGGCAGCTCATGGTTTTTTAGAGGCATAGTGGCCTTGCTGGTGCTCCAAGCTGCCTGGATTGCTCTCACCGGCCGCTATCCAATGGCCTTTGACGAGGAATACCATCTGGGGATTATCCGGTTGTATGCCCATCATCTCAGCCCCTTTTTGGGGGCCCAGCCCCCGGGCACTGACAGTTTGGGTGCATTGAGTCGAGATCCATCCTATTTGTATCACTACCTGATGAGCTTCCCCTATCGCCTGGTAGCAGCTTTTACGACTGACCAGACAATACAGGTGCTATGGCTGCGAGTTATCAATATCGCCTTATTCGCTAGCGCCCTGCCGCTCTATCGGCGTCTGTTACTCAAAACCGGCGCCTCAAGGGCAGTCGTCAATACCTGCCTGCTGATGTTTGTGTTAGTACCGGTCGCACCGCTACTGGCGGCTCAAGTTAATTACGACAATCTGTTGTTGCCCCTGGTCGCGTTGATTTTATTACTGGTAGCCGACTGGACTATTACCTTGCAGCAGCAGAAAGACTTTGACGGTAGCCGGTTAGCCCAAATCATAACCCTCGGCTTATTTACCTGTCTCGTGAAGTATCCTTTTTTACCAATCTTTTTGGTTGTCGTAGCCTTTTTGGTCGTTCAAATCTGGCGTCATTATAAAAGTCTGCCCGCGTTTACCAGCCGCTTAGTGACTTGTGTCCGGAAACTAGCCTGGCAGCATAAGTTGCTATATATCGCCCTATTTGTACTGGCTAGCGTTCTCTGCATTGAGCGTTACGGTATCAATCTTGCCCGCTACCATACGCCGGTACCGGATTGTGCCGTCGTATTGAGTGACGAGCGATGCAACGCCTATGGGCCGTGGCAGCGTGATCATTTCCTGCAACAACATAAGGTGGCAGATGGTGACAGCGCCCTCGACTTTGCTCATGAATGGCTGTATGGTATGTGGTTTCGGTTATTTTTTGCGGTTGACGGCCCGGGTACCCAATTCCAGACACGGGGGCCATTGGTTATACCAGCAGTGAGTGCCATTGTCGGATCCATACTCGCGGTCGGCCTGATTGTCCGTTATGGGCAGCGGTTATTCACTAAATATAACAGCGCGGTCTTAGCGCTATTGGCGGCGGTGACGGTGTTTTATGTCGCAGTGCTGATAGGCGACGGTTATGAAGCCTATAATCGTACCGGCCAGCCAGTGGCCATCAATGGCCGCTACTTGCTGCCGATACTTTTGCCAGCTTTGCTATTTAGTCTGCTGGCAGCATCCGAGTTACTATGGCGGCGAACTGGCATTAAAGTAGCTTTGGCGGCCACCATGATTGGCTGCCTGCTGTGGGGCGGCGGGGCCCTAACCTATATTTTGCGGAGCCACGATACCTGGTATTGGCCCAATGATACCGTGCGAGCGGCTAATCACGGGGTGCAGCGAATAGTAGGGCCCGTGGTGCCGGGCTATAATACCCCAAGTGAGTTTTTGCGCTAGGATTTTTCGAAGCGCAAACGCTTGGTTTGCTCTAAGTTGTCTTCGATCAGGATGCGGTTGATGCGAATCAAGTCGGCAATGATATTGAGCACCAGGCATAAAAAGGCCGCGATCATCAGTAGTGAGCCAACTAACAATGACTGTACATGGCCGGCAGTCGAGCCATCAAGCAGGCTAAAGTAGAAAAAGCGGGCAAATGGCACCAGACCCGCCAAAAATAACAGCGTCCCTAGCCAGCCAAAAATAATGTACGGCCTATACATGACATAAGCCCGAATGATGGTGATCGCTGATTTGCGAATATGCTCGCCGGTAGATTTAAATAAGCGCGATTCGCGCAGTTTTGGGTTGGTTGTAACGGGGATAGAAGTGATGTGCAACCCCTTGTAGCCAGCTTGGATAATGGTCTCGGTACAGTAACTGAAACGCGTAATAGTATTGAGCCGAAGGAGGGATTCGCGGCTATAGGCTCGGAAGCCACTTACTGCGTCTGGCAGTTGCGTGCCGGCAGCCTGGTTTACCACTGCGCTTCCCAAGCGCTGTAGGAGTTTTTTGAATGGCGAAAAATGTTTGATACTAGCAGTTTGGCGGTCAGCGATGACTATATCGGCGTTGCCGCGTAATACGGGTTGGACGAGGTCGCTAATTCGATCTTGGGGGTACTGATTGTCGCCATCAGTGTTGACTACTATATCGGCGCCTAATTCGAGGGCTTTTAAAACACCGTCGTGAAACGACCGTCCGAGCCCTTGATTACGCACATGGCGCACAAAGTGCTGCACGCCATGAGCGCGGGCCACCTCTAGGGTTTTGTCGGTCGAGCCGTCGTCAATGACTAACACCAGAATTTCATCAATACCGGCAATCTGCCTCGGGATACTTTTAAGCACCAGAGGTAGCGTCTCGGCTTCGTTGAGGCATGGAATCTGGACAACCAACTTCATAACTTTACCCCCAGTATACCTTAAAATCATTCGCCTCAAGAGCTGTAAATCGCTATAATAGTTTGATAGCTTCAATGGTACAAAGACCTAATCACACCCCCCGACCTGACATTATGGCCAAAACCCGGCCTGGTCAGGACATGCAAATGGTACGCAACCAGGCTGGCCAATTCCCGAGCGTGGGCATGACATTGCGTACCTATCAGTATGATCCACGCGACCGGCACAAGCGTCCGGCCCAGACGGTTGTCAAACTCGGCTTTTGGGAACGTTTAGTTCATAAAATTACCCTCAAACGGCTAGTCATTACCCTGGCTATCGTTTTTTTGATAGTCGGCGGCTGGGTTGGCGGCAAATTCATCTACAACGCCCACAAACTGTTCGGCGGCAATATCCTCAGCGTCTTGCATAGTACCAAGCTCAAAGGCGAAGACAATGGCCGGGTTAACATCATCCTAGCTGGTAACTCGGCAGACGATCCGGGCCACAACGGAGCAAATTTAACTGACTCGATCATGGTAATGAGTATCGATACTATTCACCACAAAGCCTTTTTGCTGAGCATTCCGCGTGACCTTTGGGTGGAAGTCGGTGAAAATGGCCACCATAAGATCAATGAGGCCTACGTAGAGGGCGCTGATAATGATTTTAGCGCCAGCGGCTATCCTAATGGGGGCATGGGCCAGCTAGAACAAGTCGTTTCGGACAGTCTCGGACTGCAGATTAATTACTATGCCCTGATTGATTACCAGGCACTTCGGCAAGCGGTGGATGCTGTTGGCGGAGTCGACTTTACGGTTAAAAGCAGTGACCCCCGCGGCCTATATGACCCCAACATTGATTGGGAAACAAAGGGCCCGCTAGTCAAACTAACTAATGGGGCACATCATCTCAATGGTCGCCAGGCGCTGGATCTGGCTCGCGCCCGGGGTGACGCTTATAACTCCTATGGCTTTGCCGGTAGCGACTTTGATCGGACAAAAAACCAACGCGATCTGTTGGTCGCGCTCAAAGGCAAAGCTGTTTCGGCCGGTGTCATGACCAATCCGGCTAAACTCAGCAGCTTGTCGGACGCTATCGGCAACAACGTCAAGACCGATTTTAGTCTCAGCGAGGTACGGCGGCTATACGACTTGGTTAAGGATATCCCTGGTGCCGACATTACTTCTTTGAGTCTCAACAGCGCTAATGGCAAAAACTTGTTGACAAGTTATGCTACGCCCCAAGGCCAGTCGGCATTAATTCCAGCCGCCGGGCTTGATAATTTTTATGACATCCAGTCATATATTAACCGGCAAACATCTTCTAACCCCGTAGTACAAGAGTCGGCCACCGTGGTGGTATTAAATGGTACTACTGTCAACGGTCTGGCAACCAGCATGAAGAAAAAGTTAACTAATCAAAATGTGGTTGTCAGTGCGGTCGGGGATGCTGGCGGTACACGCACCACGGCCACCACTACAATCATTGATAATTCTCGTGGTAAAAAACCCGCCACCATGGCCTTGCTTGTCAAACAGTTCGGTAATCATCTCGATACGACTAACCCCTATGCTAGCCTTTACGAAGCCGATTTCATCGTGATAGTAGGTACCGACCAGGCCCCCAAGCCAACTACCGCCTCCACTCCCTAACCCAACCATGATACTATGGCTGTATGAGTGACCAAGTAGCGGTGAATTATTTGCATACTTTTCTGGAACGACACCCTACCAGGAGCTTTAGCAAAGGTGAGATTATTATCTTTCAGGGTGAGGCGCCACGCAGTGCCTATATCGTTAAATCGGGCACGATCAAAGCCTACAACCTGAGTGTCGAGGGCGACGAAAAGCCGGTAGCTTTTTATTCGGCCGATACGGTGTTTCCGGCGGCTTGGGTGTACGGCAAAATGGCGAATGCTATTTATTATTACGAAACGTTTACCGATAGCGCAGAGGTCTATGTCGTCGATCGTCAGGAGTATGCCGATTTCATCAAAAAAAGACCGGAACTGCTCTACCAGGAGCTCGATCGCTTACTACTGGAGCAGATGGGCGGTTCGATGCGTCTCAACGCGCTACAGCACTCCCGGGCCAGCGATAAGCTAGTCTATACTTTGCACTACCTGGCGCTCAGCCATGGCCAGCCAGCCGGTGCCCAAAGCATTGAAATAACGCTCGATCTTAAGCACCAGGACTTTGCTAATCTGACTGGCCTCACTCGTGAGACAGCAGCCACAGAGCTCAATAAATTAAAGCGGCAGGGCATCATTAATTATGGCAAGGGCCTCCCCTACACGCTTAATCTCGGTCGTTTGACGCAATTGCTCAACGATCAATTTATAGCCGATATTCAGCTGAGCAGCTAAACAGCAGTTTTAGCACTGCTTTTGGCTTGCAAGGTGTCAGTCACGACTTTGGCGAGATTATGCGGGGCTGTCCACGACTTGATGATGCAACGGTGGGCGCCTAATTTGTAAGCCGCGGCTACTTCAGGGGAATTTTCCATGTTAGTAAAGATCAGCACTTTGACCCCCTTGTGTTTGCTGGCTAGGCTGCTTTGCTCTAAGAATTCCAGACCCCCCATAATAGGCATTAGCAGATCCAGGAGAATAAGCTCGGGCGAAAAGTCCTGTAGCTTGTCCAGGGCTTCTTGGCCGTCAAAAGCCTGCACTACTTCATGCCCCTCATGCCTGAGGATAATGGCGTAGGCTTTATTTAAATCATGATCGTCTTCAACAACTAAAATGCGGGCCACGTTAGCCTCCACTTAATAAAGTACTACCTAAGTTATAGCATAGTCAGGCCGCTTGGCTCCAACGATTTTTTTACAGCCTTAGCGGCGTGAATTGTTAGCTTTAGGTTTTTTTTGACTAGGCCCTCGAAATTTGCGTGGCAGTGTGAAAAAGAACGTCGTACCTTTACCCTCTTGACTAACAAACCATATCTCACCGCCTAAAGCGTCCAGCAGGCCTTTGACCAGATATAGCCCCAAGCCGGTGCCGCTGGTCTCGCGCTGAACAATGTTATGGGCTCGAAAGAATTTGCTAAACACCTGGTCTTGAGAGTACTTTGGGATACCCCAGCCGCTATCCTCGACGGCAATCAAGATGTCAGTTTTGCGCTCCCGCAACTTGACCCGTATACGACCACCTTCGGGCGTGTACTTTAGGGCGTTGGTCAATAGATTGGTCAGCACCTCCTTGAGGATCAATGGATCGGTGCGCACATTAGTGCTGGCTTTGGGCGTGGAGTGCAGGCTGACAGCGATGGCCTTGTCGGTGGCCATAAGAGATAGTTCTTTAAGCACTTCATCGACGATTACGCCCAAGTTGAGCGCTTTAGGAGTCACCGCAATAGTGCCGCTCTCCATGCGGGTGATATTGAGCAACGTGCTGATCAATTCATTCATGCGATCCGAGGCGGTAATAATCGTGTGTAATGACTTTTTTTGAGTGTCGCTGATGTCTCCCATATAACCGTCGTATAACATGTGGGTGTACGTCTTAATGGCTGACAGGGGCGTACGCAACTGATGCGAGGCCAAAGAAATAAACTCACTTTTCATGCGGTCGACTTCTTGCTCCAAAGTTATATCACGAAATACCTCGATTGCCCCAAGCGGTTTGCCCTCCAGTAAGATCGGCGAAATATTAATTGCGACTGGTATTTTTTCACCATCTTTACGGCGATAGTACAGTTTCTCCGATACCGGTTTGCCGGTTAAAAAGGCCTTGGTAATAGAGCGATCAATTAGTTTAATCGGCATATCGTCGAGGGTAACGGCAACGATTTTTTTAGGGAACCAGGCACCCAGCAACTCAGCCTCACTATAACCGAGTAATTGTTGGGCGGCCGGGTTAACCCGAGTGATCCGACCAAACTCATCAGTTGAAATCGCGCCGTCACCAATACTCGTAAACAGAGCTTCAGTTTCAGCCTGTTGCTCACGAGGAGTGCGGTTATTAGTATTGAGTGGCCGTTCAGCTTGCGACAGACTATCCCCCGCCATGATTTAGGCCTTACCCGGTTTTAGGTAGGTATTAGCTAGTTTTTGCAGCTCGCCGGCATATTCTTCGATGATGTCACTATCCTCGGTCAGTAAGGAAACGACTACTCGTATCCAGTCGATTAGATTGAGCAAATCGTCAGGCGAAAGCTCCTCCGGTGATTTGTGCAGGTGATTTTCTACTTGTCGGGCAATAAACCTATCAGCGGCCGGGCCGAGATAGACATGAGTAATACGCACCACTTGATCGTAGAGGGAGAGAGTGTTACGTTTGCTGGTCATAGGCTCTCAAATTTCCTCGATTTTCTTTAAGCGGATCGCCCCGACAGCCAGTAGGATAAATCCTGCACCGCCAACTATTCTAAAGAAAGTAGTCATGAGCAGCCGGTAATCAAGTGTCAGATAGCCGATTCGCGGTACGATGCTGTTGAGATACTGTAGGGCGATAGAGCTGAGAATAACCGCTACTAAGCCGCCAATTACAAAACGTAGTGCTTGACGATACAGTAAGCCCCGGGCGCGTTTAGTAAATAAAGTGAGCTCATACGCCGCCAGGGTGCCGATAAACCAAGCATAGAGGTAGGGCACCGTAATAGTCACAATCATGATCCAGATCGGTAAAAAGTAAGGATTATGGGTAGAGGCAAGACTGCTTAGGTCAAACCGTCGAAAGGTCAGCAAACAGTACAAAGCCCCGGCAGCTAAAAACCCCACTACGATTAGCTGGGCACTTTTTTGGTCAAACTTTATCTCTGGGTTGCTGCTTAGTAAGCCGCGGGAGGCACTAGCGATGATACTAAACGCTATGAGCGGCAGTATCAGATTTAAATAATTGCTGACGATGATGGCTGTGGGATGAAAATCCGACCATCGATTAGCGAAAGCATCAAAAATTAAGGGCACGATGGCAGTCAGCGGCAAGCTCCAGGCCAGCCAAGCGCAGCCTCGGGCTAATTGGTCAAAATGTATCCCTTCTGGCGTTTTCTTTATGGAATAAGCGTACTGGCCTAATTTGGAGTAGCCGATAAAAGCAGCCAGCCAAATAGCCAGTGACGGTGATACAATCAGCAGCAGCAGAAAGTGGTACTGGATAGCCGAAAGATTATAGGTAGCAAGCGTAGTGGAATTTGCCGGCAAAATAAAAATCAGCAAAACGTACAGACTCACGAAAAGTCCGTAGTGCCATAGGGCGCGCGTGGCTGGCTGAGTAGTTTGACCGGCTTTGTTCATAACTCCGTCCGCTCTTATAAGTGAGGCTTGGATACGTACATTAAAACATAGTCTGACATATATGGGCGTAAGATTTTCAACACTGCATTGGGGAGTATCCGGTGTCGCTTGTGCTTGGCGTGGCAGTCAGTAATAATGACTGCAGATGTCCGTAAGTCAGAGTAATTTTTTGCCCAAACCCCGCCAGCTAGTATTTTTAATCATTGGCGTAACGGCGCTTTATGTAGTTATCCCGCAATTTGGTGACTTTCGCTCCAGCTGGCAACTTGTCCGTCACCCCGATGTCACGCTGGTGCTAGCCGCCATTATGCTGACCTTGGTTACGTATGTGGCAGCTGCAGCTACCTATTGCTTTTTGGCAATTCGCCCCCTGCCCTTTGGACGTACCGTACTGGTGCAGCTAGCGGCGATGTTTATTAATCGTTTGCTGCCGGCCGGTGTCGGTGCTCTCGGAACTAATTATGTCTATTTACGCCGCCAGAATCATACGGCTGCAGCTGCAGCCAGCATAGTAGCGCTCAACAATGTCATTGGCTTTGCCGGCCATAGTATATTGCTGATAATCACCGTAGTACTGGCTTCACCGCAATCATTGGCTTTACCTAGTCGTCCAACACAGTCGGCGGGAGGCCTACTAACAGGTATTGCCATCGCGTTAATAATTATAATCATTGGCATTTTTATATGGGGTCGACAGCGCCTAAAAGCCGCAGTTTCCGGGGTATTCAACCAGCTGTTGAGCTACCGGCACCGTCCTCATGCCGTGCTGACAGCCTTAGCCAGTTCAACGGCTCTCACTTTTTTTAATGTGGCCTGCTTCGTCTGTTGTCTAGCAGCGCTCGGGGTTCACCTGCCGTTCTTAGCAGTTTTGCTGGTCTTTACGTTTGGCGTCGGCGCTGGCGCTGCTACGCCAACTCCAGGTGGCCTCGGCGGCTTTGAAGCCGGCCTAGCCGGTGGGCTGCTAACCTACCACGTCGCCCATGCGGAAGCTTTAGCAGCAGCCATACTATACCGTTTAGTCAGCTATTGGTTGCCATTGGCGCTGGGAGCCGGGGCCTTTATAATTTGCCAGCAGCGTGGTTGGCTGGATAGCAGTCATCTGCATCGAGCAAAACATTGACAGGGCTGGCTTTTCTGTGATAATTTGTTATACTTACAGGGAATCATGACCGCTAAAGCCTCGCCACTCCTGTCTCTTGTAGTGCCCCTGTACAATGAACAGGCCGGCTTAGCGGCCTTTCATGCTGCCCTAACCAAGCAGTTACAAACACTCCCTGCTTACCATTTTGAAATTATCTATTGCGACGACGGCAGCACTGACGAGACGCTCTCTCGTCTACAGAAGTTAGCCAAGACCAACAAACGGATCAGGCTGATCAGTTTATCGCGCAACTTTGGCAAAGAAATCGCCACCGCTGCCGGTATCCAGCTGGCTCGTGGCGAAGCGATTATTACGCTGGACGCCGACGGTCAACACCCCATAGAATTATTACCAAAATTTATTAAGCGCTGGCAGGCCGGTAGCAAAGTAGTAATTGGACTTCGTTTGGCCAACCGCCAGGAGGGCCTCATAAAGCGTTGGGGCTCACGACTGTTTTACAAGCTGTTTAACCGCCTTACCCGTCTCAAGCTGGTGCCGGGCGCAACTGATTACCGCCTCATTGATCGCACCGTCCAGGCAGAATTTAATCGCATGACCGAGCGCAATCGGATTACTCGCGGTCTCATCGACTGGTTAGGGTATAAGCGAGTCTATATACGTTTTACGGCTAAGCCGCGGTTGCATGACCAGGCCGGCTACTCATTTAAAAAATTATGTAAATTAGCCATCGATAGCGTCATATCACTGAGTAGTTCGCCGCTGTACGGCATGGCTTATATAGGGGCCGTCGTTTTGCCTATTTCCCTGCTTCTGGGGCTTAGTATGCTCGTCAACGCTGCTTTAGGCGATCCGTTGAGCTGGCATGTTACTGGTAGCGCTTTCCTTATAGTGCTGCTACTTTTTTTGATTGGCCTGATAATGATGTCCCAAGGTATTATCGGCTTGTATCTCTCTCATATCCATAGCGAAACCCAGAATCGGCCCCTCTACATTATTGACCGGGAAGCATCGATACGGCTGTGAAATACCTAAGACAATTATTTCAGGGTCGACGCTTGCAATACTTGTTAGTGGGTGGCGGTGTTTACTTACTTGAAGTATTGATTATTATTACGGCCCAACGGCTGGGAGTCAGCGGCGTGCTGGCAGTGGGCATGGCGTTTTGGATCGGATTAGTAGTGTCTTTTGGGCTGCAAAAATTAGTCACTTTTGGCGATAAGCGCCTGCATCATACTATTGTTTTGCGACAGATTACCCTAGTGGCCTTGCTGGTGCTGTTTAATTTCGGGTTTACCGTTTTGGTCACCGAATTGTTAATAGGCCTAGTGCCGGCCGTCATATGTCGCACCATGGCGCTCGGGATAACTACTGTCTGGAACTTTTATTTATATAAAACACGTATTTTTTCAGTCACTACAACTAAAAAAAGATTTAGATTTCGTCGGCTTACGCTAGTCAAAAAGCTACGGCAGCGGCGAAAACAATTTCGCCGACTGCGGCGACAGTGGCTGCATCGACCACCGGCAAAAAGATTGCGGGCTTGGGGTAACAAACCGATAGTCGGCAAAACCTTCCTGGTAGCTAGCCTAATTATACTTTTAGGCACTACGCTACTCTGGGGCTGGCTAGGCGCTAATCTACAACAAGGTAATGCCGATCAGTTGATCAATGCCTATTTATTTGAAAATGGCTCAACTTTTCATGGCGCCAGTTTGCCTGATCAACATAGCTTCTTGTTTAAATGGCCGTTGTTTTATGCGGTCAAGTTGCTGGGCTATACGGAAACAGCTTTTATAGCCATAACACTGCTGTGCGTCACCCTAACGATTGCCGGCTTTGTCTATCTCCTGTCCAAAATTGAGCGTCGGCCCATAGCTCTCGGTAGCATATGTCTGGTTTTGGCCTCAGTCTTATTGCTCGTCCCGGCTCAGCCGTATGCTGGCGGCTTACTGCCGGTTAATATGGCAATGTTGGCTACGCGCAACCTGGAGTACATTGCCTACATCTTGAGCCTGGTATGGCTGGTGCGGGCACCACGTTTGCGTAGCAAACAATTTTTACTCTCAACGACGCTACTCCTCATTTTGATAGCCAGTGATAAATTATTTTTATCAGTTAGCGTGGCGGCGTCCGGGCTGGCTCTAGTCAGCTATGCGCTCCGACAGCAGTGGCAACTGGTGACATTGTCTGCCAGGTGGTTAGTGAGCGTGCTAATCGCTGGTATCGGCTCCGTGCTGCTGCTGGCCGCTATCAATCAAAGCCAGGTAACGCATTTGGCCGGTAAAACGCTTGCCGGCCCATATGCTCTGGCCGATCAAGCCCAAACCTTGGGGCTTGGAATTATCTATGGTGTCGGTGGCTTGTTAACCAACTTTGGGGCTAATCCTGCCTATGATGCTCTGACGTTGCGCCATATACCAGCGACTATCTGGCATCATTTGCTCAGTCCTGCAGTCCTTGGTTATGCCGTTAATTTGGTAGTGCTCATCACAATAGTAGTGCTGGGCATCACGGTCTTAGCCCGCAGTTTACAATCCCAGAAGCTACCCGAAACGACACAGTCTATACCTGCCCAGCTAGGGTTACTCCTGCTATGGGCTAGCTTAGCGGTTATCGGTTTATTTATAGCCACCAATCATTATTACCAGGTCGATGCTCGCTACCTAACTATATGTCTGTTTGCCGGTTTTGTGGTAGCCGCTAACTGGCTGCGCTCCCGCCGCGTCGATACGGCAATCGTGCTGGCTGCTGCTCCGCTGCTGCTCTTGATATTACTCGGCAGTTCAGCAGAGGCTATACATACTTACCACCAGCAAAAAGCTGCCTACACTATTCTCAACACCCGCAACGACCGGATTAGCCAGTCGCTTCGGAGCCATCCAGCTGATGTGCTGGTCGGGGATTACTGGCGGGTAGTTCCGCTTAAGGCTCAAAGCCCCCGCCACGCCCAAACCGTATTGCCCTTGGCTGACTGCGAGCAGCCACGTAGTATTTTGATTAGCCATGTGTGGGAGTCGAATATACGGCATGGCCATGTAGCGTACCTGCTAACTCTAGATGGTAACTTGAGCGATTACCCGAACTGTAGCCTAGAGCAGGTCGTTCAGGCGTTCGGGTTGCCAAATAACAGCGCCTTGATAGCGGGCACAGTGGCCCATCCTCAAGAACTATTGCTATTTTATGACCAGGGTATGCGCCGCCCAGTTCACGCCCGTGCAGTGCCGTCGGCTACGGCAGATATATTACCAGTACCGTTAGCTACACTACCCCGTACTATATGTGCCGTCCCGACGATTATGAATATCGTGGCCCATCAAGACGATGATTTGCTATTTATGAGCCCGGATCTAGTGCATGACATAGCTACCGGCAATTGCGTCCGCAGCGTCTACCTGACTGCCGGTGACGCTGGCGGCACTGCCCAGTACTGGTTGGCCCGGGAACAAGGCTCCGAGGCGGCCTACTCCGAAATGTTGGGTTTGTCGGGGATTTGGCTGCACCGCGTAGTAGCTTTGCCAGGGGGGCAGTTCGTGACTATCGCCACCCCCAAAGGCAATGATCAAGTCAGCCTGGTGTTTATGCACCTGCCCGACGGCAACCTCCGTGGTGAAGGTTTCCATGCGTCGCATCACCAGAGTATCGCTGAGCTGGAAGCCGGCAAAATCACCCGGCTGCAGGCTGTTGACCACCAGTCCAGCTATACTGCCGCACAATTGACTGAAGCCCTGATCGCCCTAATGCACGCTTACCAGCCGGCTGAAATCCGCACCCAGAGCAGCTATAGTGGTCAAACCTACGTTGATCATAGTGATCACATGGCCACTGGCCGTATTGCTAGCCGGGCACATGAGCAGTACCAGATTCGCCAATACGCGGGCTATGTGCAAGTACCACTACGATTTTACATGGGTTATCCGATCCGAGAGCTAGAGCCAAATGTCTCGCCAGCAGACCTAGCTCTCAAACAGGCTGCTTTTATGGCCTATGCCCGTTTTGATGGCGGCGTCTGCCGAGCTGCCGGCCCCTGCCAAGAAGCCGATGTCTACCAAGCCTATGCCAGTCGTCAGTATCAGTCTCCGTACTAAGTCTCGATACGGTTGAAGCGGTTGACCGCAAAAGTCAGTGCCAACAAGAAAGTAATCGTGATGACGGTGAGATCCAGGCCCAGCCCAAAATGTCCCTGGTTTGCTAGTAGTTCACGCAGTGCATCGACCATGTATGTCACGGGGTTGAGGGTGGTAATAACTTTGAGGGCAGTTGGTATATCAGTCAGCGGGTAGAGAGCACTGGAGAGAAAAAATAGCGGCAGGATCAGGAAGTTATTAATCCCCTGGAAGCCCTGGAAATCTTCGACCATCGAAGCAATGCCGGCTCCAAAAAATGTCAGAGCCAACGTCATAAAGCCCATCACCAGTAGCGCCGGGCCGATCATCCACCAGTTATCGGGCCGGAAGCCAAAAGCAAAAGCGATGATCAGGATAAACACGCCCTGGAACATCGAAATCGTGGCACCACCAAGTGCACTGCCAAACAAGATTTTGAGCCGGGTTACCGGAGTTACCAACAGCTCCGCGAGGAAACCAAAACGCTTGTCCTGTAAAATAATTAAGCCCCAAAAAACTGCCGATAACAGGATGGTTTGGGTGATGATACCCGGCACTAAGAATTGTAGATAGTCGCCCTCACCGGCTTTGCGGTAAATGGCTCCTAATCCATAGCCCAGAGCCAGCATGAGCAATATCGGTTGTCCAAATGCTCCCAGCACCCGCGAACGACTGCGGACATAGCGTTTCATTTGCCGCTGCCAGAGAAACTTTAAGATCTCCATAGCTAGCCTCGCAGTCCCTTGTTGCGCATCGACATTTTAAAGTTCAAACCATTGTTGCCTTTGCTGGATTCATCGCGCAGGGTTTCGCCGGTTAGCTTCAAATAAGCTTCTTCGAGTGTTTTGGTGGCGGTTTGCTTGCATAAACTAGCGGTAGTTCCCTCGGCGGTGATCTTACCGTGGTCGATAATAGCGATCCGCTCGGCCACTGCCTCGGCTTCATCCAGATAGTGCGTGGTAAAGAAAATCGTCATGCCTTTTTCGCGACTTAATTTTTGGACGTATTCCCACATCAGGTTGCGGGTCTGGGTGTCCAAGCCTAAAGTCGGTTCATCCAAAAAGAGAATTTTTGGCTCATGCAGCAGACCGCGGGCAATTTCTAGCCGCCGGCGCATACCGCCAGAAAAAGTCTTAACCATCGAGTCTTTGCGCTCCCATAGTTCCACCAGCTGCATCAGCTCCTGGATGCGCTCTTGACGCTTGGTTTTAGGTACACCGTACAGTACGGCGTGGAGCTCCATGTTCTCATAGGCTGAAAGCTCTTCGTCGAGACTGGGATCCTGAAAAACTATGCCAAACGCTTTGCGGGCCGAGCTTTGCTCTTTAGTAACGTCATGCCCGGCTAGCTTGAGCTGGCCACTAGTGGGACGGAGCATCGTAGTCAGCATCTTAATAGTAGTACTTTTGCCGGCGCCGTTTGGCCCTAAAAAGGCAAAAATCTCGCCCTTTTTGACGGCAAACGAAATGCCATCGACAGCTACGATGTCGCCAGCATACTTTTTGGTCACGTTTTCCGCAGAGATAATCACTTCAGCCATATCTTAGATATCAGTATACACCTTAACGCTATACTTTGTATACCAATAACCCCAAAAGTATATACTGTACATATGAAAATTAAGGTGATCAGTCTCAATATCTGGTGCGGCGGTGAACTGTTCGACGAGATTGTCGCATTTCTCAAGGAGCAAGACGCCGATATCGTCGCCCTGCAAGAAGTCTACAACGGTAACGACTCCCAACTGGCGAATAAATACCAATCTATGCGGAGACTTCAAGAGCGGCTGCAATATCCGCATGCTGCCTTTGTCGAGGCCTACCGGGAAACCATTCCCAAAGGCAAAGTGCCGCACGGAAATGCCGTATTTTCTAAATTTCCAATTATTAATAGTTCAATGATCTATCTGGCCGAACCAATGGAAGAAGATTTTGAGTACCAGGATATTTCCGAACACTGGCCATTATTACCGGCTCCCCTGCAGCAAGTAACACTGGACACATCGAACGGCCAGCTAAATATTTTTAACATCCACGGTGTGTGGGACTTGGATGGCGACAACTATAGTGAGCGGCGTCAGCGGATGAGTGAAGTAATACTTGCTCAGATAAAAGGTATACCGAACGTCATAGTAATGGGTGATACCAATGCCAAGGCCTCTAACCCGGCGATGCGTAATCTGGAAGCTTATCTCAAGCCGGTATTTGGCGAGGAATTGGGCACGACGTTTAACTTGCGACACAAAACTAATCCGGGCTACGCTACGGCGGCGGTTGACCTGATGTACGTCAGCCCTGAGATCACGGTAGTGTCAAAAGCTGCCCCGCCGGTAGATATCTCAGATCATTTGCCCTTGGTCGTAGAATTAGACATTCCCAAGCCTAATTAGGTTAGCACCAGACACAATTCGAGGGTATACTAAGGTGTAATGACACAAATTGTTCTGGCGGGGCGCATGGCCCAATTGAGCGAGAGTGCCACTCTCGCGTTAAATGCCCGGGCTAAACAGTTAGCGGCCGAGGGTAAGACTATTTATAATCTGACGGCCGGGGAGCTAGCGACTAATACCCCGGAATATATTCAAACAGCGGTGGCCCAGACTTTGCACTTAAATAAGTACACTGCTGTCGCGGGTTTGCCGGAGCTACGAGAAAAAATTGCCACCGAGGCTCGAGATTTTTACGGCTTGGATTGGATTGCGGCGGCCAATGTCGTGGTGACAGCCGGCGCCAAACCGGCGTTGTTTGCGGCTCTTCAAGTATTGATAAATCCCGGCGATGAAGTAATCGTACCAATACCGGCCTGGTCGACTACTTACCAGCCCCTGATTGAACTGGCAGGCGGCAAAATGGTCGAAGTGACCCTGACCGATGATGCCTACGATCTCGATCCGCAGGCCATAGCAGCCGCCCTGACTGACAAAACTAAAGCCGTCATCATTAACTCGCCGCATAACCCGACCGGCACGATATTTTCAAGCGAGGCTTTAACCGAACTCGCCCGCTTACTCAAGGGCAAGCAATTGAGCGTGATTGCCGATGACATTTACAATAAACTGGTTTACCAGCCCGATTTCAGCCTGCCCGCCAGCCATGGGTTTGAAAACCTCGTTATCATCAATGGCTTTTCTAAGAGCCAGGCCCTGACTGGCTGGCGAATCGGCTACCTTATCGGGGACAGCCATGTAGCTCATGCCGCCACCAGTTTGCTAAGCCATGTGACCGGCAATGCGGCCGTACCCAGCCAGCAAGCTGCGCTGGCGGCTTTGCGGCGTCACGATCAGCCGCCGCAGGCTACGATCGAAACTCTAAAACAGCAACGTCAGATAGTCGTTGACGGTCTTTCTAGCATCCCGGGGCTCAGGCATAACATTCCCGGCGGAGCGTTTTATGTCTTTTTGGACGTGCGTGACCTGACCGATGATAGCACTGCATGGTGTGAAAAATTGCTGGTCAAAACCGGCGTAGCCCTCGTACCGGGAGAGGCTTTTGGTGCCCCTGGCTTCGCCAGGCTGACGTTTGTGACCGATGAAGCGACCCTGCGTGCAGCACTGGTTCATTTAAAGGACTTCGTGGTCAAAGGAGCCTTAGCATGAGGCGTATACCGGCTACTATGGCTACTCAGCATCCCGACAATGCCGGGGCGCCTTACTGGAGTCACGACGACCAGCCGTTTATTAGCGCCTATCATGAGATTACCGAAGCCGTCGCCTGTTTCCAAGATCTCGGGGTCGGCGAGTATATGTGGGACTGGGAGGGCAAGCATGCTGATGCTGCCGTCATCGACCGCCTATTTAGCGAGTATCATGATTATTTTGCCACGCACCAGCTTGGTCGTGATGCATTTCTAACTTTCCGCCTTCCGAACATTTGGGAGGAAAAGGGCTACAATTTGCTACAGGCCATGACTGTCATTCTCAGCAGCGAAGACCTGGCGCGAGACCTAAAACTACCAAATCGGCCGCTGTTTGAAGTAATCTTACCAATGACTGAGCGGGCCGATCAGCTACTGCACATGCAAGAATTGTTTCAAAAATTGGCACGCTTTAAATCTGAGGAATTCACCACCCAGCACGAAACCAACACTGATTACCTCGAAATCATACCGCTCGTAGAAAGTGTGGAGAGTCAACTCAGTGTAGCCGAGCTGCTGACAGATTATGTCCGGCTGCATGAGCAGCACTTTGGCCGTCGCCCCGAATATATCCGTGCCTTTTTGGCCTGCTCTGACTCGGCCTTATCGTCAGGGCTGCTAGCTGGTATTATTGGTAACAAAGTCGCGCTGTCGAGATTGTATGAGTTTTCGGAGCAGTCCGGCATACCGGTCTTCCCTATCTTTGGTTCCGGCAGCTTAGGGTTTCGTGGCGGCCTGGCGCCCAACACGATCGATCGATTTATACAAGAATTTCCCGGTGTACGTACCGTTACCGTGCAGTCAGCTTTTCGCTATGATAACCCGCAAGCTGAAGTCAAAGCCGCCATCGCTCGGCTGGAGGCCGAGTTACCTACTATACAGCCTCGGATTATAGCAGCCGATGACCAACAGCAATTAGTGCTGATCGCGGAGCGTTCCGCCGAACTGTATAAGCAGACTGTCGGCGGTTTATTGTCTGACCTGGAGCCTATTTTTAAAGCCGTGCCAAAGCGCCGTGATCGGCGCCAACACATCGGTTTGCTAGCCTATTCCCGCTCCATGGGCGAGCAGAGTCTGCCCCGAGCCATCACCTTTACGGCCGGCTTTTATTCCATCGGCATTCCGCCGGAATTCATCGGGCTCGGCCGCAGTTTGCAGCAACTTGAAGCAGCTGAGCTGGAGACATTAAAAGCTAACTATCCTAACCTGACTACTGACTTTGAGACTGCGGGTCGATTTATAAACCAAGCCAACCTCGCAAGGTTAGCCAAAAGCAGTCCGGCCTGGCAAGCCGTACAAACCGACATCGAAGCCGCTCAAGCTATCCTCGGCATTAGCTGTAAACCTCAAACCGGCGCCGAAAAAACCCACCACCAACTCAGCTCCAAACTACTTTCCGCTGCCGATACAACCGAACGCACTAAACTAATCACCGAAATGGCCGCCTTACGCAAGAGTTTGGGCTAAGCAGTGTAGGTACTGGAGCTGGTAGTGCCGCCGTGGCCTGTCCAGTTGGTGTGGGAGAATTCGCCGCGCGGCTTATCAAGCAATTCATAGGTGTGGGCACCAAAGTAATCGCGCTGGGCCTGCAGTAGGTTAGCCGGTAAGCGCTCGGTGCGGTAGGCGTCATAAAAAGCCAAGGCTGTACTCATAGCCGGCGTAGGGATTCCCGCCTGGACGGCAGTAGCTACTACGCTTCGCCAGGCGGCCTGGGCATCATTGATGGCCTGCGTAAAAAAAGAATCAAGGAGCAGATTAGTCAAAGCCGGATTGGTATCAAACGCGGCTTTGATATCACCTAAGAACCGGCTACGGATGATGCAGCCGCCGCGCCACATCAGCGCTATGCCACCGTAGTTTAGATTCCAGCCGTATTCGTTAGCCGCCGCCCGCATCAGCATATAGCCTTGGGCATAGCTTACGATTTTAGAGGCATAGAGAGCTTTGCCGAGCTGCGCCGTAAAGGCTGCCGGATCTTTGGCAGTCATCTGAGCCGGGCCGCTTAAAACTCGGCTTGCCACTACTCGCTCTGCTTTGAGGGCCGAAATAAAACGGGCAAAAAGGGCTTCACTGATTAGCGTCACCGGCTGGCCCAGTTCAGCGGCATTGATGACCGTCCACTTGCCAGTCCCTTTTTGCCCTGCGGTATCCAAAATCTTATCGACCAGCGGCTGGCCGTCAGTGTCTTTAAAGGCTAAGATTTCGGCGGTTATCTGAATCAAGTAGCTGTCTAGCTCACTTTGGTTCCAGTCGACAAAGACTCGGGCTATTTCATCAGCACTCAGGCCGAGATAGTCGCGCATTAGCTGGTAGGCCTCACTGATTAGCTGCATATCGCCGTACTCGATACCGTTATGTACCATTTTGACGTAGTGGCCGGCTCCACCCTCGCCCACCCAATCGCAGCAAGGCGAGCCATCCTCGACTTTGGCGGCAATCGCCTGGAAGATATCTTTGACGTATGGCCAAGCAGCAGGCGAGCCGCCCGGCATAATTGACGGCCCGTGCCGGGCGCCCTCCTCGCCACCTGACACGCCGGTACCGATGTATAGCAGGCCCCGGGCCTCGATTGCTTTGAGGCGACGCTCGGTATCAGTAAACAACGAATTGCCGCCGTCAATAATAATGTCACCGGCTTCCAGGTGGGGGAGCAAGTGCTCGATAGTGGCGTCTACGGCTTCGCCAGCTTTGACCATTAGCATCACTCGGCGGGGCCGCTTTAGCCTGGCAACCATTTCCTCGATAGAACGAGCCCCGATTATCTGAGTACCTTGGGCTTCATTCGCCAAAAAATTGTCAACTTTGCTAAGCGTACGGTTAAACGCAATGACCGTGAAACCATGGTCGTTCATGTTTAAGATCAGGTTTTGTCCCATGACTGCCAGGCCAATTACGGCAATATCCCCTTTTGGCACGTCAATCGAAGTCGTCATTGGTTACAGTATAGTATAATTTTGGATATCTAAGGAGGCGTTTTCATGGCGACAATACTAGTCAAAGAAGATATGTCTCAAATGACCGAAGCCGCTGTGGAACTAGCCAAGCAAAGCCTCGACGAAGCGGTAGCTGCCTATGGCCAGGCGCTTTGGATTTTGGCGGGTGGCACCACGCCAACTCCAGCTTATAATCTGATCGCGGGAAAATACGCTGATAAGTTTGATTGGCAACACATACTGGTGGCTATGGGCGACGAACGTTGCGTAGCAATCGGGCATAGTGATTCTAACTGGCTGCAAGCCAGCACTGCCATGCTCGACCATGTGGCGATACCCGAGGCTAATAAACTGCGCCCGCCACTGGGCTTAGTTGCCGAAAAAGCCGCCAAATTGTACGAAGCCAGCTTGCTCCAACTGCCGCAAAAGCAGCCGGGTATCCCACGACTGAACCACGTCTGGTTTGGTATTGGCGATGACGGGCACACCTTTTCGCTGTTTCCAAGCCACCCGGCTCTCGACCAAAAAGAAGATTTAGTCGTGCCAGTACATAATGCACCCAAGCCGCCACCAGATCGCATCAGTCTCAGTCTCAAGGCGCTAACTGGAGTGGAAAACTGTCTGATTATGGTGTCAGGCAGCGAAAAAGCCGCTGTCGTAGCCCGGGCACTGCAAGCAGATATGTCATTGCCGGTAACCCGAGTGGCGGCCACGATAGAGACCGCTGGCGGCCAGGTCACCTGGCTCCTTGATAAGGAAGCGGCTAGCCTGGCTCAGCGAGCCGCAGTATAATGCAAGGCATATGACCAAGCAATTATTCGGCACTGACGGCATTCGCGGCCCAGCCGGTATCTATCCGCTGACTCCGGACGGTGTCAGCATAATTGGTGAGGCTATTGCTGCCTATTTCACTCAACCGAGAGAACTAATCTTAGTTGGTCGGGATCCTCGTGAATCATCACCGATGCTGGCCGCGGCTTTGATAAAAGGCTTGGTGACTGCCGGTGCCCGGGTTGAGGATGTGGGTGTATTGCCAACCCCGGGCTTGGCATACTTGACTAAACATCGGGGGGCGCAGGCGGGCGTTATGATCACTGCCAGTCACAACCCATATACCGATAATGGAATCAAAGTTTTTACGGCTGAGGGCACTAAGCTCGTCGATACTGCCCAAGCCGGCATCAATGCCCTGATCGGCCCTGCTGATGCTCACGCTAGGCCTGGCGGTTCCTCTGTAGAAGTACTTGACGCCGCAAACGATTACCAGGCCTTTTTGGTAAGTTGCGCGGGCAACGTGAGCTTTGAGGGTCTAACCATTGCCCTCGACACGGCCAATGGTGCCACCAGCGGCTTAGCCGGCCGGGTCTTCAATGAATTGGGTGCCACCGTAACATCCTTATTTGACCAACCAGATGGCCGCAATATTAATGTAGCGTGCGGCGCCACTGCACCAGAGGTCTTGCAAGCAGCCGTACGTGAGCATCAGCTGGATTGCGGCGCGGCTTTTGACGGCGATGGCGATCGCCTGCTATTAATTGACGGACAAGGGCGGTTATTAGATGGCGACCATATGCTATACATTTTAGCTGTTACCGGTAAGCATCAGGGCGTAGTAGCCACGCTAATGAGTAATATGGGCTTGGAGAACAGCCTAAAAAACCATGATATCGTGCTTCATCGCACCGCGGTCGGTGACCGCTACGTTTTAGAGGGCTTAGCCAAAACAGGCTTAACGCTAGGCGGCGAGCAAAGCGGCCACATGGTGTTGGCCGACTATGCCCAAACCGGCGACGGCTTACTGGCGGCGGTACGGATCTTAGTACAGACGCAGGCTTCGGGCAAGAGCCTGGCTCAGTGGTATGACGAGCTAGTCCTGCTCCCCCAAACACTGCTCAATATTCCGCTATCCAACAAAGCCTTGCTAGAGCACCCTAAGATCAAAGACTTAATTGCCCAGGCAGTGTCCGAGCTGGCAGATAGCGGTCGACTTAATGTCCGGCCCTCTGGTACTGAGCCAAAATTACGTATTATGGTCGAAGCCGCCGATGCCGAAAGCCGCGCCCAAGCTATAGCTGACCAACTCGCGAGCTTGCTTGAAAAACTAGGCGCTGGAGTGGTCGGATGAATGCAAGCAACCAATTAACTATGGTTGAAACTGATGAAGCCCTGCGCGCCTTAGTCCCCTACCTGGCAATTGGCCAAGATCCCACCCTCGACGAGCAATTAATAAAAAAATCCCAGCAGCCAAGCATCATACGTTATACCCCTAAGGACGCCGAAGAGCGCTTCGGTAACCCTACTATGCTGCAGCAGTGGCGCGCCAAAGGTCGTCAAGTGCATTGGCTGCTCGGTATTGATGACGATCTAGCCGGAATTATCTGGTATGGATCGGCAGCCTTCCCGCTTGACTTGCCGCTAGCAACTATCCCGACAGAAACGTTTGCGATTCGTCTCTATGACGGATACTCCGGCCATGGCCTGGCCGCACCCTTTATGCGGCAAAGTTTAGGCCTCTACGTTAGGGCCAAGCAGTCAAAAGCAGAAAAAATTACCGGCCTATGGCTACAAACTGATACTGATAACGAAGCGGCGCTCAAGGTATACGCCAAGCTCGGCTGCCAGGAAGTCGGTCGCGATTCAAAGCGGGTTACCCTGGTGCTCAGCGCCAAGCAAATGCTAAAGATTGCGGCGGCCTAGCCGCCAGCGCTCGCTTTACCAAACCGGTTAAGTGTGTAAAAATTGAATTATGACAAACCAGGGCCTGACCCTTAATATCGCCAGCCAGCCATGGGAAGAATCACGCGGCTTTAGTCTGTCCGAGCTGCCAATGCCTCATCTCGATGAAGCCAATAATCCGGCTGACGCGGCCTCAGTAATTCTCAAAGTCCGCTATGCCGGCGTCTGCGGCTCCGATTTAGGTCTCTGGAACCGGACGGCCTTTAAGGATATGTTTCATGCGGCCCTCGAGCGCGACGGTAAAACCAGCCGGGTAGTCGGCCATGAATTTGTCGGTGAAATAATTGCCGCCGGCTCAATGGTCAAAGCCCTGTACTCTGATCCTGATCCTAACAACCTGGCTAAGATTGAGGTCGGCAGCTTAGTATCCGGTGATTCGCACGTTACTTGCGGGCGTTGCTACCAATGCCGCCTGGGTGAGGGCCATGTTTGCTTAGACGAAGCCATCCTCGGCATTTCCATCGACGGCATTTTTGCCGAGTACGTTAAGATTCCGGCTAAAAACTTATGGTCAATCGACGAAAGCCGAATTCGACCGGAAATCGCGGCTATCTTTGACCCCTTTGGCAATGCCGTCCATGCCACGACCAAAGCCGATATGCGCGGACAGCGGGTTGCCATCTTTGGCTGCGGCCCAATCGGTCTGTTCTCCCTGTTGTTAGCCCAAAATTTCGGCGCCGCCAAAGTCATCATGATTGATATCAACCCGGCTAACCTGGAAATGGCTAAAAAACTAGGCGCCGATGAAGTCATCCAGATCCAGCCTAAGGATAAAGCCCATGATTGGGAGAGTGATCCGGAAGTAATCGAGCGGATTATGGAGCTGACCTACGGCAAAGGCGTCGACGTGTCCCTAGAGATGGCTGGCCCATTCTCTTCGGTCAATAACGCTATCGACAGCACCCGCCGCGGTGGCCAGGTTATCTTATTTGGTATCAAAGACGGTGATCTGACGATCCCGAATTTTTCCCGGGTGATTGTTCGCGGTCTGACTATCCACAATGTCATCGGCCGGCGCTTGTTTGGCACCTGGCAGATTACCCAGCGGGTGTTATCTAAACAGGCTAATGGCATCCAGCAAGCTATCTGGGACACTATCCTAAGCGGCGGCGACGGTACTATTTTGCAATTGCAGGAGTTTACGCCTGAGGCCTTTGAGGCAGCCGCCAAACTGCATCCCAAGCTACTGTTTAAAATTAACGGTTAGGAGCCCGACCTATGTACACCGATTTGCAGCCTATTTTAGAAGCCGAGTTAGCCGCTATCCGTGAAGCGGGCCTCTATAAGGAAGAACGGGTCTTGCAATCTGCCCAAGGACGACTCATTACAGTTAACGATACAGAAGTGTTGAATTTTTGCTCTAATAACTACCTCGGTTTGTCCGGCCGCCCGGAACTTGCGCAGGCTTCGGACGCCGCGCTGGAGCGTTGGGGCTTTGGCACGGCTTCAGTCAGATTTATTTGCGGCACCCAGGAGATACACCACGAGCTGGAGGCAAAAGTCGCCGCTTTCGTCGGTATGGAAGCCGCCGTTACTTATTCCTCATGTTTCATGGCCAATGTCGGGCTCTTTCAGACCTTTTTCGGGCCCGAAGACGCAATTATCAGTGACGAGCTCAACCACGCTTCTATTATCGATGCTGTGCGGCTTACAAAATCCGAGCGGTTGATTTACCAGCATATGGACATGGCCGATCTGGAGACTAAGCTGGAATCAGTCAAAGATAAGCGGCTTAAAGTCATTGCTACCGACGGGGTGTTCTCTATGGACGGGCATATCGCTCCCCTCAAAGAGATTTGTGACCTGGCAGACAAATACGGCGCCCTGGTCATGGTCGACGACGCCCATGGTATCGGCGTGCTTGGCGATACCGGCCGGGGCACGCCGCAACAAGCCAGCGTGATTGACCGGATAGATTTCCTGACCGGCACCTTTGGCAAGGCTCTGGGCGGCGCCGGCGGCGCCTTTACTGCCACCCGCAGCCAGGCTGCTGAATTTCTCCGCCAACGCTCCCGTACCTATCTGTTTTCCAATGCTCTCGACACCGGCATCGCCGGCGCCGCGCTCTATGCCTTAGATTATATTGACCAGCACCCTGAAGCCCGGCAACAGCTATGGGCTAACACCAAATCTTTTCGTGCACAAATGAAACAAGCCGGTTTTACTATCTCTGACGTCCAGCACTCTATTACACCTATCATGTTGGCCGAGGAAAAAATGGCCGCTGAAATGGCCGCGGCTTTGTTTAAAGAAGGTATTTACGTAGTCGGGTTTTCCTTTCCGGTGGTACCCAAGGGTAAGGCCCGCATCCGGGTGCAGATCTCGGCAGCCCACACTTCAAAAGACATTGACCTGGCAGTCGAGAAATTCACGCTGGTTGCCAAAAAACTAGGTGCTATCTAAGGAGTTAGATAGCGCGAAAACCGGTTAAGGGTGTATACTAAGGTAAAGATTCTTATGAACCATCCTATTGTACAGGCCAGAAATGGCGCCACTATCTATATAAACCTGATCGGTTCGCACGCCTCAGCCAGTATCGCGCAGTACCCGTACCTACTGGGACTCGTCAAGGAGTTACTGCAACAGACCGACATCAAAGGGCCCCGGATGTACTTTGATCGGGATATGGGACGTGCCGTCGGCAGCGCCAATGTGGTGGAGACCTCTGACAAGGACACCATCTTGTACGCCCAGGCGCTCCATGGCGAGCAGTACAAACGATTCGTCAAAAACGGACAACCGCAATCCACGCAGCATATCAGCGTCATTTTAGCCCGCGACGACGACGGCGGCTATGAGTTGGTCGACACCTGGGTTGGACCGCTGCGACCTCCGCATCCCGGTACTGACGAAGCTACCGAGGCCAGCCGGCAGTACTGGGATACCCACGCTTTTGTACTTGACCGTGAGCCGATCAAACTGCGTACCCTCACTAAAACCTGCCCGTATTAATCGTAAACCGCAAGGAGCTGACATGTCCAAAGGCCAAGATAAGCGAAAAGCCGTCAAAAAGCCCAAAAAACCAAAAGAGTAGGGTTCATGACAAATTACCGTATTCCGCGAGTGGAATTGGCGCAAGCCCAGCTAGCCCTGTTTGCGGCTATCGGCCTCCAAATAGCTGCTCGTTATCTCGGCAATGACTTTGTGCCGGGCTCACAGTATTTTATTATTTTGGCGGAAATCCTGCTGGTTGTAGTTTTGGGCTTTACCACCAATATGCGTCTAGCGCGCTCCAGAGGCGTCCATGGGGCTTTGGCGATTATCTTGCTAGCCTTAATATCATTCACCAACATCAGTGGTCTGGCGTTTGTGTTGCATTCGCTAATCGTTGGGCATGGCAGCATTGACGGTACCCAGTTATTAGCTGTGGCAATTGCTATTTTTCTAACTAATATTATTGTCTATGCCCTATGGTATTGGGAAATAGACAGTCCGGGCCTGACCCGTAAAACCTGGTCTAAAAACGACAAGGATTTCCAGTTTACTCAGCAAGACATGTCACAAGAATTCCCTCAGTGGCGCCCCCAGTTTGGTGACTACCTATATCTGTCAGTCACTAACGCCGTAAATTTTGCCCCGGCCGATACCCGACCAATTACCAGGCAGGCCAAAACCCTAATGGCCTCGCAGGCTCTAGTATCGGTGTTTACCCTGGCTCTGGTTATCGCCCGCTCCGTCAGCATACTGGGCGCTTAGTCAACAAGCGCTATACTGTAGGCTATGGCTCAAAAACCCCTCGATTTTAGCACTACCCTCCAAACCTGGCTAAAAAGTAAAAAACCTAAGACCGTGGGCGGTATGCTTAGTGTGCTTGACGACAAGAGCTTCGCGCTGATCTTTTTAGTATTAATGATTATCCCGGCTACGCCACTGCCAACTGGTGGTATTACCCATGTCTTTGAAATTATCGTGGCTCTAATCTGCCTACAGCTGATTATCGGCCGCAGTACCATCTGGCTGCCCAAAAGCCTGGCTAAGCGCCGGCTGAGCCGCAGCATGCAGCAAAAAGCCCTCCCCTTTTTGATGCGCCGCGTTCAATTTGCCGAACGCTACTCTCACCCCCGGATGAGCGGTATGCTGGAGCAGCGTTGGTTTAAATCCCAGCTCGGCCTTTTTGTCCTGGTTTTTACAGCCGGCGCCTTTCTATCACCGCCATTTACCGGCTTGGACACGCTGCCCAGTCTCGGGGTAGTCTTTGTCTCTCTCGGCATCATACTCAGCGATATCATCATAATCCTCCTGGGCTATGTCATCGGTTTGATCGGTATAGCCCTCTCCATCACGCTAGGCGCCGGCTTCATAACTGCCCTCAGCCATCTCTTTAAATAAGCCTCTAAAAATACTCGTGATCGTACTGCTGGCTCGCAGACCTAGCTAGGCTGCAGCTATGACGTCGTCTTTGGGCCCTATCATGTATACGGCTGTCTCCAGTAAGTCGGCAGGTCGGATTGCACCGGGTATAACCAACTGATCGCTCACTCGCTGCACAGCGGCACTGGCTGAGGCCGGGGTTTGCTCGCGGGCGTAGGCCCGGCCGCCAGGATGAAGATTAAAGTCTAAGACGTCACAGGTGGCAAGTATAGCACTGGCGATCCTTAATTCCGGATTAGCTACTGTTGCCGACGTGATGATATAGTCATCCTGCTCAGCATAGCGCGCGATGGTTGCGGGATTAGGGTAATTTGCCGGTAACTCGTCAGGAAACCGCCGATGACCGTCGGCCTGATTGTGCATATGATGTGTCAGGATCAAGTAAGCGATATTTGGCGCCCGCTCGGCTGTCGCGTCATCAGATAAACACAGTAATTCAGGTCTCTGGTTGATATCCAAAAAGGCCGTAAGCGGGTGGCCATTCAGCCGCACCGTTTCCTCAAGGGTAAGTGGGCCTTGTTTGTGTACCAGCTCCCGGTTTTCCCCTCGTGTCTTGGTCATATCGTGAAGCGCGGCGGCTAGCTCTAAATCCGCCTGCATAGCGCCACTGATACCCGTCAGCGGGCCTAAATAGGCAGCTAACTCAGTAACTCGCCCCATATGAGCAGCAGTCTCTGGAGAGTCTATCTCAAGCCTACCGTGGGTAGCTATTACAAAGGGATTTGCAAAAGGATCTTGGGTGGGTGCGGCAGCGACAGACATACGTCTCCCTTAATTTACCCATATAATACAAGAAACTACACCATATTACAAGCACTGATTCTAATATACTCCTGCCTATCCTCTATAATGCAGGGTGCAATGAAGGAAATCATCGGTATCATCGCGGCAGCCCTGGTTTTTGTGTCGTACGCGCCCTACCTGAGAGACATATTTAAAGGCAAGACCAAGCCACACCCCTATAGTTGGTTTGTCTGGGGCCTCACGACGCTGATTATCCTGGCTTTACAGCTCAGCCACGGCGCCGGGCCCGGAGCTTACACCACAGCCACCGTAGTTGCCATGAGCTTTCTGGTCAGCGCCCTGGGTTTCAAAAACGGCAAAAAAGACATCACCCGCCTCGATACGGCCTTTTTTATAACCGCCCTAATCGCGACCGGTATCTGGCTGTTTGCCAAGCAACCGACCCTCTCTATGATATTGCTAGTAACTATCGACATGCTGGGCATGGCCCCCACCATCCGCAAAGCCTGGAATAAACCCAATGAAGAAACCCTCTTTACCTGGAGCCTAAACGGCTTGCGCCATGCCCTCAGCATAGTAGCTATCCAATCTTACAGCCTGCTAACCCTCCTCAATCCCGTAACCTGGACAATCACCAATCTAGCCTTCAGTCTGCTCTTAATAACCCGCAGACGAACCCTCAAACAAAAGCTTGTTTAGCAATTCCAGGCGCAATATGTAGGCAGATCGTCATTATAATTCCTTCTATCTCGGCCTCTGATAATCTGATGGCGGTTCCTTTTTTAACAGCATGGCTCACTTCGGAGATCTGAAGGTCAATAGTAGTGTCCTTGACAACCATCGGTTTATTTAGTTTCATTGGCTCTCCGCCTACAAGATATTCTTGATCGTAATAACTAACTTTAATCTCTCTCTGGGTGATGCCTTTATGATGTTCAATCGCAGACCTTAAATCAAAATATCCCGCTGTCGCCTCATCTAAAAATTTACCTAGACTTCCTAGCATGCTCAGCTTTTTGGGGCCAGTAAGATGTCCATCTTTCCCGATTTGTTGTGCTTTCTTGGCAATCTGCTCTCTCACATACTTGTCTAATTCAATATGACTGTTAATTGATCCATTGAGTTTTTGAGGCATGGCCATAAACTTCTGAATGGCCATCAGCTCATCAACATAGTCAGTGAAAGCGCGCACTATTGCGCAATATGTTTTCTTTATTTCACTCTGGGTAGCTTCTTCTGGATCAATCTCCTGAAGAATAGCAATATTCGTGGGGCTATGCTGTGAGAAGCTTCCAAGTTCCTGATTCGCACCTTTTTCTATGGAACGTAAGGCAGAACGTAGAGCCAAGAGCTCATTATTAATGAGACGTCGTTTCAATTTTTCTATATAGAAGTTAGGATTGATCACTATGTCCATATCGAGGTGCCTGGAGACGTAGGCCTACTTTCTTAGTGCTGCATCTGGCTGAGCATGTCGGTCTAGAACATATTAGGAAAAAATCTTGATTAATAGAATGACAAAAAGAAGAGTCACACCGGTGCCAAATGAAACAATTTGCACGGCTCTTGCAGTTACATCATTCCTCTTTGGTATATTACCTCGATATTCTTCCAGTTTAGACCTTAGCTCTACAAGATCTTCATAGCTTTTAGACTTGTCATTGACAATAATACGTCCTTCGTCATGCTTGTATCCCCCAGTCTTAACCCAAAAAGATGATATAACCTCTAGGTTTCTTAGGCCAGCAGCTACAGAAAGGAGCAGCATAATCACAGCAAGCGTAATAATTACCTTCACACCATCGTTATCTATTTGATCCTGTTGGGTCACCACGAAACTACCAATAACCGCAAAGATCGCAGACGCGAGTGTTAACAGCTGGATGCCAAGTTTGAGGTCTACTTGATTAGCTAAATCGAAATGCTTCCCGGTTTCAACATTGATATCAGTCAACGTCTGAGATTTATATTGGTGTATATATTCTTCTAAATCTTCTTGCGTTTTCATAACGTCCTATTCATATTTCCACCCAAGGAATATTTCTTTCATTCCGATTTCTATTAGCTTATCGGCTTTCTCGTCTGAAGCCCAACTGTCAGCAACTATTGATAGCTGGGTAGCCGCTACTTTCTCTAAAACTGAATCAAGTGTGTCGTTCTTTTCGATAGTGATATGAGCAATATTTGGCGCTTCTCCCACAGCCCATCCATTGTCCGATACTCTGTACCAAGCTGACTGTGTGGCCTCAAGGACCATGTCAGCAAGCTCACTTTCAGATTTACTCGGATACTCGGCTTTTACTTGAGAGGAAAGAGAGTGCCATATAGATGCAAGCTGTCTTGCATGACTTTTTATGTTCTTTTCGACTTTGCGGTCTAATAACCCCATAGAGACTCCGGTCTATATTATTAACGCTGCATTTGGCTGCGCTCCGCAGAGCAAGCTCAAACCCCACGAGAAGACTTAATTTTACAGCTCATCGACAGGTATTACGCTATAAGCAATGCCTTACGCACGTTTAAGGACTTTGTTTTTGTGCCACGAACACCGAGTCGGCAACTGGTTCTCTAGATGTTATTGCTTATAGCCTAAGCTCCCTCAAACTTATATATAGTGATAAACTGAAAACAACAAAGGAGCAGACGGCATGGGTGTAATATCAGACAGTATCAACCTTTTCGGTAAAGGTTCTGATAGTAAGAATGACATGATTGCCTTGCCACTTGTAGGTGAAATAATGCGAGATAGCCCCATCAGGCTACCAGATGGTGAAAAAGTTATGGGGCATATAGAAAGCTACAACAGAAGAACGAAAGAACTGAAAACTAGCTACACTACAAAAGATGGCAAGACCAATTTAATGATACTCAAGATGTACACTACTAGCGAAGAAAAAGCCAAGGGCGAAGAAGATGGCGAGGAAGAAGTATCTGTGTTTAGCGTGTCGGGCAAGCTAGTCTATCTAATGCGCCCAGCCACTGCCTAGGGTATATGCCTACTGCTGACTTATTGTTGCTCTTGTGGAACAGTAAGGTTGTCAATGTGTACTTGACCAAACACGGAGTAGACACCTCGAACCAATGCGCCAACCTCGCCAAGATTCGCTACAGCACCAAGACCTTCAAGTATTTCTGGTCTCAAGTCTGGGCTTAAAGCCATTTCCCCCAGCTTGCCATTGCGTGTGTCTTTTTTAACGGTCTGTACTTCATCAACCAAAGCCTGATTGCCTAAAAGCCTAGCCCCAACCTTGATATACCAGCCATCAAGCCGATTCTCCATAATAACTTCACCATTGTCGCCAGACTTCAACATAAAGACCCCTGTAATAATTAAAAACTTATAGAAACTATAGCACCATTTTTACAGTATTGCCAACCACGTGCTTGTAGTGTCGTACAATGTACGTTGTACACCAGCACATAACAGGGGTCGGGGTACTTTTTTAGCTCAAAAGTGGCTTGTCAAGGGCTTCCTAGTTTTAAGTCCGCCCCTGTTAAATGATATATTAAAACATGACTGATTTATTATTGTGTAATAGTGTCAGCTTTGATTGTTTCTAGCATTTGCTGGTAGCTAACAACTGGGTAGCCTAACGCTTTCAACTTCTCCATTGATAATGAGCTGTTTGGTAGCCAGCCTGCTTCCTCGCCGTCTGGCTTAAGCAATTCAGCACTTATTCCAAGCGTCTTGGCTACATCAGCAAAGAAGTCATAATAGGTGGTTGGTTTATCAACACCTATATTTATAACTACCTGTTTTTCGGGGTCATGCGCCATGTAGTGAGTAAAGATGTCACAGACGTTGTTGATTAACACTGGTGTAAAAATCTTATGTGAGTCAAGGTGAACGGTTTGACCATCAGTAAGCTCACGCAATGAATCTGGGAATTGCTTTGCTCTATTAAAGTTCCTGCTTATACCAACGTGGCGGTGACCACGTGTGACTAAGTAGGGTAGCCCAGAAGCCATTAATAACTTTTCAGAAGCCACTTTGGAAGCTCCGTATGGACTGCGTGGTTTGTAGGGGTCTCTTTCAACATAGCCGCCCTCTTGCTCCTTATTGCCGTAAACAGCTTCTGTACTTGTAAAGATAAACGGTGTTTTGTTTGGGAGTGCTAGGCTAATGAGGTTTTGGACTATTGCAGGGTTTGTAACTGTAATGTCATCACTTGTTGTAGCGTCACGCCCAACATCAGCAGCAAGATGAAGAATAAAGTCTGGCTGAAAATCATTAAATAACTTCTTGAGTGCGTCAAAAGCTAACATATCTACAGGGTGTTCCTGGTCAGTTCTTGATACGCCTAAAATATCAAATTGCGAACCATACATTTCCGCAAACTTAGTGCCAACGTAGCTAGTAGAGCCTGTTAAAAATACTTTCGACATTTACCTAATGCCCCAGTACAATCCTTATGAGTGCAATCAGGGCAATTATTGCCCAGAAAGTGTTGAGAGCTACTGACTGCTTTACACGTTTAATAGAAGAAATAATAATTATGCCAATTGCACCAGTAAGATTGAGGACCTGGAACGCATAGCCACTTGGTGAAACCACCTTGAAACTTACCAAAGCGTAAGCAAGCACAATTGCTACAGCACCATACCAGCCAACTATTTCTGCTAATTTGCGTTTCATTGGTTTCTGCTCTCAAGTTCAGCACCACTAAAGCCTAAGCACACAAGTTTCTGTAGTTTCATAGCTATATGATAGCAAAATAACTCGCTACAGACCTTGTCTAGTTTTTAATTCACTACACCAAGTTGTCAGGGTAGCAATGTCAACTTTCAATGCTGCTGGGTCAGGAGTCTCAATATCATTTGCTTCTTCTGGGTTATCGTGAGCAAAATTAGAGCAGCGAGTCATATTAGTTGCAACAGTACTTGTATCGTCTTCTGTAACCGTTACGTATCTAAGTTTTTGTGTCTCAACATTTCTTGAGAATCTCTTCACAACTCCCGCAAATAATTGTTCTTCAACCGCACGCTCCCATGTCTCACGCAGCTTCGTGTAAAACAACTTTACCTGCTCGTTATATTTTTCAAACTCCTCATGACTATACAATGCGTTTAATTCTTGATGCTTATTGTTCAGCCAGCCTACTCTTGATTTTACATTTTGGGCTACCCAGGGGAGACCATCATTTACACCACCAGTATGAATCCGCTTCGAGATGGTTTTAGTGGTCGGTACAATGCTTACTTGCTCAGCTTGCTTCATTAATGAAGCAACGAAAACGACATTGTGCGTAAATACAATTACCTGCCTATTGCTGGCTTCTTTTACAATACGCTCTGCAATGCGCTCCACATTGTAATGGTCAAGGGACGTAACAGGGTCATCAAGAATTATTGAGGATTTGTGTGGTGCTAAAGATAGCTCGGCAAAAAAGCCAGCGAGTGAAATTAGCTTTTGCTCACTCTCACTCATAACCTCATCTGCCTTAAGGCTTCCGCCACTTGGTGCTGTTGCTGAACTCAGAACAATTTCACTGTAGGACACGCCTTGTCTGACTTTTGTTTTGTTAAGCTCCACCGTTAAGCCAATCCTGTTAATGCCCTGTAGCTCGGCGTTAAAGGTATCTTTTAGTGAGTCCACTAAATACTTTTCAGTTAGGCTTCCAGCCTTTTTGCTAATAATCATTGTGTTTGCGCCGTCAGCAGCGGACTTAATAATTTTTTTGCTGGCGATATTATCAAGCTCCTTAGTCAGCTTATCTCCGTATTGAACCATCAATTTGCGGGCTTTAAGCTCTGCCAGCCTTTTACGCTTGTCACTAAGTTCGGTTGTGAATTTACCAATGTCAAATGTCTTAGCTTCTTGAACAATCTGCTGAATATACACTTTGAATTTTGTAAGTGGCACGAGGTCAAGTTCCAGTTCGGCAATCTTTATTTCTTTCTCCTCGCTTTTCAGCTTTGCAAGTATTTCAGTATGGACAGTTTTTAACGCCGCAATAGATGCTTTAAGTGTTTCCAAGTCATCATACTCGTCTGTCTCTAGCTCTGCATAGATATTATTCAGCACATCATCATTTAGCTTTTCTTGATTAACAAATTCCGCAAGGAGTTCATCAAAGGTTTGTTTTGCCCGCTTTGCCAACTCCTGGCTCTTGTCAGCCATAAACTTGTCAAAAGACACAAATCGCTTACCAGTTGGCTTGTCTAATACTTGTTGGCAAAGTACGCATTTTGAACTCTGGTCAGTGTTGGGAAAGCTATGTTCGTGATAGGCTGCATTTTCGGAATACTCTCTAGCAGCACTCCACAGTGCTTTCCAAAGTTGACCACCCGTGCCAGGCAAAAAATCCACTTCATCAAAAGTACTTTTCTTGGACTTCTCCGCAAGTTCAGCTGCGTCAAACATAGCCTTACGGGCAGTAACAAGTTTCTGAATGTTTTCGTTTTTAAGCTCACGCTTATAACTTATGGCGTAGTTAAGCAGCTGGGTGAAGCGTTGCCACTTTTGGGCGAGTAGTTCTTTTCTTTTTATTGGGCTATTCGCTTCTCGCTTCTTTATATCTGCTTCAAGGGCAACAATTTCCTTATTTTCCTCGTCAGTAAATGCCTGTAGTTTAGCGACCTGTCCACGAGCATTCTGTTGGGTTAAGTCGGTTATAACCCTATAGGCTTCGGTATTTGCGTATTCAGAAAAAGGTGTTTCAAAGTCTATGCTGGCTGCATTCAGTTGGTTTACCTGTTCGTTCAAGCCATCTTTGACTTGTGCTATGGCTTCAACCAACTTATCAAAAATATCTAATCCTGCTGGCACATACTTTATGTCTTGTTCCTCGTTCAAATAGACACGTGCAGCCCTTGTGTCAAAGATATGCACCGTTTTCAATAAAATGTCTGGCTGTGAGGTTTCGCTCCAGCTGAAATCTGTACTGCTACCAGCGTTCAGATACTTGATAGTAGCGGACGGAGTGGCTACTTCCTCACGACTAACGTTTCCTAGCACAGGCTCATCATCTCTACAGGTACAGGCAGACTTTAGCACACGAGTATAGCCAGACTTGCCGACAGCGTTATCTCCGTAAACTACCGTCAAGCCAGCGGTGCCGAATGGAAGCGTGCTACCGTCTTTTATGGCATTCACATTTTTTGTGTCTGTTATGTATTCAATTGCTACATTGACTTCCTGCTCGTCTGGAAGTTCGTACTTGTAGCCTGCAAGCGGGTCTTCAAGTTTTTCGTGTAATTCTTTGGGGTCTTTCTGCTCGTCAATGCAAAGCTGCACCAACTCATCTACCAAATCATCGTCAATCCTTGACCGTTCAATAACTTTTAACACCGCTACTTGCTGCCACATTGGGAGTTCAGACGCCCAGGCTATAATTTCATTGAACAGTTCCATAATAGATTAAGAATATCATCTGTAAATGCTTATGTGGTATGCACCAGCGATTTATTAATGCAGTCCAATGTCTCATAATACATAACATGAACAACACGGGTGGTCGTCCGACTGTCATTACCCAGGTCACTATCCAAAAACTAGAGGACGCTTTTAGGGCTGGTTTTACGGTATCAGAAGCCTGTAGTGTATCTGGCATTAGCCGTGCCGCCTACTATGACCACAAGGCTAGTGATAATGGGTTTTCGGACAAAATGGACAGGGCGAGAGCATGGGTAACGCTCCAAGCTAAGTATGTAGTCGTCCAAGCAATCACTGCCGATCATAACGTATCTCATGCTAAATGGTGGCTAGAGCGCAAGTCACGCAACGAATTTGGCACCAACCCTGTAGATGAAGACGCACAGTGGCAAGCCCAGCACTCAACAGAAGAAGCAGACGATACCCTGCGCCGAATACTGGACATAATAAGTGATACAGCCGAAGGAGCCATAGATACTGTCGCTACAGAGGTCCGCACAGCCCCACAGACCGCTCAAAGCCCAGTAATTGCTCCAACTCTACCAACACCAGAACCAGCCGTTGCAACGGCTCCACAAGCACCCGAAATGCCTTACGATACGAGCCATGATGTTATGGCTGACCTGTATGATGAGTGTTAAAAAGCGGACATTATATCTGCAAAACTAAATGCTATCTATCTTAATAGTCCAGTTGCCATCAGCCTCAACATTAAACAGGTAGTCACCGCCAGCAACATTGATGACTTGACTGATATTCTGCGGTCCAATTTCATTTGCCAGTGAGGAGCCGATGGTGTTCCCGCCACTGTCAACTAAGTGAACAATGAAGTTATCTTGCCCATCATGGGTCATTGTTACACGATAGCCACCTGTCGGGAGTGTAACGGTTTTAGTGGCTTGCTGACCTGTGCCAGTAAGCGTAATCGGCGAAAATGTAGGTGCGGTGGCCGTGTTATCTGACTGTGGAGTAGATACGGTTGTAACAGGAAGTATTGAGCCTGTACTTTGGCTTGATGTGTCATCAGTAGCTACCTTGGTTTTATGCGGTAACAAATAGCCAATACCTACTCCAACGCAAAGCACTACCAACGCCGCAACAACTAACCCTATAATCTGCTGTTGGTTTAGGTCTCTCAAGTTTTCAGATTTCTGGTTACTCACTGGGGGGCGTCTCCTTACCCGTTAGTTAATGGCGGGTGGAGTTGCAACTAAAAAGCGACAACCCAGCCCTAGAATGTCTAGTCCAACAGCAAGATTTTACGCCTACTGCTTTCGGGTGAGTTGCCGCTTACTATGCGTAAAATCACCCTACTGGGTATAAAAAATCACTGTTGAACTAGACAAGTAAATAATAGCACTTATTAGGCAAGAACAGATGACAACCGATGGTATACAATGAAGCCATGTCTGATGTTCCAACACGAGGGAGCTTACTGGGTTTACTTGAAACCATACACGAGAACCGTTATGGTCATCTGTACCGAGAGGTCGATAAACAAGAGTTAAGTTACGTTGTATATTTGCGCAAAAGTTCTGATGAGAATAGCGATAAACAGCTAAAATCTATCGGCGACCAACTACTAGATATAAAAGAAAAAATACTTGATCCGCACAAAATTACAAATTACCACGTTGTCAAAGAAGAACACTCCGCTAAAGAAGCCGATACTCGCCAAGAGTTTAAGAATATGATTAATGCCATAAACGCTGGCAAGTATGATGGCTTAATCGCCTGGCATCCTGACAGGCTTGCCCGAAACATGAAAGATGCGGGTGAAATTATCGATATGCTAGACAAACGGAAGATTAAAGATTTGCTGTTTGCCACTGCTTCCTATGAAGATAATGCTAACGGTAAAATGATGCTGGGTATTACCTTTGCGCTTTCTAAACAGTATTCGGAACACCTGAGTGAGGGTGTTCTGCGTGGCTACAAGCGGCGTGTAGAAAAGGGCATATATCTTGGCAAGATGGTACATGGTTATCGCATTTTAGAGGACGGCTTTTTAGAGCCTGATGGCGAGAACTTTTTGATTATTCAACAGGCATTTCAGAAGCGTTTACAAACTAACCCAATGTCTTTGGTTGACATAGCTAAGTGGCTCAACAAGCAGAACTATATGCAGTGCTTTGGACGGGCGCAAACCTATAGCCGCACCCACTTTAACGATAAGAAGCTATCTGATATGTTCCGTGAGGTTGTGTACACTGGTATGTTGCAATACGGCAAAGCGAAGCCCGTAGATTTAGTGAAGCAGTACGGCTTTGAGTCGATGATAAGTGTAGAGGACTACTTAAAGTTAAATAAAGTCGATAACTTTGAGCGAATAATATCACGGGGCAATGTATTATCTACGCCGAAAGAAGTTGCACTGTTGCAGGGCAAGATTACCTGCGGACACTGTGGCAGCAATATGCACCTAAACACTGGTACGGGCAAGACCAAAAAGAAAACATACGTTTACTTTCGATGTGACGAGAATAAGTGTAGCTACAAGATAAATAATGCCGACAATCCTCAAAAGCGTAAACACTCTATTCGTGCCAATGTGGTAACGAGTGCAGCTATCGAAACACTGGCTGTAGCCGAATTTGACTTGAAGAAAGCCTACGCTAACTATGTGAACGAAGCAAAACAAGCCGTTGAGGACAAGAGGATAGAGCTGCTAAGTAGCGAACGCCGTGTCCGTGCCAATATGCAGCAAACCAACCACGACTTAGACAGGGCTAAGATTGCAGTTACTGACCCAGATAAAGCGGAAATAGCCGAGTATTACCAAGCTGACATCATAAAGTATGTTGAGGTTGAGATACCTGGTTATAAGAACGAATTAGCCGAAATAGAGAAGCGTAAGAAGCAATTAAAGCAGACAATCGTAAGCGAAGAAAAGTTCCTCAAACTCATGGAAAACATAGTAAATTACATCGGTGAGTTGCAGGATGTAGAGCAGATAGACGAAATACTTGGAAAATTCTACTCAAACTTCACCATTTTGGGCAAAGCCGTATCTGTTATTACGTTCAACGAAGAGTGGTATAACGTACTAAATCCGACTTGGCTGGGGCGGAGGGATTCGAACCCCCGAATGCCAGTACCAAAAACTGGTGC
>CAYMUN010000005.1:0-64531 GCA_964393835.1 uncultured Candidatus Saccharibacteria bacterium | reverse complement strand
TGGCGCCTTTGTCTGGGTTTTCATCCGGGTTGTCTTACCTATCTTAAACGGATCAAAGGGGGGGGCGGGGGTTCAAACAATCGGGGCCCCCCCCCCCCGACCACTAACGGTATCAACCTAAACCAAAACACCACCATCGCCGCCAACAAAAACCTGACGTTCACTGCTGGCACGGGCAGTTTCGACCAAAGTGCTACCAGTGGCACACTTAAGACAGGTACGGGGGCTGTCAGCCTCAACGGGGACACGACGGTCGCCAATAATAAGAGCCTGGTCGTCAATAGTACTAGCGGCACCGGTACCATCACCCAAAATTACACCAACACTACTGGCACGGCGGCTACTTTTGCGGTTACCGCCAGCGGCAGTAGTGGCACCAACACCGTCAATGGCGTGGCCATCAATCTGCTGGGTACCAACAACGCCGGCGGCACCAACACCGTTAACGCCATTAATCTCGGCAACATTACCGGCGCGCCGTTTACCAATAACACCTTTAACGGTATTACCCTCGGTACCGGCTACACCAACGGTGTTGTCTTGACTACCGTCACTGGCAATCTCTTCCAGAGCACTAATTTCAATGTTGCTAACAGTGGCAACTTAAGTACTAACGGCACTATAGCCTACGCCAACAGCACGACTAACAATGCGACCTATGCTTGTCGTAACAGTTCAGGAATACTGGCCGCTTGTAACACCACGGGTAACGGTGCGGCCTTTGTCCAGGGCGGTAATGATTTTGGCGCCGACGCTGTCCTCGGCGCTAACGGCGCCGGCCAGAGCCTGATCTTTAGGACGGCCAACGCCAACCGTTTGACGCTTGATTCCACCGGTGCCAACTTCACCTTTGCCCAGGCGACTAACATCAGCACCGGCGCCAACACCCTCCAAGTCACCTCCAGCAACTTCAACTTGAGCACTGCTGGACTGGTAACTCTAAAAGGCAGCTTGGCACCCGATATTACCACAGCCGGAGCCGCGACGGCTACGAATATTACGATTCAACCGGGAGCCTCAAGCGCTGCCAGTGGTACTGGTGCCAGCCTTAACCTGATTGCGGGTACTCAATCTGGAGCTACCGTCGCCAATGGCGGAGCTGTTAACATCACTGGTGGTGCTACGACCGCTACCAGTGGCGACCGGGTAGCTGGCAGCGTTGTCATCCAGGGTGGTGCCATAAATGGCAGCGGCGGCGGCATCCGGACAAGCGGTGGTGTCACCATCGAAGTCGGCGACAGCAACAACCACACTAACGGCACGATTAACATTGGCAGCACTCTCGCGACTACTATTTCTACTTCAATTAATGTCGGCAGCAATAACTCCCCGCACACCATCGGTATTGGCAGTGGCGGTACCAGCACCACCCAAGGAATCACCATCGGCTCCAGTGGCGGTACAAGCTCAACAATCCTTCTCGAAGCTGGCACAGTCGCCAATGGTATCCAAATAGGCAACGGCAACACCGTCCATGAAATCAAGTTGGGTGCTGGCGGCACCAGTACTGCCCAAACTGTAACTGTCGGCTCCACTGGCAGTACCAGTGCTTTGACTCTCCAAGCTTCAGCAGCTATCACTGCTAATGCTACCGGCGTGACCTTTAGCACTGGCGGCACCCGCACCATTAGTGTCACCACTCAGGGCACTGCCAACACTGCTGGCAACACCTTGGCTCTACAGGGCGCCACCGGCAATGGCACCGGTGCCGGCGGCCTGGTCAGCATTACTGGCGGTACCGGCGGCGCCAGTAATGCTATTGGCGGGGCTGTTACTATCACCGGCGGAAGCGGCGGTGCTACCAACAGCAATGGAGGCGACATCAACCTCGTTGGTGGCACCCCAGCCGGTACTGGCGTCAACGGTCAAGTCCGCATTGGTGCCAACACCAGCTTTGGCGGCAGCGTCGACACCCAAACCTTCAATGAATCTAATAATAACGCTCGAACGATCACCGTTAGCCAAGCTTTAGTTTATAACTACACTGACAACAACAACGCATTATTAACCAACCTTACTAACACTGTGAATCTAACTGGTATGTCAACAATTGACGGCACCGTGGCTGTCCTTAACTTAAGCTGTGCTGCTACCGCTCTGACCGGCAATCATACCTGTAACTTCCAGATTGGCGGTACCGCTATCGGTACCATAACTTGTACTGCCGGTAACACTACCACACATTCAGTTACAATGGCGTTGATTGGTGGTAGCTGGAAAGTAATCGGCAGTGGTTTAACTACTCAGCTAGCTCAAGGCACATCTACATTTAACACTGCTGACTACGCTGAGTATATTCACTTCAGTGGTGACGTTCAGCCGCAGCCAGGTGATGTACTGACGATTGATAATTCTGTCTCAGCCAAACAATCCAGCAGTGCTTACGACAGTAGGATTATCGGTGTCGTATCGACCAGCCCGTACCAAGTTGCTAGTGCTGATGATGGTCACTCAGTTATCTTAGCCCTGACCGGACGTGTGCCAGTCAATGTCAGCCTAGAGAACGGGTCTATCCAAGCCGGTGATCCGCTGACTTCTTCCTCGACGCCAGGCGTGGCTATGAAGGCCACGGCCGCCGGCAAAATCATCGGTTATGCGCTCGACAGCTACGATGGCACCCAGCCTACAGCCCAAGCCCAGGTTACAGTGCAGTTGCAGCCTAGCTATAACGACCCCAGTAATGGCCACAGCATCCAGGGCGGTCTGGACATGTCCGGCGATCTGACAGTCGGCGGCAACGCTACTATCAACGGTAACCTAACCGTCAGTGGCTCAGCCACTGTTCAACACCTGCAAGTCATCGGCTCCAGCGATCTGAGCGACGTAAATGTCACTGGCAGCGCCAACCTTGGCAACCTGACCGTCGGCGGCATAGCCAACCTCAACAGTCTGAATGTTTCCGGCAATACCACCGTCAACGATCTGTTAGTCAGCGGCAGCGCTACCATCAACAATCTGACTGTCACCGGCACTACCAATCTGGCAACCTTGAATGTGGGCCAGGGTGCCAACTTTAGCGGCCAAGTCTACATTGGTAATGCCGCTGGCGGTGTACTGTTTAGCACTAATGGCAATGCCTTCGAGCCGCTGTTGGTCGGCACGGCGCGGCACCACATAAGCGTCGTCCTGACGCCGCAGTACCCCGGCGCGGTCATCACCAACAGTGGGGCAGGGATACTGTCCAATAGCTTCTGTAGCGCGTCGCTTAACATCAATGCTAGTCAGTGTAACACCGGTAGCGACGAGCACAACTTCTACGCTCTAAATAGCCCAGTCCCTAACAATGCTTCAGACATCTGGACCCGCTGGCAAGTACCAAGCGACTGGAACGCCTTTGCCGCCAATGCCTTCAGCTTCTTTGGTCGCGGCGACACTGCCGGCGAAACCACTACCGTAACCATCTACAACGGCAGCCAGAACTGCGGCACCGCCACCATCAACGGCAGCGGCTCGTGGGTTACCAGCACCATTGACACCCTAGCCTGCGGCACCATCACCCGAGGCTCTACCATTTTGACCATCCAAGCTCACCTTAATGTCGGCACGGCCAATGCGGCCGCCCGCCTCGGGGAGTACACCATTAATTACCTAAGCAGTTACTAGAAAGGATTTACCATGCCCACCATCGCCCGCCAAACAAAAACACAGAAAGGAACCCCATGAAACAAGACAAACCACGCAAACGCCAAGAGGACCGGCTACTCAAACGCCTATCCCTAAAAGATCGTCACCATCAAGAGCAACTGCGCAAGCGCATCCTCACCGATACCCTGTTCAAAACCATCTGAGACTAATTTAAATGCCCGATACACGTACCACCGTTATTGTCGCTATTGGTGAAGTCAGGGCAAATAAAATTAACCCAGGTTGTCCCTGTAAAATTTGCTCCAGTAATGTCTGAGTTAACCAAAGCTCCGTTAGATAAATGCGCATTATTAAAACTAGCATTTGTTAGGGGTACTCCCTTAAAAAAAACTTGATCAAGCCCTGAATTACTAAAATCTGTTCCGGAAAGATTATTACCCTACTGAAACTCCACTTTAAATAAATGCGCAGCAGTAAACGTTGCATTTATAAGGTTTGAGCTAACAAATTGGCTTATATCACCCGAGCTTTTAGTCATCATAAGGATATATTAAAAAGTTATTAAATCGGCTGATTTTCCGCTTGTGTCTCACGCCGTCAGGCTTATAATTAAGAGTCCAATCAAGGAGTTCCTGGCATGGTACATAAGACCACCACTTTAAACGACATAAAAGAACTGTATGGCTATGACCAAAACAGATATCAAACGTAGTTTACTAGTATCAAAGAGCTAGTACTACAAGGCTATATTCAGATTGAGTGACAAGTGTTATACTGAGCCCAAGCGGAGCACCCATGACACAAACAATTATTGCGATGGTTAATCAAAAGGGCGGGGTAGGCAAGACGACAACGGCGATTAACATCGCCGCCCAGTTGGCTGATGGCAAAGCTTCGGTTTTGCTGGTTGATCTCGATCCGCAGGGTAATGCGACAAGCGGACTCGGTTTGCCAAAAGAGCAGGCCCACAAAACAACGTATGATTTGCTGTGCGGCGGGGCATCATTGGCGGCTGTCGTCCAAGAAACCCATGTCGCACAATTATTTGTTTTGCCGGCCAATGCTGACCTGGCCGGAGCCGAGGTTGAATTAGTCGGCCAAGCCCAGCGGGAATTCGCGCTGCGTCGGGCGCTCGAGTCGGCGGCGTATGACTATGTCATTATAGATTGCCCGCCGTCTTTGGGGTTGCTAACGATCAACGCTTTGACGGCAGCCAGCTCTGTGCTGATCCCGGTGCAGGCGGAGTATTACGCGCTCGAGGGGTTGAGCCAATTATTAAATACTATTCAGGCGGTGCGGAGCAGTACCAATCCGCAGCTGGAATTATTGGGAATTGCCTTGACGATGTTTGATAAGCGCAATTCATTGAGCGAACAAGTCCAGGCTGAGGTACAAAACTACTTTGGTGAAAAACTGTTTAAGACGGTTGTTCCGCGCAATGTCCGTCTGGCCGAAGCTCCCAGTTATGGCCGCACAATCTATGAGCATGATCGCTGGAGTAAAGGTGCCAGGGCCTACAAAGCGTTGGCCCGCGAGGTCGCTGGGCGCATCTCTTAAAATGTGACAGTAACTGTTAGCCACCGCTAAAAACTTTAATCAAATAAGCTGATGATTTTTTGGAGTTCGGCGTCGGTTTTAAAGCTGATTTCCAGTTTGCCGCCTTTGGCGGTGCGGCGGATACTGACTGGCGTACCTAGTTTTTTACTCAATTTTTTGGTGACCGGAGTCTCAGTGGCGACATGCTCGTGGGTCTTTTTGACGTCTTGAGTACCGGCCTTAACGCTGGTCACGAAACGTTCGGCTTGGCGGACACTCCACCCCTGTTCAATAATGGTTTTAAGCAGGTAAGCCTGGCGTTCGGCATCATCTTTGAGCGCCAGGATTGCCCGGGCGTGACCCTCGCTGATCTTGCCGGTGGCCAGGGCGTCACGAGCGGTCTCGGGCAAACGCAGCAACCGCACGGTGTTATGGACGGTCGAATGGGCCTTGCCGAGGCGCTGGGCGATGTCGTCATAAGATAAGGAAAACTGCTCGTGCAGGCGCTCGATACTGACAGCTTGCTCCAGCGGGCTGAGGTCAACGCGCTGGACGTTTTCGATCAGGGCGATCTCTAGCTGCTCAAGCTCGGCGCTGGTGCGGATGATCGCCGGTACTGATTTTAGACCGGCGGATTGGGCGGCCCGCCAGCGGCGCTCACCCGCAATTAGAGTGTAGACACCATTTTTAGCAGGGGTAATGACCAGTGGCTGGACAACACCATGGCGTTTGATAGAGGCAGCTAATTCGGTCAGGGCGGTCTCGTCAAAGTGTCGGCGCGGCTGGTAGGGGCTGGCCTGGAGCTGGTCAACGGCGACGTTTTCGATGCGATCGGCCGATGTCAACAGCAGGCTTTTGTCAAAATCCTGAGATATCAAAGCTTCAAAGCCGCGCCCCAGGCCTCTTTTGGGTGTCTCTTTCATATTAGAATGATACCACGATATTTTAGAAGACTTTGGCCTGGGAGATCGGGAAAACCCTGAGTACCAGCTTGCCGACGATCTGTTCGGCGCTAATCGGCCCAAAAGTACGCGAATCCAAGGAGTCCGGGCGGTTATCGCCGGATACAAATAATTGCTTGTTGCCAAGGGTAACATCGATGTTACCTGAGGTGGTGGGGATGTTTTTGCCGTAAGGTAAGGTGGTGTCGGGATTGAAGCCATTAGGGTGACTCAGGTTATAGACGGTGTAGGCGCCGTCTTTGACAACGATCCTGTCTCCGGGCAAGCCGATCACCCGTTTGATAAGCTGCTTACTGTCCTCTTGGCCAAACTGGCTGAGGCCGCTTTCGGTAAAAACGATGACGTCACCCCGATTAGGAATATAAGGATGACCAGTCACGCTGGCCCAAGAGCGGGGAACTTTCCAGATAATCAGTTTATCGGCATTTTGCAGGGTGGTTTCCATACTGGGGCCGTCAACCTGATACGAGCGGAATACAAAGGCGATGATAAACAGCGCGACTAGTAAGGCGGTAATTAAGATACCAAGGGTCGAAAACAGTTCGCGCCACCCAGACGGGCCCTTTTCAGGCTCCGGCTCAGGGGCGAGGATCTTATCAATTCGGCTTAAATCATCATCCATACAAGCTCTTACTATACCACAGGTAAAGCAGGGCTTTACACATAAGCACAATGGAGCTATACTGAGGCGGTACAAGAGATGGAACCGTTGAGATTCAAACGGCCTGCAACACAAACAAACGGCCAAATAACACAAACAACCTTTGGAAATTCCCAGCCCGTGCCGAAGGCGTATGCTGCGCGTCCTAGTTTATCTCACCTTGACATGGAGGGCATGAATGGACGCCTGCGGCCACGACCCCACGCTACCACGCCGCCCCGTCGGCAGATGCTGATGACCTCTATGCAACCTCTTCCTGTGGCTCAACCGACTGCACCTGATCCGATAGCAGCCCCACAAACAATGCCGCGTCCGCGCCGACCACTGACCATTGATATGAGTTTACCTGGAGAAGAAAGCCCCTTGCGGCTGCGTACGATGTATCAAAATGCCAAATGGGCGCATGTGCGGCATTGGGCTTTCCGGGGTATGGCGCTGGCCATGATATTGGTCATTACTATGGGCGGCCTACTGTTTTCGCAGGGCTACCTCAAGGCTAACAAGGTCTTTAAGGGGGGCGCCGGTACCGCCGAGGCCTTAAAGCCGACTGTCAATCCCGATCTATTAAAAGGCGAGGGCAGCGGCCGGGTCAATATCTTGCTGCTGGGCCGGGGCGGCGGCACGCACCAGGCGCCCGATCTGACCGATACCTTAATGCTAGCCAGCATTGACCCGGTGAATCATACTGCCAGCTTGGTCAGTTTACCGCGCGATTTATGGGTGACCGTGCCAAACCACGGCGTCATGAAACTTAACGCTGCCTGGCAGACGGGAGTCTTTAAATATCTTGGTAAAAATACCACTGGTACCACTGATCCTAAGGCTATCGCGGCCGGGTTTGAGCTCGTTGACCAGACGATTCAAGACGTGTTGGGACTGGAAATCAACTATAACGTAATTGTTAACTTCCAGGCCTTCCAACAGGCTATTGATACCGTTGGCGGCGTCAATATTAGTGTCCCGGCTGACCTGGTCGACCCGACCATGGCCTGGGAAAACAATAACGACCCGGTGTTAGCTCGGGCCGGGCCGCAGGCCTTTGACGGTAAACATGCCCTAATCTATGTCCGTTCCCGGGAGACCAGCAGTGATTTTGCCCGAGCCGAACGCCAGCGAACTATGCTGGTAGCCCTCAAGAGCAAAGTCGTCAGTCTCGGTACCCTCAGTAACCCGGTAAAAATTTCTGGTCTGTTGAGTGCTTTTGGAAATAACGTCCAGACTGACCTATCGCTTAAAAATGCCCAACGCCTCTATAACCTGACCAAAGATATCAGTGACGCGCACACGACTTCACTCGGTCTGGCCGATCCCGCCAAACCGTTGGTGACCACTGGTAATATCAATGGCCAATCAGTTGTCTTGCCTAAAGCCGGCCTGTTTAACTATAACGATATCCGACAGTTCATCCGCAATCAACTGACTGATCCGTACCTGATCCGTGAGCATGCCAAAGTCTTGGTACTCAATGGTACGATGCTGCCCGGATTGGCCACTACCAAAGGCGAGGAACTGAAGACCTACGGCTACAATATTAGCGGTATGGGTAATACGCCGAACAGTGGTTGGACACAGACCGCTCTGGTTGATTTAAGCCACGGCAAGAGCAAGTACACCAAACATTACCTGGAACAGCGTCTGGGGCTAACTGCTACCACCAAGCTACCCGACAGTATGATACAAACAAACGGCGTAGAATTTGTTATCATATTGGGTAGTGACCAAACCGCTACTACGCATCCTTAAACCGACCAACGGTATTGCCTACTTCTTACACCTGGGATTGGTGCTGGTGTTACCGGTGGTGGTATTTGTCTTGGTTCGCTTAGGCTTTGTCGGGCCGGCGCTGGTTATTGTCGTACTGAGTAAATGGCGGATGTTTGCCGTGCGCCCCCGTTTTTGGGCGGCCAACGTGCGGGCTAACGCGGTTGACCTAATGGTCGGTTTGTCGATTGTCTTATTTATGGCGCATGGCGGCAGCCTGTTAGTGCAAACTATCTGGACAATTCTATATGCGCTGTGGCTGGTGACTATTAAGCCACGCTCCGGCATACCAATGATCACGTTGCAGGCCTTTATCGGGCAATTGTTAGTCTTGAGCGCTTTATTTCTCACCTGGGCCAGCGGGCCGCTCTTTGGCCTGACCCTGCTGGGCGGCTTGTTTTGCTTCCTGGCCGCCCGTCATTTCCTGGATACGTTTGATGAGCCGTACGCCAAAATGCTGGCCTATGTCTGGGGCTATTTTGGCGCCTCGCTGATCTGGCTGCTAGGTCACTGGCTATTGTTTTATAGAGGTATAGTACAGGTGGCTCAGCCAACGTTGCTGCTAAGTACTCTGGGTTACGGCCTAGCGGTACTGTATTATCTGGATCACACTGACCGCTTAAGCAAAGGTGTCCGAAGGCAGTTTATATTCATCATGATAGCTATCGTGCTGGTGGTGCTGACATTCTCGAAGTGGGAGAATGCCACTACCTAGCGGGCAAGTAAACAAGGGGAGGGGTATCCATGAAAAAAATCTATCGCGGGCGGTTATTACTAGCTACGTTACTAGTCATTCCGGTAATGGTGCTGGCTGGCATCGGTGGTGCCTGGCTGGCCAGCCAGGCTGATCAAACCGCGCCTGATCTGGCTTCTCAAAAAAAGGTCGCAAATAGCCAGAGCCAGCTCATCAGCCAAATCGCTAAAACCGTCGGCCCGAGTGTCGTCAGTGTCAACGTCAGTTTGACAGGTGATCCGGCCGCTAGCGATAATCTGGGCTTGTTTGGTTTCTCTGAGCCGGAAGCTGTCCAAGCCGACGGCACCGGTATTATTATTTCATCGAGCGGGATTGTCCTCACCAATCGCCATGTCGTACCGATTGGCACCAGCCGGGTAAGCGTCACCCTCAGCGACGGGACTGAACTAAAAGACGTGTCAGTACTCGGCCGGACTGGCGAAAACGACAGCCTGGACGTGGCGTTTCTAAAAATCGGCAATACCAAGGGGCATAAACTCAAAGCGGCTAATATCGGTAATTCGGCGGCCGTGCAGGTTGGTGACAGTGTCGTGGCTATCGGTAACGCGCTTGGTCAATTCCAAAATACCGTTACCAGTGGCATTATTTCGGGCTATGGCCGCAGCGTACAGGCCGGTGATGGCTCCGAGGCCAACTCGGGGGGAGAAAACCTCGATGATTTGTTTCAAACCGATGCCGCCATCAATGAAGGTAACTCCGGCGGCCCCCTGGCTAATCTCGACGGGCAAGTGATCGGCATCAATACGGCGATCGCTGGTAACGCCCAAAACATCGGCTTCGCCATCCCAATCAACGATGTTCGTGGGCTCATTACTCAAGTACTCAAAACCGGTAAGTTTGCCCGGCCCTATCTCGGGGTTCGTTACATACCACTAACCCCTGATATTGCCAGTGAGTTTGATCTGAGAGTAAACTACGGGGCTTTTGTGGCTCCAGCTAGCGATCCGGCCAACCCCTCGGTGATCGTCGATGGGCCGGCCGATAAAGCCGGCATCAAAGAGAGAGATATCATCACCGCCGTCAACGGCACTAAAGTTGACCAAACCCATAGTTTGATCAGCCTGCTGACGGCTCGGCAGCCACGGGAAAAGGTAAAACTGACAGTGCTACGTGATGGTGGTGGTAAAACGCTCCACCTGACGGCTACTCTGGGTGAGCTACCGACCGACTAAAATTTGTTCACCCCGCACTATGTTGTGCGGCGCACCCTTAATCTATAAGTAGAAATGGCGAACTCAGAGCTTGGTCATGCCCACAAAAGTAGGTATTTGATCAAAAAACGAACAATTGCCAGCATGCCTAGTTGGCCACTGATCCTGACTGTTTTAGCCGTGTTGTAATACCTGCCGGGCTGTGCTTCAAACTCGCTTAAATACCTGGATGAAGTCCCGGCTGCGGGTAACTTGGTACTCGTGCCGCGCGCCTATAGCCTGCAACTCGCTATGTTGGGTGGGCAGGGCCTCAGTTAAAATAAACAACGGTTGAATGGGTAGTCTCGACACCTGTTTAAAGAGCTTACGGTACAGATCCAGGCCATCCGAGCCACCAAAGATGGCGATTTTAGGCTCGTGCAAGGCTGCCGGATTCACGGTGTGGCTATCTGGCACGTAGGGCAGGTTACAAAGCAATATATCGTACATTTGGCTGCTAGCTACCAATAAGTCGCTGCGAATGACCCGGGTATCCATTGTGTATTTATCTACATTGATTTTGGCAATTTTGAGTGCTTCTGGGTTGATTTCTAACAGGTCAAGTCTGATTTTTAGGTCTGCTGGGAACTCTAATTTAGCGGTAATCCCCAATGCTCCACTACCGGCACCGACATCTGCGATCGCCAAGTCGTAAGCTGGTTTTTTGGCTAATTTCGGCGCTTTCATGGTTAACGCTCCATTTGCCGAAAGCTCGCCTAAAAGATCGATCATGGTCTCTGATTCGGGACGGGGCTGGAGCACAGCCGGTGTGATCACAAAATCGCGCCCATAAAATTCGGTATGCCCCCGTATGTAGGCCAATGGCTCATGCACGCTGCGCCGCTTGAGCAACTTTTTGAGTTTAGCCGCTTGCGTCGTCGAGATTTCCTGCTCCGGCCTAGCCAGCAGCAAGGCTCGATCAATCCCCAGGATATCCTCTAGTAATACGAGTACATCCAAACGAGCTGTTTCTAATCCCGCTGCTATGAGGTTATTAGTAGCATCTTGCAGGAAATGTCCAACATTCATTGTTAAAGTGTAACACCTCTTGATAATTGACAAACTAAAGAGGTTATGCTAGTATACTAGTAATGTCCGAAACAAAAGATCAAATGCCAGAACCCACAAAAATAACACTGGAAAACGGTGAACCGGTTTTGGATTTTAGTGAGCCAGGGGACAGGCTAGATTTAGGGCAAGAATTTGAATTGGCACCAACAGGCGCGGCTTTAATCAGACTTGCAAGTGGACAAACTATTGCCGCTAATCGCCGAGCGATGGTTATCCTTGACACTCCAAATGAACGCGGTATCTTCACGAAAAATCCTAAAAGTGCCGGCACCATAACTTCCAAGCTGTATCCGGACGGATTGCCGGAGGTTATTATTGGTGAAAGATGGTTGGATATAGATGTTGCCGAGCGTGCGGTGTTCGCTCCATGTAACGCTTTCACTCCTATGCCTCTTGCTCCTGAGGCTGTGACTCCTGGCATGGGTATGTTCGAATCTGCCCAAGGCATTTTGCGAGAATTTGAAGCTTCACAGCTGCCACATTAACAGGGGTTTAGTTTTGGCTGAGGAGTTGGTGCTCGGCGTTTTGGAGTTGCTCTATGAGGTCGTCGATGTCGCCGGCCAGGGCGGCTGGTATGTTGCTGCGGCTGTAGCCGATGCGGTGATCGGTGATACGATCCTGCGGGAAGTTATAGGTACGAATCTTTTCGCTGCGGTCACCGGAGCCGATCAGTTTCATACGCGCGTCAGACTGCTGGCGTTGCTCGGCTTCGATCTTTTGGGCTAACAACCGGGATCTCAAGACACTCAAAGCTTTGGCCTTGTTTTTGATCTGGGATTTTTCGTCTTGGTTAGACACCACCAGGCCGGAGGGCAGGTGGGTGATCCGCACGGCTGAATCAGTAGTATTGACGGATTGGCCGCCGTGTCCGCCACTGCGGTAGACGTCGATACGCAGGTCGGCCGGATTTATCTCGATGTCGGCTTCCTCGGCTTCGGGTAGTACTGCCACGGTAACGGTCGAAGTGTGAATCCGGCCTTGGCTCTCGGTGACCGGTACCCGTTGCACGCGGTGGACACCGGCTTCAAACTTTAGATTTTTATAAGCGTCGACGCCGCGGAGCGCAAAGACGATTTCTTTAAAACCGCCGGTTTCGTTGGGACTCTCGTTAATCAACTCCAATTTGAAGCCATGGGTTTCGGCCCAGCGGGCATACATGCGATATAGTTCGCCGGCAAATAAGCTGGACTCGTCACCGCCGGCAGCGGCCCGGATCTCGATGATCACGTCCCGTTCGTTGTTGGGGTCTTGGGGGGTTAATTCAGCAATGAGTTTTTCTTGGTTGCTCTGGATTTTGGCGCCCAGCTCTTCTAGCTCGACGAGGGCCATCTGCTGCATTTCAGGGTCTGAGCTATTTTTTAATGCTTCGGCTGCCGCTCGGGCCTTCGCCAGCCGTGTTTTTTCATCAAACAACCCAACTAGATCTGTTAAAGCACTCTGGCGCCTGGCTAGCTTAGGATAATTTTTGTCGCTGTAAATCGCTGGATCCTGGAGTTTCAGATCCAGTTCGGCGAGCTCGGCACGTAAGTTTTGTTCCTTTTGTTCCATAGGTATTCCGCTAGTTAGTATAAAGAAAAATTGCCTGAATACATATGATTCAGGCAGGAGTGATGAGCGTAGCTATTCGGCGGATTTGGGAGCGGTTGGTTTGGTGTTTTCGGCTTTGGTCTCGGCCTTGGCGATTTTGGCGGCAGTACGCTTGGCCTCTTTGGCAGCAGCAGCCGCTCGCTTGTCTTTGGAAGCGGCACCGGCAGCGGCCCGGGCTTTAAATTTGTCGACGCGACCCTCGATGTCGAGGATGCGCTCCTCGCCGGTAAAGAAGGGGTGCGAGGTGCTGGTGATATGGACTTTGACTAATGGGTATTCGTTGCCATCTTCCCATTTGGTCTTTTCGTCAGTCTTAGCCGTGGCCCGCGTTAAAAAGCGGAAGCCGTTGTTGAGGTCTTCAAAGACCATCAGTTGGTAGTCGTCGGGGTGCAAACCTTGTTTCATAATTCAAAACATCATATCACATCTGTTAGGCTTGGGTCAACAGTTTGACGTATCAGTCATAAAAGTAGTATAATTTCATTTTATGAAAGCAGTAAGGCAAGCTATGGCGCGACTAACTCGGGCAGAGGATCCACGTGATCAGCTAGCCGAATGGCGCCATCAAAACAAAGCTTTGCTCAGTGGCTTAGGCGGCTACGCGAGGCGCTTAGTATTGGTAACCCTGCCAGAAACTGATCTGACCCGCGCTGCCACCCGCCAAGGAGTGCCGCCGGCTATTGCTGAGGCTATGCCGGACGTAATCCGCTTTGGCCTGTCGCTACACCGGCCAGGCCGCACGCAGCAAGTACCGCGTAAAGAGAAACAAGGCCCTGACGAGGCGGCTTCCGAACTCCGCAGCGCGCTCGGTGGATTAATTGGCGGCCGCGTGGTAAATCAAGCTATCGTAAGCCACGTCCGGGATGGTCACCTTAACCTCGAGGGCCTGACCCGCGCTGCTGCCCAAACGTTCGAAAATACCGATAGTGTGAGGGTCGCCCACATCGCGTTCGTTACCACTCCAGGGCTGCAGACCGTTAATCTGCATCATCCTAACGCCTACGACGGGGATGCTTTTGTCCTCGGCGGAATCAGTGCTGATTACGAATTGCAGTGGGGCAAAATCTACCAAAGCCCGGCCAGTGGCGACGGCCCGCACCACCTGTCAGGAATGTAAACATTATGGCAATAGAAACTTTCGTATCCCACAGTGCGCCGTTTGGCGAAGCGATCCCCGCCACTACGCCGCATGCCGTGTCGGTCAGTTTACCGACGTTGGACGACGTGCGCCGGGTATTCCACGATCAAGATCCGACGGCGCTGGCTGGATTGCAAACGATTTATCCCCGATTTGGAGAACATCCTTTTATCAAACGAGCTTTAGTGGATTTTGGATATATCGATAACGAAGAGCACAGCATGGTAGTTGTCAGCTCGCCCCAGGCAGCGGAGCAGGTGATAGACATGCTTCCAGTAATTGCCACGCCCGACGCTGTGGTTTATGAAGCAGGTGCCCTGACATTTTTATCGTGGCCTAATCAGGGGCAAAAATCGACCGATCATGTGAAGCGTGTCATGAAACGGTTGGGTGTGGCAGCATCCTCCCGGCGGGCCGAAGATTACTTACATTATCGTGAATTAATCGACCGGCCATTTGAAGAAATAGGGTCTGGGCGTAGTGATGAAATAAGTGTTGCTCGCCAACTGCAGCAAATGTACGCGCCGGCCCGGCCCGACGTACTGCTCGCCAACAGCGGCATGAGTGCTGTCCACGCTACGATTGAAGCTCTGCAGACGGTTCGTAATCCTGATCCAGCAACTGTCCGTGACACCTGGGTAGTGTTGGGCAATCTGTATCATGACACCACCGATCTCTTGCTTGATAAAAGCCCTGCGATCAAAACCAAAGTTTTACATGATGCGACCAACACCAAGGCGCTCCAAGAGTTAATTAGCAGTCAGGGCTCGCGCATTACGGCCATCATCACCGAGGCAGTGACTAATCCGTTACTCGCAGTGCCGGACTTGGAGCAGGTTAAAGCGATTGCCGGAGATATCCCGCTGGTGGTTGATGTGTCGACTGCCGGCTCCGCCGTGGTAAACGCTTTGCCGCACGCCGACGTCCTCGTCGAAAGCCTGACTAAATTCGCCGGTGGCAAGGGTGACCTGATGATGGGCGCGGTTATTTTAAACCAGGAGAGCGACTATATTTTTGAGGCGCGCGAAGCGTTGGCCAAGCCAAGCGTGCTGGAGCCGCCGTACATTCGCGATGTTAAGCGCTTGAGCCATGAATTGCATGATTGGCGGCTGCGAGCGGCGAAAACCGGCAAAAATACCTTAGCTCTGGCGGGATTTTTTGAAGGCCACCCCGGTATCCAACAAGTTGCCTGGAGCGGCGCCGAACGCTCGCAAGCGAATTTTGCGGCTATTGCCAGAGACGCTTTGATACATGCCGGCGTGATAACGATTGAAACTAAAGGTGATCTGAGACCAATCTATGACGTGCTCGACCTGTCCAAAGGCCTAAGTTTTGGCACGGAGTTTACGCTCAATACGGCCTATGTCCATGTGACGCATCCTCAAGAAGTTGCCGAGCAGAGCTACGCTGCCACATTGGCCGCGCGCACCGGCTTGACGGCCCGTATGTTACGGGTCTCAGTCGGTACCGAGAATCCTGACGATTTGATTGAAAGATACGCTGCCGCGCTAGAGGCTTAGTTTATCTGGGAAAAGCCAGGGTACACCAGCCGGCCGATCCAGTTGTCATGAAAAACCCGGCCATCACTGGCCCATGTCAGGCGAGCGTTAGCCGCCGCTGGTACATCGTCCCTGTAGTAGCTGGTAGGGAGCGCCAGGCCCTTGGACTTATCACGTTCGTACTCGCGGTGCAGGTCAAGACGGTCGTATTCAGGGTGAGCCTGGACATAGACATCGGTGCCGCCAGCCTGGTTTTTTGACTCCAAAAATAGCCAACCGACTTCTTGGTTGGCGGCCACAATGTTGAGGGCTTTTTCTCCTAGCACAGCTGCTAGTGGCACATCGCCCCAACGAGAATGTGGTGCCCGGACGGTGTCATTCATGCCCGGTACAAGTGCGCTACCGGGATCGATAATCTCGTGATCGTAGACACCAAAGATTTTGCCGCGTCTCTCATTTACCTGTTTAACGATGCCGAATTTATGGCGCAGGGCAAAATGGGCACCGAGGCAGGAAAACATTGTCGAGTAGACATTTTGGTCAGCCCAATCCATGACCTCCTGCAGTTGACGGTAGTAATCTACTTTTTCGGCGGGCAGAGCGGTGATGTCAAGGTTTGAAGTACCCGAAAATCCTGTTCGGAGGCCCTGTCGGGCATGGGCGTATATTTCTAGGTTATCACCTGTCACGATCAGGCCATCCAGGCCCTGTTCGGCTACCTGTGAAAAAGGCGTATAGCGCTCAAAAATCTTACGACGACTAGCTCCCGGCCGTTCACGCGGGTCATTATCAAGCTTCATCAGCACTGGTTCTATCTGTAACGTTTGGCTGCCAATCCAGCGTAGCAGCTGGATTTCGGTCACTTCGGCCGAGTTGGCGGGCATGTTATTCATAATGCCGATACGGGCGGCCCGTATATCCTGGCGCTCAGCTTGCGTTTCGTCCAAGACAGTAACGCCAGCGGCAACCAGACGTTCGCGCAGACAATCATCGGGGGTGTTTTCGTGTAAGACAATCGACATGAGGGTAAAGTATAGCACAAGATTTGCTATTTTTCTTAAAAAGTGATAATATCTAATTTAATTATTACTAGTGATTTTGGTATACCATAACGCCTAAGTATGAGATTTGTCAGCCTCAGTGATCCAACGGACAATGTTTCTTTTCAGGAAGCATTGTCCAATGGCGTGCCGCGAGATGACACCAGCCTATATGTGCCTGAGTTTATTCCTCGTTTGTCAGAAGACGACATTGACGCTCTGATAGGGGCCAAACCGGCAGAAGTCGGCCGAATCATGCTCAGCCAATTTGTAGCCGATGAAATGTCGGCCAAAGACCTGGCTGCGATTATTGATCGGGCAGTAACGTTTGAGACCCCGATAGTGGAGGTCGGCGACAAAAAAGTGCTAGAACTTTTCCATGGCCCTACCATGGCTTTTAAAGACGTTGCCGCCCGCTATCTGGCAGCATTTATGAGTCACTACAACCAGCAAACCGGACAACGTTCTACTGTACTCGTCGCTACCAGTGGTGACACCGGTGGTGCTATCGCTCACGGCTTTGCCGACATGATAGGCGTCGATGTCGTGGTGGCTTATCCAAAGGGACGAGTGAGTCAGCTGCAGCAAGAACAACTTCGTCGGGTAGCCAGCAATGTCTATCCGGTTGAAGTTGACGGCACCTTTAATGACTGCCTCGAGCTCACTACCGCTGCCTTTGCTGAGCCGGAGTTGCGCGAAGGTTTGGGTCTTACTACCGCTAATTCCATCAGTGTCGGCCGACTGTTGCCGCAGACTACCTATTACGCGGGCCTGTATGGACAATTGACTGATAAAACTGGCAGGGTAGTAGTACCGACCGGTAACTTGGGTAATTTAACGGCCGGCCTGATTACCCAAGCCATGGGCGTTCCATTACCGGAGTTCTTGGCAGCCAATAATTCCAATGATGCCCTCCGCCGCTACTTGCAAACCGGGCGGTATACGGTTCTCCGAACTTTTCAAACTATGTCAAATGCCATGGACGTCAATGATCCCAAAAATCAGCCGCGCTTCAACTGGTTGTTTGGCGGAGATATTGACCGGATGCGGGCCGGCGTACAGGCTGCATATGTCAGTGAGCTGGAGACAGTGGCTACTATTGTAAAGGTGCATGAGGAAACAGGTTATCTACTGGATCCGCATACGGCCGTGGCTTGGCAGGCCAGTAATCGAGTTAAAAGTGACCGAAGCGACATCATTGTATCTACCGCTTCACCAGTAAAATTTGCCGAAGAGATAGCGGCTAAAACCGGTATCCAGGTTAATAATGACGCTGAGCTGCGCGAATTGCGTAAACGCCCGGAGAGGCAGGTGGAGATTGAAAATTCAGCCGAAGATTTTAGGGTCGTACTGGAAACTATCGCGGCTTGAGTAACGATGCGAGATCTGTTACAATAACTGAGTACTAAATTAAGCAGGTCGGGGATACATCCTCCTGTGCGACACCTTGAGCGGATCGTATGGGCCCCCGGTCGAAGAGAAAGGACTATCACTATGGCGACTGACGTCGACATTAAAAAACTACTAGAGGCTGGCGCGCACTTCGGTCACAAGACTGATCGTTGGCATCCTAAAATGGCCCAGTATATTCATAGTAAGCGTGGCGGCACGCACATTATCGACTTGGCTAAGACGGTCGAGGGGCTAGACACAGCCCTGGCGTTTTTGTCTAAGACGTCAGCCGCCGGCAAGCAGGTGCTATTGGTCGGTACGAAGCGCCAGGCCCAAGACATTGTCAAAAAGGCAGCCCTAGAGACGGCTATGCCCTATGTTACCGAGCGTTGGCTGGGCGGCATGCTCACCAACTGGAACACTATCGGCGGCCGGGTTAAACACCTCCAAGAGCTGGAAAACCGGATGGCTAGTGGCGAGCTGGCCAACAAATACAACAAGCTGGAAGTCCAGCGTTTCCAAGAGGAAATTGACCAAATGAATGTCCTGTATGGCGGCGTCAAAGAGCTCAATAGTCGGCCTGGAGCAGTCTTTATCACTGACATTGTGACCGACGTCAATGCCGTGCGCGAAGCCAATAAACTGGGTATCCCGATCGTGGCTATCGTTGACACCAATGCCGATCCCAGCCAAGTGACCTATCCGATCCCAGCTAATGACGACGCTATCAAAACTATCCAACTGATTGTTGACTATGTGCAGGCAGCTATCCAATCCGGCAAAGCCCAAGGGGCTAAAGTGGCTGACAAGGCTGATGCCGCCACGGCCGCTAAACCCCAAGCCGCGGCTCTGGCCGCTGCCAAAACCGACCAACCCGAACCAGCAAAGGAGCAGTAAATGGCAGTCGATATCGCAGAAGTAAAACGGCTCAAAGATTTAACCGGTGTCGGGTTGACCGATGCCAAAAAAGCCCTCGAAGAAGCCGGCGGGGATTTTGACAAAGCGCTGGCCGCGATGCGCAAAAAGGGTCTGACCAAAGCCGAAAAGCGCGGCGAGCGCGAAGCCCGGGCCGGAGTTATCGGTACCTACAATCACGATGGCCGCATCGGCGTGCTAGTCGAGGTCAATTGCGAAACCGACTTTGTGGCACGCGGTGAGCTGTTTGCCGAGCTGGTCAAAGACGTGGCTATGCATATTGCCGCTTCGGCGCCGCAATATGTTTCAGCCGAAGCAGTACCGGCCGAGGATCGTGATAAAATCAAGGCTGAATTCGTTGAAAAGACCACGGCTGAGGGCAAACCGGTCGATATGATTGATAAAATCGTCGAGGGCCAGCTCAAAAAATACTTTGCCGAGCGTTGCTTACTGGAGCAGCCATTCGTTAAAAACCCTGACATTACGGTGGGTGAGCATGTCAAGCAAAACGCGGCCTTGATGAATGAAAACGTCGTCGTCCGCCGCTTCAGTCGTTTGGTTCTTGGCGAAATTAGTTAAGAAATTCACAGACTACCCGCCATTGCCGCTGTTACAGTTAGGCTTATGGCAGGCGAAATATCTGGGGGCGCGCCTCACGACGAGGCTGACGAGGTTTTAGCGGTAGTTTTTACCACCGGTGCTCTAGAGGATTTACGGACTACACAAGCCCAGCGCGGCGTTCATATAGAAATATTGCCAATGGAGACGCGGCCCGAAAAGGACGAATCAGCGGCTCGTTATGGCGATCTGGCTATCCGGGTATTTAGAGGGGGCAATGTGACGGCAATTGACCCCATGGCTCGAGATCCTAGGCGTTGGTACGAGACGGCTCGCCGAGCGCTTGATCAGGGGGGCTATGTCGTGCGCTTGACTGCTGCCGAAGCCTTAAACGGCGAAGTCGGCACCCATACGAGCGCTTGAGCTTGCCGCCCCGGCAGTTATGCTCAATAATAGAAAGCTATGGATCCCACCCACATCACGACCGACGCCCAAGCTAAGTTGCAGCAAGCCATCGAGCGCTTTCGGGAGGGCCTAAAAAGCCTCCGGACAGGACGTGCTAGCGCCGCCATGTTAGATGGCGTCACGGTCGAAGCCTACGGGACAGCCATGCCCCTGATCCAACTGGCAACCGTGACAGCGCCCGAAGCTCAGCTTATTCAAATCACGCCGTTTGATCCGAGTAATATGACGGCCATCGTCAGCAGTATTCGTGACAATCAAAGCCTGGGGCTTAATCCATCAGATGACGGTCGGGTGATCCGGATACCGGTGCCGCCGCTAACCGAAGAACGTCGGCGCGAACTCGCTAAGCAAATTGGCCAAAAGCAGGAAGAAGCCATGATCCAATCGCGAGCAGTTCGACACGATGCCATGGACAGCATCAGCAAACTTAAAAAAGATAAAGCCCTCGGCGAGGATGACGCCAAGCGTCTCGAAAAGCAGATCGACGACATGATGACTAGGGCCAAGACCGAAACTGAGAGCGCCGCTAAGGCAAAAGAGCAAGAAATCTTAACGCTTTAAGCGTGAGTAATGACGGTCGTGCCGATTGGTGCCCACTGATATACCCACTCGGCTTCGCTATCGGGCAGTGAAACGCAGCCATGCGAACTATTTATGGCGCCAAACCAACTCTGGGATCGCCAGTAATTACCATGGACGGCATAGCCACCAGGGAGGAAATAATTGATCCAATGCACATGTGGCTGGAAGTATTTCGTACCGTCGGCATTAAAGCCGCGCATATCTTGGACGGATAGTTTTTGATAAATCTGAAACTGGCCAATCGGCGTGGGCGTGGCTGGCGCCCCGGCGCTAATCGGGAAGCTTCGGGTTAGCTGGCCTTTATCGTAAGCCCACATTTCTTTGGTCACTACGTTTACCTCGAGTAGTTTATCAATCGAAGTGGCGTTGACTGCCTGAAAGGGGACGCTCTGCAAAGGGAGATTAAGCTGTAGGCCCCGACTGCCCAGCAAGCCCTGGCTGATAGGGTGTACCAGCTGGTTGCTGGCATTTACGCCGACCCCATTTTTGCCGCTAGCGATAACGCTACTACTACCGTCGGGATGAGTGACACTCACCTGGTTAACCGGCTGTTTGAGAAATGGTTTGGCGAGATCAGCCAAGGTTGCGGCAATAGCCGTATCCTTGACGTGTAAGTAGCTTACCGGCTGGTGTTTGTCATTAACAACTTGAATCCAACTGCGGAGAGCCTCAGCACCGATGGGCACGGTTTTGTTTCCGACTACTACTGTCAATCGCTGGCTAGTGATGCGTTGCAAGCTAGCTTGGAGCTGATCGCGAGCCACCGTCATATTAGGCCCCTGAGTTGGCACTGAGGGTATACGTAAGGCAGTACTGGTTAGGGGGATACGGGGAATATGGGCTGACACATATACCGAAGTGGCCTGTATGCCGGAACTAGCCACCAGTAAAAAGAGCAGGGCAAAGACGCCCAGGCTGTTACCCATCATCTGCGGTACAAGTATCCGACTCACTTCTGACCTCTGTTTGTTTACACGTTTTGGGTTTTGATTGCCCTTACGCCTTACTATACTCCCTGCTATACTAGAGAGCAATGGGAATATTTTTGTTGGTAATCGGGGTGCTACTGTTTATCAGCCTAGTAGTGGTGCATGAATTCGGCCATTTCATCCTGGCCCGGCGTAACGGGGTAGAGGTCGAAGAATTCGGCATATTTTTTCCGCCACGGCTGTATAAGCGCAAAATGCGGGGCGGCTGGAATTTTACGATTAACGCCATCCCGCTGGGCGGTTTCGTCAAACTAAAGGGCGAGCACGACAGCGATACCGAACGCGGTAGTTTTGGGGCTGCCAGCTTGTGGGCCAAAACCAAAATTATGGCGGCCGGCGTAGTCATGAATCTTTTGACGGCCCTGTTTTTGTTTACCATCGTGGCTCTAATCGGCATGCCAAAGCTTATCGATAACCAGTTTACTGTTAAATCCGACACCAAGGTCAGTAGCCAAAAGCTCCTGGCCGGCTATATCGAACCCGGCTCGCCAGCTGATAAAGCCGGCTTGCAATCCCATGACGAGTTGTATGAAATCCAAGAGCGTGGTTACAGTCCGGTAGCGATAACCGGCGCCGCCAGTTTACCCTCGATTACTAAAAATTTCGCCGGTAAAACCGTCAAACTGTTTATAGTCAGGGATGGCCATCGCCAGGAGCTCAAGACTACGCTTAACTCAGTCGCCGCAGTGGCCGCCAGCAAAAAAACTGATAACCCCAAAGGTTATTTGGGTATCGTAGCCCGTGATTTTAGCTTGCAACGCTCCACCTGGTCAGCGCCAGTCGTAGCGGTCGGGTTGAGTGCCCAGTTGACGGGCCTGACCTTTCAAGGGTTGGGTCATGCTTTAGCTGGCCTCGGCAGTTTAGTAGCCGGCGGTGTCACCGGTAATACCGAGGCTCGCCAACACGGTCAAACTAAAGCCAGCAGTGACGTGTCCGGCCCGGTCGGCATCTTTGTGACGCTTAAAGAGGGCAGTCTGCTGGGTTACCAGTTTATGTTGTTTATCATTGCTTATATTTCTCTGGCGCTGGCGATCATGAATATCCTGCCGCTACCAGCCCTGGATGGCGGCCGATTGTGGCTGACGCTGTTTAGTCGGGGCCTCCTCAAACGTCCATTGTCCGCCAAAAGAGAAGAAGCCATTAACGCCAGTGGCTTCCTGGTACTGCTTGGCCTGATCATCTTGATTACTATCGTTGATGTTAAACGTTTTTTCTAACCACTCCGTACCGGATCACGCCGACGCTGAATCGCCGGCTACTAAAATAACTCGAGTGCCCTGGAACCCATGGGGCGCAGTGGTGTTCGCGGTTTTGGTTTTTTACGGCGCCCAGATCATCGCTGCTATAGTCATTTCTATTTATCCATGGCTCCATCATTGGACGAGCGACGAGGCAGCTGCCTGGCTAAAAGCTTCGGTTGGTGCCCAGTTTGGGTATATCCTCTTGGCCGAAAGCCTGACGCTAGGAGCCATCTATCTGTTTTTACGGCGTTATAAGCAAGGTTTTGCCAGCATCGGTTTACGCCGCCCACGGTGGCGTGACGTAGTTTACGGCTTGGCGGCCGTACCGCCTTATTTCCTGCTCTATATTTTCACCGTAGGGGTCGCGTCTGCCCTGATCCCGGGTCTGGATATTAACCAGCCGCAAGAGATTGGTTTTACTGACGTCCATGGTAGCTTGGCCCTCGCCGTGACATTTGTCAGCCTGGTGGTGCTGCCGCCCTTTGCCGAAGAAATCGTTGTCCGCGGCCTGCTGTATACCAGTTTTAAAAAAGCTCTGCCTGTTGTCGGGGCGGTCATCGCTACCAGCGCGATCTTTGCAATCGCCCATTTGCCGGAGGGTGGGGCGGCCGGCCCGCTCTACATCGCGGCCCTTGATACCTTTGTCCTCAGTTTAGTACTCATTTATTTACGCGAAAAAACCGGCGGTCTGTGGGCCTCTATCACCCTCCACGCTATCAAAAACGGCATCGCCTATTTCATCCTGTTTATCGCGCCGCTGATCCACCCGCGATAGGTGCTACAATAAGGTAATTCAAGGAGAGAATCATGCGCCTGTCGCAGCTATTTACTAAAACTAGTAAGACCATATCGGCCGATGAGACCGCAAAAAATGCCCAACTGTTGATCCAGGCCGGCTTTATCCATAAAGAAATGGCCGGCGTCTACGCCTATCTGCCGCTGGGCAAGCGAGTGCTGGATAATATCGCTCAGATTGTTCGCGAGGAAATGAACGCTATCGGCGGCAACGAAGTCCAGATGACGGTTTTACAGCCCAAAGACATCTGGGAAAAAACCGATCGCTGGGATGACGCTAAGGTCGACAATTGGTTCAAAACCAAACTGGCCAACGGCACGGAACTCGGCGTAGGGCTTACTCACGAGGAGCCGATTACCGATATGCTGCATGATTTCGTCAGCTCATACAAAGACCTGCCGGTTTACATTTACCAGATTCAGAGCAAGTTTCGTAACGAGCTCAGGGCAAAGAGCGGTCTGATGCGCGGCCGCGAATTCTTGATGAAAGACCTGTATTCGTTTAGTCGTACTCAAGCCGAGCATGACGCGTTCTACGAAAAGGCCGCCGCGGCCTATCTCAGGGTTTATGAGCGTCTCGGTATCGGTGACCTCACCTATCGTACCTACGCCAGCGGCGGAATTTTTAGCCAATTCAGCGATGAATTCCAGACCTTGAGCCATGTTGGCGAAGACACTATTTATGTCCACGAGGGTCGACGCCTGGCGGTCAACAAAGAAGTCTATACCGATGAAGTATTGCAGCAACTCGGGCTCAAACGCGAAGAGCTGGTCGAGAAGCGGGCCGTCGAAGTCGGCAATATCTTTGCCTTAGGCAGCAAATATTCTGACGCGCTGGATGTCTATTACACTGACGAGCAGGGCAACCGCCAGTCAATGGTCATGGGTTGTTATGGTATTGGCGTCAGCCGGCTGATGGGGCTGCTGGCCGAGCACTTTGCCGATGACAAGGGCCTGGTCTGGCCTGAGGCCGTAGCTCCGGCGCAGGTGTACTTGGCTCGGCTTGGGGAGGATACGGAGGTTATTAAAACAGCTGATGAGCTCTACCAAAGCTTGACACAAAACGGCGTTCCGGTACTATATGATGACCGAGATACGCGGCCCGGCGCCAAATTTGCCGACGCTGACTTACTCGGCATACCGTACCGCCTGGTGGTCAGTGACAAAACACAGGCCGCGGGTACCTTTGAACTCAAAGCGCGTACTGCGAGCGAAGCTCGCCAAGTCAGTCGCGACGAACTGTTTAAAATACTGGATATTAACGCCTAAGCGTTGCTATAATAAGCCTGACACTAGACAAATGGCCGGCTACGTAGTTGGTATAGACCATATAAGGAGGGAAGACCGATGAAGAAACTATTTCGATTGACCCAGACAGGTGTCGACGAGTTACAGGTAGAAGTAGACACCCTGATCGCCAAGCGAGCAGGCATTGCTGACGCTATCAAAACTGCCCGTGAGCAGGGTGACCTAGGCGAAAACGCCGAGTATCAAACCGCCCGTGCCGAGCAGGAGCGTAACGAAGCCCGCATTTCCGAAATCGAAAATATCCTCCGCAACGTCGAAATCATCAAAAAACCCAAAGGCGACAGTAAAGTCCAGCTCGGCTCGACCGTCAAGCTCAAGGGTGATGGCAAGGCTAAAGAATTTCAAGTTGTTGGCACCGTCGAAGCCGATCCGCTAAACGGCAAAATTTCTGATGAATCCCCAATCGGTCAGGCCCTGCTCGGCAAAAAAGAGGGCGAATCCATCGAAATTACCACCCCTAGCGATACCACCACCTACAAAATCGTCGACATCAGCTAGCTGCTATACTTGAGGCATCATGCAATGGTTGAATAAGGTCGCGGATGAATTAGTAGCCCGTCACCCCGAGGGGGAGGTAGTGGTTTCGTCGGGAGTTTCGCCGTCCGGCACCTATCATTTAGGTACCTTACGAGAAGTATTGACCGCTGAAGCAGTCGCTTGGGAGCTCCGACGGCGTGGTCGTCAGGCCCGCCATCTCCATATCGTTGATGATCTCGACATCTTTCGAAAAGTGCCCGTCAACGTCCCCCCCGAGTTTAAGCAGTATTTGGGCAAGCCGCTTTGTGACGTGCCGGCACCTGACGGTTCCGACCTGTCATACGCTGATTACTACGTAAAAGATTTATTTGTAGCTGCCAAAAAGATGCATCTTGATATGGAGGTGGTACGGGCTCACCAAAAATACCGCCAAGGCTTTTTCGTGGAGGCCATCGAGATCGCTCTCGAGCACACAGACACCATTAAGCAGCTTTTAGAATCAATCTCCGGCCATGCGGTTGGTGAGGATTGGTCACCAGTGCAGGTAGTAGAAGACGGGTATCTCAAAAATCGAGCCATAGCCAGCTATGATAAACAGACAAAAACTCTGGTGTTTAAAGATAAGGACGGTGCTGATCGTCAAACCAGCTATGATGCCGGACTGGTAAAACTTAATTGGCGGATTGATTGGCCGGCCCGCTGGTGGTTGCTTAGCGTCCAAGCCGAACCTTTTGGGCGGGATCATGCTACCAAAGGCGGCTCGTACGATACCGGCGTAGCCATCGTCGAGCTGGTGTTTAAGGCAACAGCGCCGCTTCCGCTGCCATATAATTTTATCAATCGTACCGGTGATACCAAAAAAATGAGTAAGAGCTCCGGCGATGTGATTACCGCCGCCGAGCTGCTGGAAGTACTGCCGCCGGAAGTCGTTTGGTTTTTTGTGCTGCGGTATGCTCCCAATAAACAACTGTTTTTTGACGAAGGTACGACACTGATCAGGCTGGTCGACGAGTTTAGTGAATTATTAGTCAAAGAGGAAAAAACGTTGGATGAGCGGCAATTAATTGATCTGTGTCTTCACGGCGTAGAGCAGCCAACTATCAGCCAGATACCCTTTTCGCTGTTGGTGGTGAGCTATCAGGCGGCGCTTAAAGACCCACAACTTACCCTGGAGATCATTGGGCGGACGGAATACACGCGCGAGGTACAAGCCGACAGCCAAACCATCATTAGGGAGCTCAAGTTTATCGATGCCTGGTTAACTAAAAGAGCCCCCGAAGCAATTAAGTTTTCTCTGCAATCTAGCGTCGAGAGCGATCGTTTTAGTGCTGCCCAGAAACAGTTTTTAGCAACTCTAGCCGAAAAAATATCTACGGCGCCACCAGATGCTGACGGGGCATGGTTCCATCAGGCGGTCTATGAGCAAAAAGATTCTAGTGAGCTCCCCGCCAAAGAACTTTTCGTTACGCTGTACCAAGCTCTTATCGGTAAAGATTCCGGGCCGCGGGCCGGCTGGTTTCTCAGTATTTTACCGAGGGACTGGCTGCTCAAGAGATTACGGCTTGAGACTTAAAATATGATCGATGTCAGTGATGAGGAATTTCAGCGGCTCATTGACCAGGCGCTGACCGAGCTGCCTGGGGAGCATGTCAAAAATATTCAAAATGTGGCGATTCTGTACGAGGAAGAGCCGACGCCGGAACAGCGCGACAAACTGCGGCTCCGGCACGATCAAACTTTGCTGGGGTTATATGAGGGTACGCCCTTGCCGCGGCGTCAGGGTATGACTCGTATCTATCCGGACAAGATTACCTTGTTTAGGGGGCCATTAACGGCTTTGGTCGCCACTGAAGCCGCGCTCAAAGAGCAGATTAAGCACACGCTGTGGCATGAGATTGCCCATTATTACGGGCTTGATCACGATCAGATTCGCGAATTAGAGTAGTTACTCTTTAGTGTGGAGTGGGGTGTTTAAGGTAGCTGCTTCGAATCTGAAACAACAGGTAGAGGCCGATAGCCGAACCAACTAGGGTACCCAGCAAACTGCCGATGCTGCCGTAATTACTAAACAGGATCACCACGCCGTATACCACATTGAGCAGGGCAGCGTAAAACATCAAATCCCAGCCGGATTTTTTGCGCTCGCGGGTCGCTTGAAAAGCCGCGATATAGATGACAGCTTGGATAACTAAGATAATCAGCCCGAGCCAGATGCCCAGACCCATACGGTCGACATTAGCTACGCTCGGGCTGCCATATGTAGCGCTTAACTGATTGGCGTAATCGATAAGGCCGTTGGCGATATGGGCCCAGTGCCACAGCACATAGGCGGTATACAGGGCGATAATGCCAAAAAACAAGTTGATCCAAGGTAGATACTCAACTAGGGCTTTTTTGCCGTTGGCAGGCAAGGCCGGAGCCTTTTTGACAAACAGATCATCAAGAGCTGTTTCTAATGGTTGTAACGCGCTCATAATGGGAACCTCCTAGAGTTAATACCTTAAATGTATGCTTAATCTGTAGTCTTTGCAACAGATTATGCACAGGCCGCCAGCCGCGCTATACTAGAGGTTTTAGGGGGTATTTTAGAGCGTGCACCAGACATACTATCGCGGTAAGCAACGAAACTTGTGGGACAAGACCTGGAGAGACCGCCAAGGACGGGTGGTTATCTGGCAAAACCCAAATGGCTGGCTCATCGGCTGGGCGGTCATAACAATGATTTCGCTACTCCTCAGCCGGGGTCTATTGTCTGATATTTTTTCCTGGGCCGGCTCAGGCTCCCTGATCATCTGGTCTATACTTGAGGTGACTGGCGGCGCTAATTATTTTCGTCGGGCTCTCGGCCTGCTGGTGTTTGTCATGGCCATCGCCACCATAATTAAAACTCTGTAAGGATAGGTAGACTATGAAAGCTATTTTCGCGGCTGGCTGCTTTTGGGGAGTGCAATACTATTTTGATCAGGTACCCGGGGTTAGCAGCAGTCTGGTCGGCTATACCGGGGGACATACTAAAGACCCGTCTTACGAAGAAGTTTGCACCCACACGACCGGTCATGCCGAAGCGGTACTCCTGGAGTTTGATCCAGGGCAGGTCAGTTATGAGGCGTTGTGCCGGCAATTTTTCCGGATGCATGATCCGACCCAGGTCAACCGCCAAGGCCCGGACATTGGCGATAGTTACCGTACGGCGATTTTTTATGTGAACGACGATCAAAAAAAGATTGCCGAGACTATCAAGGCCGAAATCCAGGCTAGTTTTGAAAAACCAATCGTTACCGAGATTACCAAAGCAGGAATATTTTACCCGGCCGAAGATTATCACCAGAAATATGCCGAACGTACCGGGCGCGGCATGTGCCATATACCCTATGAACCAATTACGGACTAAGCTAAACTAGTAAGTCATGGCGGCGATTATTTTTGATTTTGACGGTACGATTGCTGACAGTTTTGACTATGTGTCGGAATTTTTAGCTCGTGAGTCCGGACAATGGCCGCTCAGCCCGACCGAAAAACAGCACCTCAGGGGATTATCGGTAGCCGGTATGGTGCGTAAGCTCGGCTATCATTGGTGGAGCGCGCCGCGGCTGTTTTTTAAGGGCCGCTGGCGAATGCGCCATGCTATCCGGCATTTGCATCCCTTTGAGGGCATGCCAGAAGTCATCCGCAAGCTACACGCCGAGGGCCACGAGTTATTCATTTTGAGCACCAATTCGGTCAATAATATCCATCACTTTTTGCACCACCACAAACTGCACATTTATTTTTTGGAGATTTACGGTGGGGTCGGCATGTTTGGCAAAGCCCCGGCGCTTCGGCGGCTGCTGCGCGAGCAAAATATCGAGCTGCGTGACGCGCTGTATGTCGGCGATGAATTAACCGATATCCAGGCTGCCGAATCAATCGGTTTGCGAGCGATTGCGGTGACCTGGGGTTTTGCCCGCCACGGCAGCCTGACCCAAGAAGAAGGCGCGACGGCACTAGCCCACACCCCGCAAGAGATTATCAGCCTGCTCGAAGAATTGTAGCTCGGCCTTGTGCAAAACACCGGTCACGCGATATGCTTAAGCTTGTATGCGACCTCATCACAGTAAGCCCTATCGCCGCCGCCACATCGCGTCGCTTCTCTTATCAGTTGCGCTAGTAATAGGGATTGCCATCGAAATCGGCATCGTCGTCGCGCATAATCGACAAACGGCGGCCCCGGTAAACAGTACAAGCCCGGCGGCTAGCCCGGCCACGCTGCAGCGAATTCATTCCGATTACGGCTACAGCTTTGAGGCTGACAGCACCGATTTTACAATTTCCACGACTGATCATTCAGCCACGGTGCGGCCTAAACCGGGCCGGATCAGCGGAGCGGTCAGCGCGGCAGAGTTTAGTGTCGAAGTTAATCCCAACACCGCGCTGCTCACAGCGCTTCAGCAGCAAGCCGCCAATGCTGGATTAAGTGCCCAGCAGGTCGCCGTCCAATTATTTCCGGCCAGTTTGAGTAACGAAGTGGACGCCCGGGTGGTTTCGGCTACCGCCGACACGCTGAGTGCCGTGCCGGTTTACAAAACTGTTTACGAATTTACCAGCCATCACGGAGGCGGTAAAAGCTATGGCATCATTTGGACAGGCGTTAAAAAACAGCGGGCTTTTGCCGTTAAACTTACCGGCCTGGTGGGCAGCGCGACCATACCGGTGGCCTTTGCGCCGTTGCTGGACAGCTTAAATATTTCCGGCGATCAGGCTGTCCTTGGGGCTCATACAAATATCTTTACCACCCCCAGTGTCTCAGCTGATCGTAAGCTCGATGCCAAATATCTATCTGACGCCGTATCGCCGGCGGTGGTGCAGATCTTTCATACCGTTTGTGGTGTCCTGACGATTGATAATCAAAAATTAGGTGACAGCAGCTGTGCGTCGTTTAGCGGCAGCGGCTTTTTGACGACGGCTAATGGCTACATTGCCACCAACGGCCACGTCGTGGTCTATAGTGCTAAAGATGCCGTCGCCAGCTTGGTAACCTCTAACGATACTGTCCAGCGCTCCTACCTCAGGAGCTTGGGCCTGAATGATGCCCAGATTACAGCCACCAAAGCCGACGCGGCGGCCCTAGCCGCCCAGGTGGCTAAGATTTATAACTTTTCTGATGACCAGTTAAAATTCTCTGACAAGGGCGAATTAACACTGGTGGCCCTGGGCAGTGAACCGCCTAATTTGCAACAATTAATCAATCTTAAAAACAGTGCCCAGTTAGCGGCCTTGCGGCATGATAGCGACACTATCAAGCAGGCCCAGCTAATCGGCTCTAATTATTCCTCCAAAGATAATTACACGACGATTGCCGATCCTAAAAATGGATTTTCATCCAGTGACGTAGCCTTACTTAAAATCAATGTCACCAAGGCGCCGGCTATCCCGATCGCGACCGAGCGCGTCGTCCAAAATCAAAAAATCATCTTGATGGGTTTCCCTGGTGATGCCGGCAATCCGCTGGTGGATATCACCCAGAGTGATGTCACAGTGACTGACGGAGTAGTCAGTGCCATTCGCCAGGCAGCCGGCGGTAAGGGGAAGTTGTACCAATCGGATGCCGACGCTTCGCATGGCAATAGCGGCGGCCCGGCCATTGATGATCAGGGTCGGGTAATTGGCCTGCTGACCTATCGCTACACCAATGCCGAGCCGGGTAACGCTACCAAGAGCTATATCCGTGATATTACCGACTTTACCGATCTGGCCAGCGCCTATAATATTCGTCTCAACAGTCACAGCAGTACCCAAGACGCCTGGCTCAAAGGCCTGGAATCGTATTCGCGCAGTCATTACTCGGCGGCTCTTACAGACTTTGCTGTCGTCCACTCGGCTTATCCGGCCCACCGTCTGGTAGCTAGCTATATTGCCAGTGCCAAAACGGCAATTGCTAACGGTCAGGACATTAGGGATTTACCGCTCAATATTCTGGCCGTAATACTGCTGGGCGCCCTGATGGCTCTGGGAGGTACGATTATACTAATCGCGCGCCATCATGGTTTGCACCGAGTTTATACGCTGTCTCAAGCTAGCAAGCTGCCGAGCTCATCGGCCAAGCTGTTACAATAGCTGGATGGCCGAGTTTTACCAACGACAGCGCAGTGCTCCGTATCAACCGGGGCAGACCACGCCTTACAAAATTAGCCGCTCCAAAATCGAGCTTTATAAGCAGTGTCCACGCTGTTTTTGGCTGGATGGCCGTCTTAAAATCAGCCGTCCGAATGGCCCGCCATTCAATATCAACAAAACCATTGATGAATTATTCAAAAAAGAATTCGACAGTTACCGTCTCAAGGGCGAGCCGCATCCGTTGATGATTGATAACCAAATCAAAGCCGTGCCGTACACTCACAAAGACCTCAACACCTGGCGCACTAATTTTACCGGGGTCACGACTTTGCATAAATCGACCAACCTGCACGTCTTTGGCGCCGTCGACGACATCTGGGTCAACGACGACGGGGAACTGATCGTCGTCGACTACAAAGCCACCTCCAAAGCCAGCGGCGTCGGCATCGACTCCGACTGGCAGATCAGCTACAAACGGCAACTGGAAGTCTACCAGTGGCTGCTCCGTCAAAACGGCTTCCCGGTCAGCGACACCGGCTACTTCGTCTACACCAACGCCCGGATTGACGTCAGTGGCTTTGGCGACAAGCTGGAGTTTCAGACCAAAGTCATCCCTTACACCGGCAGCGACGCCTGGATCGAGCCAACTCTCGTGCAAATGAAAGCCTGCCTCGAAGCCCCCGAAATGCCCCCCATCGGCATGGCCGCCATGGGCGGCCCCTGCGACTTCTGCAGCTACGCCCGCTCCCGCACCGAGCTAACCCTCAAACACTTTGAAAAAAATGATATAATATGAGCCTATGATAGATAAAGACGTTGAAATTATTCCCGGCATGGTTGTTAGGCATGACGACGGAGGTCTCATGTATAGAGTCGAAGACGCTAGGCGTAGCACTGAGAACTACGAGAAGGATCATAAGCTAGGTGGACTAGTCGTGAACTATATCCAACTTGAAGAAGGAAGCTTTCCGATTGGAACTCAATGGAATAAGGATGAGGCAAGCTTTAGGCAATTCTTTACCTGCGTATAGTCACAGCTCTAATGCAGTTTCCAGGTTTTTGGGTATAATGAGCGCATGTTAGATATTCAGTTTATTCGGGATAATCCTGAATTGGTGGCGAGCAAGTCCAAGCAAAAGGGCTACGTTGTTGATATTCAACAATTGTTGGGGTTTGATACCGAGCGGCGTGAATTATTAGGGCAGGTTGAGGCTTTGCGGCGGCAGCGCAACGAGCAGAGCGGAGCGACCAAGGGTCAGAAGCCATCCGAGGAAGAGATGGCGGCGGCGCGGGAACTCAAAAGCAAACTGAGTGAGCTGGAACCCAAGCTGGAAGCGATTGAACAGCAGTTTGAAAAGCTGCTCAAAGCCGTGCCCAACATGCCCGACGATGATGTGCCGGTGGGTGATAAAGAGGAAGACAACCAAGTCGTCAAGATGGTCGGTGAGCCGCCCAAATTTGATTTCACGCCCAAGCATGATTATGAACTTGGCGAGACCAAAGACCTGATCGACAAGAAGCGGGCCGCCAAGATCGCCGGCAGCCGCTTCGCTTATCTCAAGGGCGACCTGGTGCGGCTGCAGTTCGCCATTATTCAGTTTGTCATGGAGACTTTAAGTGACGAAAAAATCCTCCAAAAATTGATTGATGAAAATGGCCTCAAAGTTAGCGCCAAGCCATTCACACCGATTTTGCCGCCGGCTATGCTGCGCACCGAGCCGTATGCGGCCAGCGCCCGGCTCAATGAGGCCGAGGTAACCTACAAAATCGAGCAGGATGACCTCTGGCTCAATGCCAGCGCCGAGCATACGCTATGCACCATGTATTGGAATGAAATCCTGTCAGAAGAGCAGTTGCCGATTCGCTACATTGGCTATAGCACCAGTTTCCGACGCGAAGCCGGCACATATGGCAAGGACATGGAGGGCATTTTTAGGATGCATCAGTTCGACAAGCTAGAGATGGAAGTTTTCAGCACTGCCGAAACCGGCCGCGACGAACATCTGTTGCAAGTCGCCATCCAGGAATATCTTGTCCAGCAGCTCGGCTTACCGTATCAGGTGCTGCAAAAATCGACCTTTGATATCGGCAAACCCAACGCCCGCGGCGTCGATATCGAGTGCTGGTTCCCCGGTCAGGGCAAGTACCGCGAAACCCACACCGCCGATTACATGACCGATTATCAGGCCCGTGACCTCAAAATCCGCGTTCGCCGCGATGGTGGGGAAACCGAACTGGTACACACCAACGACGCCACGGCTTTTGCCCTCGGCCGCATCCTCAAAGCCATCATCGAGAATTATCAGACTGCCGACGGTCAAATTACGATTCCTGAAGTTTTACGCCCTTATCTTGGTAATCGCGCTACCATCTAGGCCTCTTAAGTAATTAATTCCCATGTTGCGCCTATGCATTAGCTGTCCATGGTTGAAGAGAAGCGTATAATAGAAGTATGCTGAAAAAGTTTGAAATTCAAGGTGTGCACGCCACTGTTAATGATAAGCTCCGGGTCTACGTGACTAAAAAAATCGGCGGCCTGGATCGTTATATTTCTCGGCACACCAGGGAGAGCGCCCATGCTGAGGTTCACCTCAAGGACACCAAGGCCAAGGGCAGCGACCGGGCGCGTTGTGAAGTGACGCTGTACCTGCCGCACCAGACTATTATTGTTAAAGAAAGCGCGCTCAACATGTACGCGGCTGTCGACATCGTCGAAGCCAAACTCAAGCAACAGCTTCAAAAATATAAAGATCTCCACGGCAACGGCAAGACGCACCGCCGCCTGATGGCGCGTTTCCGTCGCCGTCAGCCAGCAGCCACGCCGCCCGGCGCAGCTGAAGCCGAAAAATGACAGTCGCTTTTGCCTCTAAAAATCGCTATAATAGCTGACATACTTTTGTCCACGTTAATTGAGGGAGATACCGCGTTAGACCTATGAATATTGTCTTTAAGAAAATCTTGGGAGACCCGCAGGCTCGGACAGTCAAGCGGCTGCGCAAGCGCGCTAAAGGTATTAACGCTCTTGGCGACAAGTACAAAAAAATGAGCGATAAAGAGCTTAAGGCCCAGACTGACGTCCTCAAAAAACGCCTGCAAAAAGAATCGCTGGACAGTATCTTGCCCGATGCTTTTGCCGCCGTGCGCGAGGCAGCCACCCGGACGCTCGGCCAGCGGCACTTTGATGTCCAGCTGATCGGTGGTATGGCGCTGCACGAGGGCAGCGTCGCTGAAATGAAGACCGGCGAAGGCAAGACACTCGTAGCCACCCTGCCGTTGTACCTCAACGCCCTGACCGAAAAAGGCGCTCATTTCGTGACCGTCAACGATTACCTGGCCCGCATCGGTGCTGGCTGGATGGCCCCGGTCTATCATATGCTGGGTCTCACCACCGGTGTCATCATTCCTGATCAGTCATTTATCTATGATCCGGATTTCGTTGACGAGGGCCATGACGATCCACGCTTCAGGCACCTCAAACCGGCTACTCGTCAACAAGCCTACGCCGCCGATATCACCTACAGCACCAATAATGAGCTTGGATTTGATTATTTACGCGATAACATGGTGCGCGAAGAAGACCAGCTGCGCCAGAGGGATTTGCACTATGCCATTGTCGATGAGGCTGATTCCATCCTGATTGATGAGGCCCGGACGCCGCTGATTATCAGCGCCCCGAGTGTTACCAGCGGCACGGCTTACGCCCAGTTCAGCAAAGTCGTCCGCCAACTACAAAAAGACAAACATTTCGAAACCGATGAAAAGCGCAAAACAGTGATTCTCAATGATGCCGGCGTCGAAAAAGTTCAAAAGATTCTTGGTATCGACAATCTCTACGGCTCGGACAACATCCGGACAATTTATCACCTGCAGCAGGCCCTGCGAGCCCACGCGCTGTTTACCAGAGACAAAGATTATGTGGTTACTCAAGACGGGGAAGTAGTAATCGTCGACGAATTCACCGGCCGTTTGTTAGCGGGCCGCCGCTACAACGAGGGCTTGCACCAGGCTATCGAAGCCAAAGAGGGCGTCGAAGTCCAGCAAGAGAGCATGACTCTGGCGACGATTTCATTTCAAAACTATTTCCGCTTGTACGAAAAACTGGCTGGCATGACCGGTACGGCCATGACCGAAGCCGAAGAATTTCACCAGATTTATAAGCTGGATGTCGTTGAAGTCCCCAGTAACCGCCCCTTGGCTCGCACCGATCGTACCGATCGCATCTACCGCACCGAAAAGGGCAAATTCAAAGCCATCGTCAAAGAAGTCCAGACGTTGCACACCAAAGGCCAGCCGGTGCTGATCGGTACGGTCTCGATCGAAAAAAACGAAGCGCTCGGTCATCTGCTCGACAAAGCCAAAATTCCGCACCAAGTGCTCAACGCGAAAAATAACGAGCGGGAGGCCAAGATCGTCGCCCAGGCCGGCGAAAAGGGCGCCGTGACGCTTGCCACCAACATCGCGGGTCGCGGCACCGACATTGTGCTCGGCGAGGGCATCAAAGAGCTGGGCGGTTTGTTTGTCCTGGGCTCTGAGCGTCATGAATCCCGTCGTATCGATAACCAGTTACGTGGTCGTTCCGGCCGTCAGGGCGATCCGGGGGTTACCCAATTTTTCGTCAGTACCGAAGACGATCTGATGCGCATCTTTGGCGGCGACAAGATCAGTAATGTCATGGCCCGACTTAACGTCGACGACGACACGCCGATCGAGAACAGGCTTATTTCTAAAAGCCTAGAGGGCGCCCAAAAGAAAGTCGAGGGCTTCCACTTTGATCAGCGTAAGAGTGTCGTGCAATATGATGACGTGATGAATCGCCATCGTAAGGCCGTCTACTCAATGCGCCGCGAGGTGCTGCGCTCGGCTAATATTAGCAAGCGCATCAAAATCCTGATTGAGGAAGAAGCCCACGGCCTAGCTACTTCGCCACTTGTCACCAGCGAGCAATTCGATGACATCGTTAAAGAAGCCTTTCCGTTTGACGAAGCGGTGCTCGACCGGCTATTTGACAGTGACGCTACCAAATTTGAAAAAGTGTTGCAGACTGAGGCCGCTGAGTTGTATGCCGCTCGCGAGGCTGCTTTTACGACTGAGATCATGCACAAAGTCGAGCGTGACCTTTATCTGCAGATTCTGGATAATCTCTGGATGCAGCATCTCGAAAACATGGATCACCTGCGAGAGGGTATCCATTGGATGAGCGTTGGCCAGCAGGATCCGCTGGTAGAATACCGTCGCCGCGGCCAGCTATTATTTGAAGACCTGCAAAATACCTTGCGTCACGACGTGGTGCGAGCGCTATTCCATGCTCAGCCGATTAGCCAAGAGGAGCTTGACCGGGCCATCGAAACCGACCTGACTCGTGCTGCTCGCGGCTCGATCGACAATGCTGCGCAGATTACTACCAGTGAAGTCGAGTTTGAAGCCGCCGATTTTGTCGACAAGCAAACGGCCCTCGAGAATCGTAAAAAACAGTCGACTAACCGTAAAAAAGCCCGCAAGACCGAGCGCCAACGCAAGACTGCCGGTAAAAAGCGAAGGAAAAAGTAGCTTGCGGCACACTGTCACTGAGGTCGAACTCACCAACGGCAGCAAAGGGCTGCTCATTCATATTCCCAGCGCTTCGGTGATGACCTTTGACGTTAATTTTCGAGCGGGGGAGTATCTGGTGGAGCCGGAAAAATGGGAAGTCCCGCACTTGATGGAGCACGTGCTGCTGGGCGCTAACCAGCTGATACCACGGGCCCGCGATTTTCAGGCCGAGCTCGAAAAAAACGGGGCCTACAGCAATGCCACGACCGGTGTCTATGACATCACTTATGAGGCCGAATGCGCCGATTTTGAATGGGATCGGGTACTGGGCCTATTGCTGATCTCGATCACCAAGCCGCTATTTTTAGACGATGAATTCGAGGCTGAATTTGGTAATGTCCAAGAGGAAATGGCCGCTCGCAGCAATAACCACTTCCGCCGTCTCAGCCTGGAAATGCGCGAAGCCCTAGGACTGATTGCTAAAACTGACCACGAACGCTTAGAGCTCATGGCCAACGTTCAGGTAGGAGATGTCCGGGAGCATTACAAGCGTACCCATTCCGCGCCTAATATGCGTTTTGTTATCGCTGGCAACCTGACCGCCACTCGACGGCAGGCTATTAGCACGCTGCTAGAGACCGTCGAATTACCAGATAAGGGTAAACGGTTTGAATTGCCGCACGAGCGTCCTCGCCGCCTCAAAGAGCCGGTCTATGTGCCAAATGATACCGTCGAAAATCTCTACTTTTATATCGATACTTTTATCAAGCGCCGCCTGGAAGAATCTGAGACCGACGCCCTCAGTCTCGTCAACACTATGCTGACTGAAACGCTGTATTCTAAAATCCTTGGTACAGCACGGGAGCGCGGTCTAGTCTACGGCATGAATTCCGGCCTCAGCCACACCCGCGACGCCAGTAACTGGTGGTTTGGCGCCCAGGTCTCCGACAAAAATGCCAGCGCGCTGCTCAAAATTACCGTTGACGAACTGCATAAGGTCTTGGACGGCCACATCTCGCGTGACGAAATCGAATCAACCAAGCAGTACGCGCTCGGTCGCTTCCAGCGCAGCGCCCAGACGGTTGGTGGCACGGCGGCCGGCTACGCCGGCCGGTACTTCTTTGACGAGGTTATTGACAACTACTATCGCATCCCGGAACGCATCAAAGCCATCAGCCACCAACAAATTGTCGACGTTACCCGTGCCATGTTTGCTGATAATATCTGGGGCTTCGGTACGCTTGGCGACTGCGGGCCGGACTTTGCTACTACGCTTCAGCATCAACTCGCTCCGCTCTGGCAAGCCCGCGACTGAAATAAGGCCTGCTATACTTCTAGAGATATGGAAGACCAGTATAAACAGGCAACAGACCTTTTCAAGCAAGTTAAAGGCGCCCTCGCGCAGCTCAATATTCACGGCCTGAATACAGAGCTTCAAGAATTACAGGCGACGGCGGTACAGCCAGGTTTTTGGGATGATTCTACCATGGCTCAAGGCGTTATGAAGCAAATCGCCGGCCTAGAAGCTCGAACTAGGCCGTGGCTAAAACTGGAGCAGGGAATTGCCGATGTTAGTGACATGCTCGAGTTAAAAGATACCAGCTTAAGCGGCGAGCTAGAGCAGCAAGTAGCCGACCTAGAAGCCATGTTTGGCGGCCTAAAAGAGGAGCTAAAGTTTAGCGACCCTTATGACGATCATGATGCGATCCTCAGCATCCATGCCGGGGCGGGTGGCACTGACGCGCAGGATTGGACACAAATGTTACTCAGGATGTACATCCGCTATTTTGAAAATAACAGATGGAAGGTTACAGCTGTCGACGAATCGGTAGGCGAGGAGGCCGGGCTCAAGAGCATTACATTGGAGATCGAGGGAGCTTTTGCCTACGGTAAATTAAAGGGAGAGCACGGCGTCCATCGACTGGTGCGGCTCAGTCCGTTTAATAGTGACAATTTACGCCAGACCAGCTTTGCCAAGGTTGAAGTGATGCCTAAAATTGACAAGCCCGAAGACCTGGCAATTGATGAAAAAGACCTCAAAATCGATGTGTATCGCAGTGGCGGCAAGGGCGGCCAATCGGTAAATACCACCGATTCGGCTGTACGGGTGACTCACTTGCCAACTGGCCTGAGCGTCGCTATCCAAAACGAACGCAGCCAGCTTCAAAACAAAGAAACGGCTATGACTATTTTGCGTTCCCGGCTGGCGCAACTCCAGACGGAGCAGCATGCCGAAAAACTCACGGAGCTCAAAGGCCCCAACCAATCCGCCGAATGGGGTAACCAGATCCGCAGCTATGTACTGCATCCCTACAAACAAGTCAAAGATCTGCGCACCCGCTACGAGACGAGCGACCCTGACGCCGTCCTCGACGGCGACCTCGACCCGCTGATCAACGCCTACCTAGAGCACACCCTCAGCCCATAAAATCACGGCAATGGTATACTAGAGGGTAATGATTTTACTGGATAGGGTAACTAAGAAGTATGTCCGGACTGAGGGCACGGCGCTGGAGCGGATCACGCTGCATGTCGAGCCTAAGGAGTTCGTGATTGTTGTCGGCCAGAGCGGGGCGGGCAAGACGACGCTCTTAAAACTCTTAACCCGCGAAGAGCGGCCGACCTCTGGTAAGATCATTATCGGCGGTATCGATTACGACAAATTAAAAGACAAAGACATCCCGCTGCTGCGGCGCAAGATCGGCGTAGTATTCCAAGACTTCAAACTGCTGCCTAATAAGACGGTATTTGAAAACGTGGCTTTTGCACTAGAGATTGTCGGCATCAGCAACCGTGAGATCCGGCATACCGTGCCCAAAGTCCTGGATATCGTTAACCTCAAAGGCAAAGAAAAGCGCATGCCCCGCGAGTTGTCCGGCGGCGAACGTCAACGGGTGGCTATCGCCCGGGCCATCGTCCGTCAGCCGCGGATTTTGATTGCCGACGAACCGACAGGCAACCTTGATCCTAAACACGCTTGGGACGTCATCAAAGTTTTAGAGAAAATTAACCGCTACGGCACGACTGTCTTGCTAACTACCCACAACCAAGAAATCGTCAACAAGTTGAAACGCCGGGTGGTTACCATCCAGGGCGGTAAAATCACCAGCGATCGGGCTAACGCGACCTACAAAATCTAATGAATATGCAACGACGACTCACTACGCTGTGGCGCATCATCCACACCGGCATCGTAAATTTTATGCGCAATGTGACGTTAGCCGTCGCGGCGATGGCCGTGATGGCGGTCACGCTAACCATCGTGTTATTCTCACTGATCGCCAACGCCAGTTTTCAAAACACCATACAGGATATAACTGACAAAATTAGCGTGTCAGTTTACTTATTGGATAGCACCACCCCCGCTCAGGCTAAAGACCTGATCAGCCAGCTGGAAAAGCAGCCGACTGTCAGCCGCGTCGTTTACCTCGATAAAGCTGCCGCCACGGCGTCTTATATTAAGCAAAATCAGAGCAATGCCGGCCTGGCCACCGCCATTACTCAGGCTAACAACCCGATTCCAGCCACGGTTCAGATATATCCGCGTGATCTTAACGAAGTCCAATCTATCAAAAACTTTTTGACGACGCCCGACCGCCAAAAACTCCAAACGGCTGATTCGCCGTCTTACAATGACAAGCGCAAAGAAGCTATCGACAACATCGCCCATGCTACCAATATTTTGCGCAAGATCGGAATTATCAGCGTAGCGGTCTTTGCCATAACCTGCGCGCTGACCATTTTTAACACCATTCAAATGGCTATTTTTAATCGCCGTGACGAGATCCAGATTATGCGTCTCTTGGGGGCTAGCACTAGTTATATCCGCGGGCCGTTCGTGGTGGAGAGCGCCATTTACGGCCTGCTGTCGGCGGTATTTTCAATCTTGATCGTCAACTCGGCCTTTTTGGCCAGCAGCGGGGCCCTGCAAGCCAGCAGCCTGGGCCTGCTCGACATCAACTATGCCAATACCTATTTTGACGCGCATTTTTTCCAACTTTTGCTACTTCAAATCGCTATTGGTATACTATTAGGAACGGTTTCTTCTGTCATTGCCACCCACCGTTACCTGAAATTCAAAACGAAATAGACGAATCAGTTAAACACGAGCAACTAGGGGGTACTATTTGACTTGGCATGATATAATAAGCTTACGCATAAAGATAAAAACTATGCTCGAAAAAATACAAATACCAAAACGATTCTATAGGGTGCGCGCTGTCTTTGCCGGTGTGGCGCTAGCTGCTCTGGTGAGCGGTGCCGTCGTCGTGCATGCTGACCAATTTGACGAGCAGATCAATGTCTTGCAGCAGCAAAACAATAGCGCCCAGGGCGTGCTAAACGGTTTAGAATCCCAAGCTGGCAGCTACCAAGAGACAATTAACCAACTCCAAGCCCAGATTAATGCTGTCCAAGCCCAAATTGTCGCCAATGAAGCCCAACAGGCAGCCCTACAGCAGCAAATTATTGACGCTCAAAACAAAATCGCCGAGCAAAAGAAATTCCTCGGTGAAAATATTACTGCCATGTACGTTGACGGTCAGCTGTCGACAATCGAGGAGTTGGCTACCAGCAAAAATCTCAGTGAATATGTCGACAAAGAAGAATTCCGGATTATCGCTCAACAAAAACTGGATGCGACTATTAAGGAAATTGTAGCCTTGCAAGCCCAGCTGCAAAAGCAAAAGCTTCAACTTGACGTTTTGGTCGAGTCCCAAAAGCAGCAGAATGCCCAACTAGCCAGCACCCAGGCTCAACAACAGCAGTTGCTATCCTATAACCAGGGGCAGCAAGATGCTTATAACCAGCAGATCAATGCTAATTCCAGCCAGATAGCTGCTTTGCGCCGGGCCCAGATTGCGGCCAACAGCCGCTTTGCCGGCGGCGCGCCTGGCACCGGCCCGGCTTGTGGTGGCGGTTATCCGGCTCGCTGGTGCGAAATCCCCCAGGACTCGGTCATCGATTCGTGGGGGATGTACAACCGCGAATGTGTCAGCTACACCGCCTTTCGAGTGGCTGCTTCGGGACGCAATATGCCGTACTGGGGCGGTATCGGTAATGCTAATCAATGGGATGATAATGCCCGTGCTTCCGGCATTCCGGTCGACAACACGCCGACCCCAGGCGCCGTCGCCATCAGCAACTCAGGCTTTTACGGCCATGCAATGTATGTCGAGAGCGTGAACGCTAACGGTACCTTTAATCTCAGCCAGTACAATGCTTCGCTCGACGGTCGCTACTCAACTCGCTCCGGCGTCAGCCCCGCCGGCCTGGTCTTTATCCACTTCTAGCCCCAAATTAAAAAACTTAACACTTTGGCGCGTATCTTTTGGTGACGTCGGCAAGTAGTGCTAAAGTAGGAAATCCAAGCCCATCATAGGTCTGGAGACGGGGTGTGTATGCAAAACATACATACGATTGATAGCCATTCGACATACATTATGCATACATATAGTCTCTACAGCATCAGGATAAATTTTGTTATATCGCCAGAACTTTTGCAGCGGGTTGATGAATTGGCAAAAAACAGCTATATCTCACGGAGTGGCCTTATCAGGTATGCCTTAACCGAATATTTCAGTCGAGCAGGGGTTATTGTCAAGCAGTTGTCTGTCCCAATTGACCCAAGTAGTGACGTGAGCTTGAGCAATTCCTAGAGCAATATAAAAAGGATCATCCAGAGGTGGATCTTGGATGATCCAAACCGGTACTGCTATACTAGATAGCAATGAGGGTAACACCAAAAGCAGGGAAACGGCGATGGGCACGCGGCGTTGGGAATATTATTATCCTGCTGGCTATCTTTTGGCTGGGCGTAAATATTGGCAACGGGCATCTCACTGTTCACCGCCAAAAGCCGGTGGCTACCGGTTTGCCGGCTAAACTTGATTACAGTACTGCCAACCAAGTCTATCAGTCGCTCAAAGATAACTATGATGGCCAGCTAACTGAGCAGCAGCTGGAGGACGGTCTCAAGCACGGTCTAGCTGCAGCCGCCAAAGATCCTTACACCGTGTACTTTACTGCCAAAGAAGCCAAAGATTTTAGTGACGAGCTTAATAACTCGTTTAGTGGCATTGGCGCCCAGCTGGAGCTCGATAGTGACGGCAACCTGCAAGTTATCGCGCCGATCGAGGGATTGCCGGCTGATAAGGCTGGTATCAAAGCCAAAGATTTGATCGCCACTATCAATGGTCAAAATACTACCGGTATGTCAGTTGACGAGGCGGTTAGTAAAATCCGGGGGCCCAAGGGCACCAAGGTCAAGTTACAGTTGGTGCGCAATCGGGCCCAGACGCTTGACCTGACGATCACGAGGCAAGATATCAACTTGCCAAGCGTGAAGACTAAAATTCTGGACGGCAACATCGGCTATCTGCAGATTACTAGCTTTTCTCCTGACACTGTCGAGCTGGCCCAAAAGGCCGCCAATGAGTTTAAAACCAAAAATGTAAAGGGCGTGATTCTTGATATGCGCAACGATCCTGGTGGCTTACTGGACGCCGCAATTAAAGTTTCTAGTTTGTGGTTACCGCAGGGCCAAAAAATTCTCGATGAAAAACACGGGAGTCAAGTGGTTGATAGTAGCTATGCTCTCGGCGGCAATACGCTCAATGGTATGCCGACCGTGGTCTTGATCAACGGCGGCAGCGCTTCGGCTTCGGAAATCACGGCTGGTGCACTGCACGACAACAAGGCAGCGTACCTGATTGGAGAAAAGAGTTATGGCAAGGGTGTTGTGCAGCAACTGGTGAATTTCAACGACGGCTCACAGCTTAAAGTTACGGTCGCCAGCTGGTACCGCCCCAGTGGCCAAAATATTAATCACAAAGGCATCGCTCCTGACAAAACCGTAAAAATCTCCGACGCCGACCTTAAGGCCGAAAAAGACACCCAGCTACAGGTCGCCCAAGCTTACCTCAATAAATAAGACTTGCTTGCCAACAGGGGCAAAATAGCGTAGCATAAGACGATTAAGAGAGGTTGTAGCAGTGGCTGGCAAAGCGACTAAATATGTGTTTGTGACAGGGGGCGTGCTTTCCGGATTAGGGAAAGGTATCACGGCCGCCTCGATCGGCAACCTCCTCAAAGCTCGGGGTTTGAGGGTCAACCTCCAGAAATGCGACCCCTATCTCAATGTCGATGCCGGACTGCTTAACCCCCGTGAGCACGGCGAGTGCTTTGTCACTAAAGACGGCGCCGAGACCGATCTGGATCTTGGCCACTACGAGCGTTTCGTCGATGAGGAAATGACCAGCGCCAGCAGTCTGATGAGCGGCCGCGTACTGCAAAAACTGATCCAGGACGAACGGGCCGGCAAGTTTGAGGGCGACGATGTCCAGATCATCCCGCATCTCACCGGCGCTATCCAGGATTGGATTATCAAGGCGGGAGAGGGCTATGACGTGCATATCGTCGAAATCGGCGGCACGGTAGGCGATTATGAATCTTTGTCGTTTGTGGAAGCTATCCGCGAGCTGGGCCTCAAAGTTGGCCTCCAGAATTGTGTCTATGTCCATGTCGTCTATCTGCCATACCTCGGCGCCAGCAACGAAACCAAGACCAAGCCGGCCCAAAACAGCGTCCGCGAGCTGCGCGGTCTCGGTATCGCGCCGGATATCCTGGTCGGCCGCAGCGAACAGCCAGCCAACGACGGCGTCAAGCGCAAGCTGGCGTTATTTAGCGGCGTGGCCGAAGAGGCCATTGCCTTGCTGCCCAATGCTCGCAGTATTTACGAAGTGCCCCTGACCCTAGAGGACACCGGGATCGCCGACGTCATTACCGATCAACTGGATCTCAAAGCCTCCAAACCTGACCTCAAAGATTGGCGGGCAGTCGTGGAATTAGCTACTACCGACCACGGCGAGCCACTCAAAATTGGCTTTGTTGCCAAATATATGGATAACACCGATACCTACATGTCGGTCTTTGAAGCTCTCAAAGCCGCAGCCTGGCACAATAAAACGGGGGTCGATATTACCTGGATTGATGCTTCCAAATTTGACGAAAAGGGTAATGACATCGCGCCCGAGCTCTTGGGCTATGACGGCATCGTGGTACCCGGTGGCTTTGGCCAACGCGGCCTGGAGGGCAAAATTAAAGCCGCCCAGCATGCCCTTACCGCCAAATTGCCATATCTCGGTCTCTGCTTAGGCCTCCAGATGGCAGTCATCGCTGCCGCCCGTAACGCCGGTCTCAAAGACGCCAACACCTTTGAGCTCGACCCCGACAGTCCCGACCTGATTATTACCACTATGGCCGACCAGGTCGACAAGCACATGACCGGCGGCACCATGCGTCTCGGCGACTACAATTGCCAGCTGCAAAAGAACAGCCTGGCGGCCAAGACTTACGGCGAGACCTCAATCGTGGAGCGCCACCGCCACCGTGGTGAATGTAATAACGACTACCGTGACCAATATGAGGCATGGGGGATTCGCGCCACCGGCATCAACCCCGATAATGACCTGGTGGAAATCATCGAGGGAATTGACCACCCATTCTTGTTAGCCAGCCAGTTTCATCCGGAATTCAAAAGCCGGCCCAATCGACCGCATCCGATGTTTGACGGTTTCATCAAAGCGGTATTGGCCGAGCGCGCCAGCTAGCCTCTTGCCAGCTGTCCGGTTCTAAGTTACCATAACCTGTATGGAACTAACCGCTACATCCGATCCCATCCCCGCCGAACCAAGTAAGCACCCGAAACGAATCCTACTCGTCGAGGACGACGACGCCCTAGCCAATGTCTATCTGACTCGCCTGCAGGCCGAGGGTTTCGATGTCCGCCGGGTCGCCAACGGCGAAGAAGCCCTGGCCTCAGCCCGCGCCTACCAGCCAGACCTGGTGCTGCTCGATGTCATGATGCCCAAAGTCAGCGGCTTTGACGTCCTCGATATCTTGCGAAATACTCCCGAAACCGCCAATCTCAAGGTCATCATGCTGACAGCTCTCAGCCAAGAATCCGACCAGGAACGCGCCAAAGCCCTCGGCGCTGATGATTATCTGGTCAAATCCCAAGTTGTCATCTCTGACGTTATTGATCGCATCCGCCAACACCTGGCTAACTGATCAGATCGGCTGAATGCTACTTGACGGTGACTTCGGTGCGCATGACGGAGCGGCCGCTAAAGAGGCGGACTTTGCGCTTAGTATAGGTGACAATGCCGTCGTGGGCGGCGTGAATCGTGAAATTGCGGCTGATTTTAGTGCCTTTGCCGGCGCGCTTGCTCATACCGACCTGACGAACGATGACCTGGCCGGTTTTGACTTTTTCGCCGCCAAATAGCTTAACGCCGAGGCGTTGGCCCGGACTGTCATGGATGTTTTTGGCGGTACCGCCGGCTTTGACATGTGACATATAATTACTTCCTTGTGATTACTAGCAGCTCGCGGGCGACGATTTGGTCTTCCCGGTAATAGAGGAGATCCTGGTCGCGCACTTGCTCAAATCTAACTCGATTATAGCCCAATTGCTCAATCTGGTCAATAAGGGGTAGGTGTTTGAATTGGCCGGGTTTAATTTGCCAGGCGGGAATCGCCAGGCACAACCTGGTGCCGGCCTGGAGCTGCGAGTCGATATTCCGCAAGAATTTTTTAATAATTAGGTTGCAGTCGGCGATGGTTTGGGCCAGAACTTCCGGGGCGGGCATGGCAGTAAAGGGACGCCCCAGATAAGTTTCACTGGCCACAAAGTCGATCGGCGGCGTCCAGGTGTGGGTAGTGGCGTCACCGGTTTCCAGGCGTTGGATACCGGGGAGGGCCGCGTACAGCTGGCGCAGCCATTCCAGGTTGACGCGGGAATAGTCGACCATTCGTTGCTCCAGGTCGCTGCCATAGACATCGTAGCCCATGAGTAGAGCTTCTTGCAGGATAACGCCGGTGCCGCAAAACAGATCAAGCACCGTTTGGCCGATCTGGGGGCGGGGGATGACATCGCCGGCCGGGATATCGCAGATTGAGCTCAATTTTTCCTTTGGTAGCGGGCCGCTCGCCAGGTTGATGATGATCTGGGCTAACTTTGGAGGCAGCATGCCGACGCGGGTGTCGCGTTTGGGGCGCTCGCGGTCGCGGCGAGCATACGATTCGATAGCTTGGACTTTTACGGTTTGGGCGACGATGGTTTTTTGGCCGTCTTTGATGAGGTAGATTTCCCAGCCATTGGGGCCGGTCAGCTTATTATGGATGACCTGGGCGGCATTGAGTTCCGGCGTTTTATTGGGCACCAGACGGACGGAGCGGCCGCCGGATTTGCGGATAGCTTTTTTGAGGGTCAGGCCGGTGGCTTCCAGCTGCTTGGTACTGACATCAAAACCGAGGGCGCTCAGGCCCAGCTCCAGCCGCCCCTCTGGCAGGGATTGGCTGTGGCCGGGAGAGACATCGACTAGAAATTTCTCGATGGCCCGCCAGTGGGTGGTATCGAGTGTTGTCAGCAGCTTGCAAAATTTCACGCTGCCCCCCAGCCGGTCAAAGGCCAATAAGCATGGATCGACATCCACAATCACTGCTTGCCGCCCGACCTTTTGGAGCTTGGAGGCTCCATACAGGCTCTCCACTTCAGCCAGCCCTAGCGCCGGCTGCCGCCCCAAAATCAATAAACTTTGCATCTCCCCAGTATAACCTGTTTAGTCGCCGCTCATTTTTTGCTTGTATAAGAAGCGTATCAGTACCGTGTCGTCCGGATCGAGGTAGGGATGGTCGGTTTTAATATAGTCATACATTTTACCGGTGACCACCGTATCAGGACTAACAATCAACTCATTTTGCGGTTCGTGAATCAGTTGTACGACCGCCTGACGAATGATATCAGTGCGACTGGCATAGCCGTAGGCCGCTAGTTTATCCAATTTTGCCAAAAGCGTCGCTGGCAGCGTGATGGTAACTTTTTGGCTCAATGGTTCAGGCACTTTAGCTCCTTTATTCATTATTCATCGTGATTTGCGGGGAGTGTTCTCCCCATGTGGGTGGAGTATGTCGCATCCGCCTTATATCATAAGGTATTGTAAGGTAACTGCTTACTTTATACTACTAGATTTAGACCCCACCAGGAAACTTGCCGCGGTTATAGTGGCGAGAAAACGCTACATCGCCGGCCACTAGGCTATAATAGACGGGTATGAGTGAGACCCACTGGTTACGAAAAAGATGGAAGTTAATTCTTAATATCGTCACTATCGTGGCGCTGGTAGGATTGGCCTACGCGCTGCGTGGCCAACTGGGGGATACGCTCAATAATATTAAAAAGGTTAACGGCTGGGCGCTGCTATTAATCGTGCCGATTGAGGCGCTGAATTACCATGCCCAAACCAATCTCTACCAGGGACTGTTTGGCATCGTCGGCAACAAGCTGCCCTATAAGTTTCTGTTTCGAATGTCACTGGAATTAAACTTTGTGAATCATGTGTTTCCTAGTGGCGGCGTCACCGGCATTTCGTACTTTAGCCTGCGATTGCGGCAAGGTGAAAAATTAACCGGCGGCAAAGCGACGCTGGTGCATATCATGAAACTGGCACTGACATTTTTGTCGTTTGAGGTGCTGATTGTCTTTGGGCTGCTATCGCTATCGATCATGGGTCGGGTCAGCAATTTGACCATCTTGGTGGCCGCCACCTTGTCGACACTGCTGCTGGTCGGTACCGTAGCTTTTGCTTATATCGTCGGCAGCCAGCGGCGAATCAATAGTTTCTTTACCGGCGTAACCAAGCTACTCAACCGCATCATCCAGCTGGTACGGCCCAGCCATCCGGAGACGATTAATATCGGCCGGGCCCGGCAAGTATTTGACGATTTTCATGATAATTACCGGGCAATTAAAGATAATTATACGCAGCTGAAAAAACCATTTTGGTACGCCTTGCTAGCCAATGCCACTGAGATCATGGCGCTCTACGTAGTCTACATCGCCTTTGGTGAATTCGTTAATATCGGGGCGGTAATCATCGCTTACGCCGTAGCCAATTTCGCTGGCCTGGTATCAGTATTGCCGGGTGGAGTCGGTATCTACGAGGCGCTGATGACAGCGGTACTGGTGAGCGCCGGCGTGCCTGCCGGAGTTAGCCTGCCGGTAACAGTGATGTACCGCGTGATCACCACCGCAGTGCAGATTCCGCCCGGCTACTATCTCTACCAAAAGGCCTTGGGGCATGGTGAAAAGCCGGCCGGAGCAGCGCATGGTAGCTGAAATCGAGGCCCTAGAGCTGGGCGTCGGCGAATTCGTCGCCTTGCTTAACCAGACACTGGAATACGCCTACCCCAGTGTCATTATTACTGGTGAGCTGGCCAACCTGCGGGTCAGTAAAAACCGGTGGGTCTATTTCGATCTCAAAGACGAGACGGCCAGCGTCAAGTTTTTTGGCACGGTGTATCAGTTGCCGGGGCCGCTGGAGGACGGCATGCTGCTCAAAGTCCGTGGTCAGCCGCGGCTGCACCAGCTCTACGGCTTTAGCGTCAATGTCATGTCTATCCAACCGGCCGGGGAGGGGACTATTCGTCGGGCTGCCGAACTGCTGCGCCGCAAACTGGAGGCTGAGGGCCTATTTGAGGTGGAGCGCAAGCGACCACTGGCCTATCCGCCCGCCCGGATCGGTCTCATCACCTCCAAACAGTCGGCAGCCTACGCTGATTTTATTAAGATTTTAAATGCCCGTTGGCAGGGCGTGGCAATTGAACTGATTGACGTCCAGGTGCAGGGTGAGCCAGCCGCCTCACAAGTCGTGGCCGCCCTCGAGCAGTTTAACGCCCAGGCCCAGCCACCGGAGGTCTTGGTGGTCATTCGCGGCGGCGGCAGCGCCGAAGACCTGGCAGCCTTTAGCACCGAGCAAGTAACCCGGGCGGTCGCGGCCAGCCGCGTGCCGACACTGGTGGCTATCGGCCACGAAATCGACCTGTCTCTAGCCGAATTAGCCGCTGATTGCCGGGCTAGTACGCCTAGCAATGCCGCCGAACTGTTGGTGCCGGATCGCGTCCAGGCCTTAGCGAGTTTAGGGGCCTTGGTAAATCAGCTGCAACAAGCAGGCGATTGGCAGTTGCTGGCCGCCCGCCAGGAGCTCCAGCAGCAAACAACCATTTTGCACCGGCATGTAGAACAGATATTAGATCAGGCTACAGAATCCCTAGCACATGTCAGCCGTTTACTGGCAGCTTTAAACCCGCAGGCGATCCTGCGCCGCGGCTACGCTATCGTCCGCCATAAGGCCCAGGTACTACGTAGCACCCGTGAAGTGTCGGCGGATGCTATAGTGGAAATACAGCTGGCCGACGGTCGGTTTACGGCCATCGTTAACCAAGTAAAGCCGGAGAAAGCCTGAGCGCATGACCAAAGCTAAATCGACTCCAACCTACCAAACGCTCAAAACCGAACTGGACGCTGTTATGCTGGAATTACAGCGCGAAGACCTTGATATTGACATGGCGCTTACGCAATACCAGCGCGGTCTCGAGCTGGTGCGGCAGCTCGAGCAGTACCTGGGGGCAGCCGAAAATACGGTCAAACAGCTCAAAGCCAAGTTTAATAATCCGGATTCATGAGTTTTATACTGGTCATTGGGTTATTGCTGGCAGTCTGTTTTGCCGGCGTCTTATTGGTCGGCGCGCCCTATGTGCCGACGCTTCAGCCCCAAGTCAAAGCGGCCCTTGAGCTAGCCGACCTCCAGCCCGGCCAGACACTCTTAGAGCTCGGCTGTGGTGACGGCAAAGTCCTGATTGCCGCCGCTAGGCAGGGAATCAACGTAGTCGGCTACGAACTAAACCCGCTGTTGGCGCTGGTGGCCTGGTTGCGCACTCGTCGCTACCGTAAACAGGTACGGGTTATATGGGGTGATTTTTGGCGCATGTCATGGCCCACAGCCCAGGCTATCTTTGTATTTTTATTGCCAAAATACATGTCAAAGCTGGATAAAAAAGTTATACAATACAAGCATAAACCGGTCAAGCTCGTGAGTTTTGCGTTCACTATACCGGGGCAGGAGGTCGCCACCGAAAAAGACGGCGTATTCTGCTATTCCTATAACTAGCGGGAGCTACCTGTTGCCAAAGGGGCGAGTTCTAGGGTACCATTGACCGTATGATTAACCGTAACCAAGATGGTGCCGTCAGCGGCTTGCTGGTTTTACTGATCTTGGTAATCATGCTGTTACTGGGGGCTTTAGGTTTTGGCGCTTGGTCGTATAGCCAACAGCAAAAATATAAAAACGATGTCGACAGTATCGTTGCCGATGCGACCGAAGCCGCTCGCCAGGCCGAGGCGGCCGCCAAAACTAAAGAATTCATCGAAAAAGAAAAACAGCCGCTCAAAATTTATCACGGCCCGGACACGGCTGGCAGTCTGTCAATTAGCTACCCTAAGACGTGGAGCGGCTATGTCGACACCAGCGGTGTCGGTCAGGCCTCGGTGGATGGCTACTTTTCACCTGATGTGGTGCCGAGCATTACTAATCTGGCTTCGATTTTTGCCTTGCGCGTCCAAGTTGTCCATCAGCCGTACGCCCAGGTCTTACAGAATTTTGCCCAGCAACAAAGAAGTGGCGTCCCTTTGAATATTAGTGCCTACGCGCTACCCAAGCTGCCGTCCATCGTCGGTGTCCGGCTGACCGGCCAGCTAACCTCAAATAAAGATGAAAAACACGTCGATATGATTGTTTTACCACTTCGGTCGGACACCCTCAAGATTTACACCCAAGGCGACCAGTACCAGGGTGACTTTAACGCCAATATCTTGCCCAATTTCAGCTTCGTGCCATAGTTGAGCTATACTAGCAGTAATGGCGCACGAGGGAAGCGATCCGGGGATTGTATCGCAGCAGCTCCTGCTGAGTATTGCTGAAGAGTTAAAGTTGCCCCTGCTCCAGATTGGCCGCCAGGCCGAACAGGGCAGACTTAGCGGCTCGACCGACCTGGCACTTATCCAAAACACTGCCGATACGGCGCTTAGGCTCCTCGACAATTATGCCCTCGGGGTACGGCTAGCGCTCCAGCCCGAGCTGCTCCAGCTCGAATCTGTCTCTGTTTCTTCGGTACTGTATGACACCGGCCAACAGCTCGACGCGCTGGCTAAAAGCTACGGCGTCGAGCTCCGGCTAAACATTGCTGGGCGCTATGGCCCGGTGCTCGCTCATCGTCAAGGCTTACAAGCGGCCCTGGTCTCATTGGGCGCGGCCCTGATAGAGGCCCTGCCAGCTCAAGACAGTCCGCAACTCAAACTGCAGCTGGCCACTCATCGCAGCCGTTATGGCATAGTCGCCGGCCTGTACACCGATACGCCGCAGCTCAGCAACCAGGCACTCAAAAAGGGCCGTGCTTTGCAAAAACGCAGCCGCCAACCGCTCATGAGCCTGACTCATACCAGTGGTGCGGGCATTTTTGTCGCCGACACAATCCTGGGAGCCATGCAGCTGCAGCTCAAGGCGTCTCGGCACCACCGCTTGTACGGTTTGGGCACCGTCCTCCAGCCAAACCATCAATTACAATTGGTATAACCAAAGTGGCCCAACTACTCTTAGTCGAACCTGACCGCCTGTTGGCCGAAACCTACCACCAGGCCCTGACTGTTGCCGGCTACCAAGTGGCAGCGGCTAATAGCGCCCAGGCAGCAATCCTGGCCGCTGACCAGGGCCGTCCGGAGCTGGTAATCCTGGAATTACAGCTAGTGGAGCATTCCGGTATTGAATTCCTGTATGAATTTCGCTCGTATCCGGAGTGGCAGGCCATCCCAGTGATCATCCAGACCCAGGTGCCGGTCGCCGAATTCCAGCCGAGTTGGCGGTTATTGACCGAAGAGCTGGGCGTCCGCGCTTATCTCTACAAACCACAAACGTCTTTACGCCAGCTGGTAGCCGTCGTGACTGCCGAATTGCCGCTAGTAACCCAGGCCACATGAAACAGCTGCAGACCCGCGGCATAATCCTCAGCCGGACTGATTACGGCGAGGCTGACCGCATCCTGACCGTGCTGACGCCTGATCAGGGTAAATTGCGGCTAATGGCCCGGGGTGTCCGCCGCCAAAAGAGTAAGCTGGCCGGCGGCATTGAGTTGTTTAGTGTCAGCGATATCAGTTACATGCACGGCCGGGGTGAGATCGGCACGCTGGTTTCGACCCGGCTGATTACATATTACGGTCGTATAGTTGAGGCTATCGACCGGGTGCAACTCGGTTACGAGCTTATCAAAATCCTTAACAAGGCCACTGAGGATCAACCCGAGCCGGAATACTTTGAGCTGCTCCAGCAGGCTTTTGGAGCTCTCAACGACCTGGCCATCGATACTACGCTTATCCGGCTGTGGTTTAGCGCCCAGCTGCTGCGCCAAGCTGGCCACTGGCCCAATCTCCAAACGACCACTAGCGGTGAAAAACTGGTTGCCGGGAAGGCGTACAATTTTGATTATGACGCCGTGGCCTTTACGTTGCATCCACAAGGCGGATTCACGACCGACGACCTAAAATTTTTGCGGTTGCTATTTAGTGGCAATCAGCCCAAGATTTTGGCTCAGGTCGAGGGCAGCGAAAACCTCACCACCACAGTGCTACCCCTGGTACAAACCATGCTCCAAACCTATGTTCGTGTCTAAAAAAATAGCTCACACCTTGTAAAAATTTGCACAAAAAAATGTGCTTGCGCGCCCTAAAACAAAGCGTATAATTCCGCTTAAGTATTATGGTTACCCTAGCAGGCATGCAAAATGTTGAGCGGGCAACTTCCGGAGAGGGAGGTTTTGTTAGCGACTCTCATTTAGTGGATTTGGTAGCAATTGCCCATGACCTAGGTTTCCGAGAAACCACCCGGGAATTCGATCTCATTATGCCTGAGGTACCAGTGGCCATCAGGGCTTTGGGACAGCAGCTCAATAATCGCAGCCAGGTATATTCTACTGCTAGCCTGCATCGATTCGGTGATCGCGACAACCCTCTATACCACAGTCAGTACTATGCCGAATATGCCATGCGATTTGGGGGAAATGTCGCCTTTATTCCCTTAGACGGCCCTATTGATGTCTGTTCTTCGTTTGGCAGGGTCAGCAACCAGGAAGTACCTCAGGGTACCGCCGTGATGTGGGGCGCCAGTGTCTTGCACTGGGTAGTGCCACCTAAAGTAGGCCAAGTCCGCCACGCCGTACTCTTTGCTACCGAAAAAACAAAACTGCACCATTAACTGATATAATCGGTGCATATGAGCGATGCATCCCTCGAAGACATAGTTAGCCTCGCCAAACGCCGTGGTTTCATTTATCAGGGCAGTGAGATCTATGGCGGCCTGGCCGGCACCTGGGACTACGGCCCGCTCGGCGTCGCCCTCAAGCGCAACATCACCAATCTGTGGTGGAAGACCTTTGTCGAGGATCGCGAAGACATGTATGGCGTCGACACCACTGTCCTAATGAATCCGAAAGTGTGGCAGGCGAGTGGGCACATAGATACCTTTAACGATCCGCTCATCGAAGATATTAAGAATAAAAAGCGCTATCGCCTCGACCACTTGCTAGAAGACAACGGCGTGGAGAATGTTGACGCCATGAGTCTCGAGCAGATGGCCAAAATCGTTACAGAAAAAAATATCAAGAGTCCAGACGGCAATGAGCTTGGCGCCCCCGCCCAGTTCAACATGATGTTTAAAACCAACGTTGGTGCCACGGAGACCGAAGACTCCGTGGCCTATCTGCGCCCCGAAACCGCCCAGGGCATGTTTACGAACTTTAAAAACGTCATCGATAGTTTTTATCCTGATCTACCATTTGGCCTTGCTCAAATAGGCAAGTCGTTTCGCAACGAAATCAGCCCCGGCAACTTTATTTTCCGCCTGCGGGAGCTGGAGATCATGGAGCTCGAGTACTTTGTCCAGGAAGCCGACTGGGAAAAGGACTTTGAGGCCTGGCGTCTGTTTACGCTGGCTTGGTACGACAAGCTCGGCCTGAGCAAAGACCGTCTCAAAGAAGTCGAAGTCCTAGCAGAGGATCGGGCACACTACAGCAAACGCACCATCGACTTTTATTACGATTTTCCATCACTTGGTTTTGATGAGATTGGCGGCCTGGCCTATAGAACTGATTTTGACCTCAAAAATCACCAGCAAGCCTCCAGCAAAAATCTCGAGTATCGACCCAAAGACGGTAGCGCGCCATTCATCCCCCATGTCATCGAACCAACCTACGGCTTAGACCGCAATGTCATGGCCGTGATCGCCAACGCCTACACTGTAGACGAGGTAAACGGCGAGCAGCGCGTAGTGCTAAAACTGCCCAATCATCTCGCCCCCGTAAAAGTTGCTGTCTCACCGCTACTCAAGAACAAGCCCGAGCTAGTAACCAAAGCTCGCGAAGTCTACACCATGCTCAAAAAAGAATTCGGCGCTGTCATGTGGGACGATAACGGCAACATCGGCAAACGCTACCGCCGCCAAGATGAAATCGGTACCCCATACTGCGTCGTTATCGACTTCGAAACCCTAGAAGGCGACGCGGCCGGCACCGTAACCGTTCGCAACCGCGACACTACTAAACAGCAACGTATAGCACTTCCAGAACTCATAGAGAAGCTCTCAGAATAGCTTAAATTATGACGACCATACAAATAGCTACAGTCAGTGGACTCATTGCGCTAATAAGCTGGGGAGCCTCTGACTGGTTGACGGGAAAGACCAGTAAAAAGCTCGGTTCGTTTGAGACAGATTTTGTCATTAGTTTACCTGGCGTTTTAATGATGGCAGTCATATTGGCGTTTGCGGGTATACATGTACCAAATCTGGAAGTTCTATTAAAGATCACGCTGGTGGCTGCACTATTTACGGCCGCCTATTTGTTATTCATCAAAGCCTTGTCGACGGGATTTGTGGGTATTGTGGTGCCATTGTCGAGTATTTATCCGCTTATAACCCTCACGCTGTCGCTAATTTTTCTTAATGTTGTGTTTGTGAGCTCGCAGTTTATCGCTATGCTGGGCATTGCTGCCGGTGCCGTCTTTTTGGCCTACGAAAAGAATCACAATAAAATCCCGATCAAAGTTTTACACCAGGAAACAGCACTTGCGCTCGGTGCCTCGTTAGCGTGGGGACTGGCGTTCTTTGTCGTTAACGATATCGTGCAAAAAGTTAGCTGGCAAACATTGTTAGGGCTGCTTTACTTTATCGGGTTTGCTGTCACCTGCACTTACTTGGCGATAGTGCATAGATCCAAAACTGTTGAGATTATGAAGAAATCCTTGCGTAACAGAGTGGGCGTGCTCTCAGGCGTTATAGCTATGATCGGCAACATAGCTTTCTATACCGGCTCAGAAGCCGCAAAAAGCGTAATTATTATTACTATTATTGCTTCAGGTGCTCCATTGGTGAGCTCGTTGCTTGGAGCAGTATTTGATAAGGAAAAGATTGGTATATTGAGACGCGTCGGTGCAGTTATGGTGGTTACCGGGATCGTCATCCTGAATATCTCCTAAAGGGCAGTCCTGATTGTTTGCGCGACTTGGGCTATGGTCTTGGCAGAAACGTCGATAATTATGTCGGCATTCAGCCGGGTCGGCTCAACAAATTGTTGAAACATTGGTTCCAGGACTTTTACTTGATATTCGGCGTCACCAGTTAGCGTGCCTTTATCACGTCGCTGGCTGCGGGTTTGGGCGTCCAGGTCTAAATAGATTTTTTGGTCGAAGAATTGATTGAGCGTAGCGTTGTAAAGCGCTAGGTAGCCTTCGACGATGAGTACTGGTTTTGGCGTGATGGTGCGGGCGGTCATTTGTCCGTGATGAGCATAGTCGGGATTGGAACGGTGGGCCCACGAGTCTATGGTGATAGTATCACCCTCCCGGAGCTTTTGTACGTTGGCGATCAGGTCGTTCCACCGAATGATATCAGGGTGATCCCAATTGATCATGCCAGCCAGCATCGGCAGGTTTGGCTCGCTTTTGAGCCGTTGGTAATCGTCCAGGTTGAGAATTTCAAAAACCTCAGGCTCCTGGTCAATCAGAGCATAACTAACTGTCGATTTACCCGATCCCGAGCCGCCCGCGATACCAATAATCCTCATAGTGATTAGTATAGGGCATTGATATGCAGGAGGCTCATTGCGGAAGACTAGACAATCAGTAACTATTAGTGGTTTAATATGGTAAAAGTAAGGAATGGAGACAACGTGGCGCAGCCATCAGAAGGTGCTGGCGGGTTCAACTTTGACGTTGTTCCCGAAGAGATTTATGATACGCGGGCGATTGCCGACGTGGCAATCTGGCCATTGGCAGATTATTTATGGAGAGGCGATTGGCGGAATGACAGCGAGCCTGGCCATTTCTTTAGATTCCCTCGGAGCGGAATGGTAGATGGCGCGCATTTTGAGGTTGTTCTGATCGCCAGATGCGAATTTTATCTAGCCAAGTCAGATGAAGTCATTACGGATGATGTCACGCTGATCGTGGAGGAAATAGCCCAAGGAGCCGAAAAAGCATTTATTATTAGCGAGGCCCAAAAGGACGATCCGACTGCATCCAAAGCATGGGACGAAGGCCAACATTTGATCGTCAAAAAAAGTTACAATTACTGCTTTGGGGACGCGTTTGAGAATACTATTACACCCTTGATTGAAGATACCAATGGCGCGGAACTCTGGGTGCCGAGCGAATTAGCCGCCGCAGATACCAAAAGAGGCGACGAAGACGAAGATGATCAAGCTGAAGCCAGCGTGCTGCGACTACCTGATCTTGAGACGATTGAATTGGCCTTTGATATTTTAAAGGCGCCCAAAGCAATCAGGCGAGCCCTGCGTGAGCTTAAAAGCGCCCCCCGAACCGATTAAGGCGGTTAACGGGGGAAGGATGTTTGCTTTGCGGCTGCCTTGTGCATGCCCCGGGCCTTTACTCCCGGTCAGCCTTCAGCCTATAATCAATAGTAAGCGATAGGGATTCATGAGCAGGCGAGAAACTATAACACGAACAATAGATAGGGTCAGTGCCGTAACGGTGGTGACGTTCGGTGCTTTTGCTTGCAATGCCGGATGGCTGCCGACTGACATCAGTATAGCCCAAGATCGGGAAGCGCCGGATGATGGTTGCCCGGCAGTTATCGATAGCTATAAGCCTGCCGGCGCCGACAATACCTTTGCAGTGCAACGGGCGGCGATTGGCCACCGCGAAAAGCTTGTTGCCCATATGGCGAACAGCATCACCATTAGCTGTGTGCCAATAAACGAAGGCTTACAGGTCAGGGAGTACGTTTGCGATGGGTCGTATCGCACGGAGTACCTCCGCGTAGGCGCTGATGCCGACGCCGTCGAATTGGGTGCGGTGATCGCCTATCCGTCACGAATTCTTCCCGAATTACGAGTCTGCTAACCGGGTAGTCTGGTATTATAAAAGCAACGTGAGCGAAAAAAGAGATGAGTTTATCCCGAAACAGGCTTTATCCCATGCCTAAGTCACCAGACACGCTGCGAGAATCATGGGAGTCGGTCTATGAGATGTCTCTGCAATTAGCAAAGCGAATCGAAGCTGATTGCCGGGCGCGCGGCGAGCAGTTCGATGCCTTGCTGGTGATTCCGCGAGGCAGCTACTATCCGGCCAATATCGTTTCCCGCGAGCTGGGCTTTGAGGCGGTTGATTTGCTGCAGGCCTGCATCGGCTCCTATGAAACCGGCTCGACCGAGCGAGCCACAAAGTTTAAACTAGGCCAAATGCCAACTGAGGCTATGATTCGAGGCAAGGATATTTTAATTATCGAAGAAGTCTGCGACACCGGCCATAGCCTGACTTTTCTGGCGGATTACTTACACGAAGCCGGTTCCGGCTTAGTCCGTACTGGTGTCCTGCATTACAAACCAGGCCGCAATCAAACTGGCTTCCGACCGGATTGGTTTATCAAAGAAACCGATCAATGGATTGTCTACCCGTGGGAATCGAGCGAGGAGCGAGGCCAAACGTCACAGGTACGGCGCCAACGAGGCTACCATGCCTGAGCGCCTGCCGACCACCGTCGAGCCGCTTAAAAAAGCTAAGCAAGCCAAAAAGCTTGGGAAGTTTTGCTGCTCGCAGTGCTAGGGTGCTACAATCGGGGTCTATGCGACAAAAACAGGCGCTAAACGTCATGATGAGTGGGGCAAACGTCTTTTTGACGGGAGCGCCCGGAGCTGGCAAGACCTACGTCTTGAACCAGTTTATTAAACGCGTCGAGCGGACGGGGAAGCGCGTGGCGGTTACTGCCAGTACCGGTATCGCGGCCAGCCATATAGGCGGCACAACAATTCACTCATGGTCGGGGCTGGGGATTTTAGACCAGTTGTTCACGGAAGATTTAAAGCGTCTTGGTGGGAGCGAGCGACTGGTCAAGCGCTACAATAACACTGACATTTTAGTAATCGATGAAGTCTCGATGCTGCACGGCCAACGCCTGGACATGGTCAATCAATTGGCTAAATTATTGCGCGGCAATGACGCGCCGTTTGGCGGCTTGCAGGTGATTTTGGTCGGAGACTTATTCCAATTGCCGCCCGTCAGTCGGGGCGCCCAAGTTTCAGACTTCGCGCATTTGTCGGCTGCCTGGAGCGAGCTAGACCTACGCGTTTGCTACCTTACCGAGCAGCACCGCCAATCGCAGGACGATGCCTTGCTGGATCTGCTGACCGCTATGCGCAATGGCGAAACAAGCGAGTTGCACGAGACGCTGCTGCGCGACCGACTGGAGCAACAGGCTCCGGCAGCCGGCACCGTGACCAAGCTGTTTTCCCATAATGTCGACGTTGATGCTATCAACCAGCGTCACTTAGATGGACTGGATACGGCTTCCAAGGTCTTTATGATGCAAACCAAAGGCAGCAAGGCCAAAATCGAGCAGCTATCCAAAAGCGTGTTGGCTCCTGCCGAGCTAGAACTCAAAGTTGGCGCCGAGGTGATGTTTGTGGCTAATAATTTTGGCGCTGGTTTTGTGAATGGCACCCGAGGTCAGGTAGCGGACTTTAAAGATTCGTTGCCGTTGGTCGAGCTGGCCAATGGCCGCTTGGTCAAAGTCGAGCCACATAGTTGGAGCCTCAGCGAGGACGGCAAGGTGCGAGCCGAGGTTTCGCAATTACCACTCAGGCTGGCCTGGGCGATTACGATTCATAAGAGCCAGGGCATGAGCCTTGACGCCGCCGAAATTGATCTGAGCCGGGCTTTTACGCCAGGCATGGGCTATGTGGCGCTGTCACGGGTGCGCGGCCTGGACGGCCTGTACCTGCAGGGAGTAAATAATATGGCCATGGCCATGCATCCGCTGGTGCATGAGTTTGACGCCGATTTACGCGTCTTTTCGGAGCGTCTGGCCAGCCAGTTTGACGATATTGCCGACGAGGTTATCGAGAAACCGTCAGCGACTGTTGTACTACAGTTTGACCCCGACCTCTTTGATAAACTTAAGACCTGGCGATTGCGTCGAGCCCAGGCTGATCAAGTAGCCCCCTTTATCATCGCCCACAACACGCATCTGACGGCCATCGCCGCCAATCCGCCGGCTACTACACAGCAGCTACTGGGCCTGCCCGGTTTTGGTAAAAACAAGGTTGAAAAATACGGCCATGAAATCCTGGCCATCGTTGCTATCCACCAAGCAAACCTGAAATAAAACTTAAAATTCTCTAAAAAAGCAGCCAAAAGATTGCTGCTGCTGGCGAGCCGGATTATGCTGGACTGCACTAACTAAGCGGAGGCATCAAGCGATGAAACAAACTACTAATTCTAAAGTCCTTGTCTGGGCGACCGGCTTGTTGCTGGCGCTGCTGGTAACTGTCGGTGGCGTGACGTTTGCCGCCTTGCAAAGCCAGCCAGGCTTGCTGCGGGGAAATGTTATCCAGACGGCTGTCGCCAGCCTGCAGGTCAGTCCCGACGGCACTACGTATGGCAGCGTGATGGATGGCTACGCCTTTTCCAACTTAATCCCGGGGGGCCTGCCCACGCCTAACAACGGCTATCCGATCTATGTCAAAAACATTGGCACAACCCCTTTGGCCTTGCGGCTCAGCGTCAGCAGCGCAGTCAACAATCCTAACGCCGTCGATCTTACCAAGGTACATGTTATCTTGGCGCCAACCGGCGGTGGGGCGGCCCAAAACGTTACCCTCCAAGACTTGATAACCGCTCAGTCTAGCGGCGGCTTGGCGGTCAATCAGGCGCCGCATCTTAACCCATCGGAAGTAACCAGCTTTCTAGTCAAAGTCTCGCTCGACAACGATGCCGTCACCGGCCCCAGCGCTGTGCTCAGTAACATCGACTTCAACTTTGGCGCTCTAGCTGTAAATTAAGCATCAGACGGGCCGGAGGCTGCTTAAGAAGTGCTAGACTATAGGTATGCGACGCGCACCTAAGAAGCCGAATAACTACGCCTTCATTGACAGTCAAAACCTTAATCTCGGCACCCAACGGATGGGCTGGAAACTGGATTGGCGCAAATTTCGCGAATTCCTCGCCAAAAAATATGGCGTCACCCACGCCTATATGTTCATCGGCTATATGAGCGAAAACGAGCAGCTCTATGAGTATATGCACGAGCTCGGCTACCTCATCGTCCTGAAACCAACTGTCGATGTCACGTCCGTCGAAGTTAGCCAAAAAACCGAAGCTGCGGCTGAACCCGGCAAAAAAATCGAAGAAAAAGAAAAGCCCGCCATCAAAGGCAACGTTGACGCCGATCTGGTATTACACGCCATGAAAGAACTGCCCAACTATGACAAAGCCATCATTGTTAGCGGCGACGGAGATTTCCTGGGCCTGATCGAGTACCTGCAAGAGCAGGGCAAGTTAGCCCACATCATGACCCCCAACTGGCAGTACTCCAGCCTATTCAAACCGTACGAACCTCAAATCATCCGTCTCGACCAACTCCGCCGCCAACTCACTTACCACGACCGCAAAAAGAAATAACCAGTGCTCAAACCCTATTTCATGTAGCGTGCAGTTTAAAAAGGATGTATTAGTTGCTTGAGCGGCGTATACTAAAAACAAGACCAAGATCGCTAAATTTATTAACTTCAGTTCGATAGAGGAGGGTGCTATGTTAGGCGACAAAGACGTGTGCGCGACCATTGCGGTCAAAGATATGACAGTAGCTACGGAGTTTTACGAAACAGTTCTGGGGCTTGAGAAATCTATGGAGACGCCGGCCGGGACGTTTTTTAAATCGGGTAGTTCGGGAGTATTTGTGTATCCTTCGCCCGGCGTAGCCGGAACCAACCAAGCAACCTATGCCGCTTGGACGGTTGAGGATGTTGAGGGCATGGTAGGCGAGCTCAAGGCTAAGGGCGTTAGTTTTGAGCACTATGACAATATGCCCGGCGCTACTCTGGAGGGTGACGTGCACGTGATGGGCGAATTCAAAGCTGCTTGGTTTACAGACCCAGATGGCAACATCTTGTCATTTTCTAATCAGTCATCGTAACTAACAGAGGAGATTCTGAGGGTATGACTGACAAGCAATGGGATTTTTCTGACCTCAAAACAGTCTTTTTTAACGGTACACTGACGCGCTCGCCAGAGCCCAGTCATACCGAAAAGCTAATCAACATTAGCCGCGGCATCATGGAAAAGCACGGCGTGGACGTCGAAGTGATTCGCAGTATTGACCATGATATCGCCGTCGGGGTATGGCCGGATATGCGCGAGCACGGCTACGAGACTGACGAATGGCCGGATATCTTTAAACGCGTCATGGACGCCGACATTTTGGTGCTGGCCGGCCCGATCTGGCTGGGCGACAACAGCAGCGAAACCAAAAAGGTTATCGAGCGGCTGTACGCCTGCTCCAGTATCCTTAATGACCAGGGGCAGTACGCATTTTACGGCAAGGCCGGCGGCTGCCTAATCACCGGCAACGAGGACGGCATCAAGCACTGCGCCATGAATATCCTGTACAGTTTGCAGCACCTTGGATACAGTATTCCGCCCCAGGCCGATGCCGGCTGGATCGGCGAAGCCGGCCCCGGCGCCAGCTACGGCGACCCCGACGAAAACGGTCAGCCCGAGGGCTTTGATAACGATTTCACCAACCGCAACACGACATTTATGACTTGGAATCTGTTGCACCTCGCCAAACTGCTCAAAGATAACGGCGGCATCTCAGCCCAAGGCAACCAACGCTCCAAATGGGACGCCGGGGCCCGCTTTGATTTCACGAATCCCGAGTACCGCTAGTCTATGAAAATTACGAAATTCGTCCACTCCTGCCTGCTGGTAGAAACTCCAAAACGAACAGCGCTCTTTGATCCCGGTGTCTATAGCGCCGAGGCTTTGCGATCCGCAATGCTCAATAACTTGGATGATATTTTTATCACCCACATCCATCCCGACCACTGTGACCTCAGCCTGATCAAGGAATTAGTCACCAAGTTTCCCGCAGCTCACATCACCAGCAATCCAGAGGTGGTCGCCGCTCTTAGGCAAGAGGGCATAGCTGCTTTTACTGAGGCGCCGGAGGGCTTGGTCTTTTTTGAATCCCCGCACGAAAAGATTCATCCGCCCACCCCGACACCACAGCAGCAGGGCCTGCATTATTTAGAGCAGCTGACACATCCCGGTGATAGCCACAGTTTCAGCGAGACTAAAGCCGTCTTGGCGCTACCGATGACGGCGCCCTGGGGCAGCAATGTTCGAGCTTTTAATCTAGCGCTCCAGCTCAAGCCGCGGCACGTACTACCGATACATGATTGGCACTGGCGCGACGAAGCCCGCGAGCAAACATATAACCTGTTTGAGCAACGCCTCGGTGAGCAGGGGATTACCTTTCACAAGCTCAAGACCGGTCAGCCGATCGAGATTGATGTGTAGCCTACCAGAACATTGACAAAAGTGCTAATGTTTGCTACAGTATTGTAGATGTCTACTAAAATAAAAAAACCATCAACAACTGACAAGCTCAACACTGCCGCCATGCAGGCCGGCTTGATACTTATGACTGCCGCCGCCACGCTTGGTATGGTTGAGCTCCCGGAGCACCCCAATAAAATTACTCTGACTACCCAGCCGGTGTTTGCCTTTTCGACCGAATCTTCTAATAAAGAATCCAGTCCAATCCGCCGCGAGAGGGAAGAAACGGCGCCTCATTACATTAGTTATAGCACCGCCCAGCGCACCCCGGGTCGAACTGGTCGAGTTTAATAAATAGCGCAGCTTATACACAGCCGTACACCATATAGCTGGTTTTGGCATGCACCCCCGAAAAATCTGTGGATAAGTGGTGTGGGAAACACCACCATTTTATGAATTTGAGGGTTGCGGGGGGTGAGCGTGGGTAGTACACTCATGGCAGTGGGTAGAAATGGAACGGCAAAATAGCGCTCCAAATCGAAAAATAAAAACCACTAGTAGCTTAAAGGGTACCAATGGCCACGATAGACTACTTTGAACGCAAGCTGGACGACAAGCGGCGGTTAACCATACCTCCGGAACTTCGTGATAAGTTTGCGAGCGGAGCAG
>CAYMUN010000004.1:0-72424 GCA_964393835.1 uncultured Candidatus Saccharibacteria bacterium | reverse complement strand
AGCAAGCCGGCGACCTCCCAGCAAGAGCAGGGTCTGACCAGCACCGTGCCGCAGATGGTCGACCAGCTGCAGATCCGCCGCAATATGAGTACCGGCGCGCTCAGTACCAGCTTCCCGTTTACCAGCGCCGATCTCAGTCAGGACACTGGCATTCTCTATGGCATCAATATGCACAATTCCGGTTTGGTAATTTTTGACCGATTCTCTCTGGAAAACGGCAACTCAGTAGTCTTCGCCAAGTCTGGCGCCGGTAAAAGCTTCACCGTTAAACTGGAAGCCCTGCGCAGCATGATGTTTGGTACGGAGATATTCATCATCGACCCCGAAAACGAATATGAGCGGATGTGCGATGCTGTCGGTGGCGCCTATGTTAGGCTCAGTTTAAATTCCGCCACCCGTATCAACCCGTTTGACTTACCAAAGGTCGTCGATACCGAAGAAGCCGACAATGCCCTGCGCAGCAACCTGATCACCTTGCATGGCCTACTGCGGCTAATGATGGGCGGCGCCCAAGTCCAAATGGCCGGCGCTAACGCCGCCATGATGGCTCCGGCCCTGGCCCCCAGCGAAGAAGCCGACCTGGACGCCGCGTTGATCGAGACCTATGCCAAAGCCGGCATCACCAACGACCCGCTGACTCATAATGGCCAGCCGCCAGCTATTATTGACCTCTATGACACGCTATTGCATATGGGCGGTACCGGCCCGCAGCTAGCCCAGCGCTTGCGCAAATATACCACCGGTACCTTTGCCGGTATTTTTTCGCAGCAGAGTAATATAAACATCGAAAACCCGCTGGTGGTCTTTAACTTGCGCGACCTAGAGGACGAGTTGCGCCCGGTCGCTATGTATATCGTGCTCAACTATATCTGGAATAAAACCAAAAGCGACCAAAAACGGCGCATCATGATTGTCGACGAGGCCTGGCAGTTAATGAAGTACGAGGATTCGGCCAACTTTATGTTTAGCCTAGCTAAGCGAGCCCGCAAATACAATCTGGGAATCACCACCATCTCTCAAGATGTCGAAGACTTTATGGGCTCGCGTATGGGCCGGGCAATCGTGGCCAACTCCAGTATGCAATTCCTGCTTAAACAATCACCCTCGGCCGTCGACGTACTGGCCGATGTCTTTAAATTGACCTCTGAGGAGCGCAAACGTCTCAGCCAATTCCCGGTCGGTCAGGGTTTGTTTTTTGCCGGCCAAAACCACGTCCATATCCAAGTGGTGGCCAGCCCGACCGAAACCGGCCTGATTACCACCAACCCCGAGCAAGTCCAACAGCTTAATGCCGCAGCGGCCGGCGAAGCCGCCAACCAGGCTGGCGAGCTATCTGGGCCTCAAGGTACAATTGACCTCGGAAACCGCTTGTATCCCGGTAGCGGCTAGGCATATAATGTAACCATAAAAAGTTTAGGGTAAAACCAACAACATGGCCGAACTCAAAGAACGCCCCCAAGATCACGGACGTCCAAAAGGAACCGGTTCAGGCCCTGGTAAAAATCCCGGAGGCAATCGTGTGCCTCCCAGCTCTGAAGTAGCTGGCCACCAGGCTCGTGAAGAAGGCAGGCAGGCCGCCGAAAACGCTAAGCAAGGAGGAGGCTTCTACGGCCCCGATAGTGGCGACGCATCCAGTGTCCCCCGTAGCGATCTGCGTAACGCCGAGCAAAATTATGATAACGGCAATAGCCCTCACAAACCTCAGGGTGATTCGGACGACAGTGGTACCACTAAAAGTTACGATCCCAGTAATATCAAGGGCCGGGAGCAGTTCGCTGACAAGGGTTCACGCTACAATGCCGGCGGCGACCAAGCTGGTAAAGATCGCGGCGCCGACTCCCTATACAACTCCGGCGGTGACGAGGGTGGCCGCTTTGGCAAGGCCGGCAAAGGCTTAAAAAAGCTCGGGGGTAAAATCGGCTCAGCCACTGGCAACAAGTGGCTACTCGGCGGCATGGCGGTCGGCGGTACCAGCATGGTCGTACTACTGTTTTTGCTGATCTTGATTGCTGGCTCGCTCAAAATACCCAACCTGGCCCAACACATCGCCGAATATCAGATGGCTCGGGTTATTCGGCAATTTACGGAGACCACCGGCAAAGTCACCAATGAGAAGCTAGCCATTGACAGCGTCGACACGGCCTCGCAGTCACGAATTAAGGCAAACTATGAACGCTTGCGCGGTAACACTTGGGGACGCTTGGACGAATACCGACCAGAAAAAGTTATCAAAAACATGAAAGGTAACGACGTACTCAAACTCAACTACGACGATGCTGGCGGGAAACGCCTATCTAGCGTGGTAATTAACAACCAGGAGTTTGCAGTCAAAAACCAAGGCTATACTCGATTTATCCCAGGCATTAGCGACGCTATAGATTTTAAAAACAACTTCTCGTTTGCTAAAGATTTCCAGCCGGCGCTGGCCGAAGCGACAAAATCTAATAAAGGTGGGCCAATTATCCGTGGCCAGATTGCCAAACAGATTCGCAAAGAGCTGGGCATCAGTTTAATCGCTTGGACGGCTGCCAAATACGCCGGCAAGAGCGAGGCTAAGGCCAAGCTGCAAATCGAACGTGACGCCAACAAAGCGATTGCCGAGCCGGGCCGTGAATCAGCCAGGACAGCCACGATTAATGATGCCACTGAGGAAGTTGACAAGACTAAACAAGAGGTTCTTGCTGACGATACCAAGCTAACAACCGCGACCAGTAAAGAAAACGGCGGCTTAGCTCCAGAGGTAGTTGACACTATCGAAAACAAAACTACGCTCACCGGATTCCAAAGTACCGTGGCTTTTGCTAATTCCAGCTACGCCGCGGCATTGGCGGCCTGTATCATCTATGACGGCTCATTAACCGAATCTGGCCCGACCATTGATGCCGCGACCGCTTCACAGCAAAGAGCATACTACTTCACCGAAACGGCCGCTGACCAACAGAAACGCGACGGTCAAGGCGAAGCCGTCGGTGCCCTGAATGCTAAATATGGCAACATCACCGGGTCAACACCTGAAATTAGGGCAGCAACCGGTAAACAGGATAGCTCGACCTCTATCAGCCCCGAAGCGTCGGCCGGCGGCGATCTATCTATTGCCGGAGCTCTGTTTGGTAATAATATTGTTGGTAACTTTATCGATAGTGTCTTTAAGCCGTTATGCCCGACATTTACTAATATTTATGTGGCCAGTTTTGGGGCTATTGTGCTCGGTATTGGTACCTTAATTCCTGGTTTTGGAGAGGGGCTTACCGCTTCCAAGGTGGCCATCAAAGAAGCGGTTGACGTCGGAGTCAGCGGCCTGACCAAACGCCTGGCCGCGACGCTCATAACAAAAGCTGTTAATAAACAGGCCACCTCCCGGTTTAAAGCTAAGACCGCCTTTATAGTCAAAGACACTGTGAAGTCCGGCGCCAAAGTGGCAGCCCTAACCATTTTGGCTAAGCTGGTAGTCATGTCTAAATCGCACACCATGAACGACGGCCTGGAGCAGGATGCAGCTCTGGCCGATGAGGCTGATTCTGGAGGGGACTTGCACAAAAGCGTCCTGGAACAACGACAGTTTTATGGGCGGCCAATGACGACCCCAGAGGCGGCTGCCGATCAAACAGCTAATACTAATTTTGTAATCGATAGCCACAAGCATGACTCGGCCTTTGACCGCTACTTTGCGCTGAGCAACTCCTACTCCTTGGCTAACCGCCTGGCCACGATAACTGCCAACCTATTTCATGCCTCTGTCTTTTCATCGTTTATCAGTCTGGGTGGTAAGGTTTTGGCGCCAGTCGGATCGGTCAACAATCTGCTTGGTTCAGCACTCATGCCGCGCGCCTTAGCCGCCGCCGATATAACCTCTACCGGTACATTTTACGGTAACGTCCAGTGGGGCTATTCGACTGACGAAATGAGTGTTTTACGTAATGACTTTACCTATCGACTGCTGGAAAACCAGAGCATCTTGGATCAAAGTGGCAAGGCCGATGACATTGAGGCCGAATATGGTGATTGTTTTGACGGCAGCGTAAGTATCGGCGAGATGCTATCCGAAAAAATGATCGTCCGTGACGAAGACGGCAACGTTAAGGCCGATGAGGGCCACTGCTCGCCCAATAACCTTGGCTACGACAATAATGACTTTGGCCCACACATGGTGTTCCGCTGGCGGGTGGCCCAAAATTACAGCAACGGCCTTGATCAGCTGCTTGACGAGCAAAATATTACCGCCACGCCTACCAACCCTGTAACCACTAATACTACCGGCCCAGCTACATCCGAGCCAACGCCTGATCCAAAAAAAGGCGTTATGGTATTGTTTAGCGACCAAGGCCGCTACGATCGGGCAATGATTTCCGTGGACACCGCCAAAGGCACGACGGTCGGCGGAGTGCCTAACACTGAGGCTAACTGTCAAGGTAAAGTTATTAGCACGCAGCCCAACCAGCAGCTCGTGATTGATCTGAATTCTGACCGCCTCGAAGTCCAATGCAGTGCCTCTTCATTCTTTGTTAATTTCTTTAAGCCTGGCCAAAGTCTGACCGACCGTGGGCCCCAAAATAATAACGGTCGGGTGTCGCCCAGCATAACCGGTGGTTTTTGTACCTATGTACACCGCAGCGGCATTACCCGTACCGTAGCTATGAATACCGATGGTACTTGTCCAAAAATTAACGAGAACGCTGTCCTTGAGCAATTCGCGACCAAATTAACCGCTAAATACACGCCGTCGCCAATAATTATTGGTAAAGCCTATACTTACCAACACGAACTTAGCTTGGCGAACGGTGACCCGATGAGCCCGGTAGAGTGCGCCGGCGACATTATCATTACGCACATCCCCGACGGTGGCGTCGGCCCCCGCAATTACCCGATACTGTTTAATCCCTCGACCAAGACCTGTACCTTTTTCCAACAGGTCACGGCTGATTACTCAGCGACCCTGGATCCCAAAAAAGAACAGCTAAAACTAGTGTTTAATGGTAACAGTTATCTTAAGCCCTCGTCGGTTATCATAACCCACGAGCGGATACGCCCATGAAAACCCTGCTTTATAAATTGTTATGCATTTTCATTATCACAATCTTTGTTGGTGTCCCTCAAGTCAGTGCTTTTAGGCAACAGGATATTGATTGCGTTACCGATGGCGGCACCTGTCACTATGATGAAACCGACCTGTGTTCCGGTACGGGTACCGCTACTAATCCAGCTGCCGGGAATATAAGCGGTGATCTGCAGTCTTTGGCTCAACAGATATGGGACAACCCTTCGATATCTTACGATTTTGGTAGAAATGGGCCTACTGGTACCCAGTTTCAGCGACTTAAAGACGGCCAAAAAGCTCAGACTGACGATGGTCGCGAGGTTGATGTCCAGCCGATCATATTGGTAACTATTCTGCACCTCGCACAGGGTCACACGGTAAACGTTAGCGCATTAACTGATGGTAGCTCACATACCGCGCCGACTAATCCTCACGGATCAGGTAAAGCGGTTGATATCAATATCTTTGACGGAAGTCATAACAATGGCTCGGATGCTGTAGCCAATAAAATAATTAACTTGGCGGCTGAGGTTTTACCAAGCGGCTCTCGCTTTGGTATGGGCGACCGTCCATTTGGCACTAAACAGATCGCAGGAAAAACATTTAAATCTTTTGCTGACCATCCGACACATGTACATATTGATGTACTCGGAGTCAGCCAGGCAGATAACGATGCAGCGGTACAAGCTGCTGGTGGGGGAGCTCCGGCGGCCAATGTACCGGCAATCGGTAGCGTCGCACCGACCGGCTCACAAGGGCCAGTCTTTATCCTTGGTGATTCTATAACCGTCGGGGCACAGGCCGAATATGAGGCAGCTTTTCAGGAAAAAGGTGCTACCGTAGAAATTGACGGCTCTGATAGTCGCAGTCTTACGACAGCCGGCGCTAACGGTAATGGGCTGAACGGATTAGATGCTATCACAGCCGACAGCACCAAAATCGCCCAAGCTTCAGCTATTGTTATTGCCCTTGGCACTAATGGTGGCACGACAGCCGCCAATATCAAAGAGGCGATTAAAGATATCAAGGCCATTAATCCTACGGCGCCGATTTATTGGATTGATACTATTTCGGTTGGGCGCTCTGATGACTACAACAGTGCCGTCATTGGGCCGGCAAATCGAGCGATTAATAAAGCGGCTTCAAGTACAGCAGATCCCACATTACATTTCCAGGTTATTTCATGGTTTAAGGCCGTTGATTCCGATGGAGATCCTTTGCATCCAACGCAAGCCGAGCAAGATCCAAATAGTTTTATCGTAAATGGGGATCAGCACGTGCATCCAACTGCTGCAGGGGCTAAGGCGCTGGCCGCTTTGGTGGCCAACACTGTTGATGTCAGCTCCGGTAGTGGGGGCACCGCTAGTTGCTGCCCGGGTGGGGGAGGTGGTGGCGCGCCGGGCACCGCCCTCAACGGTAGCGGCACGGGCGAACAGGTATTTAACTTTTTTGCGGTCACTCATAACTTGTCCAATGATGCTGCAGCTGCAGCCACCGGTAACCTACAGTTGGAGTCAGCAAACTGGTCGGTTATTGATGGCTGGGGTGGAGGTGGGGGCAACTACTATGGCATTGCTCAGTGGTCTCGAAACGATCGCTATGTCAACTTAGTGAAGTTCGCCGGCGGGGCAGCTAACGCCGCCAAGCTCAACTATCAACTAGACTTTGTATGGCACGAACTGACCACTGACTATAAGTCAACGTTGGCGAACCTCAAGAGCAGCAGTAGCCTAGAGGACAAGACGATTTTTTGGGGGCGCGTGTACGAGGGAGCACTGACAAATGGAGCCCTACAGATGCAAAAAGAACGTATTGCGTATGCCCAAGATTGGGCAAACAAAGCTGGAGGTGGTAGCCCGGGAACTCCCGCCCCAGCAACGACTGGTGATGCGAACTGCACGGCTGCGGCCGGGCCGGGCAGCGCGCCGGGAGAGTACAGAAATCCGTTTCATGATATGAGTAACGTCGGGCCAAGTAGAATTGACGAGGGTGTTGACTACTTTGCTACTACCGGTAAGGTACCCGTCTACGCTATCGGCAATGGTGAAGTTACCTTAGCCACAGACAAAAGCACATTCTTTACAAGCAATACCAGTGGCCACAGCGACTGGATAACTTACAAGCTAAGCGATGGCCCAGCAGCCGGTAAATATATTTATGTTTCCGAGTCGTGTACGATTGATCCTGATATCCTGTCGGGCAAAGTTAAGGTAGTCAACACGGACACAAAACTGTGTGACATGCTGCCTGCCAGCATAGAGATGGGTTGGGCAGATAGTCCAACTGGCCAATATGCTGCTGCGCTCAGCTCCTACATTGGTCATCATGGCTGGAAAACAGCTTATGGAGTAAACTTCAACGAGCTCCTGGTTAAGCTTGGAGCTCCCCCCGGACACCTCGGCAGCGGCGTCCCCAACCAAGTAACTGGCATGCTGCCAGCAGATTGGCCAAAATGGTAGCAAGGAGCTTATGATGCAACGATTTGCCAGCTATATCCAGCAAGACCCTAAGCGACTCGCCCGTTTATTACTTGCTATCGTCATTTTTATTCTTTGTGCTACCTGGCTGGTGCATTACCTCACCACCGGTTTCTTGACAATTACCACCAATAATAAAACAAACGAGGTGGTTATTCGTCGAGCAGATAATAAACAAGAAGTGGCTCGATCGACCGGCAATTTTCACGGTTCGATGCCAGGCGGCGAATATGTTGCGACTGTTAGTGATCGATTTTCAGCTATCAAGCAGGTTGTTCACATCAAAACTCGCCATGGCGCTAGCTATAATTTAGACGTTAAGCCCGTGATTATTCCTGAATCGGTTTTGCCGTTTGGAGCGTCGGGCGTGATAGCGACAAACTCTAGTCTGACCTACATTGATCCTCGGGATCACTTGCTGTATCGGATTGAGGGGACTAATACTTCCGCTCTCATTAACCAAGCTGTTGAGTTTAATGATATTAAGTGGCAAAATCCTGGGTATGGAGTGGGTATCGGTCGGGACAATAAAAGTCTGTACGCCATCAGAAACGACTCTGTTAGTCCTTTGCAGCTACCATTTAACTCTGATCTTTTGTATTACGAGTTAGCGCCTAATGGCACTTTGGTGATATCTGATAGCAAAACTGTCTTTCGACAAGCTCGCGGTGAATCATTCACGAAAATTTTTACACCGGAGGCGCCGATTGATTCTCTACGGGTTAGCAGTGATGCGATCCTCTTGCAGCTGCGGGGAGCTCAAGCACCGGGCTCTGAGGACGATGACGGAGAGTCTATTTTACTAAACCAAGCTGGCAAGGTTATAAAAAAGGCTGCTAGTCTAGATGCCTACGACTATCGCTGGTCACCTGATGGCAAATATTTGGCAACCACTGGTGACACTGGCACTACCATTTATGACGCTCGCCTCAATTTGGTCGCTAACCTACCCGATCCAAATGTGTTGGCTTTAACTTGGCTTAATAAGCATACTCTGTTGTATGGCATAGCTCGCAACTTATTTAGCTACGACTTGCAAGCTGGTACCAGCAGCCAGTTAGCTGCCATCAACGCCACAGGTGGTGGGGTGGTTGGTGTTTATCCAAGCCAGGATCAGACAGAAGTCTACATATTGTCAGAGGTCTACGGCAGTAAACGCGGCAGCACCGTGTACGAACTACTCCGGGCTGCTCCAAAAAGGCCAGCGTCAGCCTATATCTCTGAGCTCAGTATATTCCTGCCACTTCAGCTTGATCAGTGCTACGTCGACTACATAAACTTCTCGCGACCAGTTCTATTATTGTTTACTTTCGATAATTCATTAACGGACGGTTGTTTGCAAACAACAAAAACCAGTCTGATTGCCAATCACATTGATCCCAGTAAGTTGCTGTTTTCGGTTGAAGCAGCCCCCCAAGAAGTTGATTAAGCCTGTTACCCCAGTGGGATGACGTTGCACTGGGCAGTAAAGTGCTGCACGACCAGATCGGCATCGGTGGTGGTGATAAAAGTTTGGTAGGGGGCGAGGTAGTCGGTTAGGGCATGGCGGCGCTTGCCGTCGAGCTCACTAAATACGTCGTCTAGGAGCAGTAAGGGGGTTTGGTCGCGGGCTGCCTGCATGAGGTGTAACTCAATGATTTTAAAGGCCAGGACGATGGTACGTACCTCTCCGCGCGAAGCCGTTTCCTGGACTGGGTGACCACTCATCGATAGCGTCAGGTCTTCACGATGCGGGCCATAGGTCGTGAAACCTCTTTGCCGATCGTCGTCGAGACTGCTATCCAGTTTTTTCAATAACTGGCTCTCGTAGTTGTCGATTGGCCAGCGGTGGTTATAGTGGGTCGTGACGGCTAGTTTGGTGTGCGAGAGTTCACGGTACAGCGCTGGCAAGTCCTCGTTGAGTCTCGTTGCCAGATCGGCGCGGGCACGGACGATGACACCGGCCAGTTGAGCGAGGCGAATATTCCAGGGAAAGATTTGGGCCGGTGAGACCCGGGGGTGTTTCAGTAGGCTGTTGCGCTGGGCCAGGGCGCGTTTGTAGTGTCGTCGGGTTGTGCCGTAGCCGGCCATGGTTTGCTCGAGCAGGTCATCGAGGTAGTCACGGCGACGATCGGGCCCACCCGAAAACAGCCGTAAATGGTTTGGTTCAAACACGACTACTGGCAGGGTGTGGGTTAGGGTTAGGCGCTTGTATGATTTACCGTCGAGCTCGTAGGATTTGCCAGGCGCGGGGTGGTTTAGGATTTTAACAGTCCGCTGGCTGCTGTTACTGCTATGACTATCCAGGCGGGCCCAGGGCTGATCAAACTGGATGAGCTCTTGGTCGTGGGCGCGGTAGGAAGTGCCGCGCGCCAATACCAGTACCGCTTCCAGTAAATTAGTCTTGCCGCTGGCGTTGGGGCCGACGATGATATTGACGCCCGGGCTGATTTCAAACGACTCGTCATTGTAGGAGCGAAAATGCTGGAGCCGGAGATCGGTAATCATGAGGTTATTATACGTGCTCCGGTTGCGGCTAATTTGGGTGTTTAGCTTTTGAGGGGCATGATGATGTGCTGGTAGCCAGCGTTAGCCGGGTCACGCAGCAGGGTGGGCTCTAGTTTGCCATTAAACCCAAAAGTAACGTCTTCGCCGCCCACGGCGCCGAGAGCATCAAGTAGATAGCGGGAATTGAGCGTGATACTGCCGCTGCCACTGACTTTAGCTGGCGCGGTGGCAGTGTTTTCGCCAAGCTGCGAGGCCACGGCATGGATGCTCAGCTGGCCGGCAGCTTCGTCGAGCTCGATGGTTACGCTGCCGGCGCTCTCGCGGGCAAACAGGCTGGAAACTTTAGTGACATTTACCAGGTCGGCTCGCTTAAGCGTCGCTTCGGCGCTAAATGATTTCGGGATCAGTTTGTGATAGTCGGGGTATTTACCGTCGAGCAAGCGGGTGACTAATTCAATATCTCCCACCTGGAATAAAACCTGTTGGTCGTTATGAGTAATCTTAATCTCGTCGTCACTGTCATCCAAAACACGCAGTAAATCATGCATCGCTGAGGCCGGAATCAATAACTGGATATCTTCTTTGTTTTTCCCAAGCTGTTTTTCAGCCAAGCGATAACTGTCGGTGGCGGCCATAGCCAGCCTACCATCGACTGTTTGGATAAGTAACCCCGTTAAAACCGGCCGGGTTTCGTCGGCCGAAGCCGCAAAAACTACCTGCTGCAGGGCTTTTTTAAACAAACTACCGCTCAGTGTCCAGTGTTTACCGACAGTAATAGCCGGCATTACCGGAAAATCATCAGCTACAATACCGTTGACCACTGATTGGTATTGGTCGGTAGTGACATGAAGCTTGGTTTCTTGGAGATCTAATTCGATAACACCGTCTGGCAAGCTAGCGACAAAATCTTGCATTAGTCGGGCCGGCACGGTAATCGATCCCTCGTCTTTTACTTTAGCTCCGATGTAATGCGTAATGGCGATATCGAGATTAGTAGCCGATAGGCTGAGGCGGTTGTTGGTGGTTTTAATGAGGACGTTAGCGAGAATCGGGAGGGTGCCCCGACTATTAGCCACGCGGGCGACAGAGCCGAGAGCACGGTTGAGGTTTTCCTGGGTAATTTGTAGTTTCATAATTAGGGCTCCTGTATTAGTAATAATTAGTTAAATAAAATTTATTGCTCTTGTTATAGGGCCTGTGGATGGTGGGGATAAACGATACTGAAACAGAGGAGAAAAACCAAAAAAGGTAGTGGGAAAAGCTTGGGAAAAGGCCAAGAGAGGCTGAGTAAAAACACCCGACTTACCAACAGGTGCTATAAACCGCCGAACCGCGGCTGTGGGTAAAGTCAGCGTTTGTCCGACATTTATACCCAGATCGTACACAGTAAATCCCCAGGACTTACGCATAGAGATGCTCCTTGATTTCGGCGATTGCCATACGGAGACTGGCATCAGAGCGAGACTCGCGGTCAATTTTTTCGACGGAGTGAATGGCGGTAGTGTGGTCTTTACGGCCGAGCTCGCGGGCGATCTTAGGGAAGCTAAGCTTTAACTCGTTACGCAGTATATACATGGCTACCTGACGAGGCACGACGATATCTTTATCACGCTTCGGGCCGACGATATCCTCGACTCCTATCTGGAAATGCCGAGCCGTCCGCTCGATAATTTGCTTAGCGCTCAAATGCTTGGGGCGGCTTTTACTAACCGAAATTAGGCCCGAGGTAATCCCGAGCGTCGGTATCAGCCCCCGAACCTCGCAGTAAGCCAGCAGCTGATTGAGGGCGCCCTCTAACTCGCGAATGTTGTTGTTGATGTTCGTAGCCAGGTATTCGACAACTTCGTTTTCTAAAGCGTGGCCATGACTCTGGGCTTTAGCCTGGACAATTGCGCAGCGAGTTTCAAAATCCGGGATCTGCATGTCGATGCTCATACCACCGCCAAAGCGCGACCGCAGGCGATCCTCCAGGCTCGGGATATCTTTAGGGGGTTTATCGGCGCTGATAATGATCTGCTTATTAGCCTGGTGTAGGGCGTTAAAGGTGTGGAAGAATTCTTCCTGAGTCTTTTCTTTGCCACCAATAAACTGGACGTCGTCGACAATGAGCACGTCGGCTGTCCGGTAGTGCCGGGCAAAAGCCGCTGTTTTGCGCAGCCGGAGGGCGTCGACGAATTCCTGGGTGAACTGCTCGCTACTGATATAGAGAATCTTGGCCCGTGGATCACGAGCTGCCAGCGCGTTGCCCACTCCCTGGATCAGGTGAGTTTTGCCAATACCGACGCCGCCATATAAAAACAGTGGGTTATACCGGGTGCCGGGCTGCTCGGCGATAGCCTGGCAGGCCGCGAAGGCCACTTCGTTGCTGGCGCCCACGACAAAGCTCTCCAGGGTATAGCGCTCGTTTAATCCCTGACGGTAGGAGTGAGCCAACCCACTGCCGAGCACCGTGTTGGCCGGCTTGCTAGCGGTCGGCCGATCGAGCTCAATCACTTCGGTTTGCCGCGAGGCGCCTGGAGTTTTAGGGATCGTCACTTTGTCGAGCTGCTCGATGGCGGCCATCTTATACTCGATGCGCTTGGCGTCGATACCATTTTTAGCCAACGTCTTAATGATAAGCGTGCCATACTTTTTTTCTAACTGATTTTTGATAAAGACATTGTTAACACCAATAACCACAAGATCGTCAGCTTGTTTGAGCAAGCAGGTATTTTTAAACCAGGTGATAAAATTGCCATGTGAAATTGAGAGTTCAATCTCACCCAAAACCGCCTGCCATAAAGCGTCCGTCTGCATTACCGCTCCCTTTAGTACTCCCTAATATACGCCAAGAACCAGAAGTTTTCCACAGTCGTTTTTACTATTCGTAGCCAGCAGTCGGAAAACAGCGACTAGATAGGGACTTATACACAGTGCTCATCCCCATCTGGCAATCTGTGGATAATAACCAACAATAAGTGGATAACCAGGGCGGTTTAGCGGCTAAACATTGTCAAAACCACATAGCTGAGCTATAGTTTACTGACATGCCTAAACGAACCTACCAACCAAAAAAACGATCCCGGGCCCGCGAACACGGCTTTTTAAAACGGATGGCTACTAAGGCCGGCCGCAATGTCTTGAAGCGCCGCCGCACCAAGGGCCGCGCTAAACTTTCCGCTTAAGCAAGATTAAGCCAGACCATGCTTACTCGGACTCACCGCTTTCATGGCTACGGTAGCCTTAACGGCGTGTACCGCAGCGGCCAGATGGCCCGCGGCCCCTTAGTGAGTTTGCGCTACGGCCCCCGCCATAACCCCAAGCAGCCTTACCGGGTGGCGGTCGTGGTCAGCCGCAAAGTCAGCAAATCAGCCGTCGTCCGTAACCGCATCCGCCGCCGGGTCTACGAAGCCGTCCGGCACCAGGCCGCGACCATCCCCCCAGCCACTGACCTGGTATTCACCGTCTTTAGTGACCAGGTAGCCGAGATGAAAGCCACTCAACTGGCAACGACAATTCAAGAATTATTAAAAAAAGCCGCCTAACTAACTGATTGCGAGCCTGTTTGTACCCGGTGTACATTCAAGTGTACACTCTAGTGTACACCGGCAACATTGAAGACGCTGTCGCGGCCAAGTCAGTAGCACGGAACACCGGTCGGGCATGGTATAGTAGTAGGCAATGTTCACGACTTTTATTGTCCAGCCGATTTTTAACCTTTTAGTGTTGATTTACGCCCTGATTCCGGGGCACAACTTTGGCCTTAGTCTGATTATCTTTACTATCGTCATCCGCCTGCTGCTGTGGCCCCTGGTTAAAAAACAGTTGCACCAGGCTAAAGCCATGAAAAAACTGCAGCCGGAGATCAAAAAGATTAAGCAGGCCACTAAAGGTAATCGCCAAAAAGAATCAATGATGTTGATGGAACTCTACAAAGAGCGGGGCATCAATCCGCTCGGGACGTTACCGACACTGATTGTCCAGTTGATCGTCTTGATCGGGCTGTACAGCGGCTTACGTCGGATCATCAATAATCCCGAAAATATCATTAGCTTTGCCTACCCGGCACTGCAAGACCTGCCTTGGATGCAGCAGCTGTCACATAACATTCACCTGTTTGACGACACGTTGTTTGGTCTGGTTGACCTCAGTCGGGCGGCGCTCGGCAAAGCCGGCGGCATCTACTGGCCGGCTATGTTGCTGGTTATCGGCAGCGCCGTCGCCCAATTCTTCCAGAGCAAGCAATTACTGCCAACTGATAAAGATTCGCGCGGCTTGCGAGCGATTCTCAAAGAAGCTGGCGCGGGCAAGCAGGCCGATCAGTCCGAAGTCAATGCCGCCGTTGGCCGCAGCACGCTGTACCTACTGCCAGCCATGATATTCCTGTTTACCGTCAACCTGGCCTCTGCCCTCAGTCTGTACTGGCTGGTCGGCGGCATCGTGGCCTTTATCCAGCAGAGTATCGTCCTCAATAAAGACGAGGGTGAAATGGAAGCTATCGCCGATAAACCCGCCAAAAAAGACATCAAAGCCATCCCCGAGGCTGAAATCGTGGCCGCGCCCAAGAAACCCAAATCGCCCAAGAAACAATCTCGCAAAAAGAGGCGTCAGCGATGAATGATTCTCTCGAGGAAGCCATCCAGTACGGCAAAAAATACCTGGAAGATTTGTTGTCGTTTTTTGGTCTTAACACCGACGTTCACGCTACGAGCGATGACGAAGTCATCCAGCTCAACGTGCCCAGTACCCACCTCAACGGCTTCTTGATCGGACAGCGCGGGGATACTATGCGCTCACTGCAGTACCTGACCAGCACGGCGCTTAAAAACCAAGGCTACGAGCATAACCGGGTCAATGTCGACATCGCCGAATACAAAAAACAGCGGGCCGATCGCCTGCGCGAAAAAGCCGAAACCTGGGTCAAGCAAGTCAAAGACTCCGGCGAGCCGATGGATCTCGAGCCAATGAACGCTGCCGATCGCCGGGTCGTGCACCAACTGGCCGCCGAGTACGGGCTGTCTAGTGACTCCGCCGGCGAGGGCCGCGACCGGCACATCGTGCTCAAACCCGGCGAGGCTTAGCTGTCCAGCACGCGGTCGTAGACCGCCAGCGTTTGCTCAGCCGTGCGCTGCCAAGAGTATTTTTGGGCTTGAGCCGTGCCGGCTTCAATAAGCTTTTGCCGTAGTTCCTTATCGCTCAAAACTTCGTTGATGGCGTCGGCCATGGCCTGGGTATCAAGTGGATCAAAGTAATGAGCGGCCGGGCCGTAGACTTCCGGCAGGCAGGTGGCGTTGCTGCTGACGACCGGAGCGCCGTGAATCATGGCCTCCAGCCCAGGCAGGCCAAAGCCTTCGCTGAGGGAGGGAAAGACGTAGGCCGCGCAATTTTCGTACAACCAGCGCAAACGACCCTCGCTGATAAAACCAGTAAATAGCAGGCCTTTTTGCCGCGCCGCAGCCTCTACCCGCTCGTAATTAGCGTCTTTTTTGCCGGCCAGTACCAGTGTCAGATCAGGGTGCTGGGCTCGCACCAAGCCAAAAGCTTCGATTAAGCGCGCCAGGTTTTTGTGCGGCGTCGGCCGGCCAACGTACATGATGAATTTTTTGTTTGTCAGCTCTGGTAGCGATTCCGCGACGGCCGTAATTTTATCGGCCGCCTCGTAGGTAACGCTAATTTTATCGGGCACTACGCCGCTAAAGCGCACCACGTCATCTTTAACAAACTGGGTAGGCGTCATCAAATGCCGAGACTTTTTGACAGCTCGCTTGATGACATAGGCGTACACGCGCTGCTTAAACCGGAAAACCAGCCGATTTTTAGCCGGATTATCAAACCGCAGCGTCGTCAAATCCTGAATTGTCGTCACGACGTCACCGCTATACCAGACGGGCTGCTGGACAAACGGGAAGTGCACCAAGTCAGCCCCCAACCCCTTAAGCTGTCGTCGCAAGCCAAGCTGCTCGTCAAAAGTAAACTCCTTGTGCGGGCAGGCTACCTTGCGAAACTGGGAACTGGTCGGCTCCCAGGCTGCCATATCTTGGGGCTTAAGCAGCACGGTGAATTGGTGCTGAGTTTGTAGCCCCTGTAAATAATGCAGCAGGCGTTCAACATAGCGACCACTGCTGGTACGCAGTTCTCGGGCGTCAATTGCTACGTGGCTCATAATAGTAATCCTAGCATGACGGAGCTCTTTATGAAGCCATGAAGCCCCATGATACCGAACAAAACGGAACAAGTATTATCATATTCATTTTTAAGCTTGTAATTATGAATATAATAATGTATAGTCATAGTTATGAATGCTTTCACAGCCGGTACCAAGCAGCGCCATTTTTGGGATAAAGATTATGAATATCAGAGCTTCTTGCCGTCGCCTATTAATCGTCCGTTTGATTTTGGACGTTCAGATATAAGCACTCGCCTGGAGGAAGCAAATCGCTTACTTGGTGAGCTCAACGCTTATGCTCGTTTAGTGCCGGATGTTGATTATTTCATCCAAATGCATGTTAAAAGCGAGGCAGTCAGTTCTAGCCGGATTGAAGGAACTAAAACAGGCATCGACGAAGCCCTACTCGACGAAGCTGATGTATCCCCGGAACGGCGACATGATTGGCAGGAAGTCCAAAACTATATTAAAGCCATGAACTACGCTATCGGAGAATTACAGACGCTCCCAGTAGCCCTGCGGCTGATTGCCCAAACCCATCAAATTCTACTCTCGGGCACGCGAGGCGCAAAAAAGGAACCCGGCCAGCTGCGCAAATCACAGAACTGGATCGGTGGCTCGACCATCAGGACGGCCCACTTTATACCGCCGCATCACGACGAATTGCCAGGTCTGTTGAGCGACTGGGAGAATTTTTGGCACAATCAGTCGCTCCAAGTTCCGGTGTTGATTAAAGTCGCTATCGGTCACTATCAGTTTGAGACCATCCACCCGTTTTTAGACGGTAATGGTCGCATCGGGCGGCTGTTTATCACCTTGCAGCTCATAGAGCGTGGCTTTTTGGACAAGCCAGTGCTCTATTTGTCATCGTACTTTGAGAAATACCGTCAAGCCTATTACGATTCCCTAGACGAGGTACGCGACAGGGGTCACCTAGAACAGTGGGTGCGCTTCTTTTTAGAGGGCGTTATTGTGACCGCCGCCAAAGGTAAGCAAACTTTTGAAGACATCATCAACTTGCGCGAACGGTACGAGATGAAAATTAGTCGTTTAGGCCGCAAGGTGCCCCGGGCTCGCAAACTATTGTTGCACCTGTTTTCACACCCCATCGTCAGTGTTAATGACGTTGCCGGCGAGCTAGGCATTCGTTATGAGACAGCCAATAATTTAGTGGCTGATTTTGAGCGCCTCGGTATACTTACAGAGATGACGGGTTATTCACGCAACCGACTGTTCCGTATGAGTGATTACCTTGCTCTGTTCCAAAACTTGTAATCACGTAGGCGGCGGAGGGCTCGGGCATTTGGCGGTAGATCATGCACCAGCGACTGCCAAATGTAATCATCGCTCACTTTTTTTGCCTGTTGGATGCGCCGCCGCTTGCCCAAAGCCGTCAGCAGTCGGTATTTACCCATGGCCGCGCCCTTGAGCGCCGACCATACTTGGCCACGGGATATGGCGCGCATAAAAAACAGGGTATCGGCCAGCCAAAACCGCCAGCCGGTCTGCCATAAGTATCTTCGCGGCATGTTTTTAAACCACAACAGGGGTAAATTCTTAAGTGTTTGGTAGGTCGCGAAGCCTTTTACTTTGCCGCTGGTAGCGCCAATCTGGTGATAGGCGATTGAGCCTGGCACATAGGCGACTTTCCAGCCGGCCAGCTGGGCCCGGAAACTCAGATCAACATCTTCGTAATAGGCAAAGAAACCTTCGTCTAGCAGCCCAATTTCTTGCAGCATCTTTACCCGGTACAGGCTGGCCCCGCCGCTGGCCCCAAAGACCTCGATTTCGGTGTCGTATTTGTCGATGTCGGTCTCGCCGCGGCCGCGGGGGTAGGGCAGGCCCCACACTGTGTAGTAATCACCCGTACTGTCAATCTTTTTGCCGTCCGCGCTGAGCAGTTTAGGGGCGGCGATGCCGACCTCGGCGTGATTATCTAAATACTGCACCAGTTTTTCTAACCACGTTGGGTCAGCCACGGCGTCATTGTTAAACGGCGCGACGTATTTGGCCCCTAACTCGCTGGCTCGCCGAAAGCCGGGATTCACGCCGCCGGCGTAACCCCGGTTAGTATCATGCTCAATCAACTCCACGCCTGGGTAGTGTTGCTCCACCAGCTCCAGGGAGCCGTCTTCTGATCCATTATCTACGACAATAACGCGGGCCTTCACCGTCTGAGCCAATAGGGAATCCAGACAGTCTTCCAAACTGTCCAGACCGTTCCAATTAGGGACAATGACACATGGTTCACGCATCGACTTACCAGCTTTCTTCCTCTATAATACCCTAATAAATGAAGCGCTTTGTCACGAAACAAAACCGGGCTCTGCTCAGCGAGCTTGTCCGCACCGATTTTAAGCTTCGCTACCAAGGCTCAGTGCTGGGCTATGCCTGGTCGCTGCTGCGACCTTTGCTGCTGTTTGTGATTTTGTACGTAGTGTTCGTAAAGGTGCTGAAGTCGGGCGGCGGTATACCGCACTTTCCGGTTTACCTATTACTTGGCATTGTGATCTGGAACTTTTTTTTAGAAATGACCTCCCAAAGTCTCGGCTCAATCGTGGGCAGGGGGGACTTGATCCGTAAAATTCGTATCCCGCGCTGGATGATCGTGTTTAGTAGTAGTATCTCGGCATTGATTAACCTCTTTTTGAATCTCGTGGTCATCGTGGTCTTTATGGTACTGAACCATGTCGATTTACTCCGGACAACCCTGTGGCTGCCACTCATACTGGCCGAAGTATATTTGCTGGCACTGGGTCTGTCTTTGTTTTTGTCGGCGGCTTTTGTAAAATTCCGTGACATTAACTATATCTGGGAAGTCATCTTGCAGGCCGGGTTTTACTTAACGCCCATCCTGTACTCCCTGTCGCTTATACCTAACATCACCGCTCAGAAACTCATCCTGTTGAATCCCATGGCCCAAGCTATTCAAGATGCTCGCTATGCCACGATTACGCACCAAACCCCGACAGTATACCAACTGTTCGACGGCGGGCCGTATATATTTATTCCTTTCATGGTGGTTCTACTGGTTCTCGTCAGTGGCTTACTCTACTTCAAAAAAGAATCTAAATACTTCGCGGAGAATATTTAAAGCATGAACGAAGAAGTAGCAATTAAAGTAGAGAATGTCAGCAAAACGTTTAAGCTGCCTCATGAAAAGACTACTTCGATTAAGAGCGCCTTTATAAACTTCTATAAACGCAACAAAACCTACGAAAAACAACAGGCCCTGGAAGATATATCGTTCGAGGTTAAAAAAGGCGAATTTTTTGGTATTGTCGGCCGCAATGGTGGCGGTAAAAGCACTCTGTTGAAGCTCTTGGCCGGCATCTATACGCCAAGTAAAGGGAGTATTACTCTCAACGGCAAGCTCACTCCCTTTATTGAGCTGGGAGTAGGATTTAATCAAGAACTATCGGGTCGCGAAAATGTCTTTCTTAACGGCGCGCTCCTGGGTTTCAACCGCAAAGAAATGGATGCCATGTATGATGATATCGTAGAGTTCGCGGAGATCGAGCGCTTCATGGATCAAAAACTTAAAAACTACTCTTCTGGCATGCAGGTGCGTCTGGCTTTTTCGATAGCTACGAGGACAAATAGCGATATTTTGCTGATTGACGAAGTACTAGCGGTTGGCGACGCGTCGTTCCAGCAAAAATGCTTTGAATATTTTGAATACCTCAAAGATAAAAAAGCTACCATAATTCTTGTATCTCATGACATGGGTGCCGTAATGCGATTTTGCACACGAGCCCTACTCATAGAAGATGGCAAGATAAAGAACATTGGTGATCCTGATGAAGTCGCGGGCCAGTACACGCTTGATAATATCGCTACTATCGAAGAGGGCAGCGGTGGAGCTGCCCAGGGCATCAGAAATAAAAGTCTCAGCGGGCCCGTAAGCTCGCTGAGCGTTAAGCAGAACTCACCAGTAAAGTTAACCCGTGACGGCACATTGAATTTTGAAGTAACCTATAGTCTAAGCAAAGACGTAGAAGTAGACCTTGGATACGGCGTAATCTCCAACGGTTTCCCAGTAGCAGAACAAAACACAAAAGCACTTACGCTACCGGGGGCTCAGGGAAAAAAACACACAGTAGCCTGCAGCATACCGCTTGAATATTTTAATCCTGGCTCATATACAGTAGACGTAGCAATCTTTACCAAGCAGGGGTTCAAACTAATCGGTTATCAAATCGGAAGTATAAAATTCGTAATTCAGGGTTTTGACAAATTTCGTGGCGGCCCAATAAGAACTAATGGAGAATGGAGGATTCATGACAAAGAAGACAGTTAAACTTCATCTAGCCTGCGGGCCTCATATAGTTGAAGGCTGGGACAATATAGATATCTTGCGCAACAAGGGCATTATTCGACACGATTTGCGCCAGCCCTTACCGTACAAAGATAGCACTGTAGACGCTATCTTTCACGAGCATTTTATTGAACATCTTATTAAAACAGACGCCGAAGTATTTTTAAAAGAGTGTCACCGCGTCATGAAAAAAGGCGCCGCTATGAGAATTGGCTGGCCAGACTTAAAAAAACTCCTCAACGCCTATGTCTTTAAAAGGAAGACCTACATGAATTACGTTTTGCCCCATCTGGAAGATCACCGCTTTGGAAAGTCATGGGATGAAATGGTGAGCGACTGTTTATTTAGCTGGGAGCATCGTTACGCATACACAGCGAAGCACCTAATGAGTGTCCTTGAGGCGACAGGTTTCAAAGAAGTCAGCATACAGAAACCAGGTATTTCCGCCTATGACATTGCCCTTGATTTCCGTCGCGACCCGGCGACTACCTATATAGAGGCTGTCAAGAAATGACCGAGCACGTCCCCTTTATTAAACCTAAGCTTCCCAACCCGGACAGCCTAATAAAAGACATCAAACAAATATACCAAAACAACTACTACTCGAATAACGGGCCAGTGTACCACGAGTTTAAAGAAAAGCTTGAGGCGTACCTTGGACAGAATCTACATGCAGTCGTGGTGTCAAACGCAACGTTGGGCTTAATGATGGCCATTTCTGCTATTTTTGGAGAAGCAACAGCTCAAAAAAAATACGTAGCCGTCCCGTCATTCACTTTTTCGGCCGGGCCACTGGCAATTAAATGGTGCGGTTTTGAGCCGGTATTTTTTGATGTTGACGCGGAAACCGCTCAGCCCAGCCTAGCGAGCTTTCAGGAATTAGCAGACATTCATGGTGATCATATTGCCGGTTTATTACTCATCAATAACTTCGGTATTGGTAATCCGGAAATTGAACGGTGGGAGGCAGTCGCGAGCGCCGCGAGTATTGGCTGCGTTATAGATTCTGCGCCGGGCTTTGGATCAACGTACGCGGATAATAAACTTTTAGGTGGACGAGGTAACTGCGAAGTCTTTTCGTTTCATGCCACCAAACCCTTCGGAATCGGCGAAGGCGGTTTAATAACCACTAAAGATCATGACCTGGCGGAGAAACTGGAATCAATTAAGAATTTCGCGTTTAATTCCGATAAAGAAACCAATGCTCTCGGCATAAATGCCAAAATAACTGAACTGGATTGTGCTATCGGGCTTCGAATACTGGAAGACTATGACGCTATCCTCAAAGATCGGAGAGTTACATATGAACGCTATGAACAGCAGCTGTCAGGTGGAAAGGTTATGTTTTTGCCACGAGCGGCAACGGCGGCCATTCAGTTTGCGACTATCATGGTACCAGCACTCAAGCGCCAAAAAATACTCGATGCCTTAAATCGTGAAAAAGTTGAGGCTCGTACCTACTACGCACCCGCCGTTCACACCTTTCCCTTCTTCAAAGACTATCCAAAAGTCGATTTAGCTGGCACAGAGCAGCTCTCTGCCAGCGTCATATCCCTGCCCGTGCATCCACACATGGACACTAAGACAGTAGACCGCATCTGCACCATTGTCCGCGGCGAGCTGGAAAACGAGACGTAGGACATGGCCTTTAAGAGAATACTGGTTGTCTCCGACAATGAATCAATACTGAGTGAATTTATAAAAATTATTCAAAGTGACGACAGTCTGTCGGCGGGCCGGATATTTGACTTTGCCTGTCACCCCAATAATAAACTGCTTACCCAAAAAGAAATACTGGGCTATACCATCCAGCCGCTCAATCTTAAAGACAGTCTAGAAGCTGTCGTTGAGCGGTACGATTTGATAATATCGGCACATTGCAAGCAGCTCTTCCCTAAACAGTTAGTGGAAAGTAGGCGCTGCATCAATATTCACCCGGGCTATAATCCGTATAATCGCGGTTGGTACCCGCAAGTATTCTCGATAATTAACGGACTGCCGCTCGGAGCGACCATTCATGAGATAGATGCTGAGCTTGATCATGGCGCTATCATTGACCAGGAACAACTGGAGCTACACGCCTGGGACACTTCATTAACAGCCTACAATAGGGTTCAGCAACTGGAGATTTTGCTCCTGAAGAAGTCTTTGCCACATATTTTGAATGATACTTACGAAACTCGCGAACCAACAGAAGAGGGAAATTTAAATCTAAAAAAGGATTTTGAAGACTTGCTAGAAATAAAACCAGAAGAACTCGTCACCTTCCAGCAAGCCATAGATACAATGAGAGCCCTAAGTCACCCGCCCTTTAAAAACGCCTATTTCTATGATTCTAAAACTGGTACAAAAGTATGGCTTAACCTGTCTTTAAAGAAAGATGAAAACAACGATGATAAGCTTAAGGTATAGAAGGGGATTCCAATATGAACCAGCCTAAAGTCAGCATTGTTTCAGTCAGCTATAATCAGGAAAATTATATTCGACAGACCCTCGATAGTTTTCTAGAGCAACAGGCCGATTTTAATTTTGAGATAATTATTGCTGATGATTGCTCGACAGATAACACGCCGAAGATAATTAGAGAATACGCCAAGGCACATCCTAAGCTATTTAAACCAATTTTAAGGGAGAAAAATGTTGGTGTAGCCGAGAATTTTTACGGTGCTTTGAGGGCGGCAAGCGGAAAGTATATCGCACTGTGCGAAGGTGACGATTACTGGACAGACCCTGCCAAACTTCAAAGACAGGTCGAATTTTTGGATATGCACTTAGACTATGCACTTTGCTTCCACCCGGTAAAAGTGTTTTTTGAAACGGGGGAGTCAAAAGACCATGTCTACCCTGAAGAACGACGGGCAGAAGAGTTTACGCTTGAAAAATTATTGCAGGGCAACTTCATACAGACAAACTCTGTCATGTATAGGAAGCAGAGTTACGAAAACATGCCACCCGATATTCTTCCGGTGGACTGGTACTTGCATTTGTACCATGCCCAATTTGGAAAAATTGGCTTTATTGATAAAGTGATGTCGGCCTATCGCCGACACGAGGGAGGTGTATGGTGGGGCGCGTACGCTAACAGGGAAAAGCTCTGGGAAAGGCAGGGGTTAAAGCAGCTTAATCTTTACAACGAGATTTTAAAATTGTACGGAGACAACGAAAACCACAAACAACTTATCTACGGATCGATAGTCAGCGGATTTCAAGCCATCATAGGTCTTGCCGCTCAAGGCAACACCGCTCTGCTAGCAAAAGCGCTCGCAAAATTTCCCGAAATGGGACAAGGTTTTATACTTACCCAATATTTTTGGACGACGGAGGAGAAGAAGCAACTATTCCTTAAAGAAAAGGAAATGAATGAGCAGCTGCAACAGCTTCAGTCAGAAAACCAAAAACTTGCTGTTGAGGGGGAGCAATTAATAGCGCAATGTCATGTCCTTGAAACCGAACTCGCGGCTATTATAAATTCTAAAAAGTACAGGACAGTAAGCAAGCTAGCAGACATCAAACAAAAAGCCAAGCGTGTAGGAAGTAAAAAACGTCGAGCCGCATGATGTGTTGCCCAAGAGGATGATTTTAAGGAAGTGCGATTTTTTGTTAAGATATAAAAAGCAATTACAAGATAACATTCGGGGTTTTTAGTGTCTTTTAAAAGTAAAATAAAGCGAGGGGTGGCGAAGGCAATTAATAAGATTGCGCCAGCTGCCGATGTGGTGCTAGCGCTGCCCATTATTAAAAGGCCTACTCTTGCGATAGCTCATAGACTCATACGCCGCTACTCTCAGCCTACCTCTGAGCCTGAAATAGAGACACAAAGTAGTTTCAGGGGCCCTTGGGTATTTAGCCTAGACACCCCCAAACAAAACAAGCAAGCCAAGAGAAAGGTCTACATTAGTGGTTGGTTTGGGTTAACGACATCAAAACAAAAACCTATTTTACGGCTGGTGAAGCCCGATGGTGAAACGCAGGCCATTAACGTCACTATCCTCAGAACTGACGTGGCGAAAGCGCTGAGAAAAAAACGCAAAATCATTTCCGATACATGCGGGTTTGAACTTACGACCGAGATCACAGTAGATGGAAATTACGTATTTGAAACGCTTGTTGGCAACACCAAAAAATGGAAAAAAGTTCACCAGCTTCATCTCTTTTTTGACCCCGACTATCTCGTAGGGGATATGTACAACCCCGACCTGTCTGTTAATTACGCGGAACACCTAAACCTGGTAGAGAACAAAAAGCTGTATTTTTATGAACCGGCCAGCGAGCAGATTTTTGAATCGGCAATCGAAGATCCCAAAACGATCGCCTTTTACCTGCCGCAGTTTCATAGGGTCAAAGAAAATGACGAGTGGTGGGGCCAGGGTTTTACCGAATGGAAAAACGTTACCACCGCGACGCCCCGATTTATCGGACACGAACAGCCAAAAGTACCTGCCGATCTAGGTTTCTACGACCTCAAAAACGAACAGAATATATTCGAACAAATCCAGCTCGCCAAAAAGTACGGCATTCACGGCTTTTGCTTCTACTATTATTGGTTTAGTGGCCAGCGATTACTAGAAAGCCCACTAGATAGTTTCTTGGCTCGTAAAGAATGGGATTTTAATTTTATGATTTGCTGGGCAAACGAGAACTGGACTCGGCGCTGGGATGGTCGGCAAGAAGACATTCTGGTCGCTCAAGAGCACAAACAAAGTGACCCGCTGGATTTTATAAAAGATGTCGAAAAAATCCTGCTTGACCCCCGCTATATCCGAGTTGATGATAAGCCAGTTTTGCTAGTATATAGAGCGAATGACTTGTTAGAGCCCGGTAACTACGCTACTATCTGGCGAAAATATTTTCAGGAAAAACACGGACTTGACCTGCATTTAGTAGCCGTCCAAAGTTTTGACTTTGAAGATCCGCAAACGTTTAATTTTGATAAGGGGTTGGAATTCGTGCCGCTCAGTGTGGCTGCCGCCCTAGATGGGCCATTGCCAGTCTACGACATAAGCCAAAAAGTAATTGATAAACGGTTCTCTGGATCAGTCCATGACTACAGAGAGATCGCCCTCAGCATTAATAACACGAAACAGCGCTTCTCAAGTTATAAATGCGTCATGCCGAGCTGGGATAACGATGCTCGAAAAAAGGGAGCCGGCGGAATCTTTTATAATTCAAATCCGGACTTGTACGCGAAATGGCTACGGGGCAGCATCGAGGCGACTATTAAACAGCCTGGTGACAACATTATATTTTTAAACGCCTGGAATGAATGGGCCGAAGGAGCATATCTCGAACCCGACACTCAATATGGCCACGCCTATCTTAAGCGAACCGCACAAATTCTAGCAGAGTTTTCGGCTAGCGAAGCCAACAAAGGTAATTTCCCGATGTATGACATCAAGCGGCAAAAATCTACCAAACTGGCGGTAATCGTTCATTTGTACTACGCGGATCTATGGGGAATTTTTCAAAAAAGGCTGTCTTTAATAGGCGAAAATGACTTTGATCTCTTCGTCTCTATCCCACAAAAAAATGCCCACATGGCCGAAATAATAGCTAGCTTTAAGCCAAACGTTCACATAACTATCGTACCAAACCGAGGGCGCGACGTATTGCCATTTATCCACCTTTCGCGCCGGCTGAAAGAGGCTGGTTACGAGTATGTGCTCAAGTTACATTCCAAAAAATCCAAGCATCGGGAAGACGGTGACACTTGGCTTAAAGACATGCTGGAAAAACTTATACCCGAGAACTCAGAAAAATTTATGAAGCTACAAAAAATCCTCCAAGACGATCAGACTGGTATTATCGGGCCCGAAGATCACTTCATATCCTTGGACGTATATTTCGGTTTGAACCGGGGGAAAATTAAAGATGTGCTAGCCAAGAAATACGACAGCAACACTGCCAAAAATGTTATTCGTAAGCCGGAAAAGTATGGCTTTTTCGCGGGTACGATGTTTTGGGCGCGGCTTGATGCTCTCGGAGGTCTTTTAGACGAGTACTATCAAGTGGATGACTTTGAATCTGAAAAGGGACAGCTCGACGGCACGCTGGCGCACGCCTTAGAGCGGCTATTTTGTCTATTGCCAGAGCTAGACGGTAAAAAGCTTTATACCATTAACGGCGGGGCCGTTAATGAACTGATATTCGAGCAAAACGTGATTGTGGACTACGAGTTCGCGGAGCGGGAGTAGAGGCTAATAACCGTACCAACCAGCGCCCTCGTCTACGTAACCATAGAAAGTCCGTGAGTCGTTATGTTCGGCGAGGTTAGAGGTGTAGAGCGGCAATCCCTTTATGTAATTCGTTTGCCTAAAGACTGTCTGCGCGTTTGGGAATGAGGCGGCGGGGGTATAAAAAGCGACACCTTCTCCAAAATAATTGAGATTTATAATTGCTAGATCACGCTCTGCTCGATTCGTAGTAAAGAAATGACTGTTAGGGCCGACTAGTCTGTAAACCGGTAAGTTATTTTGGTCGGGCATGACGTCGTCAGTTGAAACCGAACCCTCGGATACATAATTTTGCTGCAGGCTACTGGTTACCTCTGCGGGGTCAATCGAGTAAAAGCGCTCGTTAACTTTCTTTAATCGAGTAACCTTTTGAGCGACTGAATTAAGGTCGGGTGTGTAAAAAGCTATCCCAGGTGATTGATAACCGTACGACTGAACGAACAGGCTACCCTCAGCGCCGGCGCTTGTAAACAAGGAGCTTACGCCATTCGTCAGGCTATAAGCTGGTATTGTGTTTGGCTGCTGGCTGGAATAGGCGTAAAAGACCACGCCCTCATCATGGTAGCCTCGGTTATTCAGGTAATCAGCACGCACAGCGGGGTCGGCAGTAAAGAAGTGCCGAAACAGGTTGGAACCTCTGTATACCGGAATCGTGCTGCTAATTAAGCCTGCATTTTTCATAACTATCCCATCCCAGATGTAGCCTATCTTCAATGCCGAGCAGGCCTCAACTGTGCTGGTGGTAAAAAGATAATCTTGGTTATCCGGCTGATAGAGCCTCCCGACGTACGAGCCATCGTAATTGGGTATCCGGCAGGGAGCATTGGCGTAGGAAGTACTCCAGGCAGGTCGGTTTCCAAAGGATGCCGCAGTGCTTCCGAACCACTGCGTAAAGGTATCGTTAAACATCTGGTTGCCATGAAAGTGAGGGGTATACCAGTAAAGTGCGGCTGTCGCGCCGTTGTCTATATGCACAACAGTTGCGTCTATTGTCCTGTTGCCGTCGTAGTAGGTATTTGTGCCGCCGGGACAAACTTGGCGATTTCCTTGAGTCATTGGCCCACCGTAACAGCTTTGAGGATCGTCCGAGTTGTCCCAGTGGTTACCGGTGTACGGTACGTTATTGAGCTGTACGTTCCAGCCAATGTTACCTTCCGAGCGCTGCTCCCCGAATTTTAGTAACCAGGCAGCTCTGACAAGCTGCTGAGAAAAGCCAGCTTTTGAAGCCGCGTTGACACAGGTTGGGCCCACATCGGTATATGTGATACCGTTTCGATGGTAAAGCTCAAGCCCTGAGTAGGAATATTTTGTAGTGCTATCCGGGCAGCCATATCCCATAGCTGCGGCGTATTTATGGTTATTATCGTCTGCCGGAGCACAATAAGTCGTACTATTACGACCGGTAACCAGGCTCTGTTCTTTTTCCAAAGTTGTTAGCAAGACCTGGGGGTTAACGCCGAATACTACTGAAACCGCCCAGACAACATCCCCCGCGCTCGCATAATTGCCATACGTATACCCGCCGCTTGGCGTATAGCCGGAAGGGACACGGGCTTGAAAACCGCTGCTGGGGCTAATACAGCTCTTGGGGAATTGATTTAGGAAAGTATTAATTTGATCGGCGCTCATTGTACCGGTGTTATCAAATACCGCATCGTCAATAATCCGGTTAGGATTAAAGGTCGCCGCGTTCGCCTTGGCACTGAAGTTGAGTAGCCCGGAAATTACCAGGCAAACGGCGAGCCCTAATATGCCGGATCTTTCTAATCTTTTCACTCTGCCACCTCTAAGGGTTGGGCGTCGGCCGCAGTTTTTGATTGGCTGCCAAGGGTCGCCGTGGCTTTAATTGTCCACTTACCTTGAGTGAGCCCATAATCTTGTAACTTCCAATTCCAATATGCAGTACCACCGGCGTCGGCCGTTTTTGCTGGCAGGGATTTTGTCGCACCGCCTTTCGTAAAACTAATTGTACAGGTCGCACCAGGAGAGGTAGTACAATCCGAGCTCATAAGATTAGGGGCTGGTGAACCATCTAAATTAGGATGATGGTTGCTCACAAAATTTCCACTTGGTTCAAATAATACTTGATTTGAATCAGTGCTACCGCTTGCTTGCTTATCCTGTCCTTGTTGAGGAGACGTTGTAGGAGTATTTTGCCCCCGTTGGGCTGCCACCTCGCCCTTAGTCTCAGAGTTAGCCGTAGGGGGCTGAGCTCTCTTCTTATGGTGAAATAGGTGAGTAACGTTTGTTAGCTCCAGCAAGCCAATAGCTGCCAATAGAACAAAGAGTATCAAAAAAGGCTTTGCTAGACGGTAATTCATCAATCTGGACATATTTTTATTTTAAGCTTAACAAGTGTTATTTTACACGGTTTAGCGACAAACTGCAACCTTTAGCTACTGTTCGTTGTGGAGAATACGCAGCAGGTACTTACCGTAGCCGGATTTAATCAGCGGTTCGGCGATTTTCTGCAGTTGGTCTTTGGTGATAAAACCTTGGCGCCAGGCGATCTCTTCGATACAGCCGATTTTGAGGCCGGTGCGTTTCTCGATGACCCGGATGTATTCGGAGGCATCATTCATTGATTCAAAGGTGCCGGTATCCAGCCAGGCTGAGCCGCGGCCCATGGTTTGGACTTTGAGCTTGCCACGGGTTAGGTATTCTTCGTTGACAGTGGTTATCTCTAGCTCGCCGCGGTCACTCGGTTTGATGTTTTTAGCTATTTCGATGACGTCGTTGTCGTAAAAATACAGGCCGACAACGGCGAAGTTTGATTTGGGATCGGTTGGTTTCTCTTCGATCGAGACAGCGTGGTTATTGTCGTCAAACTCCACGACGCCGTAGCGCTCCGGGTCGGAGACCTCGTAGGCAAAGACGATGCCGCCCTCTGGATCAGCGCAGGCTGCTAGGCTGTGGCCAAAAGCTTCGCCGTAAAAGATGTTATCACCGAGAATTAGGGCCACTTTATCATCACCGATGAATTCCTCGCCGATGATAAAGGCTTGGGCTAGGCCGTCGGGCGAGGGCTGAGCAGCGTACTGAAGGTTGATGCCGAGATCACTGCCGTCGCCGAGCAGGCGTTGGAACTGGGCCTGGTCGTCCGGTGTGGTGATAATCAGGATGTCGCGGATGCCGGATTGCATCAGGGTGCTCAGCGGGTAATAGATCATTGGCTTGTCGTAGATGGGCATGATCTGCTTGCTGATGCCCTTGGTGATCGGATACAAACGGGTGCCGGAGCCGCCGGCTAAAATAATACCTTTCATATTACTACTAGGGTACTAGAAGTAAGGGCTAAGTAGCAAGCTAGAGATTCTTGTATCGGATTTCGGCTATTTAATCCTAATTTAATAGTGGCTGACTATAGTGATGAACAGTTATGAGAATAAGCACAGCAAGGATGACAAAACTTTATTGTTACGTGGATGAGACGGGACAAGACACGCAAGGTAAATTTTTTATCGTGGTGGCGATTATCCTCAATAATCAACGAGAAAACCTCTATCAGCTTTTGGAGCACGCCGAAATACAGAGCGGCAAAGGTAGCCTCAAATGGAATAAATCCCAAAAGTATCGCAGAGACAACTATCTCAAAACCACTCTCGGTTTGCCTGAGTTGAAAAACAGTGTATATTACCGGGTTGCCAGAGCTAGCGGAGCGTACGAAGATTTGACTGTTTTGGCAATCGCTCAAGCTGTCAACACATATGTGCGTGAGCACCGCTTTGACGCGTATCGGGCCACAATCATCATCGATGGCTTAAAGGGTGCCGAGATAAGACGCTTTGGTCATGATCTGCGCAAGCTAGGGGTGAGGGTTCATAAAATTAGAGGCGCCAAAGATCAAAACGAGCCTATCATACGGCTTGCGGACGCTATAGCTGGCTTAGTCCGCCAATCGTATCTCGGGATCGCACATTATCAGGTTATGAAGGCAACGTTCCAAAAAGACCAAAGCCTGCGTGAGCTGTAGTACTAATAAAAAACCACCATGCCTTTCGGCAGAGGGTGGAACAACCTATTCCCTGCGGACACCCGCCCTACGGGCAGTATTCGGCTGACTTTAATCATAGTTTAGTGGGTAGGATCAGATTCGTCAAGCTGTCTGTTTGGAGACGTAGCGTTTTAAATCTTTGCGCCAGTCTGTGGGCTCAAAGCCCGTGGCCTGGATCTTGGCGAGGTCGAGGGTACTTTGCAATGGGCGGGGAGCAATGCCTGGTTTGCCAGCGTAGTATTCGGCAGTCGTGGTGTCGGTGACGGTCAGGTCGTAGCCAGCTTCCTCAAATATAGCGCGGGTAATCTCGGCCCAGCTGGCCGGCTCGCCACCGTTAGACAGATTATAGGTACCATACTCAGCGTTATTAATTAGTAGATGGTCAATGGCCCGGACGAGCTCGCTGGTAAAGGTCAATCGGCCGATCTGATCGGCCACGACGGTCGGACTGATGCCCTTTTGACCCAGGCCCAGCATGGTACGAACGAAGTTTTTACCCTCGCCGATCACCCAGCTGGTGCGCAGGATGTAATGCTTGGGCAGCAGACCGATGGCTATGTCGGCGGCGGCTTTAGTCTGGGAGTAGACGCCCAGGGGACTAAACGGCTCGGTCTCGGTGTGCAGCTCCTGGCTGCCGTCAAAGACATAGTCGGTCGATATATGCACCAGCGCCAGGTCGTGGTCTAACGCGACCTTGGCCAGGTTGGCAGCTCCGACAGCATTGACTTGCCAGGCAGTGACGCGGCCCTCAGCAGTCTCGGCACCATCGACATTTGTATAGGCGGCAGCGTTGAGGATGATTTGTATACCGCTCCAATCGTAGGCGGCCAAAGCAGTCGGATCAGTGATATCGAGGTGTATGCTGTCGACAGCCCGAGCTGCTGGATAGCGTTGCTGCAAGGCGGTGCCAAGCTGTCCGTGGGCACCGATAATGACAATCGACTGCATGTCCATATTAAAACTCCATCGGATGGACGTCAGCCAGCAGGGGATTTTTAGTATCCTTTTCGGAAATAATGGCCTGATCCTGCGCGATAGGCCAGGTGATACCCAAGGCCGGATCAAACATGTTGACCGCTGAGTATTGGGCGTCTGGTGACCAGTGGGCGTTGACCAGGTAGGTGTAGGTGATATTATCCTCTAGAGTTTGGTAGCTGTTGGCGACGCCGCGCGGTACAAAGTAAGCCTTGTCGGGCGTGATTTCGGCGGTAAAGACCGTGCCAAAGTTGCCGCCTTTTCTTAGGTCGACCCAGGCGCCAAAAATCCGGCCGTTGGCTACGGAGATGAATTTTTCCCACGGCTCAGCGTGTAGCCCGCGGGTCACGCCGCGCTCGGCGTTAAAAGAAAAGTTGTTTTGGACGACTTCAAAGCCGGGCAAGCCCAGGGCCTCCATCTTGGCTTTTTGGTAGTTTTCTTTAAACCAGCCGCGGCTGTCACCGTGGACAACCAGGTCGATTTCAAACATGCCGGGGATGCTGGTCTCGCGGACGGCCAAATCAGCAGCCATTATCTTCCCAGCTCCTTGTACTTTGTTTCGGTGGCTTGCTTTTGCGGCTTCCACCAAGCTTCGTTTGCGATGTACCAGTCGATGGTGGCCTTCAGTCCCTCGCGGAAGTCGGTGTAGGTGGGCTGCCAGCCAAGCTCAGACTGGAGTTTGCTGGCGTCGATGGCGTAACGCAGGTCGTGGCCGGGACGGTCGTTGACGTGGTCGTAATCCCCAGGCTCTTTATCCATGAGCTCGAGAATCATCTCAACGACTTCTTTATTGTTTTTTTCGCCCTCGGCGCCGATCAGGTAGGTCTCGCCGATCTTGCCGTTTTCGAGAATGCTGAGGACACCCGAAGAGTGATCCTCGGTATGAATCCAGTCACGGACGTTTTCGCCAGCACCGTAGAGTTTGGGTTTGCGGCCCAGCAGGATTTCGGTGATTTGGCGCGGGATGAATTTTTCGACGTGCTGATAGGGACCGTAGTTGTTGGAGCAGTTACTGATAGTCGCCTGGACACCAAAACTGCGTACCCAAGCCCGCACCAGTAGGTCAGAACCAGCCTTGGTGCTGGAGTACGGGCTGGAGGGGTTATACGGCGTGTCAGGAGTGAATTTAGCAGGGTCATCGAGCTCCAGGTCACCATAGACCTCGTCGGTCGAGATGTGATGCAGGCGTTTACCGTGCCTGCGGACAGCCTCCAGGATCTGGTAGGTACCGATCAGATTGGTGCTGACAAACGGCCAGGGCGAATGCAGGGAATTGTCGTTGTGCGATTCGGCGGCGAAGTGTACTACGGCGTCGCAGTCAGCCACGGCAGCATTGATGGCGGCTTCGTCGCAGATGTCGGCCTGGATAAAACTGACCCGGGCCTCGTCTAGCCCCTCGATATTAGCTTTATTACCGGCATAGGTCAGCAGGTCGTAAACCACGATTTCCCAGTCCGGACGCTCCCGGTAGACGTGATGGACAAAGTTTGAGCCGATGAACCCTGCTCCGCCGGTGACGAGAATCTTCATATGCCTCCTAGTATACCAGCCCCCCTGACATCGAAGTTTGAAAATTTAAGTATTATTTAATGCCAGCTGTTTATAGTGGTCACATCGATGGTTGACCTACACACTTTTGATGACTGGAATGACAAGAAAAAGCGGCTGCATGATTCACGGCCTAATATTTTGTTTAAAGAGGGGCAGATCTGGTGGTGCTCCCTGGGTGTGAATGTTGGCGAAGAGGTCTTGGGCAAGGGGCCAATGTATCGGCGGCCGGTCATCGTGGTGCGCAAAATAACGCATAATTCCTGTGTAGTTATTCCACGACTACCCAAGAAAAGAAACCTGGCTCCTGGTATTTCCCTTTTGAAGTCAACGGCCTGAAACGCTGGGCCATGGTTTATCAGATTCGTTTTATCTCTACTCGCAGATTCTCAGTTAGGGAATCAAGCTTGAGCGAAGTTGAATTTAGGGCACTAAAAAAGGCCATTAGAGATTTCTACGGCCTTTAGTTTCTGACATGGTCACCAGATGTTGCCATCTGGATCAGTGGGTAACCCCAAACATGCTCATATCATAGCAAGTGCACTCGCATAAGTCAAGTTTTAAGAGGTTATGATGCCAGTAACTTTGGCTACCAGCTTGTCGAGCTCGGCCTGGGTTTTGGCTTCGGCATTAAGGCGCAGCAGCGGCTCGGTATTGCTGGGGCGGACATTGAACCAGGCATCGGCAAAGTGCACGCTCAGTCCGTCCAGATCATCGGAATCCTCGTCTCTAAAGGTCTCGGCCAGCTTGGTGAGTACGGCGTCCTTATCGTCGACTTTGAAGTTGGTTTCAGAGATTTGGACGTAAGCTTTGCGGTATGGCGCGGCCAATTCAGACAGTTTTTTATCACTGAGGCTCAGGATATAGAGGGCGATGACAGCGGCAATCAGGCCACTGTCGGCCATGTAGTTGTCTTTGAAATAGTAGTGGCCACTATGCTCGCCGGCAAAGACAGCGTTGTGGGTGCGCATGTCGCCTTTGATGAAAGAATGGCCGACGCGGGTACGTACCGGCTTGCCGCCAGCAGTCTTGATGGCTTCCACGGCGGCGCGTCCGCAGATCGCGTTATGCAGGATAGTGCCGCCGGGGTTCAGGTCAAGAAAATACTTAGCGAGCATGGCTGTCAAAACGGTGCCGCTAAGCGCTTCGCCCTGCTCGTCAAGCACTACCGCTCGGTCGCCGTCGCCGTCAAAGGCCAGGCCGGCATCCAAGGTATGCTCACGGATGGCAGCTTGGACATCCAAGAGGTTTTCCGGCACCAAAGGATTAGCAATGTGATTAGGGAAGCTGCCGTCAAGTTCAAAATACAGTTCAGTGACTTCAAACGGTACGTACGGTTCGAGCTCAGGAAAGATCTTACCGGCCATGCCATTACCGGCGTCCACAGCGATTTTAAGCGGTCGTAGTTTGGCCGGATCGATAAACGACAGCACATGGCTAATCCAGGCCTCGACGATATCTTTTCCAACCAGGCTACCGGGGCTAGATGCCGGGCTGAAACTATCTTTGATAACCAGATCACGAACTTCAAACAGACCTGACTCTTGGCCGACTGGCTTGGCTGCCTCGCGGCAAAATTTAATACCGTTGTCGGCGCCTGGATTGTGACTGGCGGTGATCATGACGCCACCGGCCAGGTTATTGTTGCCGGTCGCGAAATAAATCATATCGCTGGTGACTTCGCCGATATCCCAGACATCACGGCCTTGCTGGCGCAAACCCTCCACCAGAGCGGCGGCTAATTCTTGTGAATCGGGTCGCATATCACGACCAACGGCTACGGCTCCCTCGGCAGGTAGCCAGTCGGCAAAAGCTCGACCAATCTTGTTTACTACCTCTGGAGTCAGCTCGCTGCCAACCTTGCCGCGTACGTCGTAAGCTTTAAAAATATTTTCGATAACTGACATAAAACTCCCTTGCTAGTAGCTAAATTGTAACGCACCTCGTATCGCAGGCCATAGCTTTTGCTGTATTATTTGATAATGATCATTGCCATTATAGCGGGAGGTTCCGGTACACGTCTGTGGCCGCTGTCGACGCCAGATCATCCAAAGCACCTGCTCAAAATCAACGGTGACGAGCGGTCATTGCTGCAACACACCTACGATCGTTCACGCGCCATGACCTCTTCTGACAAAATTTACGTAGTCACTGAGGCCAGTCACATTGACCATGTCCGCCAGCAGCTACCCGAGCTACCCGAGGGGGCTTTTATCGTCGAGCCGGCCCGGCGCGGCACCGCTAACTGCATCGTGGCGGCCCTAGCGTATATAGCGGCACGGCATGACCACGATGAGGCGATTGCTTCGATTCACGCCGATCACTATATTCGCGACGTAGCCGGCTTTAGCCACAGTTTTAAAGTCGCTACCGAGGCCTCAGCCGCTAACGGCCGCATTGTCCTGGTTGGCGTCGAGCCGGACTATCCGGCCGATTGCTTTGGCTATATCGAAAAAGGCGAGCTGTTTGACGAAGCGTCGTTTGCGTACAACGTTCGCTCATTTAAAGAAAAGCCGGCTGTCGAAGTCGCCAAGACCTATGTCGATAGCGGCAATTACCTTTGGAATTGTGGTTACTTTGTCGGTTCGATTGATACCTTTCGACAAAAAATGCAAGCTTACGCCCCCGAGTTGCTGGCAAACTACCAGGCCCTGCTTACTGCCTCCCCCCAAGATTACGAGGCAACCTATTTGAGTTTCAAATCCGACGCCATCGACTACGCTCTGATCGAAAAGGTTAAAGATCTGCTGGTTGTGCCCGCCCTATTTGATTGGATGGATCTCGGCTCGTACGGCGATCTACACAAGGCGATTGGTGGTGACGAGCAGGGCAATCACCTGTATGGAAAAATTGAAACTGAGGAAACGACTAATTCTTACATTAATAATCAAGAACAGAAGCCGGTGGTAGTTCTCGGATTGGATAATGTAGTAGTAGTGAATACTCCCCAAGGTATCTTAGTGGCTCGCAAAGACATGTCGCAGCAAATCGGCGCTGCCAGCAAACGCTTAAGCGACCAATAACCGCACCATTTCCAGATAGTTAAGTTTTATTTAATAACTGTTGTTTATAGTGGGAGGTATGAAAACAAGTATAAAGTGGAGTCAATGAATGGGGTGGGCATTCTCACAGCGGCGTATCATCGCTTGTGCTACGATTAAACCGATAACGCTTGCGCTATCCGAAAAGAAACAGTTAACTAGGGGAGACAACAATGATTGAGCTGTTACTACTGATTATAACCGCTCTCCTAGGCGGCATCACTTTCTTTATAAAAAAGATTTTTGATAAAACTGACTCACTTGAGGTGAGCTTTAAGCCCATTACCCCAGCTATCGTAGAGATTCAGGGCAAGTTTAAAGATGCTGGCCATAACCTACTTTTCCCACTGACGGTCACTCCAGGCAGCCCGCTTAAACTAACCGAGTATGGTCAAAAACTGATTGACGAGTCCGGCTTTGAGACACTGCTCGAAAAGTGTCGGGATATGTTGGTCACCAAGGTTAAAGATAAGAAGCCTAAGACAAACTACGACATTCAACAGGAGTCCATAAACGTTGTCAAAGAGCTGCTACACAGTGACGAAGAGACGCTTAATCCACTTAAAGACTATGCCTTTAATAATGGTCTAAAGGTAGATATATTAATACCGCCAGCTGGTATAGTACTTCGCGATGAAGTCATGAAAGAGTTGAAGTTTTAGGCAAGGTTATTCGACAGTAACAGACTTTGCTAAGTTGCGCGGGCGATCGACGTCAAAGCCGCGAGCTACGGCGATGTAATAGGCGAATAGTTGGGTGACGATAGCCTCTAGGATAGGCTGAGTCTCGGGCAGAGTTTTGGGAATGTAAATAACATCGTCGCAAAGCTCATGGATAGTAGCGTTGCCCTCGGTGGCAATGGCGATGACCGGGCCTTTGCGGGCGCGGATTTCTTGGATACTGGAGTAGGTTTTTTCGAGCAACGGCGTGTCGGTGGCCAGAGCAAAAGTCGGAAAGTTTTCGTCGATCATGGCTAGCGGGCCGTGTTTCATTTCACCAGCGGCGTAGCCCTCAGCATGGAGGTAGGAGACTTCTTTGAGTTTAAGCGCGCCCTCTAAAGCCGAAGGAAACGAGTAATGTCGCCCGATAAACAAAAAGTCGCGGTAACCCTGGTACTTTTCGGCGGCTCGCTTGATGGTCTCGGCTTGGTCAAGCACGGCCTGGGCCTTGTCCGGTAGGGCTTCTAGCTCTTCAAGCAACGGTTTAAACCGTTTGGTGCGGCCATCGTTGAGGTGTAGGGCGATCTGGGCTAGGACGGTCACCTGGGCGATAAAGGCCTTGGTGCTGGCGACGGCTTTTTCCGGCCCGGCGTGGCAGTAGACGCCGGCGTCAGTCATGCGGGCGATGGTGCTGCCGACAGCGTTGACGATGCCGAGCCGTAGCACGCCGTAATCCTCGACTTTTTTGAGAGCGGCGATAGTGTCAGCCGTCTCGCCAGACTGCGAAATTACCAGTAAGGCCGTGCTGCGCGAAAACGGTTCGTCACGGTATTTGAATTCACTAGCCAGAGCGACTTCGACGGGGATATCGGCTAATTCCTCAATTAAATATTCACCGACCAGGCCGGCGTAATACGAGGTACCGCAAGCTACGATAACGATGCGGTCAATGTATTTAAGCTGACCGAGGACGCTTTCTAAACCGCCAAGTTTGACGATGTTACGCTCCGGCAGGGCCCGACCTAGCGTGGCTGAGCGGATAGTGGCCGGAGCCTCAAAAATTTCTTTAAGCATAAAGTGGGGGTAGTCACCGAGCAGCGCCTGCTCGTTGTCAAAATCGAGCAACTCAGCCGTGGGCTGACTGGGCTTGTCCTTTTTGAGATTGTGGACAGAGACTTTGTCGCGGGTGATGACGGCGATGTCGTAATCATCGAGATAGATGACCTTTTTGGTGTGCTCCATCATGGCTGACGGATCGGAGGCTAGGATGTGCTCGCCGTCGCCAACGCCGATGACTAGCGGGCTAGACAAGCGAGCGGCGTACAGCGTATCGGGCTCGGCTGTAGAGATGGCAGCTATGGCATAGGCGCCCCGGACATCGGCCAGCGCGGCCCTAAGGGCGTCCTCAAACGACGGTAACTGCTGGGCATAGTAATCGATTAGGTTAGGCACGACTTCGGTGTCGGTTTCTGATATAAAACTATAGCCGGCGGCTTGCAGCTTGGCGCGCAGTTCGACAAAATTCTCGATGATGCCATTGTGAGCCACAAAAATATTGCCGGCATTGTTAGCTTGGGGGTGGGCATTTTGAATGGTCGGCGAGCCATGGGTAGCCCAACGGGTGTGACCGATAGCTAGATGAGCATGAAACTGTTCGCCGGCAACGGCCTGTACCAGCCCGGAAACCCGACCAACTTGCTTAAAAACTTTACCTTCACCATCTTGAATTAGTGCCAAACCGGCCGAATCGTAGCCGCGGTATTCCAGGGCTTCAAGCCCGGCCAGCACGATATCCGTGCCAGATTTTTGACCGATGTAGCCGACTATACCGCACATAGTTTAGGTTGTCCTTTCAGCTAGATAATCTTTGATGACGGCCTGGATGTTTTTACGAAAGGCCGGGACGGAAAAATCGGCGGCCTGCTCGGCAATCGCCGGATAATTCCAGGACTTGGCGATGGTCGCTTCCAGCGCGCCGGTCAGATTTTTAACGGTTTGTTTGTCAAAAAACAGGCCGGTTTTGTTTGGAATCACGTAATCCAGGGAGCCGCCCTTATTATACGCCACGATCGGCGTGCCGGCTGCCATGGCTTCGACGGCTACGATTCCGAAATCATCCATGTTGGGCATGATAAAACCCAGCGCCGACTGAAAATGTTCGACAATCTCCTGGTCATTGGTGTTGCTGAGAAACGTCGTGCCGCGCCCGGCTAATTTTTCTAATCGTTTGTGATCCGGCCCGTCGCCGATAACGATTAAAGGTACCTTGAGCTCTTCGCAGGCAGTGATCGCCAGGTCAAAACGCTTGTATGGAGTTTGGCGGCCAGCTACCACAAAGCCGTGCCGCAAGGACTCAGGCGTCCGCAATTTAAAACGATCAACTTCGACGGGAGGGTAGACGACGGTCGCGTCCCGGCGGTAGTAACGCTTGATCATGGCTTGGGTATGCGTCGAATTAGCGATCATGTAATCAGGTTGCTTAGCGGCATGCTTGTCCCAGCGTTTGAGCGGATCAACCAGTAGCTTGAGGCCGAGACGTGCCAGCCAGTTGAGCCCAAACGGAAAACCGGGGTTTTCTAAATACTCGTCGTGCCGGATCCAATAGTAGTGGGTGGGCGAGTGGCAATAACAAATATGCGTGGTGCTGGGCCCGGTTTTGACGCCTTTGGCCTCGGCGCCGCTTGATGAAATAACCAGATCATAGTCACTAAGATCGAGTCGACTAAACGTCCAAGCCCGCAGCAGCGGCAAAAACTTTTTTAGACTCTTAGGCAAGGTCTGCAGCCAGGTGGTGCGGACATCAGCATCGTCAAACCAGGGAATGCCGCTCGGATCATATTGCGAGGTGTAAATCGGAGCTTCGGGGTACAGCCGGTGCAGCTCCAGGACTACCCGTTCGGCGCCGCCGATGCCGGTCAGCCAGTCGCAAACGATGGCGACTTTTAGTTTGGCCGGAGCGTTCACCCTCGGGTACCTTTATGAAACAGCACCACCCAAAAAGTTTTAGCCAAGATGACTAGATCACCCCAAAAACTCCAGTTTTGGACATAGTAGAGGTCAAGTTTGCGACGCTCGGCAAAACTCAGATCGCTGACGCCGGAGATCTGGGCCAGGCCGCTCAGGCCGGATTTGACGCTCAGGATCAGGTTTTTTTGGTCGGACTGGTCGAGCTCGTAAGCCACCAGTGCTCGCGGGCCGACTAGGCTGATATCGCCGCGCACAACATTGATCAGCTGGGGTAGCTCATCAAGGCTGGTACGCCTCAGGAAGTGCCCGATCCGCGTCACCCGCGGATCTTTTGGCAGGTGATCCCCATTGTCACGATATTTGAGAATCAGTTCTGATCGTTCCATTTTGTGGAAGGCTTCCTCGGGGGTCATGCCGCTGTAGCGCCGGTTGTGGGTGCGAAATTTATAAATTCGGACTTTGGTGTCAAAGCGGCTGAGCCGATCCTGGCGAAAAAACACCGGCCCGCCATCGGCCAGCTTGACGGCGAGAGCGATCACAAGCATAAACGGTGAGGCGACAACGAGCAATAAGCTACCCAAGCCGAGATCGGTCAGGCGTTTAACTACTCGGCCCCACCCAATCAGGGCCGTTTGGTGGACGGCGATAATCGGGATGGCATGAAACAGGTCGACTTCAATCTTGCCGACAAACAGCTCGCTGTTGCCGGGCACAAAACGATAGGCGACGTGGTTTTCTTGGGCATAGGTCAGGATTTCGTCATTACGCTCGGCTGCGGTGTACAGCTCTGTCTGAATGATGGTGTGGAGTTGCCGGTCTTTGAGATGATTAATAGCATCCTCAAAGCTGGCATATTGGCGGTAGGGCGTGTCAGCTTTGAGAGGGTGCTTGACGCCGCCGACCACGCCAACCACTTTATAGCCGGTAATTTTAGTACGGCGCAAGGCTTCTATCAGGCGCTGGGTACTCCTGGTGTCACCAACCAGCAAGACATTGTTAATACCTACGCCGTAGCTAAATAATTCACGCCGTACGCCCCGGGCCACCGTTCGAAACAGCAAGACAAAGAAAAAAGCCAAGCCAAAGCCGTAAACCGTGACTAAACGAGCCGGAAAAATCACGGTATTGGTCATGTAGCCGTAACTGATAACAAACAGGATACCAATAAACGTGCCAATCAACAGCCGGCCGAGTTCGCTGAAGCGCTTGTCATAAATCCGGGCATTGTACAGGCCAAGCAGGCCAAAAATCAGGATCCAAAAAGGTAGCAGGCTAACCAGGATAGTGAGGTAATTGTGGGCGTGGACACTGGCGCTCAGCGGCTGGTGGTCGAGGCTAACGCGCAAAATATAAGCCACGCTAAAGGCCACGGTGATGGCCAAGCCGTCGCCGATCATCAGGCAAAAATTGTAGACGAGCGAAGCGTTATTCTTCATAAGCTATACTAAATTGTAGCATTATGATGAAGGTATCGGCCCTGAAGTACACTGTCTTGTCATGGGTAAGTGGTCTGACCATGGTTATTATCCTGGTCATGCCGTTTCATGCCTTCTTAACTGTCTGGGGTTCCAGCTTGGTCGGACACTATACGGCGCTACGGCTCTGGAAGGAGTTATTGCTGGCGCTGTGCGTTGTCGGTGTCTTATATCTACTGGCCACTGATCATAAAATCCGGGCACATACGTTGTCACGGCGTCTAGTCTGGGTCATCTTTGCCTATGCGGCTCTAAACCTAGTCTGGGGCCTGCTAGCGCTCAACCAGGGCGATGTAACGGCCAAAGCCATGGGCTACGGTTTGATTAGTAACTTGCGCTTCGTGGCGTTTTTTCTGGTAGCCTGGGCAGCGGCGCTGCGCCTGGCCCGGCTGCGCCTTCACTGGCAGTGGCTAGTCTACTGGCCAGCCGTCATAGTCGTGGTCTTTGGTCTGCTACAAGTCTTTGTACTGCCTGATGATTTTTTGCGTCACTTTGGCTACGGATCCAACACTATTGCACCATTTGAAACTATCAATCACAACCGCCACTATATCCGGATTGCCTCGACGCTCCGGGGCGCTAATCCACTCGGGGCCTACTTATTGATTCCTTTGAGCTTGCTGAGCGTACTATTGCTTAGTACTAAGCGTAGCTGGCGTCAGGTTTTGTTACTGGTAGCCACCCTGGCCACGTTGTTTTTCAGTTTTTCGCGCAGTGCCTGGATCGGCGCGAGCTTAAGCGTCGGGGTTATTTTATTGCTTAACCTCCGTACTCAACGGGCTAAACAGGTAGTATTGCTCGTAGCCGCCGGCCTGCTCGTAGTAGCCGCCTGCCTGACTATCAACTTACGAAACAACCGGCATTTTGAAAACTTTGTCTTTCACACCCAAACCCACTCCAGCGTGAAATCTACCTCGAATGCTAATCACCTGGCGGCCCTCCGAAGTGGGGCCCATGACTTGATCCGTGACCCGCTCGGCAGCGGCCCGGGCACGGCCGGCCCGGCCAGTGTCTACAACCAACCACACCCCTCCCGGATCGCCGAAAATTACTTCTTACAAGTGGGCCAGGAAACCGGCTGGCTGGGCCTGGTGCTATTCATGCTTATCAACGCCGGTGTCGGTTATTTACTGTGGCTCAGGCGAGCCGATCCACTGGCACTCAGCCTGTTTGCCAGTCTCATCGGACTGACATTTATCAACCTGCTCTCGCATGCCTGGGCCGACGATACCGTAGCCTATGTGTGGTGGGGATTGGCTGGCATCGCCCTGGCGCCAAACCCCAAGGCCAACCAAGATGACCAAACGTAAGACAGCCATCCAATTTGGTAAATATATGGCTGGCGGCAGCCTCTATTTTTGGAGTGGCTACGCCATCTTCGCGCTCTGCTATTCAGTCTTTGGCTGGTGGTGGTTGTGGGCCAAAATGGCCGCTGATACTATCGGCTGGACGCTGAACTACCTGGTGCAGCGCTACTGGGCCTTTAACAGTGACCGGCTTAAGCTCAGCGAGATGCAGCACGTCAGACGCTATATTTTCATCGAAACCATCGGCTTCATCCTGGATTATCTTATTATCTATGGTCTGAACGCCGCCGGCATCACGCCGTACATCGGCTTTTTTGTCTCGGCCGGCTTCTTTACCATCTGGAGCTACCTCTGGTACAAATACTGGGTCTTTCCCCAAACAGCGTAGTAACTCTAAAGAGAAGTAATTAACTCAATACGTCGCGTGCTTCGTTATATGCTGCGATATTTTCTTTTAGATGTTCGGGCGATTTAGTGCCAGTAAGGATAATACCCGTAAAGCCTTGGTGTAGGATAAACTTAAATGCATCTCGCTGAAGCTTTGCTCGATCTTTTGTTGTACCTTCCAGGACAGCCCCCATATTAAAAGGTCTATTAGTTATAACTGTTTTGCCTCTAGCAATAGCTTCTCGAACAAGGGGTATGAAAGTAGGATTATCTTTATTGAGTGGTAGTTGCAAGATTTCATACTGATCGTCCTGGCAAACTAATTCGCCGGTTTCAAGATCGCTTACGCTTGCTCCAAATGTGGTAATGCCCAGCCCTTTTGCATACTGCAATGCTCTTTTCAGATCGTCACTTTTTAGAAACTCCGGAGTAGTTTTATGCAACTGCAAAACATCAATTTTTTTCAAGCGAGTAGCACTTTGGTCTAGGCTTCTCACCAAACTTCCATAGCTATGAGCTGTGTAAGCCGTATAATCTTGATCTGACCAGTTCTCACCGAATTTGGTAGCTACTGTAATTTCATCCCTTTGTTGTTCTGATAGGGTGGTCAACCACTTACCTAGTTTGGCTTCACTTGAACCGTATGCCGGTGCAGTATCAAAGTAGCGGATGGATTGAGCAAATGCTGAATCTAAAAAAGCAAATGCTTCGTGCTCTGACGGTACGGCCGTTTCGTTGACACCCCAAGGACGTCCGATGCCAATAAGGCCGCAACCAAGTTCAATAGTGTTTGTTAACATACTAGAATAGTACACAGGTTTTCCCTAAAGTCGAGCCTATTGGTTAATAATGAATTTATGATATGCTTTAATTCCAAACTGCGTTAACCAGAGTAGCCATGTTTAAAGAATCAGCAATCTCATACGACGTAACGGTGGCAGGAGCTGGAGTAGCTGGGTTAATGTTGACAAAAAAGCTTTCTGATCTAGGGATCAGGACTGCACTTATAGAAAATGAACCAAAGTTAGCGGGTGGCCCATCCACACGCAATGAAGGCTGGCTACATAGAGGGACGTATCACGCAACCTCAATCAGCGACAGGGAAAATGCGATTCAGGTTGCAAGGCGCTGCATATACGGGCATGAACAGATAAAGGGTTTTGCTCCTGAAGCAGTTGAAGACATGGATCTTGCTTCGTTTGCGCTTGTAAGGAATCCCGAGAATGTCGATGAAATTATTTCAAGGTGGGAGGAGGCAGGCGTACTCCACAGACGGGTATTGCTGAAAGATTTGGCAGAACTGGAACCAAATGTAAGAACGGATGATGCAACGGAAGTGTTCCAGGTTAATGACGTCGGTATCAATACTCGTTTGTTATATAGAAAACTGCTGACAGCGAGCGAAAATGCCGGCGCAACTATTCTGCCCGGAACTGAGCTGTTGTTTCACAGCCCAGACGAAGCTTACATTAAGAAAGACGGGGAAACACAAACTTTAAACTCCAGACTTTTTATATACACGGCAGGCTATGGAGTCAGGAACCTTTTTATTAAAAACTTTGGAGTTGCGGTTCCTTTAAGGTACTGGAAAAGCCACCTCATGATACTGCCTAGGCTCAGTAAATCTTCTGTGTTTTATCTGGATCCGCATGAAGCAGCAATGATGAACCACGGCAGTCACAGCATAGTAGGATTAAACGAAGACGCTTTTGTCTGTGAGGAACCAGACTATGAGCCGGTTGAAATGGGAGTGAGCAATATATATAGAGCAACGAAGAGGCTTTTTCGTGATGTTGATATAGAAAAAGGCACTGCTATTGCATGCATAAAAACAGATTTGGTTGAAAAGTCCGCAGCTGCTCGATCTTTGAATGTTTCCATTTCAGAGCCTGTACCAAACCATATCTGTGTTTTGCCGGGCAAGATGACCGAAGCACCCTATGTCACAGATGTAGTAACCCGTATGATTTACAATAGAATGAACGATGATATGATTGCACCACGCCCTATGGATATTATTGGTCAGGGCAGAGAATAGGAGATAGCATGTCTACAGAGCAGTATATGTTACACAAAATTGATGAACAGAGAGAGTCTCGTGGCTTTCACAGAATATCGGAGCTTCTACGATTGTCAGAGCAAGGCAATACGTTTCTTGATCCTTTCTCTACCCTAATTAGTAAGTCGGTGGTGTTGGGCGACAATAACTTGTTTTACCCTAACGTAACCATAGAAGCGAATAGAGGCGGCGTAATAGTTGTAGGTAATGCGAATGCATTTTACCCAAACACATATATTTTGGCTGAGGAGGGTAAAGTTTCAGTTGGAGATGATAACCAGTTTGGAGATGGCGGGTGCAGTCTTAAAGCCAATAGATCTGATGCAGAAATTACAGTGGGGGATAATGGGCGATATATCAATGGTGCTCAAATAATTGGAAGAACAACTTTAGGTTCAGGCTCTCAGGTTATTGGGCCGATTACGGTTCAAGATTGCACCTTGGAGGCAGGAGAAGATTTTCAATCCTCTGATCCGGATTTGAGGGCTGGCCTCCTCAAAGGTACTGGTTTGGCCAGGGGTATTGTCGTACCCAAGGGCAAGGTATTAAATGGTGCTGGAACATTTGAGCAAGATTCTATAGAAGCACAGTCAAAATATCATCCCAAAAACAAGTAAGTCCTACAATTTTGCACGAACATACATTCGTGACATAATGCTTATGTGAACGAAAAGCAAACGGACGGAGCAACGATTCGTCCAACTAAAAAGCAGAAAGAGCTGCTGGAATTTATCCGCGGCTTTATCGCCGAGCACGGCTACAGCCCGAGCTACCGCGAGATCATGACGGGCTTGAACTATACGTCGGTAGCAACTGTTTCGCTGCACGTCGGCAATCTGATCAAACGCGGTCATTTACGCAAGCGCGACAAATCAGCCCGCTCCTTAGAAGTCCTGGAATCCGCCGAACCGGCTAAAATCACATCTAACCAGATCGCGCCGGGCGAAGAAAAATGGCTGGTCGAAAAAGTCGAGCATGCCTTTGCCCAAATCGAGGCCGCCGGCGGCGAACTGGTCGAAAACAGTCTCGATCATCTCTATGTGCTAATCGGTGCCCTCAAAGTACTGGGTCTCGAGGGAGCGGCCCAGAGCTTCATGCCGCGTCTCTCGGCGCTCAAACAGCGCCAACCTGCCGAATAGAGCCTCATGTACAGCCTAGGCAAACATCGTAAAAGCAAGCATCGACGACTGATATTCTGGCTCATCGTGCTGCTGTTTGTAACTATCTTGGTGCTCGGACTTATCTTATTTCTCCGGCCTAAGCTGGCACCTAAAACGGTTATCACCAAATCGACGCCCCGAACCAGCAAAGTTACCTACGATACCAAGACCAAGCATTACGAAGAAGCGGATTTCAGCCTGGATTTACCGGTCGTCTGGCAACCGGTGCCACGTCCACCCGGGCCATACCAGACCTTTGGCTGGCAGACCAGCGTTGGCGGCAGCAAAGGCCAGCAGATTACCATTTTTGAGGATACCATCCCGGTGAATTTCGCCGTCAACCGGGTGTTGATCGTAGAGGGTCAGACTGATCGCCTGCAGGTCGACAGCAGCACTTCTGAGAATTGCTCGACATTTACGCGGGGACTGACACCACAGCCTGGTCAGGTCGGCGTACCAGCCAAATGGCAAAGCATAAATTTCCTATGCGACCAGTTTAATCAACACCGCGACGTTATCGGCACCAGCTCCAGTGACGGTGTCAACACGGTGCTACTCAAAAACCAGTCTACCGGCGTGATCCATAAATTCTTTTTTACGTACACCAATCAGGTTTTTAACCCCGACTACAGCGCCTTTTATGCCACCCTCCAAAGTTTCCGAATGCAGTAATAACTACTATATCTAGCGTAGCGGTCGCCTGGTACACTACTAGAAGTACGAGTTAACAAAGAGATGCTGGAATCCCGTGCAATCCGGGAACTGTGCCGCAACGGTGAATTCTCCTATCAGGAGAAAAGTCCGATACAGCAATCACTAAGCCTCCCGAGCAGGAGCCCCTTGAATGATCTATTGATCCTTTTAAGCCTCCTGCTCATCGGAGCAGAGGTGTCTTATAGCATATGCGTATGGCCGTTGCCGAGCAACCCCGCGACCTTCAATCAATTGAAGGCCAAAGTGAAATCCATCCCCCACTAGTAATTGCCGTCCCAGAGATGTCAGCTGACGAGTTAATTCGTCGTCGAGCGGGGCACTTTATTGGAGAGATCGCTGTCACTAATGAGGTCGAACTGTTTATCGATAAAAAAGCAGAAGGCGCGCAGATTGAATCACTAAGGGATGCAGTTCACTTAGCGGCCGAAGGAGATGATACCGCTCGAAAAGTAATTGAAATGAATGTCCGAACTGATGTGATTGAGCGCACCTTCAAAGCCGGACATGTTAAGCCAGTGCCGCTATCAATTAACAGTCAAGGTGATATACACCAACACGGCCATAGTCTCGAAAGAGTTCAGGCTAATAGTTTAATTTTTGCGTCGAACTCTTCCCAAATGGCTGAACGTGTCGAGGCTGAAACCCATAACGCGTTTCGCTTAAAAGAATTACACCGCCAGGGATTGCTCGAAGAATATAGCTTTGTTGTCATTTCACGGGCTGCCGACAATATGAGTCAAGCCGCTATGGCGAATGCTGGCTTCTTTGTCGATACGATGAGTACTGCTATCCAGGTAACAACCGCTAAGAACAGTGGTTTACAGACTGAATCAGCCTTTGTCGCCGGGATTAAGAAACCAGGCCAACCCCGCCATGACCAAGAAACCATCAATGCGCTGGGCGCGAAACTGGGGGTTGATCTCAGTAATAAAAGTGCGGCCGAGCTCATCGGCACCCCCTTGCTTATTCATAACAGCTTGCTGCCTAATGGCGTTGTGGATTTGGTTAAATTGTATGATGACTGTGCTGGAGGAACATTCTTTGGTGAGGACAAGTTACGGCAGGATTATGTAGAATTCTTGGCTGTCTGCCAGCGTCGCGAAGCGACCTTTGAGCCAAAAGTCCAGGAAATAGTAGAAGAATTAATTGCTAAGGCAGACATGATCCAAACTCAGGTTGAAGCTACGCAATGGCTGGCAAAATTATCTGGCGAGCACATGGCCGAAAAAGCTACAGAGGACGAGTCAATTAATCCCCTGGTATTTGGCACAGTATCTGCCGGCTATATTGTACAAGCTCGTTTACACCGTAGCCGGGGTAACTTTGCGATGGCAAGAGCGGCTACCAGGCGCGCCAAAGCTACCCAGAAATCAACATCCTGCCCTGGTGAAGCTTCTGAAGAAGAATTTGACGAATCTGGCATAGCTTCGGCCGGCACCAGTAGGGAATCGTGGCACGGAGGCAAGAAATACCGCAATTCTAAATGTCGATCATGCAAAGAGGTAAAATCCGAAGTCGGCGCCTGTCATATTTGCAAGGATTGCGTGGATAATCCTACAAAAAGAAAGCGCGAGTATGATGCCTACTTAAAAGAGTCTCGTGTAGAGGCTAAAGTAGTTTCACTCGATGAAAAGCACAAACAAAAAGAAGAGCGTTTCAAGAAACAGACAGGCCAAAAATTGGCAAGAACGGCGCTAGCTATCGCAGCTTAAGTATCCCGTAAACGGTATACTAGACATTATGAGTAATAATCAGCCGCGAGTAGGAATATATGCCGGGACGTTTGATCCGGTGCATGCCGGGCATATTGCGTTTGGGTTACAGGCGATGCAGGCGGCGGGGCTGGACAAGATCTACTTTTTGCCGGAGCGACGGCCTCGGGGTAAGCATCATGTCGAGCATTTTGGGCACCGGGTGGCAATGCTCCGGCGGGCGCTGCGACCGCATCCGCAATTTGAGGTACTGGAGCTGGTCGACGTCAGCTTTAGCGTCGAGCGGACGCTGCCGTTTTTACAAACACAGTTTCCGGATAGCCAGCTGGTCTTTTTATTTGGTTCCGACGTGGTTGGCAGCCTAGCCCAATGGCCCAATGCCGAGCGTTTGTTACAAGACGGTGAATTGGTCATCGGTCTCCGGGCCCAAGATGACGATGTCATGGTACGACAGGCGATCGAAGCTTGGCCCATCCAACCAAAAATGCTGACGATGTTTAATAGTTTTGCGCCTAACGTGTCGTCGGGGCAAGTACGCGAAGCCCTGCGTCAACGCCAGGCTACTCCGGGGTTACTTTCAAGCGTCGAGCGCTATAGTGATCGCAACTGGCTCTACGTCTCGCTAGCTTGATTGACAGCCGATTGCGCTTTTGCTAAGATTAAATTTGTCGTTGACTCGATTATTTGAGTCCTGAGAGACAAAAAATCTAACAAAAAATAAGTTCGTGGTCGGGCATATGGGAGTGCGCCGGCTTGAGGAAGAGGTTAGGAGTGTCCGTCAAAATAAAAATTATCGAAACGTTGCCCGAGCACGTGCCCGTCTATATTGATCGCCCGGAGTGGCGCGAGTTTTTGTACTACTAAACCCGTCTTACTGGCCGCCGGTAGTAGCGTCTGGGGTGGTGCCCTGAGTTTGAGATGTCGTGCCGCTAGTAGCTGGTTGAGGCATTTTGGCGATGGCGGCGTCGATGACCTTTTTAAAGGCGTCGACACTCTGGGTAACCTCGATCTTTTTGCCGTCCAGGTAAAAGGTCGGCGTACCGCTAATGCCCAGTCGGTTACCCTCGGCCATGTCGGCATTGATCAGGTCATTGACTTTGCTGCTGGCAAAATCGGCCTTATATTTTGCCATGTCGAGGCCGACTTGCTTGGCTAGCTGGTCAAAGGCCGGGATAGCATCGGACAATTGTGACCATTGGGACTGGGTTTCGTAGAGTATGTCATGCATTTCCCAGAATTTATTTTGCAAAGCAGCAGCCTCGGCAGCCCGGGCGGCGGCAAAGGCATTGGGGTGAGGATTGGTCAGGGGATAATTGCGGAACTGGAAGAAAATCTGGTCATTGTACTGGGCCTGGACTTGCTTGAGGATAGGGTAGTATTGGCCGCAGAACGGGCATTGGTAGTCACCATATTCCACCAGGGTAACCTTGGTCAAACCTTTGCCGATGACGTGATTGGTAAGTGTTTTAGTGGATGATTTGCCACCCGGCGCGTCTGACTTGCTGCCGGTAAGCATAAAGATACCGATAAAAACGGCAACGATTAAGACAATAACTCCCCAGAACTGTTTTGACATGTGACTGACTCCCTTACATTGCTTTATAAAGTATACAGTAGTCAGGCATCTGTTTTGTAATCCTCGGGAGCCGGTATAAGCTAAAGGGGCATGACAAACTTGATTTTCGCGCTGGTTTTATTGGCCCTGGCCCTAGGCGGGATCGTAGTACGCAAAACCTATTTCGCGCTGCCGCTACGTGAGCTGAAACGCCAGGCCGAGCGGCACGATCCACTGGCCGCCAAGATTTACCGGGTGGCGGCCTATGACAACAGCTTGCGCGGTCTGTTGTGGCTATTTATCGGGTTGACTGGCGCTGGCAGCCTGGTGCTGTTAGCCCGCGAGCTGCCGATCTGGGCCAGCCTGCTGGTTGTCGGGCCGCTGCTGTGGATTGCTTTTTCGCTCTTGCCGGCCAGCCGGGTTGGCAGCCTGGGCGCTCGCCTGACGATACTCGTCACGCCGGTAATTTTTTGGCTACTTAATTATCTACATCCAACCTTGAATCGCGGGACTAGGATCGTCGAGAAACGCTACCTGGCCGGCCGGCACACCGGCTTGTTTGAACGCGAAGATTTACTACAGCTCATCGAAAAACAGCATCACCAAGCCGATAGCCGTTTGTCGGCCGAAGAATTAGAAATCGCTGGGCGAGCGTTGAGCTTTGACCAGTACACTGTTGGCGACGTGCTGACTTCCCGTAAACAGGTCAAAGTCGTGATGGCTGACGACACAATCGGGCCGATATTGATTGACGAATTGCACCAGAGCGGGCAGGAATACGTGCTAGTGCGTGATGGCACCAAGGGCCCGTTTGTCGGCACCCTGGCCTTTAAGAAGCTTGACCTGCAAAGTACCGGCAAAGTCCGGGACGTCATGGAGAGCACCACCTACTACCTGCACGAAAACGACCCCCTCAGCGAAGCGCTGCATGCTTTCTTTAGCACCAACCACCGGCTATTTATAGTGGTCAATAGTTTTGAGGAATATCTTGGCATCATCACCGTTGAAAACATTTTGCACCAGCTGCTCGGCCATATTCCCGGTGATGATTTTGATCAATATGCCGATATAAGCGCCGTTGCTGCCCGCCACCCGACTGCCAAAAAGTCCAAAAAGTCTGAACCCGAAGCCACCATCGAGCTGGAGTAGGCGACAAAGCAGTTGCATCAGTGGTAAAATAACATCCTATGAGAATTTTAAGCAGCGAATTGCAAGACCACGTCGGCCAGACGGTGCATGTCGAGGGCTGGCTACACAAAAAGCGCATGCTTGGCGGCCTGACATTCATAAATGTTCGCGATCGGCGCGGTCTTGTTCAAGTAGTTATCCAAGACAAAGACGAAGTCGAAAAACTGCGCGGCCTGCAAATAGGCACTGTGCTAGCAGTTGATGGTAAGGTTGTTGAAGAAGCCCGGGCGCCGGGCGGCGCCGAACTGCACGATGGTAAGCTCACTGTGCTGGTACCGGTGGAGGCTGAGCCCCCGATCGAGATCGACAAGCCCCTCAGCCACAAACCCGACAATCTCGACACCCTGTTTGAGTATCGTCCAATCGGCCTGCGCAACTTGCAGGAGACAGCCATTTTTACTATTCAATCTACCATCACTCGGGCGCTGCGTGATTATTTTTACGAGCAAGACTTTACTGAAATCCGGACGCCAAAACTGTTGGCGGCTGCCACCGAGGGTGGCGCCGAGGTATTTAAAATTGATTATTTTGGGCGGGAAGCCACGCTGGCCCAGAGCCCGCAATTTTACAAGCAGATCATGGTTGGTGTCTTTGAGCGGGTATTTGAAATAGCGCCGGTCTACCGGGCCGAGCCGAGCGCCACCACCCGGCACATGACAGAATACATTTCCATCGACGGTGAAATGGGATTTATCGACATTGCCGGGCTCAAAACGCACCTTAGCGGCCTGCTCAACTACGTTAGCGATTATATATGGGACAAGCATGGCGACGAGTTAAAGCGTTTGAACACCATCAAACCAACCCTAACCAAAGAAATCCCCTCTATTTCGATGGCCGAAATCCACGAGCGTTACTCTAAAGCCAATGGCCAGGATACGGTCGGCGAAAAAGATTTGCGGCCTGACGAAGAAAAATGGATTTGCGAATACGCCAAAAAAAATCTCGGCAGCGAAGCCGTGTTTGTGACCGATTGGCCAGCCTCAGAGATGAAGTTTTACCACAAAGCTCAGGCCGGCAATCCGAAGTTGGCTGATCGCGTCGACCTGTTGTTCCGCGGCGTGGAGATTGCTACCGGCTCAATGCGCGAAAATGATTACGAAGTCGTATTGCAGCAGCTCAAAGATATGGCCGGCGGTGACCCGGAAGACCCCGGCTTCAAGCCATTATTGTCGGCTATGCAATCAGGCATGCCTCCACACGGTGGTTTCGGCATGGGCCTAGAGCGCCTAACCCAAAAATTCCTCGGCCTAAACAACGTCAAAGAAGCCTCGCTCTTTCCCCGCGACATCAACCGCCTGGCCCCTTAGTACTTATACTCGGGGTAGTCTGTAATTAATCCAGTTGCTAAATTAAATTAGCCGGTGTACTTTGGGTTTGGAACACTTTCTGAATAAAGGAGTGGCCATGAGCGTACTGGAGTTAGGGCGTATTGAGGGTAGGCAGCTTGGCGGAGTAATTGCCGGTTTTGCCGCGACTGGAGCTCTTGCTCTAGGGCTCAATAACCGTATAGATAATGCTCAGGCCGATGCCTTCCTGCCAACGATTACAGCTGCCGCTAACCCAGATCACTGCCTGGAAACAATATTAGCTCCTCAGGAACATACCAAGGTGCGCGTGAACGGAGATTTTGGCAGCGTAGCCATTACGCGTCGGGTACGGAGCTGGAGTTTTATAAATGGCGTGCCTCTGGCACCGTCTGCAGCAAAGACTGAAACCGGGCCAACACAAACCCACCCGCCACTGCCGCAATCGGCATCCGATGCATCATGGCCACCATCTAACCTATCTGAAAGGCCGCAAGTCACTCCACCCCCCTCGCTAGATTCACTATCATCGTCAAATAACGAAGACATAGCGCCTACCGACCCTGTAGTCGTCACTCATTTATCACAGCCTTGTTACGGAATAGTTACATTACGGAACTCACTTGCGCTTACTAGTAGTAGCGGCAAACAGACGTTTGTACAAGGACAGACTAAGGACGTCGGCCTTGCACCAAGCACACTGCATGATCGACTTAGGTTTCGCCTCCACCGGGCCTGTGGTAGCGGTGCAAAACTCTTTGTTCGGGAACGGTACCGCCTTTCCTATGAGCAAAACGAGCAGGTAGCTGGAGCGCTTGTCCATAGGCGCTATTTAGGCCAAATCAGCTGCCATTAGGTAGCTGTGAATTTTCTTACAGACCAACCATAGCAAACCGCAATACTCTTGAACTTGAAAGTAAATATAATGTATGGGGGACTATGCCTGTGAATGCGTATGTTTCAAAACAACTGAACACCCTAAAGCTACTCGTATTAGCAACCGTAACTGCTCTTCTGGTCAGCATGGCATTCCTGCCAAAACCAACTTCTGCTGCTGCTGGCACTTACGCCCTATGGTCAGGGGAATGCATGGTACGTAGTCAATACCTGATCTCGCCCAGCGGTACTTTTACGCTATGGTTCCAGAATGACGGCAATATTGTTATGTATAACCGCTATGGTCAACCAGTGTGGCAGACCAATACGCCTGACTATCTCTACCGCCCCTATCATGCTACACAGTACTTCTGCATGCAAACCGACGGTAACTTAGTAGTGTATTTTGAAAACTGGTCTGCGATTTGGCAGACGGGAACCAACCGCTATGGCGGTGGTAACTTCTTGTTCATGCAAGATGACGGTAATCTAGTAGTGTATAGACCGAACTGGACTCCAGTATGGTGGACTGGCGCTCATTAGTTAGGCCAGCCTTATAGCTACGCAGTTACATTTTTAAACCAAGGCAAGAATTTCGACTGATTTTCTGATAGACTGGGCATAAAGATAAGCATTATGCCTGATAAGAAATCGATTGAACCTAAGAAGTCTGATGCCGAGAAGGCCCTAGAGGCTCGTGTGGAAGCCATGATGGATCCAGACAAGCCCGACGCGGTTGTTACGTCGGGTGCCGACTCGGCAGCCGAGACTGTAACCGTTCACAAATTGTCGCCGCAATCAGCACCGGCCTTGCCTAAAAAGCTACTTAAGCAAATTCCCGAAGATAAGACTGCCAAACCTGGTGAACTCCACGCGCCAATTCCAGAGGCGGTCGAAGCAGAAAGCAGCGTTGAACCTGCCGAGCAGCCACTGGAAGATAGTGAAACCGACAAGGCAGTTGACGACATTGTGGCCAAGGAAGGCGACATCGTACTAGCCGTTGAAGATGCCCGGGCCACTCGCAGTAATCAGGCAGTGGTGCGCGGCGACTCCAGCTGGAAAGACAATCTGCGTCATTTAGTAAGAAATAAATGGACGTGGATCGGATTAGTTACTGTACTCGTACTGCTGTTTGCCGTGCCATTTACGCGCTACAAAGCTCTGGGCTTGGTACTTAAACGACCAATAGTACTCACCATACTGGATAGCAAAACCAAGACACCGGTGAGCAACGCGCTGGTTAAGCTTGGCAGTGCATCCAGTAAAACCGATGGCAGTGGCCGCGTCTTTCTGAATGCACCTGTCGGCAAGGATAGCGTAGTTATTAGCAAGCAATACTACGCACCGGCTCATACCAGTTATTTTGTGGGTCTGACAGCGAGTCCAAAAAAGCCCGCCAGCTTTCCCCTGGTTGCGACCGGTCGCCTGGTGCCCGTCGTCGTGCTTAACAAAATTAGTGGTAGGCCAGTCAAAGGCGCCGAGATTCAGGTGCTAAAAACAACAGCCAAGACTGATGCCAAGGGCATGGCTACCATTGCGCTACCGGCTGATAGTAAAACAGCCAGCGCCAAAATAAAGCTGGATGGCTACAATCCAGCCGGCATCAACATTGAAATCACCGATCAGCCAATCAAAGCCAATACCTTTGAACTGACACCGTCCGGGCGCATTTACTTCCTGTCAAACCTAAATGGCAGCTTAGATGTCGTTAAATCTAACCTGGATGGCACTGATCGTCATCTGGTACTCGAGGGCACCGGCAAAGAGGACAAGCTGACTACCAGCTTGCTGGCCTCGCGGGACTGGCGCTACCTGGTGCTCAAGGCCCGGCGCGATGGCGCTCAGCCGGCCCTGTACCTGATCGATACCAGCAATGACAAAGTCACCCAGTTTGATAATGGCAACGCCGAGTTTTCGTTGGTCGGCTGGTACGGACATTCATTTATCTACGACCTGACCCGTACTAGTTTGCCTAACTGGCAGGCCGGCCGGGAAGTGATTAAGAGCTATGATGCCGAAAACCTCCAGCTTAACCAGTTGGATCAGACCCAGGCCGAGGGTGACGCTAATTCTTATGGCCAGCAGAGCTTCTCTAACTTTTACATCGTCAATGGCGCCTTGGTTTATAGCACCCAGTGGTACGGCTATGCTAATCACGATCTAAGCGGCAAAAATAATACCATCCGGGCCATAAATCCAAACGGCCAAAACAAAAAAGATTACCAATCCTTTGAGACTGCCAGTATCAGTATCAACCAGGCCGTGCTCTACAAACCGCAGAGTATTTATTACGCGGTCTATGACAACAACCAAAATAAAAATCTTTACTATGAGTACGAAAATCAGGCCGTTAAAGCCGCAAACAACGTCGACCAGAATACCTTTAATCAGGGATATCCAACGTACTTGTTATCACCCTCTGGTACGCAGACTTTTTGGACGGAACTACGTGATGGTAAAAACACTCTGTTTATTGGTGATAGCAATGCTGATCATCAAAAGCAGATCGTTAGTCTTAGTGACTATGCGCCCTATGGGTGGTACGGCGATAGCTACACCCTGGTTTCTAAAAACAATAGTGAATTATACATAATGCCGGGTAGCGGTGGTTCGACCAAAAAGCCGCCACTCAAAATCACTGACTATTACAAGCCAGCCCAAGCCTTTGCTGGTTACGGTTATGGCTACGGGGGTCTATAGGTCGCTTAGGCTGGCTTGGACTTTTTTAGGGTGACGACTGCCATCTGGCCATCGGTGTGAAGTGAGCCGCGCAGCACCCGGTTGATCAGTCGGTAGGGATTCCCGAGCTTGGTCAGGGCTACCTTTTTAACTAATTTGGCGGCTCGCAGACGTTCGACAATCAGATCACGTTCCCGGTTAGTATCGGGAGCGATCATGTGCGAGATCTGTAGATTATGTCTGATAAAACTCAAACCGGTATCCAGCGAAGCCGCTCCAATCCACGTCAGATTGCCACCCTGGTTAGTCGACCAGAAACGCACATGATGCCGACTGCTCGGTGACGGCCCGGTCGGTATTTCAAATGCGATATCCTGTTTCCTGCCAAAGAGGTAAAGGCTGCTCATCGGTGCTGCCGGATATGGTTGCTCAAAGGCAATGCAGAGGACAGTCCGCAGCACATTTTTGACAGTATGCCGGTCGGCTAGTATCCAGCCACTGGCTTCCATGGCCGTGATAAGTTGACGACGCGTGCCGACAATCGCGATATTCAGCGGATCAGAAGCAAATCCGTCAGGTGTTACGCAGTACAAGGGCAGATGATCGGGCTGCTGCTGAAAAACTCGAAACAAGCGCACCAAGGCGGGCATTAATACATAGGCGGCCAGTACATAGGTCACGAATATAGCTAATGCCAGCGGCAGCCGGCGGTCAAAATATGGGAAGACTCCACGCACCGAAAGATAGGCGATAGCAATACCAGGCAGCAAAACGGCAAAGCGCTTTGCGAGACGCAACACATACTGAATCATTTGCTATATATCATACAATGGATGGACATGATTGACGATAAAGCAGCTTTTCAAACCCTAGTGTGGGATTTTTATAATCAACGAGGTCGACACGATCTGCCCTGGCGCTTGCTACCGGCTGACGGTTCGGCCGCCTACCAAATCATGGTTAGCGAGCTGATGTTGCAGCAAACCCAAGTCAGCCGGGTAATCCCAAAATACCAGCAGTTTTTGACAACCTTTCCGAGCGTACGAAACTTGGCTGGCGCCCCCTTGGGCGAAGTACTGCGCGTCTGGAGCGGTCTTGGCTACAATCGCCGGGCCAAATTTCTGTGGCAGGCCGCCGGGCAGATTGTGCAGGATTACCAGGGAGAATTACCGGCCTCAGCCGATGAATTAAAAAAACTGCCTGGCCTCGGTGCCAACACTGCCGGCGCTATCCTGGCCTATGCCTACAACCAGCCAGACATATTTGTCGAAACCAACATTCGCACGGTCTTTATCCATCACTTTTTTAACGACAAAACTGGTATCGTCGATAAAACCATACTAAAACTGGTGACTGAAACGCTCGACCATGAGCATCCCAGGGAATGGTACTGGGCCTTGATGGATTACGGAGCCTATCTCAAACAAACCGTCGGTAATCCCAGCCGCCAGAGCAAAAGTTGTGCCCGACAATCAAAATTTGCCGGCTCCCGCCGCCAGATTCGCGGCCAAGTTATCAGGTTACTTGGCGACCAGCCATACTCGATTACTGATCTCCAAGCCCAGATTCCGGATCCGTGTCTCGACGAAGTAATTAAAGAGCTGCTGGCCGAGGAGCTCATTCATCATCGCGGCCATCGGTACGAGCTCTAAATAAGCTCATGCTTTCATGCTACAATGCTAGATACGTATGGAAACTAAGCCCGAAGAGCCCACTGAACCCGTCGAGCCTACCGCTACGCCCGAGCCAGCCGAGACTACGACTGAGCCTGAAGCTGTGCAGGTTGAACCAGCCGCTGAGCCAGAAACTGCTCCCGAGCCCGGATCTGAATCCGAATCCGAATCTGAGCCTGAATCTGAACTCACAGACGAAGCCAAGCCCCCGGCTGAAGCACCAAAAGCTACTAATTCTCCCCCGGCTCCCAAGAAGCCCAAAACCCCTGGCGTGACCGCCGCCATCATCGCTACGGTCATCATCGTCCTTGGCTTGGCTACCCTAGCTGTTATCGCCTATCTCAAAACTCCGAAATAACACTAATGTTTAGTACTACCAGTGACCAGTTGCAAAAACCGGGCGCCATCGGGGTCATTCCGACTGATACGGTTTACGGCGTGGTCGCCCGGGCGGCTGATCCGCAAGCCGTCGAGCGCCTCTACAGGCTCAAGGCTCGCGAGCATAAACCCGGCACCATCATCGCTGCCAACATCGATCAGCTCTCCTCCCTAGGCCTTAAGCATCGCTATCTCAAAGCTGTCGAGCAGTTCTGGCCCGGAGCCGTCAGCATTATCATCCCGGCTGCTGACCCGACCCTGGATTACCTGCATCAAGGGCAACGCGCCCTGGCCGTGCGCGTTCCTGATCAACCCGAGCTGGTTAAACTGCTCCAAAAAACCGGCCCCTTGCTGACCAGCAGCGCCAATCATCCGGGCCAGCCGACTTCCACGACCATCGATCAGGCTAAAGCTTATTTCGACCAGGAAGTTGATTTCTACATTGACGGCGGTGACCTATCACACCACCAGCCATCGACCATCATCCGGGTTATCGACGACGCCATCGAAGTCCTGCGTCCCGGCGCCGTCAAGATCGACGATGCTACAATATAAGGAATGACTTTAGACGAGTACCAAAAGCAGGCCCTGACGACCGTCATTGCTACTGACAGTGAATTTCGCGACATGCTGCACTGGGTGCTGGGCATCAACGGCGAAGCCGGCGAAATCGCCGAAAAGGTCAAAAAGATCATCCGCGACAAGGGTGGCCAAGTCTCCGAGCAAGACAAACTCGACATGGCCAAAGAGGTCGGCGACGTCCTCTGGTACTTAGCTGTCTTTGCGCATCACTTAGGCTTGCCACTCGAAACGATCGCCCAACAAAATCTCGACAAACTCCAGTCCCGCAAAGCCCGCGGCGTCCTCCAAGGCTCCGGCGACAATCGCTAAGGCTAGCTACTTCCGGTTTATATACAAATAAGTAACTTCCATCTTTTTTGGGAGCCCGATAATGTACACGACAAGCTTAGCTAAATCACTGGCCTGCATTTGTTTTGATTCATCGCGATCGATCTTATCGCCGCTCATAGTTTTGTAAATATTACTTGTAAAACCACTAGGACAGAGATCAAGCACGCGGCATTCGGTATTTTGGAGTTCTTTTTGGAGATCTTTGGTGAACTTTGCCAGAGCAGCCTTAGAGGAAGAATATTCGGCAAATTTTGGATAGTAATCGACAAGTGCACTCGTGGTCACGTTAATAATATCCGCTGAGTTCTTCTTTACTAAATCAAGCAGACTGGATTCTATAAACATTGGCGCAAAGGTGTTAATCCGGTAGAGATACTCCATGTCTGTGTAGTTTACATTGTTAATATCGTGCGCTGTCAAAGTGCCAGTCGCGAATAGTAATACGTCAAAAGTCGCGTGTTCCCGCTTAATTTTATCAACGACCGATACCAGCTCCGCCTCTTTTGAGAGGTCAGCCTGTAGAGTAATCAATCGTTCGGATTCTAGATCACTCGTTGAGCGTGAAATGCCGACTACTGTGTAGTCATCAGCCAGTAATTTCTCAGTAATTGCGTGGCCAAGTCCTGAACTATGCCCAAACACCAATGCTGTTTTTTACATGGCATAAGTATATCACTCAGACTAAAAACTCCTTGACCGCCCACTGTCTTTAGAGCGATATAACATATATGCTATGACTGTACCTGTTATCCATAGCATATATGCTATATTCCCCAAAAGGGATGCGCGAGCTCGTCGCTTTGGTTTAGAGTTGCTCGAAGCTGTCTTGTTTGCGGTGGTTGTACCAGGTTTGAAAGTCAGAGTCAGGGACGAATTCTTCGCGAAGCCAGTCATCGAGAGAACCGCCTCCGCCACCGGCCATAGCGATTACCATATCACCGGATTTCAGATGCTCTCGGATGGCATGCTTCAGGTTTTGGTCACGTTCCATTGGGGTGGCTATCGAGGGATCGGCCAGGTGTGAGATGAGCTCGGCAGGAGGGATGACGCGCTGGCCCGGTGCCTCGCGGGCCAGGTAGCTGGGAATCCAATAGAGTTGATCCGCTCCGCTGAAGCAGTCTTTGTAGTCGTCAAGCAGGTAGTGCTGGCGGCGGTTGGTTAACGGCTCGTAGACAACGACCAGTTTCTGCCCGCTGGCGGCAGCCGTTTCGGTGGCGACGCTCATGGCGCCACGAATTTTCTCAGGGGTGTGAGCATAGTCGCTATATAGCCCTGGCGCGATTTGTTCCATGCGGCGCGACAAACCGGGGAAGCGGTTGACGATTTCGATCAACCTATCGACTGGTTCTTTGGTAGCCCGATGGACGGCTTGGATAGCCAGCCAGGCGTCGAGGCGGTTGTATTTGCCGACCAGAGAAATTTTACTGATGTGCGAATCGTCGCTTTTTTGGATATCGAGGCCGGTAGCCGGGCCGAGACTGAGATAGTCGGCGTCTTCCTCCCAAATGAACGTGTGGCCGCTCTGGTCGATGAATTCACGGAAAGCCGCCTGGTAGTCCTCCCGGGTCGGAAAAATCTCGTGGTGATCCCAGCTGACGCCGGTGATCAGGCTGATGGCCGGCTCGTAGGCCAGGAAATTGCGGTCGAATTCATCGGCTTCATAGATGAAATACTCGCTCTTAGGATCAAACCGGCCCATTTCGGCAAAACTGGTTTTGGCCGGCAAGAGGTAGCTAACAGGGAGATTTAACGAAGTAAATAGCCAGGTAGTGAGGGCAGTAGTGGTAGTTTTACCGTGAGTGCCGGCGATGGCGATTAATTTTAGCTGGCGATCCTGCAGGATTTGATTGAGCAACTCGTCGCGTTTACTGATTTTGATACCTTGCTCGCGGCAAAAAACTAATTCCGGATGATCAGTAGGGATTGAGGAACTATAGACCAGCCAGTCAATCGGCTGCCGGGCGTGCAGCTCGGCGATCGCTTCAGCGGTCTGCCCGACATGCGTTTCGGTGATACCGTGCTGGCACAGGTACTCGAGATACTGAGAAGCTTGCTGGTCAGAGCCGGACACGGTGTAGCCGACTTGGTGAGCAATTTGAGCCAAGGGGCCTATACCGGCACCGCCAATACCTGAGAAGTAGACATGCATATTTATAGGGTACAGGCTGGCGTGATTAGCGTCCAGCTACGTATACTGTAGGCAGGTATGTCAAAACATCATCACCATCGCTTACGGAACCGGTTTTTACGTATCAAGCCCTGGTACATTTTGGCGGTTGCCGCCCTCAGCATGCTGATCTGTGTCTTGGCGCTTAGGGCTAACAACGAGCATATGATCAAGCTCCGCGACGCGGTGTATGCTGCTGACCAAAAAAACGGTGACACCGAGGCAGCCCTCAAAAAACTCCAGGCTTACGTTACCAGCCATATGAATACTAATCTCAATGCCGGTAATACCGCGGTTTACCCGCCGATCCAGCTAAAATATACCTACGAACGCCTGGTGACTGCCCAAAGTGACCAGATCGCCCAAGGCAACAGTCAGCTATATAGCGCCGCACAGGCTGCCTGTGAGCAACAGAATACAACTGATTTATCGGGGCGTAACCGGGTACCCTGTATTGAGCAGTACGTCTTAGCACACAACCCGGAGGCTACTACTCCCGTCCCTGACGCTCTGTATAAGTTCGCTTTTACTACGCCTAAATGGTCACCTGATGTCGCTGGCTGGAGCATGGTCATCGCCGTAGTTAGCAGCCTGTTGTTTGTCGTGAATATAGCCGGGCGACGCTTGCGCCGCTAAGTACTAAAAACGTCCCTCTTTAGAAGGGACGTTTAGAGGCCTAGTTAAAGAATATCAATTAGGGCTTGGGGGTAGTGCTAGGAGTGCTGTTACTGCCGGCGCTCTGGACGCTGCTACTGCTGTTGCTGCTACTGCTACTGCTTTGGTCGGCACACTTCTGACCGCTGGGATTTTGCTTTTTAAAGGTCGAGACGGCCTTGGCCACCTGGCCGTTATCTTGCAAGTTCTCCCAGAAAGTCACTTGGTCACGGTTGATGACCATCTGGTCATATGGCTCGTGTAACTCACAACCAAGCTTGACGAGCGAGACGCTGGTGTTGGCGTTGCTGGTCGAGCCAGACGCGCTATTTGAGGTCTGCAAGTAATAGATATTGCTGACTACGAAGTACTTACTGTTAAGGGTTTTGATGTTGCCAAAATAAACCTGGCCGGTATTGAGGAATACGGCTTGTAGCTTGCTGCTGTCAACAAACTTAGACTCAGGCTTAATATCGTTGCCGCCCATGCTGGCCAAAGCGATAGCTCCACCCAGTAAAATAGCGACTAAGACAACTAATATAACGGTACCAATTCGGGCCCATTCGCCTCTATCGGAGCGCTTAGCTTTTTTATTATTGCTCGGGCTTGGGTTCCCGGCCGCTGTAGTCTGCGCACCTGGAGCCGCAGCTTGCGGTTGTACGTTGCGGTTAGAAAAATCCATAACTTCGCTCACTCCACCTCTTTTATTACTTTTATGCTTACCGACCCAGTGTAATACAACCTGGTTGATTAGCGCAAGGCAAAAATGCCGCAATATAGGTCTAAGGGGTTGACAAACAAAAAGCCACCAGAGTATGTTAGGGGTACGTTACTAATTGTAAGAGAGGGAGAACTCCACATGGCATACAAGCACACTAACTCAAAAGGCGTTACATACTACCTGAACTCTAAGGCTGTTGTTTTACGCGGCGGCAAAGAGCAGACCATCTACTACTTCAGCAAGGATCAGCGCCCAGAAGCAACTGACCTGCCAGCCGGCATGGAAGTCAACGAAAACCCCCGCAACGGTTTCTTGACCGTCAAGCGCAGCAAATAGGTTCCTCCCGCCGTTAACGCGGGCCACCTATTTTTTAGAAGAGAGAACAAAAAGTACCTGGTATCACTCATAACCAGGTACTTTTTGTTATACTGAGGGCTTATGCCAGAGGTAATCCTAAAAGTAAAAGATCTCAAAAAGGTCTATGATGACAAGCCGGCAGTCGACGGTATCTCGTTTGAAGTCAAAAAAGGTGAAATCTTTGGTATCCTCGGCCCCAACGGCGCCGGCAAGACGACAACTCTTGAGATGATCGAAACCTTGCGCGAGATTGATGGCGGCACGATCACTCTCGACGGCCTGAATGTGGCTGACGAGCCCAACAAGGTCAAAGCTATTATCGGCGTCCAACCCCAAACCCCGGCATTTCAGGACAAGCAAAAGCTGACCGAGATTATTGAATTGTTTGCCGCCGCCTACGGCGAACACGTCAATGCCAGGGAATTTTTGGATGATGTCCAGCTCGGCGAAAAAGCCAACAACTACGCTGAGCAGCTCTCCGGCGGTCAGCGTCAGCGCCTCAGTATCGCCGCCGCCCTGGTGCATAGCCCCCAAGTCTTTTTCCTCGACGAGCCGACCACCGGCCTTGACCCTCAGGCCCGCCGCAACCTCTGGGGATTAATTCGCGAAGTCAGAGATCGCGGCGTAACCGTCATCATGACCACCCATTACTTGGACGAAGCTGAGCTGCTCTGTGACCGCGTCGCTATCATGGACAATGGCAAGATCATCGCTCTTGATACACCCAAAAAACTTATTAAGCAATTACTGGAGCGCGGCTTTAAAAAAGAAATCCAAGTCGAGCAGGCCAACCTCGACGATGTCTTTATTGACTTAACCGGCAAAGGGCTCAAGGACTAGCCCACATGACAGTTAAACAACAACTACGTACTGTCCTGGTGTTTACCAAGCTCAGTACCCGGCGCTTTTTCCGTGACCGCCTGGCTCAGTTTTTCGGGATTATCTTTCCGTTGATTTTCCTGTTTGTGTTTGGCAGCTTTAGCAGCGGTAATAATAACGTCTCGTTTAAAGTCGCCGTGCTTAATCAGTCCCAGACGCCGTTTGCCCATAGTTTTGTGCAGCAACTGGAAAAAGGCAAGCTGTTCAAGCCCGATAAATCCGTCAAGACCCTCGATCAGGCCAAAGATAAGATGAGCAAGAGCCAGATCGACGGCATTATTGTCTTGCCGCGTGATTTTGGCACTGTCAAAGGCGGTCAGGCCTACCCGTCGGGCCAGGTACAACTGCTGTATAACCACAGCAGTTCCGGCACCGGTCAAACGCTGACTTCGGTGCTGGACGGTGTCCTTAAACAGGTCAACCAAAACTTTGTCAAAATCCAAGAACCGTTCACGGTGGTTCCCAAAGAGCTCAACGCCAAGAGCCTGACCGCCTTTGACTACACCTTTGCCGGGCTGCTCGGTTTTTCGATTATCGGCCTTGGCATCTTTGGGCCGGTCAATGTGTTCCCAGAGCTTAAAAAACAGGGGATTCTGCGTCGCCTGCACACCACGCCGCTCAAAACCTGGCAGTATTTTATGGCCACTATGTTTAGCCAGGCGGCCACCGGGGTTATTTCGATAGCTATCCAGTTTGCCGTAGCCATCAAATTTTTCCACCTCAAAATCAACGGCTACTATCCCGAGATCCTGCTGTTTACTGTCCTCAGTATTTTTATGATTCTCGGTATCGGCCTGGCGATCGGTGGCTGGGCCAAAAACGAGCGCCAGGCCGCGCCGCTAGCCAATATCATCGTTTTCCCGATGCTGTTCCTATCTGGCACGTTTTTCCCGCGCTTTTTGATGCCGGAATGGCTGCAAACAGTCACGAATTTCTTACCTCTCACCCCCGTTATTGACGGTCTGCGCCTACTCACGACCGAGGGCAAGCACTTGATCGATCTCGGCCCCCAACTCGGCCTGATGGCCGCCTGGTTCATCCTGATCTACGCCATCGCCTTCCGCTCCTTTAAATGGGAGTAACCTTGAGCATCTACATTGCAAATTGTTGACAGGTATGGTATAATACACCTCAATATGACTCCCAAGCACACCGTTAATCGCGAAGACCAAGGCATGTTGCTGGCCCCCACCAAGGCGAGTGTTGCCTTTGGCCAAGTAGTCCCAAGCCCTGACGAGGGGTTCTTTCCGGCCACCGAAGCTGACCTGATGACTCCCGAGCAGCACGCACTGGCTGTCTTAACCTACGAGCAAAAAGTCCTGGATAATTATGCTACAGAATGCGCCGCTGAGGGGTCAAAAACCAACGCCGACAATATGCTGCACAGCATGGAGCGATTAGAGGATTATGACGAAATCGAATGGCAAAACCTAACCGAGCGCCGGACGAAAGCCGAGTCCACCATACGGCGTATGCGAATAGCCGCTCGAACTAACTTTGCCCTCTCGCTCGGCATAGCCACAAAGGTAGAAATAGTGGCCATCCAGCCTGAGGATGAGGACGAGACGCCAGAGGCAAAACCTATGGTGCTGACCGAAGACCCGGCAGCCCAAGATGGCTTTGACGCGCTGTATCGGGAATTTCGAATCACCTACGGTACGATACGCAATTCCGGTCGCCGGGACGAGCACCGGGATGCTATCCAAGCCGAAAAAGATCGCCTACAAGCCCAGCTGCTTGCCCAATCCAGCTAGCATTGTCAACGACCACTGTCACGGCTATAATTATGCATCTATAAGGAGTCTTGATTTTGGCTAAACGAGCAGGCCCGCACCCCGGCCAATTAGAAATACCATCGTATCTTGCCGAGTTGGTGCCGCCCAAGCAGTATGCTGACGTGGCACCAGAGAGCCGCATAGCCGTTGTCAGCCTGATTGACCGGGCGGCTGTCGGCCTGCGTTTTGGCCGCGAGCCAAGTTTTCGCGATTACCAACATGTCGTGCCGGAGTTTATTGAAACAGGCCTCTACGTCGCCCCCGGCGCCTTAGACCCCGAGCGCAACGCCGAGCACTTCGTTTGGCTTGGGACACCGAGACCTCGAGCTGGGGCGGAGCCCAGAAAACCTGAGCCTAATCCGGACAAACCCAATGACGGCGTAGCTTTCCAGCCAGCAGAATTCCTGGTGGTGGCTCATAGCGCACGGGCTCTCGCGAGTCATGGGGTTAACAAGACTCGCCGGGCCCACTGGGGTGAACCTGATCATAAAAATACCGAGCAGACCGCCAATCGCACGGGGGGCCATATCTTGGAAGACATGATCGCCAAACAGCGAAATTTATCAGGGCAGCTTCTCGGCGACAATAAAGTCTATGGTCACCTGATCAGCCATCTTGTCAGTCCTTCTAAAGTACGTAGCCAGGCCAGGCGGCTAGAAACAGAGCGGGCCCAGGCTGACGAAAAAATCCACGAAACCGCGGAGGTTGCCGTAATCTATCTTGACCTTGGCAACGCGGCTATCGCCGGCATGCATCGGGTAATCAAGCGCCACCTCTACGGTAATTATTCACATGCCGAGCGCACCGCCCATATGATTGGCCTGCTGCAAATGGTGGGCAAACACAATCGTGCCAAGCTCTATAAACTCGGCGTCTCCCAAGCCCGCTGCGAGCAAAAACTGGCAGGAAAATACCAGGCCGCTTTAGACCAGAAAGCCGCCAGTGCAGCAGCTGTCTAAGCCGTTCTTTATTTTGGCGCCGATGGATGACGTGACCGATACCGTGTTTCGGCGGGTGGTGGGCGAGTGCGCGGCTCCGGACATGTATTTCACGGAATTCGTCAACGTCGATGGCCTGCAGAGCCCGGGCCGCCAGAAATTACTCAAAAAACTCCAGTTTACCCCTCAAGAGCAGCCGCTGATCGCCCAGTTTTGGGGCAAAAATCCCGAGAATTTTTATAAAACGGCCCAAGAGGTAGCTGACGGTACCTTTGCCCGTGAGTTCGGCTTGCCCGAGGGCGTCAACTTTGCCGGCGTCGACCTCAACATGGGCTGCCCGCAAAAGACCGAGATCAAAAACGGCACCTGCGCCGCCCTGATAAATGACCGCCCCTTAGCCCAAGCAATTATCCAGGCCACCCAAAAGGGCCTGGCTGGCCGCTTGCCGCTGAGCGTCAAAACCCGGCTGGGCTACAACACTATCGATATGACCTGGATTGAATTCCTGCTCGGCCACCGAGTGGATATGTTGACGATTCACGGCCGTACCAAAGTCCAGATGAGCAAAGTACCGGCCGACTGGGCAGCCATAGGGCAGGCTAGAGAGCTGCGGGACAAGCTGGCCCCCCAATCCCTGATCATCGGCAACGGCGATGTCCTGAGCCGCCAGCAGGGCCTGGAGCTGGCCGAGCAGTACCAGCTCGACGGCATCATGATCGGCCGCGGTGTTTTCCACGATCCATTTGTCTTTGCCGGGCATAGTCCTTGGCCAGACTACACCGAAGCCCAGCGCCGCCAGCTCTACGCCGATCACATCAGGCTCTTTGCCACCACTTGGCAACGCCGCGAGCGCCCCATCCAAACCCTAAACAAATTCTGCAAGATCTATATTAATAACTTCGACGGTGCCAAAGAGCTCCGCGAGCAGCTCATGCAAGCTAAAACCACTGATGAACTCCTAGCAATACTGTGCTAAAAGAGGATCTGAACCTTAAGCGTGGGTCAGAACTTTATTGTGGTCGTCTGCCGGGACTTCAGGATCGTGATCCCATTGCTCAATTGCTTCAGAGGCTGCCTTCAGTACAGTCAGGGGAGGCTGACCTTCGCCCATTTTGAGCCCTTCTTCATAAACCGCCGGATGAACATCACGGTTATCGCCGGCTATAAAAGTGTCGCTAGAAACAGGATCCAGGTGTCTGGGTATTTCTACTACGTGTGGAGAGTGCATTTTATTTTTAACCTTTCTTCAATCTTATTTATTAATGATGGGTTAATTATTATTATGTTTTTATTGTACACCCGGGTGTCAACACCCTATGGGCATTTTGTCTGTGAGATTTATTACACGGGTTTTTACTTTTTATGTTCAATAAAACCTACAGACTATAGTATCAAACTTATGCTTATTTGTCAAGTTTATGGCGGAAGCCCAATTTTGTTACTCACTCTATAGTAGTTCCATTGTAGGATTGCCCAGGTGCAAGCTATAATGGATTGTAGAGTCACCATAAAATTTATTTGCGTAAATGCTAAAATATATGGTATGGTTACACTTAATAGCTGAAGAGGTAGCTGCATGACAGGCCCAGACGGTCAACTCCATCACGATCTTCCCCCCTTACCATCGGCCGATGTACGGCCTCCTAGTTACGAGGAAGAATTAGCAGTACAAAGGGCTGTCATTGATGAAGTAGACTTAGAGCTGGTTGCACTAATCAATCGTCGGGCAGCGGCGGCATGGAAAATGTGGCCCCCTTTCTGGAACGCAAAGTGATCAATAAACCGCAAGGAAAAAATGGCTGAAAGAGTACGTCTTGCACCCGATTACGACATTTCTAGGATTATCAAGGGTGGTTGGCAGTTGGCGGGCGGTCATGGCGCGATTGACCCACAGCAGGCCATACGCGACATGTTTGACTACTATAATGCTGGAATCACGACCTTTGACTGCGCCGATATTTACACCGGTGTCGAGGAGCTAATCGGCACATTCCTTAGTAAATTAGCAGCCGAGCGAGGAACTAAGGAAGCGCAAAAGGTGCAAGTCCATACCAAATATGTGCCAGATCGTGACATGCTCGGCAAGCTGACAAAGCGTGATGTCGAAAACGCAGTGCACCGTTCCCGAAAACGCTTAAGGGTAGAGCAGCTTGATCTGGTGCAATTCCATTGGTGGGATTTTGATATTGACCAATATGTTGAAGTCGGCCTGATGCTAGAATCGTTGCGACAGGCGGGCGCGATCCGTAACCTTGGCTTGACTAATTTTGATGCTGAGCACGTCGACCAGATGGCGCATGCTGGTGTCAAAATATTGACGAACCAGGTGCAGTATTCGGTGCTTGACCGTCGTCCCGAGAAAAGCTTGCAGCGGTACAGTCAGGAGCACGATATTTCTCTGCTTTGCTATGGTGGATTGGCCGGTGGGTTTATTGCGGAAAACTATCTAGACAAACCCGAGCCGGAATTCGAAAAAATTTACGGTAACCGCTCGCTGGTCAAATACAAGCTCATTATTGATGACCTCGGGGGATGGGGAGTGTTTCAGGACGTCCTGCATAAGCTCAAAGAGGTCGGTGCAAACCGGGGGCTGACCATTAGCGAGACGGCTATTTTGTACGTGCTTGGCAAACCGCAGGTTTCGGGAGTTATTGTCGGCGCACGCAATAACCAGTACATTAATTCCATTAAAAACATTGGTGACAAAAAACTGACTGATACGGAAATAGCTGAGATCGATAATACTGCCGATGCGGTACACCTTCTAGAAGGCGACGTTTATGGGTTGGAACGATCCGACCAGAAGCATGCCGGGATCATGAAGTATAATCTAAATACCGAAGTATAAGGGGCACATGGTGAAATACGATTTATATGACCTGGAAATCACGACGGCTGGTGACCCTAAGACGTTTAACTGTTCGCATGTAGTTGGCCAAGGCTTAATTGCCGAGGGCGAAAATATCCGGTTCAAAGAAGGAACCGAGCAATTCTCGCACTACGCTCTGGCGGCCCTAATGCCATACATCGCTGCCAAACAACGAACCGATGATTCATCGGATTGGATGTATTACGAGACCGAGATACGCTGCCCAGATCCCAAGTGCGGCGCCCTTTTTGTTTTTAAACGACTGGCAAAAAAGACCTACGAATACCAACCATAAGCTAATTACGGTGTATGGTCGTGATAAGAATGCGCCAAGGCATGGCCCCGGCCGCGGCTAATCAGGTATTTGTTAACAGGAAAGGCTACTACAAAAGCCACTACTAAGGAGGCGAACAAGCTTATCCAAAAAAGTTCGGTGGTTAGACTGGCGTGGATGGCGCCAGGGACAAGCAGGATGAAACCGTTATCGGCGGCTTCCATGGTGGCGATAGAGGCAGTGTCGGCTAGCAGGGCCACGCGGAGGGCTTGACGCAATCCCAAGCCGTGGCGCAGGAGGGCTCGCGTACTCAGACCGTAGCCAAAGCCAAAGGCCAGGACAATTGAAAGCACTACGCTTGGCCAGGCTGCCATGCCCAGCGCCGAAGCTATAATCATGCCCAAAACCTCGCCGATGGCACAACCGGTTAAGCAATGCAGGGTGGCGCTAGCGGCGGCTTGGTTGCTCGTTTGCATATGCTTAAGTATAGTGAGACGTAATGATTGAGGCCACAAACCTGACCAAACGCTACCGTAAAAAGGTAGCGGTCGACGACATGTCATTTAAAGTCGAGACTGGTAAAGTCACGGGGTTTTTGGGCCCCAACGGCGCCGGTAAGTCCACCACGATGCGGCTGATGCTGGGGCTGGATCATGGCAAGGGTCACACGACCTTTGACGGCAAAAAACTACATGACTACCCGCAACCCTCCAAAATTATCGGTGTTTTGCTAGAGGCTAAAGCCTTTCATCCGACGCGATCGGCCCGCCAGCATCTGAAAATCTTGGCGGATGAGGGCGGTATATCCACCAGTCGGGTTGAGGAAGCACTGGACACCGTCGGCCTCAAAGAGGTCGCTAAAAAACAGCCGGGCAAATTCAGCTTAGGTATGAGCCAGCGGCTGGGTATCGCGGCGGCCATCCTGGGCCAGCCAAAATATCTAATCCTGGACGAGCCGGCCAACGGTTTGGATCCTGAGGGTATCGCCTGGCTGCGACAGTTCATTAAAAATTACGCCGACCGGGGCAACGCCGTGTTTGTTTCGAGTCACTTACTCAGCGAAATGGCCCAAATGGCCGACAATGTCGTGGTCATCGGCAAGGGCAAACTGATCGCCAGCAGCTCGATCGATAAAATTATTAGCGGCAGTGCTCATTCCGGAGCCTTTGTGCGCACCAATCAGCTGGCAAAGCTAGAAAAAGCGCTCAAGGCTAAGCTGTTGGCCTACCAAAAGCTGGATGGCGGCCTAAAGGTCGGCGGGGCCAACTCTGATGAAATCGGTACACTGGCGTTTGCGGCCGGCATACCCTTGTTAGAGCTCAGCAACCAGGCCGCTTCGCTCGAGGAAGCCTTTCTCGAGCTGACCGAAGACGCCCAAGAGTACAGCACTAAATCCCAGAAAGGTAAAAAATAATGTGGGCCGCGATCAAAGCTGAAATTCGCAAACTCCTAAGCGTGCGCTCGACCTACGTCATCGTCGGCGGCATGATCCTGCTGACCTTATTTTTTGCCGGCTACGTCGATGGTTTTAAAGGTGATGCCCACATCTTAAAAGACCCTAATGCGCTCGGCACGGAAGTCATCAATGCCCTGAATTTCACCGCCGTTTTTTGCGCGCTGATAGCTATCTTGCTGTTTTCGCACGAATACCGCTACAACACCATCCTGCATACCCTGACCAGCATCAATCGTCGCAGTAAAGTCCTGCTGGCCAAAATAGTCGTGATGACCGGCTTTGCCGCTCTGTTTGGCCTGGTAATCGGGGCGTTATCGCCGTTGGCTACCTACGCCGGCGTGCATCTGGCCGGTCATGAGCTGATCACTCAAACCCTGCCGATTAGCGACTTGTTATGGCGGGCGCTATTTTACGCCTGGGGTTACGCCATGGCTGGTTTACTATTTGTAGCCCTGACCAGAAACCAAGTCTTTGCCATTGTCGGCTTGTTTTTCTTGCCGCTGACCATCGAGGGCGTGGCCTCACTGCTGCTCAAAAAGAATGCCATCTATATGCCATTTACCGCCCTCAACGACGTCTTGACCAACAGCCCCGACATCACCCACAAAAAGGCCGCCCTGGTATTTCTGGTCTGGCTAGTCAGCTCTTGGGCTATCGCCTGGCTGCTATTTCTGCGCCGCGACGCCACTAACAACCGCAGCTAAAACTACTGACCGGTCTTAGAAGTGGGTGGCGTGATGTTAATATCAGTGCCGCCACCACTGCTACTACTGCCACCCAAAAGCCCCCGGCCAAACAGTAAAACCAGCAGCAAGATCACAATGATAATCCCGACGATCAGGGCCGTATTACTTCGCGGCGCCTCATGGATATGATCATGGTCGCGCTCATGTACGACAACTCTTTCGGTCGGTTCCTCTTCGATAATCCTAGCCATGGCAGTCCTCCTCCTTTTTACGGATAAGGGAAACTATACCAAAATACCAACCAGCAAAACTGTAAAAAATATTGCACCGCAACGGTGGTGGGGGTGCCTGGACTTGAACCAGGGACCAATCGGTTATGAGCCGACTGCT
>CAYMUN010000003.1:0-75333 GCA_964393835.1 uncultured Candidatus Saccharibacteria bacterium | reverse complement strand
GCGTGGAACAAACAGATCGCTGGATTGAGTTTGCTTGGCAAGAGTTTGACGCTGTAGGTTTAGGTCTGCCCAGAGCCGACGGTTAAATGACTTGGGTCATTTGCTTCAAAGTTGCGAAGCTCATCTAATAGCGGGAGCCAAGCCATTTACAAATACCACTTTTTGTGGTATTTTATATTTATGAACACTCCGGATTCCCTGTCACCTCCACAACTATACGATGTGATCGCTGGCATAGGTAACAATGAAATGAAAGGCCTAGTTTTTGGCCTCATGAGAGATGACGTGGGTTATACTGCAAGCCCTTTGCACAGTAAGACACTCAGCCTACAAGGCGAGACACCCGCTTGGGACGTGGCAGTTCAAACCCCTTTCAGTTACTGTGAAACCTTTGCGACTGTTGGCGTGGTTGCGAAGTCAACAGTCGAACCATTAGCGTATGCAATAAACGATCTTGGTAAGAAATTAGCACTGCCTTTACTCGGTCATTTGCTTGTCGTTTCGTTAGATGAAGAGCAGTCTCTAGCCGACTTCCACGGCCCTACCCAGACGAACTCTGCTAGCGGAGTGCGTCCATGTCAGCGTCGCATTGAAATCATGCGAGTTCTGAGAGATACCGATGGCGTAAAAACACCCATGTCCAAGCTCGGGTCATTACTTGGCATAAAGATAAGTGCGGTGGGCTCAGTCGCTGAAGATTTGGCAGTTAACGATATTATCCAGCGTGAATCGAGTGGTCGGGGTAAGTCAACCGTTACGTACACTGCTGAGCCAGGTCTGGCTGAGGTTAAACTACGTAGAGATGTTGGCAGCCAACTATTATTTGATGTAGCTGATGTCCTTCAACGACATTTCAAAACCTCGGATGAACCAGTTAACAACGCCCAGATTGCGTCGAAACTAATCGCAGATTACGGTTATACTGCCGATAAAACTGCACTTATCAAAAAGGTATCTAATAAGACGAATCAGCTAGCGAATATACGGAAAGTATTAAAGTCAAGTAGAGATGTCGAGGGAGAGAACACGCGGGAAGCAGTCTGGGCAACCGAGCAACAGCTAATAGTAATCGACAACTTATTGCGGGCTATCGAGGGCGTCGAAAAGCCAACTACTAAATATCTTTCTGAAGGTCGTGAAAAATTAGAGTTGATTATGGGTGATTATGACATGGTGAACTATCTAATCGCTAAGGCACGCAAAGATTCTGTTGGCTTAAAGAGACTCCCCGATGGCCAGCAAAAAGGCCTAAACGCTATTAAATCAGTTGTAGGCAGTGCCACCGCACCGCTTAGTATTCGCGAAGTGCAAGATGCACTCTTGGAACAAGATCTTAATCTTGACCGAGCAACAATACGAAACTATCTGGGCCGTTTTGTAAATTTAGGCGGAATCGCAACTCAAGAAACTCCAGAGGGCGATAAATACTTTCAGCTCGGTTAGCTCCGTGACCTGCAAGTTCGAAATTCATCTATTAGCGGGAGCCACGAACTTTACTTCAGTATTGTTTGGCCTCAATCATCGTTAAAGAAACTGTTGTTTTACATTGCAAAACCGCCTATGCTTAGATTAATTGATTAGCAAAGAATGGCGCTCACCGCTATGGCCGCACTTATAGAACTACATGACGTCGTAAAAACCTTCAAGCTTGGTGATGAGGTGCTGAATGCCCTGGATCATGTTAATTTGTCGGTGAGTGCTGGCGAGTTTATCGCGATCACGGGGCCGTCGGGCTCAGGCAAGACGACACTGGCCAACATCATTGGCGGGCTGGATCATCCCAACAGTGGCTCGGTAGTCGTCGATGGCAACGAATTGGCCCACACTCGCGACAACAAGCTGTCGACCTACCGTAACCAAAATGTCGGCTTTATTTTTCAATCGTTTAACCTACAAGGCACAAACACCGCACTGGAAAATGTTATGTTACCTTTGGTGTTCGCCCGCATGAAGAACAAAGATCGTAAAGCGCGCGCCAAGCAGTGTTTGGAAGCGGTGGGTTTGGGTGATCGGCTCAAACACAAGCCCAGCCAGCTGTCAGGTGGCCAACGCCAGCGAGTGGCGATTGCTCGAGCACTGGCGATTCAGCCCAAGATTATCATTGCTGACGAGCCGACCGGCAACCTGGACTCGGCGAAGGGTACCGAGATTATGCAACTACTACATGATCTTAATAAAGAGGGGATTACCCTGCTGATTATTACTCACGACGAGACCATTGCCCGCCAGGCTGGGCGACGAATCCAGATCCGCGACGGCAAAATTAGCGAAAGGCATGGCTCGTGAAATTCAGCGACTACTTACGACTGGCGTTCCGCAATATTCGCCGCCAGAAACTACGCAGCGCTCTGACCATTTTTGCGGTAGTCATCGGCGCTACCAGCGTGACAATCATGCTAGCGCTTGTCACTGGTGCCAAAGGCTTCTTTTTGAGCCAGGTAGAGCAGAGTGGCCTATTAGAACAAGTCGCCGTGTCGCGCAAAGCCGACATTAGCGACTTTAACGACGCCCAGCACAGTAGTGGCGGACCTTGCGGCGAGGGCTGTGTCAAAATTACCGACGCCCTAACCGACAAAATTAAGGCCGTGCCGCACGTCGTTGGTGCAGCCCGCGTTATCAATGACGGCAACATTCAAGCTATTAGCCTGGGTGCCAAAAAGTTAAGCACTCAGCAAATCACCGCCTACGACGCCAACGGCATTATCACCAGCGTGGTGCTAGCCGGCCGCGACATCGGCCCAGCCGATAAAACTGGCGTTATCACCGTCACCGCCGACTACGCCGACAAATTTGGCTTCAAAAATAAGTACCAGCAGCTGGTCGGACAAACCGTCAGCCTGGAAACTCGACCCGGTTATAGCGGCGTCGGCGCCAAGGTTCAACCGCCACAGCAGTGCAGCAGCCCGTGCAACAATCAGCCCGACTCTAACCAACAGCAAACCACCACCTTGATGGCTAAAATCGTTGGCGTCATCGAGACTGGTGACAATTCATCGGCCACCATTCGCGTGCCGCTCGACTGGATGCTCGGCATGGAGCAAATGCGCAGTTACCAACAAGATCCTACCACCGTTCAAACGCCTTGCCACCAAGGCATTTATTGCCCGCCGCCAACTCAGCACCTCATACTGCAGACCACCAGCCAGCTTGACCAACAGGGTTACGGCAGCCTGATCGTCAAGGCCGACATCAGTAAAAATGCTCCGGCCGTGGCTGCCCAAATCCGCACGTTTGGGGTTGGCGCGGCCGATGCCAAACAATCAATCCAACAACAATTAACGATCTTTAATATCATGGGTCTGGTGCTGGGCGGCATTGGTGGTATTGCGCTGGTTGTGGCCGCTATCGGTGTCGTCAACACTATGATTATGGCCATCCTGGAACGAACCCGCGAGATCGGTGTTATGCGCGCTGTCGGTGCCAAACGTTCAACCGTGCGCGCTTTGTTCACTTTTGAAGCCTCGATGCTTGGTTTATGGGGCGGAATAGTCGGCGTGTTGGTCGGTTTCGGCCTTACCAAAGTTGCCAACATCTTCGTCAACAAACAACTCGTTAGTCAGGGCGTCAAAGCCAGCAATATCATCGGCCTGCCACTATGGCTAGTGCTGACCGTCATCGGCATCGCCACGCTCATCGGTATGTTGGCCGGTCTCTATCCAGCCTCCCGTGCTGCCAAGCTCGATCCCGTTGAAGCTTTGCGTTACGAGTAGCTCGGCGGCCTTGCTGTTGGCTCGGCTGCGATCATCGCTCAAAATCAACATACCTGATACTATAGTAGTACGATACATAACGATGGCGGGGGGCTTTATGAAAGACATCACACCGAATCTCTGGTTTGACGGTAACGCTAAAGAGGCGGCCGATTTTTACGTCTCAGTGTTTCCGGATAGTAAAATTATTTCGACCACCTACTATCCAAATGAGGGTTTGGCCGATTTCCAAAAGGCACTGGCCGGCAAAGAGCTGACAATTGAATTCGAGCTCAGCGGTAACCGTTTCGTGGCTATTAATGCCGGCCCGGAGTTTAAGTTTAACGAAGCCATCTCCTTTTCGATCCCCTGCAAAGACCAGGCAGAGATCGATTACTACTGGGAAAAACTCTCGACAGTACCAGAATCCGAGCAGTGCGGCTGGTGCAAAGACCAGTACGGCCTCAGCTGGCAAGTAGTCCCCAAAAACATGGAAGAACTGATGAAGCGCCCCGATGCCTTCCCCCACCTGATGAAAATGCACAAAATCGTCATCGCCGATTTCTAGCAGACGCCTCCGCGATCGTAAGCTGCCGCTATTGGGCTAGACGTAGGGCTAGTGCTGCCAGCGCTTTGACGCCTCGTTCGAGCTGGTCTGGAGAAGTGTAGGCGTCCGGGTTATGCGCGATACCGTCCCGACTGGGGCAAAATAACATCACGGTTGGGATACCGGCCCTCGCGGCATTTTGGGCGTCGTGCCCGGCGGCGCTAAACAGAGTCGTGGCGTCGCCGAGCGCGTGTTCATCAATTACTTCTCGCGCGATTCTCACTAAATCCTGATCCATAACGACCGGCTCGCCGCTGCCTGGTAGGGGATCGCTGAGCTGTATGGGTGTGCGCTGCTGCAATTGATCGACGCACGCTTGGATATGCTCAAGAGCTAGCTCACGAGTAGCAGTGTCAATGCCGCGGACATCTAAGCCCAGTATGATCTGGCCGTCCTCGGTTTTCTCAAAAGTGCCGACCGTGCCTACTACATGATGCTGGCTTTGGGCTTCGGCCGCGACATTGACGGCAGTTATAAATTCAAATGCCGTCTTATAGCGGCGACGCATTTCAGCTGCATCCAGCATAAACTCATCCGCTTCAGGTGGAAGTTCTATAAGAGAAAGAGGACGACTGCCGAGCGCCAAAGGCTGCTCAGCATGCGTATCATTGGTGGCTTGGATATGAGCTTGCAGTCGAGCTTTGGCTTTGGCAATCTCTCTTTCGCTCATACCATCAATCCGTAACCGGGTGCGGGTGAGACCTGGTACTTTATTGAGCGCTGCTTCATGGATAGCAACGCCCTCTACACTCAGGGTTTCCAAATTTTCCTGGCCGTCTAAAAATGGGGCCAGCACTTTGGCGGTCTCTAGTAATCCATCGGCGCGGTGTTCACTCCCCATCGGCGTAGCACCGGAATGATCTGATCGGCCTTGCACAACTAATTCTAAGTATTGCCTGTGGGGTAGGGGACTTGCTTCGGCGGCAACTGCCACGTCACCTATAGATACCATATGCCGCATCGGCGCGGCTATTGCTTCGACAACACCGAGATCGCAAGCTAATTCTTGCAAGCGAGAGCCTTGCTCGACATGCAGCTCTATAGCAGCATGCGGTACAGGCAGCTCCCAAGGCTCTTCACCAAATAGCGGCGTTTGAACGGCGACAATCTCATCGTCATCGAGCTCATCCATGATACGGGTGCCATCGCTGTCGGCGGCCAATAATTCTTCGTCAGCCAGTCCAGAAAACACTGCGCGGCTTCCAAACAGGGCAAACTTAAACCGCGATGATTCTTCCCCGGTAAGAGCCAGCACCTGGATGCCGCGCCGAGGCTGGATATCGCTGTCTTGGATCGCGCGCAGCACCGTAATCCCGCCGATGACGCCCAGGACACCGTCATACATGTCGGCGGCTGGCACGGTGTCATAATGCGATAGTATGGTAACTGGTGCCAATGACGGATCAGCTCCGGTCAGAGCACCGACCAAGGCTAAAGGATGAAGTTCGTTGGGCTGTAATCCCGCCTCTTGCATAAGTCCATAGATATGCTGGCGACCAGCATGGTCTGCCGCTGTCAGCGCCAGGCGATTTGGTGCGTACCGCTCAGCTTGCTCCGGGGTAGCATCAATAGGTGTGCCGCCGATTTGAGCAAGATCGATGAGCCCACGCTCAATAGTCGCACCAGAAATGCGGCTAATGACTTCTTGGGATTGATTAATAATACTCATATCTAAAAGTTGTGATTTGTGTTAATTATGCCATACCAGCCCATATATACCTAGTACAAGTAGGCGCGGGTGAGAGGCCACTGCGGATCACGGCCTTTTTTAAATGTCCATTGCGAGAGTTGGGCGCTGCCAGTTTTAAAGGCTGTCATAGAGGTCAAGAGGTACAGTCGCCACATCCGATAGAAGCGCTCGTCATACATTTTAATTACATCGTCTTTGTGGCGCTCAAAGTTTTGCCACCACTTTTCAAGAGTGCGAGCATAGTGCTGGCCGAGGTTTTCATAATCAAATAGGTAGAGATCGTGATCGGGCAGCAGGGCAGTGGTCTCACGTACGCTTGGTAAGTAGCCACCGGGAAAAATGTACTTGTCGATCCACGGATCACTCGGTGATTCGTCCTGGTGCGTTATAGAATGCAACACCGAAATACCGTCCGACCTCAGCAAACGCTCGACCTGCTTAAAATAATCGTCGAGGTTGGAGCGGCCGACATGCTCAAAAAAACCAACACTAACGATCCGGTCAAACAGCTGATCTCTGGGCAGATCGAGGTAATTTTGGAGGCGGAAGTCGATTAAATTTTCAACTCCCTGCTGTTTGGCGAGCTGCTTGGCGTAGACAATCTGCTCGTGGCTCAGTGACACGCCCACGCCTTTAATTTTGTATTTTTTAGCAGCCCTCACCAGCAAGTAGCCCCAACCACAGCCAATATCGAGCAGCCTCATACCTGGCTGCAATTGTAGTTTTCGAAGAATATGGTCGGTTTTTTGGATTTGAGCTCGCTCTAGACCGTCGCCAGGCAACTTAAAATAGGCGCAAGAATAGCTCATCGTCGCATCCAGCCACAGCTGATAAAAACTATTGCCGATGTCGTAGTGATGGGCAATATAGCCGGCCTGTTTAGACGGTTTGTTTTTGTGCAAACGCCTTTGTTGACGGCGCGGACTGCCTAAACGCAGATCCAGGGGATTGAGCTCGGTTAGTTTGAGCAGGTTTTCAAATGGCTCGTGGACTTCGACAGCGCCGTCTACATAGGCCTCGCCAAAAGCCAAGCTGGGGCCTTTAAGTAATTTTCTCAGCAGCTTACGGTCATGGAGTGTGATAGCCGCTACCGGTTGGCCGTGGCCATACTGGCGTGTTTCGCCATCCCAGTAGGTAACGCCTAGGGTGCCTCGCTTGATCTGTGCTAACAGCTTGTCGATAATCTGCTTTTCCATGGCCGTATTTTACCACTCGCGCTGATCAACAAGATATAAAAAATAGGGCTCCCGATCGGGAACCCTATTGTAAATGTCGAGGCTTTGCTTAGACCGCTGGGTCTACGCCGTTGTCGTCGCCAGCAGGGTCGTCAGCACCGTGGCCGCCGCCGTGCACAGCTTCGGTGCCGGTCTCTTGCTCGTTTTCAGCGGCACGACCGCGCATATCATTAGCGTCGTCGTCCATTGGCTGGCCGCCCGTAGGAGGCACCATGTTGTCCATGCCGCCGCCCTGACCGTGATGACCACTGTCGTCCATTCCATCGTGTGACATTTTATTTTACTCCTTATGTTAGTATTTAACACATGCAGTATAGCACTGAAAATAAAAAAGCAACACCCCCATCCAACATTCGTGAGCATTTGGCAATATTAACCAAACAGTACTGGTGGGCTCTGGCATTGCTGGCCGGTTTTGCGCTGCTGGACATCGGTATCGGGCTGCTGCAACCGTGGCCGACTAAAATTTTTATCGACTCGGTGGTCGGCACTGTTCGGGCACCCGGGCCGTTGGCACCGTATACCCACGCCACCAGTCTGCTATTTATCGTCACGGCTATTTCGGCCGTCTTGTTTGTCATCGGCAGTATCTCAGGCTACATCCAGATGCGGCTGAGTGCCTGGTTAAACTTTAACATTGATAAATCGATCCAGCAGAAGCTATTTGAAAAGATTATCGGCCTGCCGCCGGATACTTTTAGCGAACATACAGTCGGCGATTACCTGTTTCGGCAAACTTCGGAGACTAAAGCCGTAGCAGATTTTATTATAGAGGTAGGTTTGACAATTTTTGAATCAGTCATTCGGCTCACCGGCGCTATTACTATTTTGTTATTGATTAACTGGCGGCTAGGACTTATAGCCTTGGCGCCAGTACCGATTATCGCCCTGTCTATCCGCTACTTTAATCCGATTATCGAGCGCCAGGCTCGGGTCTTACGTGAGACAGCCTCTAAACTTTTTAGCTTTACCGAAGAATCGCTCAACCAGAGCCGGTTAATTAGATTATTTGATCGCATCCGCACCCAATCGACCCAACTCGTAAATCACCTGGGGACTAACTACCAGGCCGGCTTGCGCCAACGTAAAACCACTTATTTCTTTAATTTAGTGAACTCTACTGGCTCACTGATCCAGTCCACTGTACTGCTGCTGGTGGGCGGTATCCTGATTCTTCACGGCATGCTGACGGTTGGCGAGTTAGTGATATTTTTTAGTTATGTCAGCTACCTGAGCGGCCCGCTGCATGCCATTGCTAGCACTATCAATAAGATCAAGACACTCAAAATTCACCTGACTAAGGTCTACGAGATAGTGGACAGCCCGGAAGTCGGGCAGGCTACCGTGACGCCTAATCCGGTCGCAGTAGCCCAGGCGCGTCAAGCCTGGCAGTCAGCTGGCAAGCTCCCGCCATTAATCGCGTTTCGAAACGTCGATGTCTTACGCGGTGATAAGCCAATCCTGTCAGATGTTTCATTCGATATCTATCCTAATGAAAAAGTTGGTTTGATTGGGCCGAGCGGCAGCGGCAAATCCACGCTGTTTGATGTGATTTTAGGGTTTATCCCTCACCAGAACGGAGAAATTTATCTAAGCGGTCAACCGATCGAAAGTTTTGACGTCCGCGACGTCCGGCAATATTTCAGTGTCGTTACTCAGGAATCAGACTTACTGACAATGACTATTGGCGAAAACATCGCCTTTGGCGCCCGGGTCAACACCGAGCCCGGCATCGAGCAAATTAGCGCCGCCGCCGAGCTAGCGAACGCCACCGAATTTATCGTGAAGCTGCCCAAGATGTTTGACACCATGGTAGGAGATTCGAGCGTCCATCTGTCGGGCGGCCAAAAACAACGGATTTCCATTGCTCGCTCACTGTTACGCAATGCCCCCATCCTTTTGCTTGACGAGCCAACCTCTGCCCTGGATCGACGCTCCGCCAAAGAAGTTCTCGATGCTCTCAACCAATTGATGGCTGATCGTACCAGTTTGTTTGTTACCCACGATCTGTCGATTTTGGGCACCATGGATCGGATCTACGTCATCAAAGACGGTACGGTGCAGCCGATTGAAGTGTACGGCGGCTTGGCCGGCTATGAGCGCATGTTATCGCGGCCACAAAAAATGCCGTATAATTATCGATAATGTTACTCGCCGGCAAGACTTTAGACCAGTACCTCCTAGAGGCCCTCAGCGGTCATCCGGAACGATTAGAGCTGGTGATGGTCATGTCCAATATCGCCACAATTGGCAAGTTGATTTCGGCCCATACCAACCGAGCCGGCCTGGCCCATGTCCGCGGCCTAGCTGACAGCACTAACATCCAGGATGAAACCCAGGCCAAGCTCGATATTTATACCAATGAACTCTGTAAATCCTATCTAAAAAGTACCGGCTTATTCGCGGCTTTAGCCAGCGAAGAAGAAGACCAGGTCGTCGATCTGCAGAGCCCGGATGCTCGCTACGTAATCGCCTTTGATCCGCTCGATGGCAGCAGTAATATTGACGTCAACGTCAGTATTGGCACTATTTTTTCAGTTCACAAAAAGCTGGAGGGCATAGAGCCGGGTGACGAGCGACAGTTTTTACAACCTGGCAAGGATCAGGTGCTGGCCGGCTACATCCTGTACGGGCCCAGCACTATGCTGGTTTTTAGCTGGGGTGATGGCGTCCATGAATTCACTCTCGATGTTGATCTCGGCGAATTCCTGCTCAGTGACGATCACCTGACGATGCCGGCTGATTGCCCTTATTACAGCGTAAACGAGGGCTATAGTGATTTTATGGCGCCGGCAGATCAAGCCTATGTTAGCCGACTCAAAGCTAAAATTGGCCGCTTACGGTGGATTGGCTCTTTTGTAGCCGACTTTCATCGTACGCTCCTCAAAGGCGGTGTGTTTTTTTACCCGGCGGTTGATACCAAAGGCGGCCAAGAGTACAAGCCCAAATTACGTTTAAATTACGAGGCTAAGCCGATAGCTTTTTTGGCCGTCCAGGCCGGCGGGGCAGCGACCACCGGCAGTCAAAATATTCTGGAGATCATACCGACCTCATTGCACCAGCGCATACCCGTTATTATCGGTAATCCAAAAATAGTAAACAATTATAAGGAGACCACGTGAAGTACCAACAGCAGCTCAAAGACACCGTTCAAGCTTTGCTCGCGCCAGGCAAAGGGCTGCTGGCCGCCGACGAAAGCAGCGCTACCGCCAATAAGCGCCTCGAGGCAGTCGGGCTAGACAGCACACCGGAGATTCGACGCAGCTATCGCCAGTTGCTGCTCAGCACCGTAGGTATCGAAAACTACTTGAGCGGCGTTATTTTGTTTGATGAAACCATTCGCCAGGCCGACGATGCTGGCACGCCGTTTGCCGAGGTGCTCAAAAGCAAGGGAATTATTCCCGGCATCAAAGTTGATATGGGCGCTAAGGATTTGGCGCTGCACCCCGGCGAATTGGTTACCGAGGGATTAGACGGGCTGCGCGAGCGGTTTGCTGACTATGCCGCCCGGGGAGCCGGTTTTGCGAAATGGCGGGCGGTCATCACTATCGATGGCGATCAACTGCCGAGTATCGCCTGTCACGAGGCTAATGCCCACAGTCTAGCCCGCTACGCTGCCTTAGCCCAGGAAGCCGGCATCGTACCCGTGGTAGAGCCAGAAATCCTACTTGATGGCAATCATTCTATCGAACGCTGTTACGACGTCACCGCCCAAACGCTCGAGATACTTTTTGCGGCCCTCAAAAACCAGGATGTTCTGCTGGAGGGCACTATCCTCAAAGCCAGCATGGTGTTATCTGGCAAAGATGCCGCCAGCCGGGCTGACGTCCAGACAGTGGCCGCCCAAACCGTCAAAGTCCTCAAAAAACAGGTGCCCCCCAACCTCGGAGGAGTCGTTTTTTTGTCCGGTGGGCAGAGTGAGCTGGAGGCCACGGCCCATCTGGACGCCATGAATAAGATCGGCGATACTCCTTGGCCGCTATCGTTTTCGTACAGTCGGGCCATCCAAAATCCTGTCCTTAAGCTATGGGCCGGCGATAAGACTAGCGAGGCCCGGACCGCCTACCTCCAGCGCTTAGAGGCCAATAGCCTGGCTGCTCGGGGGCAATGGTCGGAAGGTTTCGAGCAGTTATAGTTTTTATGCTAAAATTCTTGTAGTTAGCTAATTAATCTACCCGCAAAGGAGTCCTCATGGGTGATAAACGGCCTAAGATTTTAATTGTAGAGGACGACGAACCTCTGGTAGAGGTGCTGAGCGAGCGCTTTGATAATGAAAACTTCGACGTGCTGATTGCTAAGGACGGTGCCCAGGCCCTCTTGACCGCCCTGGAAAAGCAACCAGACGTCATCTTGCTTGATATCGTTATGCCGCAATTGGATGGCTTAAGCATGCTCAAAAAACTACGTACTTACGAAAACGGCAAAAACATCCGCGTCATTGTCATGACTAACCTCAGCGATTCTAAAGAAGTGCACGAAGCCCTGGCCAATGGCGCCCATGACTTTTTGGTCAAATCCGACTGGGCTATTGCCGACCTGGTAGAGAGCGTTCGCAATCAGCTTAAAGAAGCCGGCGCTTCTACTAATCCCTAGTCGGGGCAGTGTTAGTAATGCCCAATCAAGTCTTTCTCGATCCTAACGGCATTATTCATCACGTCTACAATGGTGATCAAAATGGAACGACTATCAAGGACATGATAACTGAAACGGCGGCCGTGATTGCCCGTTTGCAGGCCAAAGACACAAACGTTCCGCTTAATTTCCTGGTTAATATCGACGGTATCGGCAGGCAGAGCTTATCGGCCCGCCAGGCCGGTGCCCGGGCCCTCAAAGCTTTACCGTATCATAAGATCGCCCTGTACGGGGGCAATCATTATTTGCGGCAAGTAACTAATTTGGTAATTTTGGCAGCTCGAAAGCAAAAAAATGTTAAGCATTTCAAGATTGAGAGTGAAGCGCTAGCTTGGTTGCAGCGATAACGACTATGGACAACAGCGACCTTGAAACCTACCAGCGTGAGCTTAAGCAACATCTAAAAAAATTGGCGCCGATTTTCGCTAACGCCACGGTGGGTGATTTTTCTAAAGACGTCGAGATTCCCAAAAATGATACTGAGCTCAGCCTGTTTTTTGTTGGCGTACAAGTTATATTGGAGGCCATTCGGGAAAAAGAGCGGGAGTCAAAATCAATCCTGAGCCGATTATACGGTGTAAATGCCGAGTTGCAACACGACAAAGCCGTCTACCAGGCCATCCTCAGCAGCATCGGCGAAGGCCTGGTCGTGGTCGACAAAACTGCCAAGATCACGCTAATAAACCAAGCGGCGGCCGACATGTTACTGGTAGACAGAGAGATCGTAACCGGCCGAAATTACTACGATGTGGTCGTTACCAAAAATCGTAACAATCAGATTGTGCCATTGGAAGCCCGACCGATCAAGTTAGCCCTGACCAGCGGGCAGCAACAAATTCGTACCATGAGCGACGGTTTGCAATACGTCCGATACGACGGCACCTCGATGCCGGTATCAATTACTGCCTCGCCAGTAAAGTTAAATGACCGTATCGTGGCCGGGGTCAGTACCTTTCAGGATATTAGTACCGAGATGCAGCTCGATCGCACTAAAAGCGAGATTATCTCAATCGCTTCACATCAACTGCGTACGCCCTTAACCGCTATTAAATGGCTGTCGGAGCAGCTGGCTAAACCGGTACGTAAAATGAGTCGGGCAACCCAAAAAACCTATTTGCAGCGCATTCACGCTTCTAATGAACGGATGATCGCCCTAGTTAATGACCTGCTGAATGTTTCCCAAATCGATCTGGGGACGATTTCTTTAAACCTCGAGCCGTTTGACCTCACGCGAACAATCAATGAAGTGCTCAATGAGCTGGATTCCCAGATTCAGCTCAAGCATATCAAAATTCATAAACACATCGGGCCGGGTTTGGACGCGGTATTCACCGATCCGCGGCATATCCAAGTAATCCTACAGAACTTACTAGCCAATGCCGTAAAATACAGTCCCAATGACCACTCCATCACTATCACGGCCAAGCACCAGGGCACCCACTTACATCTGGCAGTACAGGACACTGGCTACGGTATACCGAGCGCCCAGCAAGGCAAGATATTCACCAAGCTATTTCGGGCCGATAACGCTCGCAAACAGGTGAGTGACGGTAGTGGCTTGGGCCTGTATGTTGGCAAAGCCATGGTCGACCAACTGGGGGGCAAAATCTGGTTTGAGTCTATCGAAGATAAGGGCACGGTTTTTTTCGTGACATTACCATGGAAGCGGCCGACGCATAACAAAGCGCCGACTGCCAAACTGTAATTAATACAATAATCTCCGCTTTACTGTAAGATTTCTCACAGCTACAATAGCGGCAGATGATACGAGGTGAATCTAGGCCAGCTATAGAGGTGGTACAAAATGACGCCTTAGAGGTGGCAGTCACAAGACGCTCCGGCGTAATTGATAGTCTCCAGCGGCTTTGGGCGCGCCGCGCAAGCCTACTGGCAGTCGGAACCGTAATGGGCGCTCTGGCAGCAGGGGCCTTGGCTGAATCACCATCGATAGCCCTAGGGGACAAAGATCCGGCAATTGCTACTTCAGACGCCTTGCCTGAGGCTGTCATTTACTACGCCAATACCTTTGACGGCTACGTTACCGGTAATTTGATCGGTCGAAAAACCGGTGGTGATACCATTGTCCTCTCCGGCACACGCCAAAAGGATTACGACAAAGATATGTGGGAGTACGGGCTAATACTCCATGCTGGCCACCCGAGCGATAATGAGTGTGGCGCTATCGAACTTGCCAAGGTAAAAGCGGCGCAGCGGGCCGGTACGATTACTGTCAAGCGCAGCCGCGGTGTCTGTGACGGCGAGATCCCCAAACTGCGAATACGAAGCAGCATCGGCACTGACGCTAACTGTCCCGAGCACGCCTGTGGAGGCCCTACGTATTATGAAAAACTAGAACCAGGCTGCGAGGATGAATTGGCTCTCAACTATGACCAGCGCAGCGGCAAGGCCTACAACTATGTGCCGCTCCAGGCAGCTAAAGGCATCGCCCATTATCGTATTACAAGCGCCGACGGTAAGAAAGGTTGGGGTATGGCCGACTTGGAAATACCGGGAACTGTCGCGCCCAAACTTGTCACTTTATGGGGTGTGTGGCCTAGATTTTGTTTCCCCGGCCACCCCCGAGGCGGCCCGCCGAATCCAAATCGCTTGCCCGACGATCGCTACGCAGCGACTGGCGGCTTGCCGTCACGAGAGAACTATACGATACTAGATAGTATTGATAAACATGAATATGCGGGAGCCAGATGAGCGACAGTGCCGGTATCGCCTTACTTTCGGTGTATGACAAGACGGGGATTGTAGATTTTGCTCGTGGTTTGGTTGCGTTGGGTTGGCAAGTATACGCTTCTGGCGGTACCGCCCGGGCGATCCAAGACGCAGGAATTGCCGTTCAAGACGTTGCCTCTTTGGTGGGCGGAGAAGCGATCCTCGGGCATCGGGTGGTCACTTTGTCGAGAGAGATTTCAGCCGGGCTGCTGGCCGACAAAGGTAACGCCGAAGACATGACTGAAATGGCTGCCTTAAAACTACCCGTTATCGATCTGGTATGTGTCGACATGTACCCTTTAGAAGCAACCATCGCCCAGCCAGGCTCAACTAAGCAAGACGTTATCCAGCAGACCGACATCGGCGGCCCGACAATGCTGCGTTCGGCAGCCAAGGGCCGCCGAATCGTGCTGTCGCACGCCGAGCAACGACAATTAGTGCTGGAATGGCTACAAGCCGGGAAGCCTGATGAAGCGGTGTTTCTCGATGCGCTGGCAGCCCGGGCCGAATACGAAGTCGCTCGTTATATCCTGACTTCTGCCAAGTACCTCGGAGGCGACGCAGTCAGCGGCTCAGTGGCCCGTATCAGCAGCCCGACTAAGTACGGCGAAAACCCCTGGCAAAATCCGGCCGGGTTTTATGCGGATAACCGCGTAGCTATCGATCTCTTGGGCATTGATCAGTTCGAGCATGTCCAGGGTATGGAACGCAGTTTTATCAATATGACCGATATTGATCGGCTGCTGCAAACAGTCACGCATCTGGCCGCCGGTTTTCAGCGAAACTTCAAGGCGGTACCAGCCATTGCCGTCGGCGTGAAGCACGGTAATGCCTGCGGGGCGGCGGTAGGGAAGGATTCTGTCGAAGCCGTGCAAAAGATGCTGCTTGGCGACACCCGGGCAATCTTTGGCGGCGTTATCATGATCAACGGCGAGATTGACAAGGCAGTGGCCGAAGCGCTCATGCATTATGCCATGGAGGGTGACCGTCCCCGCCTCCTGGACGGCGTCATTGGATCCTCCGTGACTGACGAAGCCTTGGAATTACTGAGTCGCAATAAACTGCGCGTCGTAGTTAATCCGGCTTTAGCAGCCCTAGACGAAACTTCACTTGATGCTAGCCGCCGCCAGCGGCCTGTCCGTGGCGGCATGCTCGAGCAACCAAATTACGACTTTGTTATGGATCTGGCGGCAGAGTATATGCAGCTCCATGGCGAAGCCAGCGACCAGCAGAAGCGCGACATGATACTTGGCTGGGCTGTTGGCTCTACTTCTAACAGTAATACGATTACTCTCGTCAAAGATGGCCAGCTGATCGGGAATGGTGTCGGCCAACAAGATCGGGTTGGAGCCGGTCAGCTAGCCCTGACTCGTACCACCTCGGCTATGCCGGAGCTCGCCGCAGGCGAGGCTGCCTTGACCCTAAAAGTCAGCCTTGAAAAGCAAAAACTGGCTGGTGCCACCGCCTACAGTGACAGCTTCTTTCCGTTTCCAGACGGGCCCGAGCTGCTTGCCAAAGCTGGAATCCGCGCCGTCTTGACCTCTAGCGGTTCGGTCGGTGACGAAAAGATCATCGAAACCTTGCGCCAGTACGACGTAGCGATCGCGATGGCACCTGATAAAATCGCTCGCGGCTTTTACCTCCATTAAATTAGTATGATTAGTCTTTGGCCCACTGGCTGTAAATAGCGCGGGCTTTTTGGGCGGCTAGGCCGGTGTAGTGTTTTTCGGGCTCTCGCAAAATGATCCTCTCAGTATCGGTGAACTGCCCAAAGTAATCGGCAATGCTACTGTCCGCTGCTGCCACTTCATATAAGGATTGGCCGACATCGAGCGCCTGATGAGCCAGCGCCTTGCTGGCTTCGTGGGCCGTAGTGTGGCCATATTTCTCGAGGAGTAAGTACAGCGGCTCGGCAGCGATAGCACCGCCGCTCAGGTAAAGATTCTTTTGCATAGTATCAGCATCGACTTCGATTTTAGCCATCACCGTATTGAGACGCTGAGCCATGGCAGCAACGCTGGCCACCACCACGCCATAAAAACGGGCCGAAGCCGAATCCGTCAGGTCACGCTGGTGCTCACTGCTGATATTGAGATTGGCGTTAACTACTTGAGCGGTAACTTGCTTGGACATGCTGATAACATTCTCGAAATTCCAGGGATTGCGTTTGTGAGCCATGGTGCTGCTGCCGGTCTGGCCGGCCGCAAAGGCCTCGCGGACTTCGGCTATCTCAGTGCGCTGCAGGTGGCGCATGTCGTGGCCCAGGTTGGCCATGATGTTGGCAGCGATAGCTAGCTCGTCAATCAAGCGGACGTAATACTCAGCCGGAATAATCTGAGTGGAGTAAGGAGCGGCCTTGATGTCGAGATAGCCAAGGACAGTTTGTTCAAATTTCAGCGGGTCATCGACGAAAAGACTCAGGGCGTTATAGGCACCGACGGCGCCGGAGAATTTACCGGGCAGGGCAGCGCTCAGATCCCGTAGCGCCATAGTCGTCTCGCCAATACGGCTGACATACTCGGCCATGGCAAAACCAAACGTTATCGGCACGGCATGTTGGCCGTGGGTACGGCCGATCTGCACCGTTTCAGCATATTTCCGGGTCAGATCCAACAAGGTTTTTTGGAGGTCAAGCAGCCGTGGAATCACGAGCTCATTGGTAGCCGCGCGCAGCTGCAGACTGAGGGCCGTGGCCACGATATCATACGAAGTGGCGCCAAAATGGACGTACGGCTTGGCTTCGTCAGGTAGCTGCGCCTTGATGCAGTTAACCAGCGCTTTGACATCGTGTTTGGTGGTTTTTTCTTCTTCGGCGACGGCTTCGGCAGTCACTTTACCGGCGGCGATCTCGATGGCCTCAGCGATCTCTTTGGAACAAACCTCAAAATCAGCCAGGGTGTGGGCCAGGGCGGCTTCGACATAAGCCTGGTAAGCAACCCGGGCGCGTTCTGACAAGTAGCAGGCGATATTAGAGTCATAGTAGCGGCTGTCCAGCGGATCGATGGCGCTGTAATTAGGGGAGGAATCGACCATTGGTAAGTTAATCGGTTTCATGCAGGACTCTCTTTCAGGTAATTGGTAAGGTTGGTTTCTATACGCTTAAGTATATCGCTAGAGTCGGCTTTGACGAAGGCCTCACCGGTCAGTTTTTCGTATAGTTCGATATAGCGCTCCGAAACCGCCGTCACGAATTCGTCGTCCAGCTCAGGGATAGCTTGGCCGGCTTGGCCGCTAAAACCGTGTTCCATTAACCATTCGCGGACGAATTCTTTAGATAAATGACGGGGGGCGCTCGACTTGTCTCCGTCAACATAGGCTTCATAGCTGTCGGCGTAAAAGTACCGTGACGAATCCGGCGTATGAATCTCGTCAATTAAGATGATTTGATCCCCTAATTTTCCGAATTCATACTTAGTGTCTGCCAGTACCAGCCCACGGGCGGCAGCCAGTTTTTGACCATGGGCAAACAGAGCCCGGGTGTGTTTGACTAAAACCTCGGCTTCTTCCTCGCTCACTACCCCCTGCGCTATAGCTGCTGCCATCGAAATATCCTCGTCATGACCGGCTTCGGCTTTGGTGGTCGGAGTGATAATTGGCGCTGGCAGGCGATCGTACTGCTGCAGGCCCTCGGGCAGCGCTTCGCCGCACAGCGTCCGGGCGCCAGTCGAGTACTCGCGCCAGGCATGGCCGACCAACACGCTGCGGATCACCATTTCCAGCTTAAACGGCACGGCCTTGTGCCCGACGCTGGCATTTGGATCCGGCACGTCCAGCAGCCAGTTTGGCACGACTTGCCGACTAGTTTCTAAGAAATGGGCCGCTAACTGATTCAGTACCTGACCTTTGTAGGGAATGGCTCGCGGCAAAATAACGTCAAAGGCCGAAATCCGATCGGTCGCCACTGCCACCAGCCGTTCGTCGCTCAGACTGTACATATCCCGCACTTTGCCGTGATACAGGGCCGTCTGGCCGGGAAATCGAAAGTCGGTCGAGGGAACAGTCTGCGTCATACCTCCATTATACGGTATGATTAAGGTATGAACCCAGGGACGATCGGGATTATCGGCGGCGGCCAGCTGGGCCGGATGTTGACCCAGGCAGCACTGCCGCTGGGCTTCCAGGTGGTAGTCGTCGATCCGGGCCCCAATTCACCAGCCAAACAGGTCGGCGCCGAGCAGATTATCAGCGATCTGTATGATGAAACTGCCCTCCGGCAGCTAGCTGGGCGGGCTGATTACATTACGGTCGAAATCGAGCACCTGGACACCAAGCTACTGCAAGAACTCGCCTCACTCGGTAAGGCGGTCAATCCGGCACCGGCCACTATCGCCATGATCCAGGACAAATTAATCCAAAAACAATTTTTACAGGCGGCCGGCATCCCGGTGGCCTTGTTTACGGAAATCACTGATGAGACCTCGGCTCGTTTAGCCCTTGAGGAATTCGGCGGCAAAATGTTGCTTAAAACTCGGCGGGGCGCCTACGATGGTCGAGGAAACATGATCGTCAAAAGCCCGGCCGATATCAAAAAAGCCTTCGTCGCCTTTGACACTCAGCAACTGTATGCCGAAAAATTCGTGCCGTTCCAAAAAGAACTAGCGGTAATGGTCGCCCGCGGTATCAGCGGAGAAGTAGCGGCTTACCCGGTGGTAGAAACCATTCAAGAACGCAACATCTGCGTCGAAGTCCTGGCGCCGGCGCCGATTCCCGACACCGCCGCCGTCCAAGCCCGCCAGGTCGCGCTACATGTCGCTGACCACCTGGAGGGCGCCGGCGTTTTTGGCATCGAACTATTTTTAACAGAGACTGGCGAGATCATCGTCAACGAAATCGCTCCCCGCGTCCACAACAGCGGCCATTACACCACCGAGGCCTGCGTCACTTCGCAATTTGAGCAGCACATCCGGGCCATCACCGGCTTACCGCTCGGCCCGACCGACATGATCGTGCCGGCGGCCGTAATGATCAACATTCTCGGCGAGCGTGACGGTGCCCCCCGACCCCAGGGCATCGACAAAGCAACTAAAAACCCGCATACTACCCTACATCTCTATGGCAAATCACCGACCAAAATCGACCGCAAAATGGGTCATATCACCTCAGTCGGTAATACGCTTGAAGAAGCCAGGGAGCGAGCCCACATGGCCCGCGTCATCATCAGCATTTAGGAGGAATCATGGATAACGACACCGCTAACCCGTCCAATCCGTTCGTCGGCATAATAATGGGATCGGATTCAGACTTGCAGGTCATGGGCCCGGCCGCCAAAGTCCTCGAAGAATTCAGCGTCCCCCACGAAGTCCGGGTCGTTTCGGCCCACCGTACCCCCGAGGAAATGTCAGCCTACGCCCAAGAGGCCGCTGGCCGGGGCATCAAAGTCATCATCGCCGGCGCTGGCGGCTCCGCCCATCTGCCCGGCATGACCGCTTCTGAAACCACCTTGCCGGTGATTGCCATCCCAGTCCGCGGCGAGACTAACGGCCACGAGGCCTTTTGGTCAAGCATCAAGATGCCGGCCGGCATCCCGCTGGCCACCATGCCCGAAAACGGCGCCCGCAATGGCGCCCTGTTAGCCATCCGCATCCTGGCTCTCAGTGACCCCGTGCTCGCCGAAAAATATGCCGACTTCGTACGGAAACAGCACGACGCCGTCCTAGAAATAGACGCCGCCATCCAAACTCAAGGCTGGGAATCTTTGCTCAACGAATAACTACGACTGTCGGCGTTTTTCTAGAACTTGATCAGCTAAAGCAAAAACTATCTCTGGCTTTTCAGCAATTATTTCCAAAGGCACGTGGTGGGGTTCAGGTTCGGTGCCACTTCTAAGAAACATTGCCGCCTCTTCAGGCGGTAGGCCGCCTGTTAATAACTCATTCATAACCAGCCGCATACTATCGAGCACTTTGGCTGCCGATTTTCGAGGTTCTGCGTTGCTATTTGTCCAGTTACGGACACTTTTGATAGTGACCCCCGTCGCTTCAGCGACGGCATAAGATGGAATGCCAGCCTCAATTAGGGCGCGAGTCCGGGCTTGCGTGCTGGCGGTAGGTTGAAGACCTTCCATAATAGAACCAGGGTCAAGATTATAGGGGCGAGGTGGGGGCATAATACATATCTTAACATCTCTTGTTATCCAAAGCAAATACCGTCCTCGCGACATCCGTTACTCATCTATCCCCTTGACGGCGGGTGTAATACGCCAGCCTGTCAATTGGGTAGAATAATGATATAATAGGCTGAGGTATGACTCGAGAATTATCCAGCGAAACCACGCCTCATTGGCTTATAGCCTTTGGAGAGGCGATGGATGATCCCCAATGCGCCGAAGACTTAGCTCTCGAGGCTGAGTACGACGAACGCTTTGACGCAAGCGATCTCCTCGGCGCCTCAAGCGTACTGCACCTGCAGGCTATGCAAGAAGCTGCGCTAGGCAATAGCACTCCTGCTCGCTTGCTGGCAGGAACAGCCATATACTTTGCCGAGCTTTCTTTGAGCATGAATGAAGACGGCGGGCTAAAAGTACCGCGAATTATTGCCGAAGGAGCATCCAAGGTAAACCCAAATGCTCATCTCGAAATTCGGGAAGCCGCCGAGGCTGGTATACAAGCGGCCCGGCAGAAACTTGTCTCCATAAAGAATACTGCTCTTGAGGATGTGCGCGATAAGCCGGCATGGCCGCCAAATAGAATCGCGCTTCTCAGCACCTACTGCTATGCTCTGCAAGCATACGCCCAAATTGCCCAGGATAAATTTCATGGAACAGATCCCACAGTCCAGCAGCGCAACCGGGCATTATGGGCTGCTACTGACATAGTTGATGAAATATTAGTTAAACGCGAGAAGAGAGACGTAAAAATTGGCGCTCTGCTTCCTCGCGAGATAAAGCTTCAGTTAGCCACATTTGCGTTTGATTTAATCTCCTCCTACGATCCTCAGGAAGCAGAAAGAGAATTAGTGCTGGAGGCGCAGGATGCCTGTTATCAGGATCTGCTAGAGACGCTCAGCGACGCGACAGGGCAGGGCAGCATACACCACAGAGCCGCCCATGACCTCGCCCTAAGCGTCCGCGCGGCCCATGGCGAAGTAGCCAAGGAACAGCGGGAACTAGGATTTAGGAGGCATGCCGCGGCAAGTGAAATCGTTGGGAGTTGGGGCACTGATTAATTGTCCTTCAGATCATGGCGCGACGAGGTCTTAAGTGATTAGCGGTTAGCTGGGCGGCGGCCGATGTCGGTGCGGTAGTGCATGCCCTCGAAGTGAATTTTTTTGATGGCGGCGTAGGCTTTATCCAAAGCCGTGTCGAGGGTGGCACCAGTGGCAGTGACGTTGAGGACGCGGCCGCCATTGGTCACCAGCTGGCCGTTTTTGTGGGCCGTGCCGGCGTGGAAGACGACGACGTCCGGGTCAGATTCGGCTTCGTCAATACCGGTGATCGGCAAGTCTTTAGGATAGCTGCCGGGGTAGCCGGGCGAGGCGGCCACGACACTGACAGCATAGCCCGGTTTCCAGGAGACTTTTGCCGGATCGAGCTGGCCCTGGGCGCAGGCCAGCAGGATTTCGTACAGGTCGCCATTTAGCAGGCGCATGTAGACTTCGGCTTCCGGATCGCCAAAGCGGGCGTTAAATTCGACGACGTTTACAGCGTCGCCGTCAATCATCAGGCCGGGGTAGAGGCAGCCAGTGAATGCGGCCTCGCGCTTGGCCAGGCCACTGAGGGTGGGCTGGACGATTTTTTGATTCACGTAATCCAGGTGTTTTGGGGTGACCCAGGGCACAGGAACGATGACACCCATACCGCCGGTGTTGGGGCCTTTATCGCCGTCATTAATCTGTTTGTGGTCTTGCGAAGCGGGAAAGATAACCGACTCGTGACCGTCGCAGAGGGCATGCACCGAGACTTCTTGACCTTTGAGAAAATCTTCGACTACGACCTGATTGCCGGAATCGCCAAAGGCCCGCTTGATCATGGTTTTATCGACGGCTTCCTCGATGTCCTCGGTAGTGAAACAGACGGTGACGCCTTTGCCCTCGGCTAGGCCGTCAGCTTTAATAACTACCGGCAAAGAGCGACTCTGGGCGTAAACCAAGGCTTCGTGGGCATCGGTGAAGGTTTGATAGACGGCGGTGGGGATGTGCTCGGCGGCCATCAGGTCTTTGGATAGGACTTTAGAGGCCTCGATCTGGACAGCGGCTTTGGTCGGGCCAAAGATGGTCAGACCGGCCGCCTGAAACGCGTCGACGACACCGGCGGCAGAGGCTGCTTCCTGGCCGACAACCGTCAGGTCAATCTGTTTTTCGGTGGCAAAGCGTGAGAGCTCCGGGATATCAAGCCAGCCGATGGCGACATTCTCGATTTTGCCACGGCTGCCGGCGTTACCCGGGGCGACATACACCTTTTCAATCTGGTCGGACTGAGCCAACTTCCAGGCCAGGGCTTGTTCGCGGCCACCACCACCAATAACTAAAACTTTTGCCATTAGGCTGACTCCTTTTGCTCCCTAGTATAAGCTAAACGAGCCGTGATGAAATCCTCAATATCATGGGGTAGATATTGCTTTTCGACAGCTTGGACGCGGGCAAACAGGCTCTCCGGCGTATCTCCGGGCTCGACCGGTACCTTGTGTTCGGCCACGATCGGGCCGTCATCATAGTCTTCGGCTACTACGTGCAGGGTTTGGCCGCCGTAGGGCAAATGGTGATCCAGCACATATTGCTGGATTTGCTGGCCGTACATCGATTTGGTATCCGGCAAGATACCGGGGTGCGTATTTAACATGCGGGCTTGATAAAGGCTGCTGTAACCCGGCTGCCAGCCAAAAGCTTCTACCAGAGCCGGGCCGACTTTTTTCATGTAACCCATTAAAGAAATAAGATCAAAACTGCCGCCAAGCAGAGCAGCCAGGATACCGGCTTCCTCGGCGGCGGTTTGGCAGCCGCGGCCGACATGCTCGGTACGATCTGCCGGATGAGTCTGATGATTTATCACTATGCAGTCTATGTGGAGACCGAATTCATCATTTAAGTCGGCAATTCGCTGAATGACGCCGGCCTGCTTGCGACTGCTGATAACCAGGTCGACGTCCACGTTAATTTCGCCGCGCTGGGTGGCACGAATAAACGCTTCGACGGTAGTGCCACCCCCGGAAGCCAGGACGGCAATGCGCGGTTTCATGCGGCGCGGGCAATTGCCAGTTTGGTGGGCGTATGACCTGATTTTGACAAAACTTTACCAGGGCCGACTTTGGTAATCTCGACACCACGCTTACCGATAGAGATTGGGTATTCGCCGGTAAAGCAGGAGTTGGTGAAACTGCTGGCCGGATGGCCGGTGGCTCGGATCATACCGTCAAACGACAGGAAATGCAGGCTGGTGGCGCCAACATGATCGCGCATCTCCGGCACGGTCATATAGGCGGCTAACAAATCGGTTTGTTTAGGGGTATTGATGCCGTAAAAGTCCGGATAACGTACCGGCGGACAGGTAATGAGCAGGTGGACTTCTTTGGCGCCAGCCTCAAACATCATCGATACTAAGTGACCCATGGTCGTGCCACGGACGATGGAATCATCAATCAGTACCACGCGCTTGCCTTTGATGGTCTCGATGACCGGATTGAGTTTCATTTTGACGTCGCGCTCCCGGAGCTGGGCCGTCGGGCGGATAAAAGTACGGTGAATGTAACGGTTTTTGATCAGTCCCATTTCAAACGGAATACCGCTGGCCTGCGAGTAACCGATAGCCGCCGGGATGCCGGAATCAGGCACAGGGATAATGACGTCAGCCTCAATCGGGAATTCCTCGGCCATAACGCGGCCAAAGTTTTTGCGAACCACCTCGACGCGCTCGCCGAGCAGTTGGCTGTCCGGACGGGCAAAGTAGACCATTTCAAAGATGTCGAGTTTGAGCTCGCCTTTTACTACTTGGTGAGAGGTAACCCCTTTTTCGTCGATGACTACCATCTCGCCAGGCTCGATATCACGTATGAATGTCGCGCCGATGGTATCAAAGGCACAAGTCTCGGAGGCTACGGCGTAGCCATCGCCCTCCAGTTTGCCGATAGATAACGGCCGGACACCGCAGCGATCGCGAAAGGCGATCAGCCGGCTAGCATCCATAGCCACAACCGAAAAGACACCGGTAAATAACGGGTAGGCTTTTGTAATGGCTTCGGGCAGGTCAAGACCATCATCCATGTAGCAGCCGATAGCGGCCGACATCATCGAGGAATCGTTCTTTTTATCGAGGCTGACGCCGCGGTCGCTCAAAAAATCTTCCAGCTGGCTATAATCGGGCAGGTTGCCATTATGGGCAAAAGCAAAGCTTCGTTGGTAGTCAACAAATGGCTGGTTGTAGCAATTATCGGCGCCGCCCGAGGTCGAGTAGCGATTGTGGCCGATGGCCAGGTGCCCCGGCAACTGCTCTAGGTCTTCTTCGCGGTACACGGTAGCCACCAGACCCTGGGCCGTGTGCACATGCAGATCTTTGCCGTCACTGCTGGCAATGCCTGAGCTCTCTTGACCCCGATGCTGCAACGCCCACAGGCCATAAAAAGCTAAACGGGCCGCTTCGAGGCCCGTTTGCTTATGAGTCGTACCGGCTGCTGCCGGACGTCCGATGACGCCAAAGACCGCGCACTTTTCTTTGAATTCGTCCTGGACTCCCGTGAGTGGCATGCAACTCCTTTCTTAACTTTTTAAAAAAGTAAATAAAGCGCTGGTCGTAGCAACAGTGGTGACGCTTAACATCTTACTTATCCTTATAATAACCGCTTACGGCGCTGCTGGCAAGGGCGATTTTCTGCTATAATAGATTAGTAAAGGGAGCCTAAGTGCCGTGGCAAAAAAATTAGATTACCATACATCTGTTAACTATTCCCAAGCTGATCCCACTAAAGTGCTAGCCCAAAAACAAGGCTTGGCTACTACCGGTAACATGCCCGCCGGATTCAAAGAAGTTGAGGGAACCCGCGGTGAGTCAGCCTACGTTTTTGCTATGGGCGAGCAATGGGGCGCATTTGTCCAAGAGGGTCTGGGCAGCAAAAGCTTAATCACGCAGGCCGTCTACGAAACCACCGGAGTCTCACGCTTCGCCGATATCGCTCAGGACACTGTGGCCTGTATTATTAACGACCTGGTTAGTGTCGGTGCCACCCCTGTCGTACTTAATGCGTACTGGTCGGCTGCTTCGTACGAATGGTTGACCGATCAACAAGTTGCTGGCGATTTAATCAAGGGCTGGCGGGCTGCCTGCGACCAAGCCGGCGCCGTCTGGGGCGGCGGTGAAACCCAGTCCTTATCCGGCATGGTAGTCCCCGGGGCTTTGGAGCTTGCCGGCTCGGCGTTTGGGATAATTTCCAACGAAAAGCACCTGGTTCGCGGCCGCGATTTGCAAGATGGGGATGCCATAGTCCTAGTCGAATCCAGCGGCGTCCACGCCAATGGTATTAGTCTGATCCGTGAATTAGCCGCCCAACTGCCTGGCAGCTACCAAACAAAACTCGCCGATGGTACTAGTTTGGGTGAGACGGCGCTTATCCCAACACATATCTACGCACCACTCGTAAGGGCTCTCCAAGATGCTGACGTTGACGTGCATTATTTATCTAATATTACCGGCCACGGCTGGCGCAAACTGATGCGCGCTGAAGTTGACGACTTCTCGTATATCATGACTGAAATGCCTCCGGTGCCGGAAATCTTCAAATTTATCGCTGAGCAAGCCGGCAATGACGAAACGGAAATGTACGGTAACTACAATATGGGAGCCGGCTATGCCGTCTATATCCCGGCTGATCAGGCCGGTCAGGTCAAAGAAATCGCCTTAGGGCTCGGATTGCAGGCCTGGATTGCTGGCCGCGTTGAGACCGGGCCCAAGCAAGTCGTCATCAAGCCTAAAAATATTACCTTTGCCGGCGAAACTTTGGAGGTACGCTAGTGCAGGTCTACCGCGGTATCCAAGCACTATCTGATTTTCGTAAACACAAACTGCTGGCCCGTCTGCAAGCCATTGATCCTTCGATTATCGGCGTAGAGGCCGAATACGTGCACTTTATAGATGTGGCTGGTGAGCTGTCAGAGGAGCAAGCATCTCGCTTACAGCAATTAGTTAGCTATGGCTCGACTTTTAAAGGTTCCGCAGAGGGACAGCTGTATTTGGCAGTGCCGCGGCCGGGGACGATTTCTCCCTGGTCGAGCAAAGCTACCGATATCGTGCATAATTCCGGCTTGGCGGCAGTCAAGCGCGTGGAGCGGGGCATCGCTTTTTATGTCAGGGGGGGCAAGGCCGGGAAACGTGCCACGGTGGCTGACCTGCTGCATGACCGTATGACAGAAATAGTACTGGAGCAGCTCGATGACGCTCAGATTTTATTCAAAAGTGGTGAGCCGGCCGCGTTACAGATTATTGACCTCCTAAGTGGCGGCAAAGCCGCCCTGATAGCTGCCAATCAGCAGCTAGGTTTGGCCCTGGCCGATGATGAAATTGATTACCTATACGACGCTTACCGGGCCTTAAAACGTGATCCGACCGATGTGGAGCTCATGATGTTCGCCCAGGTCAACAGCGAGCACTGCCGCCACAAGATCTTTAATGCTGACTGGACAATAGATGGCAAACGTCAGCCCAAAAGCCTCTTTAAAATGATTAAAAACACCTATGAGCAAGGTGGCCAGGATGTCTTGTCAGCCTACCACGATAACGCCGCCGTCTTACGCGGGCCTAAAGCCGGGCGCTTCTTTAGTGATTCCGGGAGCGGGAAATACGGCTACATCCAAGAGTCCGTGCATACAGTCATCAAGGTTGAAACCCATAACCATCCAACAGCTATAGCTCCGGTGCCCGGCGCAGCCACCGGTATCGGCGGCGAGATTCGTGACGAGGCGGCTACCGGCCGGGGCGCCAAGTCCAAGATGGGCTTGGCCGGCTTCAGCGTCTCCAACCTGGAAATCCCGGGAGCCGAACAACCGTGGGAACAACCATACGGCAAGCCGGATCGCATCACTTCGGCGCTCGATATCATGCTGGAAGCCCCGATCGGGGGCGCCGGTTTTGCCAATGAATTCGGGCGACCGAACCTGGCAGGCTATTTCCGCACCTACCAGCAAGCAGCCGGCGACCAGGTTTGGGGCTATCACAAGCCAATTATGATTGCCGGTGGCCTGGGTAACATTCGTGAGCAGCATGTCGAGAAACAGCGCTTGCCGGTCGGTGCCCTGATTATTGTCTTGGGCGGGCCGGCTATGCTGATCGGTCTGGGCGGCAGCACTTCCTCGAGCATGCAGACTGGCTCCAGCTCAGCTGACCTGGATTTTGCTTCGGTACAGCGCGGCAATGGCGAGCTGGAGCGCCGTACCCAAGAAGTTATTGATGGTTGTTGGGCACTCGGCGAAAATAATCCGATTGTTACGATTCATGATGTGGGGGCCGGCGGCTTGTCCAATGCCCTGCCCGAACTGGTGCATGATTCGGAGCGCGGCGCGGAGTTTGAGCTTCGTGACATACCGAGCGCCGAGCCCGGACTATCGCCGCTGGAACTATGGTGCAACGAATCACAAGAACGTTATGTACTTGGCATCGTGCCCCAAGACCTGGAGCGCTTCACGGCTGTCTGCCAGCGTGAACGCTGCCCATTTGCGGTAGTCGGCCATGCCACCAAAGATCAGCGTCTGGTGCTTAATGATCGCTTGTTTAAAAATCAGCCGGTCAATCTGCCGATGGACGTCTTGTTTGGCAAACCGCCTAAGATGACCCGCACCGTCAAACGCCAGCCAGCTAGCACTACAACACTGGATTTCAGTGGCGTGCCAATCGCTGAAGCCATCAAGCGGGTGCTGAAGCTGCCGGCTGTCGGCAGCAAAAAATTCCTGATCACTATCGGTGATCGCACTGTTGGTGGCCTGGTAACGCGAGACCAGTTGGTCGGCCGTTGGCAGACACCAGTGAGTGACGTGGCGGTAACAGCGGTAACTTTTGATAGCGATCACGGCGAGGCGATGGCCATGGGCGAACGCACGCCAGTAGCGGTCATCAACGCTCCGGCTGCTGCTCGGATGGCAGTCGGCGAGGCTATCACTAATATCGCCGCCGCCGATATTCGCCAATTATCAGACATTAAACTATCGGCTAACTGGATGGCGGCAGCCGGTCAAGGCCAAGAGGATGAGCACCTATACGACAGCGTCAAAACGGTCGGCGAAGACTTCGCGCCAGCCCTCGGGTTAACAATCCCGGTTGGCAAGGATTCGCTCAGTATGCGCACTACTTGGCAAGAAGGCGACCAAGCCAAAAGCGTCACTTCGCCGGTCTCCCTGATTATTACCGGCTTTAGCCCGGTAGGTTCAGTCGGTAAGACCCTGACTCCAGAGCTCGACTTGCGTGACGAGAGTACGCTGATTTTAATTGATCTGGGGCAGGGGCACCGACGGCTTGGCGGCTCGGCGCTGGCCCAAGTATATAGCCAAGCAGGCGGCGCGGCGCCCGATGCCGAACCCGCTAGCTTAAAAAAATTCTTTGCCGACCTGGCGCAGCTCAAGCAAAGCGGTAAAATCCTGGCCTATCACGACCGCTCGGACGGCGGGCTACTGGCAACCGTCCTGGAAATGGCTTTTGCCAGCCGCTGCGGCCTGCAGCTCGACCTGACAAAGCTCCCCGGCATCACTTTGGAAAAACTGTTTAACGAAGAGCTTGGCGCTGTAATTCAAGTCAATAAATCAGACGTTGAAGCGGTGCAAAAAACACTTGGCAAATCGGCCCAGGTGATCGGACAACCGACAAAAATCCAGGAAATCATCATCCGTGATGCCAATCACGAAGTCTTCCGTAGCCGCCGCGGCCAGCTTGAGGGCTGGTGGAGCGAGACCAGCTACCAATTACAAAAATTACGTGACAACCCAACGACGGCCGACCAAGAGTATGTCCGCCTTAAAGATGATAAAGATCCCGGCTTAGCCAACACCATCACACCGGCGGTGTACACTCAGGTGTACACTCAAGTGTACACCGCCAAACCAAAGGTCGCGATTTTCCGCGAGCAAGGGGTCAATGGTCAGATTGAGATGGCGGCTGCCTTTGATAGAGCCGGTTTCACCAGTATCGATGTCCACCTCAACGACATTCTCAGCGGCCGACACAAGCTTGATGATTTTGTCGGCCTGGTAGGTTGTGGCGGTTTCAGCTATGGTGATGTCTTGGGAGCGGGTGAGGGCTGGGCCAAATCCATCTTATTTAACGAGCTGTTGCGCACGCAATTTCAAAGGTTCTTTGAGCGACCCGACACCTTTACGCTGGGAGTCTGCAACGGCTGTCAAATGTTGGCCGCCCTTAAAGAATTAATTCCCGGCGCCCGGTCTTGGCCGGAATTCCTCAAAAATACTTCCGAGCAATTTGAAGCTCGCGTCGTCATGACCTACGTTAAGGCTTCGCCATCAATCTTTTTCAAGGACATGGAGGGCGCCTGCCTGCCGATCCCGGTAGCCCACGGCGAGGGCCGGGCCAGTTTCCAGACCGATTCCCATATCCGACAAATTATCGCCAACAACTTAGTGTCGCTACAGTATCTTGACAATTACGGCAACATCACCGAGGACTATCCGGCCAACCCCAATGGCTCACCGCTAGGGATTACCGGCCTGACCACCCCTGACGGCCGAGCTACGATCCTCATGCCACACCCCGAACGGGCCTTTATGACCCGTCAACTCTCTTGTCATCCTGAGGACTGGCCAGAGGACTCCCCCTGGCTCCAAATCTTCAAAAACGCCCGCGCCTGGGTCGAAAACAACAAATCTTAATTAGCCAGGAATTCGACGCACTGAGCATGTTTGGCTTCATCGATTTTACCCTCGGCATGCATTATGTCGACTAGTTCGCGAGTGGTCATAAAAGCGTGCAGGGTATAACCGTTGGTTTTGAGCAGCTCGCTGCCGCCTTTTTGGTAATCAAGCAAAACCACGGCGTCTTTGACGACGAGACCGTGGGCTTCGATAGCTGGGATCGCTTCCATCAGGGAAGTGGCTTTGGTGGCAAGGTCTTCGATCATGACGACGGTTTCACCTTTATGACATTCGCCCTCCAGGCTTTTCTCGAGACCATAGGCCTTTTTGAGTGCTTCTTTACGCATAAAAATCCAGGGCTGTTCCAGCTCCAAACTGATGGCTCCGGCGATGGGCAGGGCAGCATAGGCTACACCGGCTAAACGGTCATACTGCAGGTCTTTTAGCTGCCGGGCATAAAGTTTGGCGACTTTTTTAAGGACTTTGGGATAGCTGACGAAAAGCCGCAAATCAATGTACATCGGGCTGACAATACCACTCTTAAATGTAAACTCACCAAATTTCAGGGCACCGATTTCATGTAAATCGAGGGCCAGTTCACGTTTTAATTGATCAGGGCTCATGCAGCGTCTCCCCGGTAGCTATTAATTTTATCCTGCAAGCCGATCGCTTTAGCGCGTGCCGCTTCCGCAAAAGCTTCGCCGCTAGAAGCGTACAACACCTCACGCGAAGAATTAATAATCAAACCCCGACCGCGACTATTGAGTCCAGCTTTGACGGCCGCTTCGGTGTCACCACTTTGGGCACCTATGCCCGGTGACAAAATAATCATCTCGTTGCCTGCCACAGTCCGGATTTCGGCCATTTCAGCAGGAAAAGTAGCTCCGACTACCAGCTGGCAGTTGCCGTTGGCATTCCAGTTGTCCCGGACGTTTTCAGCTACCTTTAGGTATAACTTACGGCCGCCGGTTTCTAAGTCTTGGAATTCACCAGCGCCCGGATTAGACGTCCGGCAGAGTACCATGATGCCTTTATCTTGGTAGTCCAAAAAGGCCTGTACAGCTTCACGGCCCTGGTAAGGTTGGACGGTTACGGCATCGGCCTGCAGATATTCAAAGGCAAACTGGGCGTAATAATTGTTAGTATTGCCGATGTCGCCGCGTTTGAAATCCAGGATAATCGGGATATGCGGGTACTTTTCGTGGATGTAGGCACAAGTGAGTTGAAGTTCTTCGATGCCGGCAGCGCCATGGGCTTCGTAAAAGGCCGAATTGGGCTTATATGCGCAGACTAAATCGGCCGTGGCATCGATGATAGCTTTATTAAAGGCAAAATAGGGTGCCGGCTGATCTTGCAGATGCGGCGGCAATTTATCCATGTCTGGGTCAAGCCCGACACAGAACAAAGAATTATTTTTAGTCACCGCCGCGTCAAGTTTCTCTAGGAACGTCATCTCCGTACATGATATCCTTAAATGAACAGGGGAGCAAATGGCCATAGAACAAGTGCAGCTGTACGACGATCAACTTGATTTCACCGACAATAAAGCCCGCGGGCCATTCGGTGATTACGCTGATACTTCAGAACCTTACGTCAATCAAGGCGAGCCGCAGTCCGACTTTTTTGGCACGCCGGTCTATAGTCCGTTTGGTATCGCCGCCGGCCCGCTGCCAACCGCCAGGTTTATTAAAGCCGCTGTCAATAAAGGCTTCGACATTGTCACTCTCAAATCTGTCCGAACCGACACTTTTCCGCTGAACCCCTATCCCCAGGTCAGGCCAGTACAACTCGCTGGTGACCTGAACGACCCTAAATCTGTACCAGTAGCCGATCAATACACAGAACCTCTGGCTGTGGCCAATTCGTTTGGCATTCCTTCAATCAAACCCGATGAATGGCAGCCCGACATGGCCGAGGCGGTCAAAGTCCCCGGTAAAGGCCAGGCTCTATTATTGGCGTTCCAAGGCACGGCTCACGGTAAAGGTCGCGAAGATTTCGTCCAAGATCATGTCCGCGGTATCCAGTTGATCCAGGCAGTCAGTCCTGGCTCAGTCATCGAAATTAATCTCAGCTGCCCCAACGAGGGCGAAGCCGTCTTGGCGTGTTTCGATACCGACATCACCACTCGGATCGTCACCGCTGTCCGCTCAACTAATCCCAGTTTAAAATTCCTTGTCAAATTGGCTTATTTTTCGGATCACCGGCAACTCCGCGGTTTGGTTGAGAAAATCGGCGGCCTGGTCGACGGCATCAGCGCCATCAATACCATTCCGGCTAATGTCGTCGATAGACAGGGCAAAGAAGTTTTTCCAGGTCGACCACAAGCCGGTATCAGCGGCGCGCCTATCAAATGGGCCGGGCTGGAAATGACCGGCTTGCTCAAACGGTTCCGCGAAGAACTCGGCTATGACTACAAAATCATCGGCATGGGTGGCGTCTTAACAGCCGCTGATTTCCATGAATACCGCCAAGCCGGCGCTGACACTGTCATGGCCGTCACTGGCCCCATGTGGAACCCCAACCTGGCCGCCGAGATTAAACAGTCACTGTAAGCTCGGGCTGTAATCCTAGGCACTTCGGTGATACACTCGATACATGAGCGCAGACACTAAAACTGCAGTGACGCTTCTCGGAGTACCCTTGGATCTTGGGGCTAAAAACCTGGGTGTTGATATCGGGCCGCAAGCTTTTCGGGTGCAGGAAATTGTCGCCAAGCTGGAGCAAGTCGGATTTAGCGTCACCGATGAAGGCGATATTGAGTGTCATGATCGTAAAGATCTGGAACCCGGTAACCCGCGGATGCATTATCTCGATGAGGTCGTAAGGGTCAACCAAGAAGTAGCCAAGCAGACCGAGTCAGCTATTAAAAGCGGTAATAAAGTTATTGCCCTTGGTGGCGACCACTCTATCAACCTTGGCGTGGTGAGCGGCGCTTCGGTGGCGTTCAAGGGTGAACTGGGTTTGATATACCTCGATGCCCACGGCGACATGAATACCGAAGAAACGACTTTGAGCGGCAACATCCACGGCATGCACCTGGCTTCTTTATTGGGCTTTGGCGCGCCGGGATTAAAAAATTTGCACGGCGAATCTACTAAGATCGCTAAACAAAATTTATTGCACATCGGCGGCTGCGATTTTGACCAGGCTGAGCTTGAGCTTATCGCCCGCGAAAACTTGCCTGCCTTCACGCTGTTTGACCTACTCAGTCAAAACCTGGCGCCGCTACTCAAAATGATTGACGACCTGGCCGCGCGGGTACCAAATATCTGGGTCAGCCTTGATCTCGATGTTATTGATCGTATCTACGCGCCAGGTGCCGGCATGCCCAACGCCAAAGGCCTGACCTACCGCGAAATTGCCACCATTGCCGAATATATCGGCCAGCACTGCAATGTCGTCGGTATCGATGTCGTCGAATACAACCCACTGCAAGACGAACAGCACAAAACCGCCGAACTCGGCATCGAACTAATCGCTAAGTTTCTCGGCAAAGATTACAGCTGGTACACCAACTACATGGCCAAAAACAAAGCCGAGTAGCTAGTACCCGACAGGAACGATTCGACCGCTGCCGGGACTGGTGGTAACACGACCGACTTCATAGACTGTTTGGCCACGCAGTATTACTTTGCTGACTTTGCCGACGACATGGCGACCGGCAAACGGTGTCCAGCCGGCTTTGGTTTGTAACCCGTCGTTGGTGATTTCGTATTCGGCCATGTCGACTTCGATGTGTGTGCTGTCATCTGTAGCGATGCCAAAAATACGGGCTGGATTAACATGCAGACGGTCGACGAGCTGGGTACGGGTTAGTTTGCCCTCGGCCTCGGCGGTCAGCATCAGGGGCAGGGTAGTTTCCAGCCCGGGTACGCCAAACGGGGGGTTATCACCGGCCTTTTCGGCCCGGGTGTGCGGGGCATGATCGGATTCTATGACATCGATATAGTCGAGATGCCGCCATAAGAAATCCTGATCTTTTTTAGGTTTTAAAAATGGTTTCATGCGGCCATAAGCACCCAGTCGTTCGGCGTCTTTGTCGCTTAAAAACAGGTGGTGCGGCGTCACCCCACAACTAATTGGCAGGCCGGCGTCCTTGGCCTTGATGACGAATTCCAGCTCGGCCTGGCTGGATACATGGCAGATATGAGTCGGTTTCGGCACAGCCTGGAGCGTGCTCCACACTAGATCTGAGACATCATCTTCGGCATGCAGCAGGATAGGCTTCGTCCCAGGCCACGCTTCATAGATATCCAGCAGCTTGTCTTTGTCGATGATGAAATTGCCAGTGGTGACGTTGAGGTAAATCTTGAGACCGGTCACTTTGTCGATGACTTTGGGGAATTCCGCGAAATTGTCACCAAGTGTACCGAAATGGAATCCGATATCGCTGACCACCTGTTGGCTGGCGCCGGCAATTTTGGCTTCGAGACGCGCTAAGGTCGTGATCGGCTCGGTGTTATTGGGCATATCAAGTACGGTGGCAAAACCCCCGGCCAGAGCCGCCGAAGTACCGCTCAGGAAATCCTCCTTGTGCGTTTGGCCGGGATCGCGCAGATGGACATGCGGATCAATCAGGCCAGGCAGAGTGATGGCGTTAGGCATTGTCTGTCATTATACAACGGCCTGCCGGCTTGCGCATAACGCCGGTATCTGATAGATTAAGAGGCAATGGATGAGGTCGTGCAGCTCAAAAACAATCTAAAACAGCGCGGAAATCGCTCCGAAAGGGGCGATTTTCTTATAAACCGGCCAGCACAGCTGACGCTCAGCGACGGTCAAAACTTTACCGGCATGGCACCCGACTGGCAGCAAGCTGAATACGTCGGTGAAGTGGTTTTTAACACTGGTATGACCGGCTATGTCGAATCGCTGACCGACCCCTCCTACGCCAACCAAATCCTGGTCTTTACCTATCCTATGATCGGTAATTACGGTGTCCAGCCAGATGATGCCGAATCCGGTAAAATTCAGGTCAGCGGCGTGGTGGTCAGCGAGGCCGTGCTGCTAGGCAGCCATGCCAAGTCCCAGAGTTCTTTTTTAGAATGGCTAGCCTCCCAAAATATCCCGGTGCTCACTGGTGTCGATACCCGCGCGTTGACCAAGCATTTACGCAGCCAGGGAACAATGCTGGGGGCTATTAGTTCTCAGCCAGTAAACAGCAAAAAGCTAAAGCTAGCGCCGAAATTTGTTTCAATCGACAAGCCCGTCAGCTTTAGTAAGCAGCACTCTAAAAAAATTATCCTCGTCGATTGTGGCGCCAAAGAAAATATTTTGCGTTCCTTACTTGAGCTGCCAGCCCAGGTAACCCGCGTGCCAATGGACTACGACTATACCACCGAGGATTATGACGGCGTAGTGTTATCTAACGGGCCGGGTGATCCCACGGATTATCCGGCGACCATCGACATTGCCCGTAAGGCCTTGGCGATCGGCAAACCTGTCTTTGGTATTTGTCTCGGTACTCAGATTATGGCGTTGGCCGCCGGCGCCAAGACCTATAAGTTACCCTATGGCCACCGCGGCCATAATCAGCCGTGCATGGAGCTTGGCAGCCAGCGCTGCTTTATCACCAGTCAAAACCATGGCTTCGCCATCGACGAAACTTCGCTGCCCAAAGGCTGGATCGTGTCATTCCGGAACCTCAACGACCAGTCCGTGGAGGGCATCCGGCATGCCAGCAAACCGTTCTTTTCGGTACAGTTCCATCCCGAAGCCTGCCCCGGCCCGACTGACACCGCGTGGTTATTTCAGAAATTTTGGGAGAGCCTGTGAAGAGCCCTGCCAAACTTAAAAAAGCTATAATTTTTGGTTCGGGCGGGTTACGCATCGGCCAAGCCGGTGAATTTGATTATTCCGGCTCGCAGGCTATCAAAGCCCTTAAAGAAGAAGGCATTTATAGCATCCTGATTAATCCCAATATTGCCACTGTCCAGACCGATGGCGACATGGCCGACCGAGTCTACTTCCAGCCGCTGGCCGTCGACACCGTCACTAAAATCTTAGAAAAAGAACAGCCAGACATGGTACTGCTCGGCTTTGGTGGCCAAACGGCGCTCAATCTGGGGCTGGAATTACACGATCAGGGCGTGTTTAAGCGCCTTGGCATTGAGGTCTTAGGCACTTCTATCAAAACGATTAAAACAACTGAGGATCGCCAACTGTTTAAGACAGCTATGGAGGCTATCGGTACTAAAACAGCCCGCAGCGCCGTGGCTTATAGCGTCGACGAGGTGCTGGCAGCCGCCAAGACTATCGGCTATCCGGTTATGCTTCGGGCCGGTTATAGTCTGGGCGGTCTCGGTTCTGGTCGGGTCGACAATGATCGTGAATTAAAGCGCAAGGCGAGCGAAGCCCTCCAGGCCGTACCCCAGCTACTTATCGAAGAATTCCTCGTCGGCTGGAAAGAAATTGAATACGAAGTCGTCCGCGACTTGAGCGGCAACACCATCACGGTCTGCAATATGGAGAATCTTGACCCTATGGGTATCCATACCGGCGAGAGCATCGTGGTCGCCCCCTCCCAAACCTTGACCAACGAAGAATATCACCGCTTGCGCGAGATCGCTATCCGCACTATTAACCACCTCGAGATCATTGGCGAATGTAACATCCAGTACGCCCTCAACCCGGCCACTGGCGATTACCGGGTTATCGAGGTAAATGCCCGCCTGAGCCGTAGTAGCGCCCTGGCGAGTAAGGCTACCGGCTATCCGTTGGCTTACGTGGCCACCAAGCTAGTCCTCGGTAAGCGACTGCACGAGCTGACCAATGCTGTCACCGGGACGACCTCAGCCTTTTTTGAGCCGGCACTCGATTATATCGCCGTCAAGATGCCGCGCTGGGATTTGGCCAAACTTAAGTCAAGTGACCACACGATCGGCTCGGAAATGAAAAGCGTCGGTGAGGTGATGGCTCTCGGCCGATCGTTTCCGGAAGCCTTGCAAAAAGCTATCCGGATGCTCAACATCGGGGCCCACGGACTGACCGATCATCCTTATACATTTGGCAATCCCGATACCGAAATCTACCCGGCAACCGACCGGCGACTATTTGCCATCTATGAAGCATTTAAAAAAGGTAAGACCGTAGCGGCGATCCATGAACAATCCGGCATCGATAATTGGTTCCTCGAGCACCTGTACGCTATCCAACAACTGGAAGTAATTATCCAACAACGCGCCCTCGACAAAGCATTGCTGTTGCGGGCCAAGCAGCAGGGCTTTGCCGACAGGGTGATTGCCAGCTTGAGCGGCAAGACCGAATCGGCGATTCGCAAGCAGCGGCTTAAGCTGGGTATCAGGCCGGTCATTAAACAAATCGATACGTTGGCTGGCGAGTTTGAGGCCTCCACTAACTACCTCTACGCTACCTACCACGGTGATTCTCATGACGTACAGCCCCTGGGCGACCGGGCAGTAGCGGTAATCGGCTCCGGGCCGTACTGTATCGGTTCGTCGGTAGAATTTGACTGGTGCGCGGTCAATACCGGCAAAACTTTGCAGGCCGATGGCTGGCAGACTATTATGATCAACTCCAATCCAGAAACGGTGTCCACCGATTTTGACCGGTCTGATCGCTTATACTTCGAAGAACTGACGCTGGAGCGTCTCGAGGACATAGCCGACTTTGAGCAACCCCACGGCGTGGTCGTTTCGGTCGGCGGCCAGATCGCCAACAATCTAGCGCTACCGCTACACCGAGCCGGCTATCCCATCCTCGGTACCCCGCCAACTCAAATCGATCGCGCCGAAAATCGACAAAAATTCTCAGCTATGCTTTCCAAACTCGGTATCGATCAGCCGGCGTGGGAAGAAGTTACGACCCTAAACAAAGCCAAAGCTTTTGCCAAAAAGGTCGGTTACCCGGTGCTTATTCGGCCCTCCTATGTCCTGTCCGGCGGCGCCATGAATGTAGTATCCAACGAAAAAGAGCTGGCCTTTTATCTGGAAGAGGCCGCCGTGCTTTCATCGGATCATCCGGTGGTTATTTCGCAGTTCATCACTAATTCCAAAGAGATCGAAATCGACGGCGTCGCCCGTGACGGCCAGCTGCAGATTTACGCCATTTCCGAGCACATCGAAAACGCCGGCGTGCACTCCGGCGATGCCACGGTGGTATTCCCAGCACAGCGGCTCTATCTGGAAACAGTACGCAAAGCCAAACGTATCACTAAGCAGATTATTCACAACCTCAATATTACCGGGCCGTTTAACGTCCAGTTTATCGCCAAAGATAATGATTTAAAGGTTATCGAGTGCAATGTCCGGGCCTCGCGGTCATTCCCATTTGTCTCAAAAGTAACCGGTCATAATTTCATCGCCATCGCGACTGAAGCCATGCTCGGTATTGATGGCAAGGCAGACTACCAGACTTTGGAGTACGACTATGTTGGCGTCAAGAGTCCGCAGTTTTCTTACAACCGTCTCAAAGGCGCCAATCCGGTAGCCGGCGTCGAAATGGCTTCCACCGGAGAAGTGGCCTGTTTCGGCGACAATATTCAAGAAGCTTTTTACGCGTCTTGGCTCGCCACTGAGCAGCAGGTTAAAACTAAGACCTTATTCCTGAGCTTACCGGACGCCCATAAGCATAAGTTTGTCGATGAAGCCGCCAGCCTGGTAGCGCAGGGCTGGAAAGTCTACGCCACTGCCGGTACCCACGACTATCTCAAGACCAACGGCGTGCCTACCACCCGCCTCCATAAAATAATCGAAAAAACCGAGCCCAGTATCGAGTCGGCCATCGCCCGCCAAAAAATCGGCCTGATGGTCAGCGTACCTTCGTCGCTCAATGACAGCCACGATGCTTTTATTATCCGCCGTCTGGCTATCGACAGTCATCTGCCGCTGGTCACCAATGCCGAAACCGGCCGGCTGTTGCTGCACTGCCTAGCCGACCCCACGTTGACCCAAAAAGAGCCAAAAGCCTGGCAGGATTACGTTAAACCGCACCATAAGAAAAAGTAAGGAGACCCTATGCACCACGTATTAACCGCCGATAATTTTACGCCCGAGGAGCTAGCTAGCCTGTTTGAGCGAGCCGACAGCCTGCGCCGCTTATCCGAGGATAAGGCCAGCCGCCGCGAGCTGGCGACCCGATACAGCGATCGACAGATCTGCAGCCTGTTTTACGAGCCGTCCACCCGCACCCGCACCAGCTTTGAGGCGGCCGCCCTCAAGCTGGGCATAGGCGTAGTCAGCACTGAAAACGCCGGGGAATTCTCCTCAGCCGCCAAGGGCGAGACCATCACTGATACCATTCGCGTCCTCAATGAGTACGACTTCGCGGCAGTGGTCATCAGGCATCCCCAGACTGGTGCCGTGGCTGAGGCAGCCGCTGTCAGCCAAGTACCTATCATCAACGCCGGCGACGGCAAAGGCGACCATCCCACCCAAAGCCTGCTGGATGTTTATACTATCTACCGCCATTTCGGCCGTTTGGATAACCTCCGGGTGGTCATGGGTGGCGACCTACGTAATGGCCGTACCGTGCGCTCGCTAGCTAAACTGCTTGCTAAATACCCTGGCAATCATCTCGTCTTTGTCTCGCTGCCAGAACTGCAAATGAGTGATGACATCAAAGAAGTTTTGCGCGCCAGCGGCACAAAATTTGAAGAAACCGACAACATGGAAACCGCGCTGGCCAAGGCCGACGTCGTCTACTGGACTCGCCTCCAAAAAGAGCGCCTGGAATCAAAAAACCAATTAACCAGCGGCGGATTCATCATTAACGCCAAGGCTTTGCAGCTGCTACCGCCCAAGGCTATCATTATGCACCCGCTGCCGCGGGTCGATGAGATCTCAGCTGAGGTTGATGCCGATCGGCGCGCGGTGTATTTTGAGCAGGCCGGCAATGGCCTGTATATCCGCATGGCGCTACTTGACCAAATCCTAAGCGAAAATGGTACACTAAAAGCATGAAACATGTTGGCCGGGATCGTCACATTAAACTGTTAAGCGGACGTACCCACCCGGCCTTGGCCGAACAAATCGCCGACTATCTCAAGCTCAAACTGACACCGGTTTATCTCAAAAATTTCGCTAACGGCGAGATCAGCTGCCGGATTGGCGATACGCTGCGAGGTAACGATGTCTTTATTATCCAGAGCCACGCTGACAATGTGCATGAGGCCTTGATGGAGCAGCTGCTGATGGTCGATACCGCTAAACGAGCCTCGGCGCGGAGTATTACGGTCGTCTGTCCGCTACTCAGTTATGCCCGCCAGGATCGCAAGTCAGCCGTCCGGGAGCCTATCGGCGCCCGGCTAGTCATCGATATGCTGTCGGTCGCCGGAGCCGACCGGATTATGAGTGTCGACCTGCATTCCGGCCAGGTACAGGGATTTTTTGACGGCCCGTTTGACCATGTCATCGCCATGTCTTTATTTAAAAAATACATCAAGCAACATTTCGGCAAAGACCTGGTCATGGTTTCGCCGGATGCCGGTCGGGTAAAGCTGACAGAGCGTTACAGCAGTGCGCTGGGTTGCGATATCGCTATTATTCACAAACACCGGACTGACGTCCATACCGGCAGCGCCGATGCCAGGCACCTTATCGGCAAGGTCGAAGGCCGCGTCTGCGTGCTGGTGGATGACATGATTGACACCGCCGGCACGATCTGTGCCGCCGCCGACCTGCTCAAAGAAAAGGGCGCCAAGACGGTCTATGGTATTGCTACCCACGGCATTTTTTCCGGCACGGCGCTGGAGCGCATTGAAGCCTCGGGCTTCGAAAAAATTATCGTTACCGATACTGTGCCGCCGCCGACTGGGCCGCACACTAAAAAAATCGAAGTTCTGTCCGTCGCGCCGCTGATTGCCGATGCCATCGCTGCGGTCAGCGCTGGCCGCTCGGTTTCCGCCCTGTTTGAGGGCCAAAACCAAATGTAGCCAGTTCACCTTAGGGACTTGCGCATTAGACCTCTGTCCGGTATGCTCAACCTTGGCATGAGTGTAGATGTAATCGTTGGTTTGCAAAGGGGAGACGAGGGCAAGGGCCGGTTCGTCGACTTAGTGGCAGGCCAATACAGCGTCATCGCCCGCGGTAATGGCGGCTCCAACGCCGGCCATACTGTCGTACCCGACAGCATGGAACCGCTCGCCCTGCACCAGGTTCCTTCGGGCATTGCCTATCCCGGCAAACTTAATATCATCGGCAATGGCATGTATGTCGACCCCAAGCGCTTAGCAGCCGAAATCGCCGATGTCCAGGCGGCTGGTCTGGCAGTATCTCCCGATAATTTATTAATCAGTAGCAGCGCTCATTTAGTACTGCCGCATCATATTGCGCTGGACGCCCTCCGCGAAGACGGAAAGCTGGCCCAGGGCAGCACCAAATCCGGGATTGCCTTTGTCGCCGCCGACAAATATCTACGCGAGGGCGTACGGCTGGAATCGCTCACAACGCCAAAGGTTTTACTGGAACACGCCTTGGATGGCCTGGAACGCCTACAGATCCAACTGCCAAAAGACCAGCGCAAATCAACTGCCGAGCTCACCGCTATGGCCCGGGAATGGCTGGCAATTGCCCAGCAACTTCAGCCGTACATGGCCGACACCGTCGAAATTATCAATGACCGATTGCAAGCCGGCGAGCGAGTCCTGGCCGAGGGTGCCCAGGCCTTTTTACTGGACATTAACCACGGCATGTACCCGGCAGTCACTTCTTCTTCTACCACGGTCAGTGGCTTACTGGACGGTCTTGGCGTAGCGCCAAAACATCTCGGTAAAGTCATCGGTGTCGCCAAAGCCGTTAAATCCCATGTGGGCGGCGGGCCACTGGTGACAGAAGTCAAAGACCAGGATCTGGCCAGCCAGGTTCGAGGAGTGTTTGGGGCGGCTGATAGCGAATATGGCGCGACCACCAAGCGTCCGCGCAGCATCGGCTATCCTGACCTGGTAGAGCTCCGTAATGCTATCCGGGTCAATGGCGTCGATGAGTTGGCGCTCTCCAAGCTAGATCATGTGCCACGCTATGGCGACAAATTGCAGGTTGCTACCAGCTACACCTACCAAGGCCAAGAGCGTCGCACCGCGCCGACTTCCGCTGCCGCCCTAGCAGCCTGCCAGCCCAATTACACCGCCGTTCCATCTTGGACAGAAGACATCAGCGACATCCGGGAATACAGCCAATTGCCCCCAGCCGCCAAAAACTTCGTCGAGTTGTTTGAGCGTGAGCTCGGCGTGCCGGTTACCAGGATCGGCGTCGGCCCCGGCCGCAACCAGGTCATCTACAAATAGTCGTCCGCTTAAAACCGCTTCGGTTTGCTATAGTGAAAACATGAATCCGCCGATTATTGTTATTTTTGGGATCACCGGTGACCTGTCGCAGCGCTATTTGCTGCCAGCCCTCTACCACCTGATAAAAGACGGTTTACTCGACGAACGGGCCGAGATTGTCGGTATCACGCGCCGGGATATTACTGCCGAGCAGCTTTTTGACCAGGTAGACCTCTGTGTCAATGATGTTGACAAGGTCTGTGATCCCAAAGCCCTGCGAGCCATGCATGAGCGTACCCGCATGATTCAAATGGATCTCAATGACGATCAGGCCTATAGCGCTTTGCTCAAGACCTTAAATGATATCGAAGACCATGAGGGCATCTGCATGAACCGGCTGTACTATCTGTCAATTCCACCCCAAGTCTATCGGCCGGTCATCCGGCATATGGGCACCGCCGGCCTCAATGCCAGTTGTCAGCATGATCGGGCGGTGACTCGCTTGCTGATTGAAAAGCCTTTTGGTTTTGACTTACATTCCGCCGAAGAGTTGATTGAAGAGATTGGTGCCGTATTCCAGGAAGAGCAAGTGTTTCGTATCGACCATTTCCTAGCTAAAGAAACCGTCCAAAATATTTTGCTATTCCGGTTTAAAAACCCTATTTTTGAGACTTTGTGGAATCGCCAGCATATCACCGGTATCGAAATCAGTGCCGCCGAGCAGATTACTATCGTCGGCCGGGTAGAATTTTATGATCAGCTGGGTGCCCTCCGGGATTTTATCCAAAACCACCTGATGCAGCTGCTGGCGATCGTGACCATGGATACACCTAAGCAGATGGACAGCGCCCGCATCCACGACGCCAAACAGTCTTTGCTGAGCCGGGTGCAACCCATACCGCCGGATCAGGTGCGAGCCCGTACCCTGCGCGGACAATACCGCGGGTACCGCGACGAAGTCGGTAACCCCGACACGATCACCGAAACCTACGCCGCAGTCACACTGTTTATTAACAGCGAACGCTGGCAGGATGTACCGATTAATCTCTGGACAGGCAAGGCCCTGGCCGAAAAAAAGTATGAAATCACGGTGAACTTCCAGGGGACGGCGGGTGATCCCGGAAATAGCCTGCGCTTCCGCATCCAGCCTAACGAAGGCATCGAGCTCGATTTGCTAACAAAAAAACCAGGATTCGAGGATGAAATGCAGCCGGTCGCCATGGATTTCTCTTACGCCCAGCACTTTGATAATCACAAGCATCCGGATGCCTACGAGCGCGTACTGCTGGATGCCGTGCGGGGTGACCACACCTTGTTTGCCACCAGTGCAGAAGTTTTGGCCAGTTGGCGTATTATCCAGCCAATCCTCGACGAATGGTCAAAGCAAACCGACGATTTGATTACCTATAAACCGGGCAGCCAAGGCCCGCTGAGCCCGCCGCATGCTGGTTGACCTGCTGCTTGTCGCTGGCCTGGTCAGTGCCGTACTGCGTGGCCAAAAAATTGGTTTCCTGCGCCAACTATTCTCGACCCTCGGTTTTTTTAGCGGTTTATTGCTTGGCGCCTGGTTGCAGCCACAACTCATCGGCCTGGCCTCTAACTCTCAAGACCGGGCGGCTCTGACGGTCGTCAGTATCTTGGGTAGCGCGCTGCTGCTTATGACCCTAGGCGAATACCTGGGAGCGTCCCTTAAACGACGACTGCGAGCCCATCAGGTCAATAAAGTCGACAATTATCTCGGCAGCGCTCTGAGCGTTGTTTCATTAGTGCTGTCCATCTGGTTGATTGCTTCGATTATTACCAACTCCTCAATTCCATCCTTGCAAACCGCGGTGCGCAGCTCGCGCCTCATCGGCCAAATTAACCGTTTGTTGCCGCCGGCACCGGGAGTAATAGACAAGTTGAGCCACCTGATCAACCCCAACGGCTTTCCGGATGTCTTTATCGGAAACGAGCCTATCCCGCGCACTACCGCCAACCTGCCGCCGCTGGGTGATCTCGCCGCTGCCGTCACCAAAGATAAAGATTCGGTGGTGAGGATCAAAGGGCAGGGCTGTGGTGGCATCGTGGCTGGCTCAGGGTTTATAGCAGGGAGTAATCTGGTGGTCACCAACGCTCACGTCGTCGCCGGTATACGCCAGTCATATATCCAGGACGTCAATGGCACCCATAAAGCCACGGTCGTCAGCTTTGATCCGGCGCTCGATCTAGCGCTGCTGCGTACTTCCCAACTGGGCGGGTCACCGTTGGCTATTTCTAATACCCCCGTGAAGCCAGGGACGCCAGCCGCCGTTTTGGGCTATCCCGGTGGTGGTAATTTTGATGCCGGGCCGGCTGTCGTACTGCGGCAACTGCATGCTGCCGGGCGGGATATTTATGACAGCGCTCACACGATCCGGGATATCTACGAAGTCCAAGCCGACGTCGAGCACGGTAACTCCGGTGGACCTTTGGTAGCCACCGATGGCAGTGTCATTGGTGTCATCTTTGCCGAATCGACCGCTTATAATCATGTCGGCTACGCCCTGACGGCTACTAAAGTCTCAGAAGCCGTCAGCCAAGTCGGTAACCACAACCAAGCGGTCGCTACCGGCCGCTGCGCCGACTAAGCTGACCGCCCCGTAATACGCTATAATAGGAACAGCCTTATGACATTCAAGACCTGGACAATTCCTAAAGTGCTGCCATACATCCTGCTGATTGGCGGTATCATCGGCTATGCCTGTGCCTTTATCATCATGTTTGACAAGGTGCGCATCCTCGACAATGCCCACTATATCCCCTCCTGCAATCTCAACCCTATCATCAGTTGCGGCAACGTCATGCAGAGCAAACAAGCCAACGCCTTTGGTTTCCCTAATCCGTTTATCGGCTTGGGCGCTTTCCCGGTACTAGCCGTCATTGGCGGCGCCATCCTGGCCGGTGGCAAATTTAAACGCTGGTTTTGGCTGGGATTAAATGCCGGGCTGCTCTTTGCGCTAGGCTTTGTGCATTGGCTGTTTTACCAGAGCGTCTACCACATCCAAGCCCTGTGCCCTTGGTGCATGATCGTATGGATCATTTCGATCACTAGTTTTTGGTACGTCACCCTCTACAACGTCGACCAAAAGCATATTCGCTTGCCTAAAAAAGCCGCTCCGGCTTACGCCTGGATCCGCCACCACCACCTCGATCTGCTCGTTCTTTGGTTCCTAATTATCTTCGTCCTTATCATGAAACACTTTTGGTACTACTACGGCCGTTTTTTCTAAGCAGGGCTGACTATGACTAAGAAACAAAAAGATATTTTCAGGAAGAGCGCCGAGGCACCGGCGGAATTTTTGGATCGCACGGTAATCGCCACCCAAAATGCCAGCCAAAAGCTCAATGCCGCGCTACCGACTAACGAATTGGTCAAAAAAACCGAAGATTACTGGCACATGCTGGGGCCCGGGCTAACCACCGGCGCTTCTGACGACGATCCATCAGGTATCGCCACCTACTCACAAACCGGCGCCCAGTTCGGCTTTCATTTCCTCTGGTTGGCGGCCTGGACGTTCCCTCTGACCGCCATAGTACAGGAAATGTGCGCTCGTATTGGTCTAGTGACGGGCAGGGGATTGGCGGGCAATATCCGGGTACACTTCAGCCGCAGGATTCTCTATATATGCTCATTACTGCTGTTTATTGCTAACGCCGTTAACATCGGGGCCGACCTGGGAGCGATGGCCAAAGCTTCGCAGCTACTCAATCCCCAACTCAGTTTTGGTTGGCTGGTTGTTGGCTTTACCTGTTTGAGCCTCGGGCTCCAGATTTTTACCCCCTATGTCCGCTACGCCCGCTACCTTAAGTGGTTGGCTATGGTACTGCTGGCCTACGTCTTTTCGGCGATCCTGGCCCACCTAAACTGGCACCAGGTGGTCAGCAGCGCCTTTATCCCACACCTCAACTTTGGCAAAGACGAACTAATTATCCTCTGCGCCGTGCTCGGCACCACCATCTCGCCCTATCTGTTTTTTTGGCAGACTTCCCAAGAAGTCGAGGAGCAGATCCTGCAGGGTAAAACCACCGTCCACCAGCGGCGTACTGCTACCGCCTCCTCCGACATCAAGAGTATGCGCATTGACGTCTGGTCAGGCATGTTTCTCAGCAACCTGGTGATGTTTTTTATCATCGCGGCTTGCGGCGGCATCCTGTTTACGCACGGGATCACCAACATTGAATCAGCCGCCCAGGCAGCCGAAGCCCTGCGACCCTTTGCCGGCAACGCCACGTATTTCTTATTTGCTATCGGCATCATCGGTACCGGCTTGTTGGCCATCCCGGTGCTGGCCGGTGCCAGCAGCTACGCCCTGAGCGAAAGCCTGGGCTGGCGCGAGGGCCTCTATCGGCCTCTCAAACAAGCCCATGCTTTTTACGGAGTGATTATTATATCGATGATGGTCGGCCTCGGCATCAATTTTCTCGGTATCGACCCGATCAAAGCCCTAATTTACTCGGCATTTTTAAACGGGCTGGTCGCGCCAATCATCCTGGCTTTAATTGTCACTATGAGTAGTAAGCACCACATCATGGGCCGCTGGACAAATAAGCGCTCCACGACGTTTATTGGCTGGCTGATTACGATTATCATGTCCGTCGTCGGCATGGCCGGCATCATCTCTCTGTTTTAGCTGGTTTGACATAGGGTGTATTACAGCGCCTGTCAAGCGCTACTGGCTGCGCAAGGCGTCAATCGGGTCTTTGCGGGCGGCTTTAAAGGCCGGGACGGTACCAAAGATGATCCCGACCACGAGAGACGTACCAGTCGCCAGCAGCACGACCTGCCAGTGGATAATTGGCTCGAGGTCAGTGAATATCCGTAAGATGACGTCGATCAGGAAGGCCAAGCCGATACCGATAGCTCCGCCACTCAGGCCGAGAACGGTCGATTCCAGCATAAACTGGCTCCAGATTTGACGGTTAGTAGCCCCGACGGCCTTACGGATGCCGATCTCGTGCAGCCGCTCAGCGACCGACACCAGCATGACATTCATGATGCCGATACCGCTGACCAGCAGGGAAATCGCCGCTACGCCGGCGATCAGACGCGTTAAGAGATCGAGGATGTTGTTGCTGGCGGCCAGGTTTTGGTTGCCGGACAGTACGCTGATACCGCTCTGGCCGCCATGGGTCTTATCAACGGCTTGTTTGATGCGGCCAGCCACGGCTTCGGTTTGGCTGCTATCTGCCGAACGGGCCAGGATCTGGTAGGTAGGCGCGGTGTTATTAGTCAAGCGCTCGGCTACTTGGTGCGGAATAAAAATGACGTTGTTGAAATCCAGCTGCTGGCTCAGTGGTGTCGCCGGAAACTGGTTAAAAATACCGCGAATGATGAACTGTTCGCCATGAAATGTAAAACTGCGACCTAGCGGCACATCGTCATTAAACATAGTCTCGACGGCATGCCTGCCAAGTACCGCGACATTCATGTCGTTTTCGTCTTGATTCCAAAAATCACCATAGGCCAGGGATTGATTGAGCAGACCGGGCAGGTCATTGCTGGTGCCGATGACGAAACCGTCGCGGTAAGTTGCCAGATCACCTTTGGCGCTGCTGCCAGCCACCGTCAGCGGCGCGCTGGCATCGACGCCTTTGGCATGGGCGGTAGCAGTCACGTCCTTGGCCGTCAACGGGCCGCTGGTACTGAGGCCGGTTAGCAGGCCAAGGTTTTGGTTGTCAGCGCTGCTGCCGCTCCGCAATTGGGCCGGTCGGACAGTTATCAAGTTTTTATCAGCGTGGTGGATTTGACCCGAGACCTGCTGTTTGATACCTTCGCCGATGCCTACCACGGTAATGATCGAGGCCACGCCAATGATGACGCCCAACACCGTCCAAAAGCTGCGGATTTTGGCGCTCCGTACCGCGTTCCAGCTGGCTTTGACGTGACCGTAAGACAGCGATCTCATGCTTTTTTACCTGGACGAACAGTCGGTTTTTTTGGTTTGGGACGAGTGGTGGATTTGGCTTTTTTAGCGATAGGTTTTTTGCGGCTGCGAGGTGGCGTTGGCTTGTCGGGCAGAGCTTTCATCAGGGCAGACACGCCGGCTAGATCGTCTTCTTCGTTGGTTGTCGGCAAAGTGTAGAGCACTTTGCGGGCAGTGGTCGCCACTTGGCCGAGAGCCGTCTTTTCATCATGGATAATACTGCCGTCGTGCATATACACGACGCGAGTCGCGAAACGGGTTAGTTCCGGATTGTGGGTCACAAACAAGATAGTGTTGCCCATTTTATGAATGTCAGCCAGCAGCTCCATGACCAACCGCGAGCTACCGCTGTCTAAGTTGCCGGTTGGCTCATCGGCAATAATTAATTTTGGCTCGTTGACCAACGCCCGGGCAATAGCCGCGCATTGGGCTTGGCCACCACTCAACTGGGTGGGGAGATAATATTCACGGTTTTGAATGCCGACCCGGTCGAGCATTTCACTGGCTAGCTTGAGGCGGCGAGTGGCTGATATGCCTTTATAGGTGAGGGGCAAGGCGACATTTTCCAGAGTTGTCAGGCGCGGCAGTAAGTTGAACGATTGAAAGATAAAACCAATTTTGTCGCGCCGGATCTTAGCTGCTTGGTTGGAGCGCAGGCGAGCCACCGGTTTGCCATCGAGCCGGTAATTGCCGTTAGTCGGTCGATCCAGCAGGCCGATGAGGTTCATCAGCGTGCTCTTGCCGCAACCGCTGGGGCCCATGACCGCCACGAATTCACCTTTTTCAATCGTAATACTGACCTCGTCGAGCGCTAGGGTAGTAGCATCGCCGAAACCGTACAGTTTGCTAACATCTTGGAGTTCAATCAGGGCCATTCGCCTCCCCAGTGTACGCCTTACCTTGCGCAATTCGCAAGGTATTTTGTAGTAATTATCGGCACACCCGGTCGGTTTGATATACTGGCTACCAATGGAGGGGTCGCCTAGTGGCCTATGGCGCCGTCTTGGAAAGGCGGTTTGGGAGCAATCCCATCGAGGGTTCGAATCCCTCTCCCTCCGCCACTATACTGCCTTAGCGGCCCACAGGTGGTACAATTATGCCTATGCTTATCATGTCCTTTTTCTCCTGGTGGTATGGTCGTGGCTGGAAATCGGTACTTGGCAGTTTTAGCCCCCGCTTGAGAGAGACGGCTAACAATTTCTCGGTCGGGCAGCTGGGTCGTACCTTATTTGCTCCTTGGCGACGAATTATAACTCCTCCGGGATCAAGCTTTGAAGACAAGATGAGAGCGCTGGGCGATAACTTAGTCAGTCGAGCAGTTGGTTTTGTGGTGCGGTTGTGCGTACTCTTGGCGGCGCTGGTCTGCGTGGCAGTGATAGCCGTAGTAACGTTAGCTGAAATGATCATTTGGCCCCTATTGCCCTTGGCAGTACCGGGCTTTTTGGTAGCGGGGCTATCGTTACTATGAGCGCTGGTTTGATAGATTTTAACGCCCGGCGGGTACAGGAGGCCCGTTTGGCTCAAACTATCGGCAAAACCGGTTACCAAATACTGCTCAGTAGTAGCTTACTAGCAGCGGCGGCGGCCATCGCGCTGGGATTCGGCGGCCTACGCGGTCTAGCTCTGCTGGTGGCAGCAGCAGCTATCGCCTGCTTCATGATAGGCACATGGTGGAAACGATACCTGTCTGTCTTGCCGCCAAACGGTACTGATCTGACGGGGCTTTTGTCGGGTGAGGTTCTATCTCGGTTGCGTCCCGGTATGACACTCAATCCCCAAACTGTCTGGGCAGCGCTCGGCAGCCACTGGCAGGCCTTTTTCTTTACGAATCATCTGCTAATGACCAGCGATATGGTGACGAATTGTCTCAGTACTGATCCAGCTGAGCTGGAATATGCCTTACAGCTATCCGTCCAAGAAGCCCAAAAAAATAACAGTCCCGTTATAGAACTAGGCTTTGTAGTAGCTGGCCTGCTGCTGGCTTCTGCTCCAGTACGCCAGCTACTAGTACAACTCAAAGCCCAGCCTGGCGATATCGAAGCGGTGGCTAACTGGCTGGGACGTAATCTAGGAGAGACCACATTAGTCAAAAGCAATGCCGGCGGCATCGGTCGAGACTGGGCGTTTGGTTTCACGCCATTGCTTGACCACTTTGGTCACAATATCAGCCTCGGTATTACACAGCGGGGCGCCCACTATGGCTGGTTGACAAAATCTGAGGGAGTCAACGCTATCGAGACAGCCTTTAACAACCGGGCCGGGGCCGTAGCGCTTATCGGAGTCGACGGAATCGGTAAGACTACGACGGTGTATGCTCTTGCCCAGCGCCTGATAGAGGGCGATACCGGCCAGGCCTTAGCCTACCACCAAGTGATAGCCCTCAATGCCGGCGATATCGTCTCTAACGCACACCAGCCAGGCGAGCTGGAACAGATTATGATTAGCCTGGCTAATGAAGCAAATCACGCCGGGCACATCATATTATTTTTTGACAACGCCGAGCTACTGCTAGGTGGTGGCCCCGGTACTTTTGACGCTACCCACATCTTGCAGTCAATGATTCAGGCTCGATCGGTACCAGTCGTCTTAGCGCTGACCCCCTCGGATTACCAGCGCTTGAGGGCCCAAAACCAAAGCTTGGCCAGCTTATTGACACCGGTCATGCTGCAGGAACTACCAGAGTCCGGCGTGATGCGGGTGATCGAAGACACGGCTGTCACTATCGAAAACGAGCATCACCTGCTCGTAGCCTACGAAGCCCTGCACGAAGCCTATCGGCTCAGTGGCCGATATGAACCAGACGAAGCCTACCCGGGCAAGGCTATCAAATTATTGCAGCAGTCGGTTTCTCATAGCTCCGAATCAGTCCTGACTGCTCGCAGCGTGCAGTTAGCCGTCGAGCAAACGCGGGGAGTCAAAGTCGGCACAGCGGCCGCTGTCGAGGCCGATACACTGTTGCACCTCGAGGATAAAATTCATCAGCGTATGATCAATCAGACTCACGCCGTAAGCGTGGTTTCCAACGCCCTCAGACGGGCCCGGGCCGGGGTCGCTAATCCACGGCGGCCAATCGGTAGCTTTTTGTTCCTGGGGCCCACCGGCGTTGGCAAAACCGAGCTGGCAAAGGCCATCGCTGCCACTTATTTTGAGAGCGAAACAAATATGGTACGTCTCGATATGAGTGAATATCAGCAGTCAGATGATGTCAGCCGCCTCCTATCAAACGGCCGCGAAGATACCAGCAGCCTGATCATGGCCGTCCGGGAACAGCCTTTTAGCGTCATCCTGCTGGACGAAATTGAAAAGGCCCACGCTAATATTCTAAATCTCTTACTGCAATTACTCGACGAAGGCCAGCTAACTGATACGGCTGGCAAAACCGTGTCTTTTAAAGACTGCATAATTATTGTCACCAGTAACGCCGGGGCCCAGACTATCCGGGAGCGCGTCGAAAAAGGTGAAACCCTCGAGAGCTTCCAGACCGAGTTTACCGATCAACTCATTAATAATGGCCAGTTTAAGCCGGAGCTCCTCAACCGCTTTGATGAGATTGTACTGTTCCGACCGCTGAAACCGGAAGAGTTGGCTCAAGTCGTTGGGCTGATGATGAAAGAAATCAACCAAACCCTGGCTACCCAAAATATTACCCTGGAGCTCACCCCAGCCGCCGTCCAAAAGATTATTGCTACCGGCTATGATCCCCGAATGGGTGCCCGGCCAATGCGCCGGGCCCTCCAAAAGGCCGTCGAGGATACCGTCGCCCAAAAGATTCTCAAAAATGAAGTCAATGCCGGCGATCATTTAGTACTCGACGTCGGTGATCTATCGGTCTAACTAATGACGGTGCCGACTGGCTGACGGGTAACAATTTTAACCAAGTTATCAGGTTTCATGGCGTCAAACACAATTAACGGTTTGTGTTGCTCCATTGCTAAGCCGAGGGCAGCTTTGTCCATGACTTTGATAGCATCGTTGCTGACCGCCTCTTGAAATGACACATGATCAAGCTTGACCGCGTCATCAGAGTGAGCCGGGTCTTTATCGTAAACGCCGTCATATTTGGTGGCTTTGAGGACAACTTCACAGTCGAGCTCCAAGGCAAAACTCACCCCGGCTGTATCATGAGTGACGTAGGGGCGGGCAGTGCCGCCAGCCACAATGACGACACGGCCTTTTTGGAGATGCTTTTCGGCTAAACGGTAGGAGTATGATTCGGCTACTTGCTGGGCGAATATATTGCTGAGGCAGCGAGTCGGTACTGCATTGGCTTCAAAGATGTCAGTCATGGCCATGCTGTTGATGAGGCCGCTGAGCATGCCCATTTGATCCGCGGTTACCCGGCGAATACCGTGGCCAGCGATCTCAGCGCCACGCACCATATTACCACCGCCGACGACCATGACGACCTGGCAGCCAGCATCAATCGCTTTTTTAACCTCGGCCGCCAAAAACGACGCGATCTCTGGATCAACGCCAAATTCATACTTGCCAGCTAGTTGCTCACCGGAGAGTTTCAGGAGTATTCGTTTATAAGGAGTGGCGTCCATCTAGTACTTTAGTGTAGCAGACAACCTAAAATAATTCTTAAATGTCGCCTTTATTACGCTTTTATTTCTGCCAACCAGGACTATAATAGTCCACACTATGAGTGACCAGGATACCCATCAGCAAGCTACATATCTCGCGGCAATCGTAGCCGAGCAACTAGAAGACAAAGTAACCATATTGGTCGAAAACATTGACGGCCGCATCGAGCGCCGAGCAGCACCCCTGCAGACAGGTATTGATAGCCTCCAGCAAGACGTACGGGTAATGCGGCTGGCTCTCAAAGACACCAACCACGACCTTAAGACATTGGCCGAGGACACCCATGCCGGTATCATTGCTTTTAAAAATACCCAAAAAGACGCCGGTCGCCATCTGCAATCCCTAGACAGAGCTGTCGGGAATGTCGAGCACAAAATTGATAATTTAACAAAGATTGTTACCGATCATTATCTGGGCCGAGTATGGCATGACCGCGCCCTGCTGTTAGAGCTGGATGACCGCGTCAGCCAACTAGAAAAGGCCACGGGCTAAATGCTAAAGCTGTACTCCTGGAACGTGAATGGCATCCGGGCGGTGGCCAAAAAGGGCCTGTGGCAGCCATTCATAGAAAAAGAACAGCCCGATATCATCGCCCTGCAAGAGATCAAGGCCAAGCCGGAGCAGATCGAAGCGATTGAGAATGACAGCTTTGACATCGACGGCTATAGCGCCTTTTGGTATTCCGCCGAAAAACCCGGTTATTCGGGTACGGCCATCCTGAGTAAAGTGAGGCCGCTGCAGGTTATCAACGGCTTTCCCAAAGATATTATTGACAAATACGCAGTGACCGGCGATACCTACGGTGATCCTAACCAGGAGGGCCGGGTGATTGCCGCCGAGTTTGATAGGTTTTGGCTGCTGACCGTCTACACGCCCAACGCCAAAGACGATCTCAGTCGCATACCGCTCCGGCACGAGCACTGGGATCCAGCCTTTTTGGCCTATGCCAAGCAGTTGGAGCAATCTAAGCCGGTAGTTTTTAGCGGCGATCTAAATGTCGCCCACACCGAGGACGACCTGGCCAATCCCAAGCCAAATGTAGGCAAAAAAGGCTTCACCGACGAAGAGCGTTCAGGCTTCCAGGCCTTTATTGATGCTGGCTTCGTCGACACGCTGCGCCTGTTTAAGCAAGGTAACGGCCACTATACCTGGTGGTCGCACTTCGCTAACGCCCGGGCCCGTAACGTCGGTTGGCGGATCGATTATTTTATGGTTTCCACCAGTCTCAGGGGCAAGGTCAAAGCCGCCGACATCCATGCCAAAATCCTCGGCTCCGACCACTGCCCCATATCTGTTACACTAGACATATGAAATCTGAGCTGGTTTCCATTGTCTCCACCCACCAAGTAGCTGCCTGGCTGGGCGGGAGCGCCTGATGAGCCGGCCATTTGCGGTGTTTGATATTGACGGTACGATTATCCGCTGGCAGCTATATCATGCGCTGGGCGACCAGCTGGCCAAACGGGGGCATATCACCCAGGAAGCCTTTCAAAAAGTCAGGCAGGCCCGGATGGATTGGAAGCGTCGCAGTGGCGAAGACTCATTCCAGCAATATGAAATGGCGCTAGTAGGTGTTTTTGAACAAGCCCTAACGGATCTCCGGATTGAGGACTTCACAGCGGCAGCCGAAGCTGTATTTGACGAATATAAAGATCAGGTTTATACCTACACCCGTGATCTTATCCACGAACTACAGGCTCAAAACTATCTGTTATTTGCTATTTCTGGTTCGCCTAGTATTATCGTCGAGAAACTAGCTGATTATTACGGTTTTGATGATTTTGCCGCTACGACCTACGGTGTCCAAGATGGCCGCTTTACCGGCAAAAAAGAGTTATCGCTTGGTCGGAAGCCCGAGTTATTACGGCAGCTCATTGACAAGCATGGTGCCGATTACCAGGATAGTCTAGCCGTCGGCGACAGTGAGGGAGATATCACGATGCTGGAAATGGTCAAGCAACCGATCGCCTTTAATCCGAGCAAAAAACTATTTCAGCATGCTGCCAATAAGGGCTGGCGAGTAATCGTAGAGCGCAAAAATATGGTGTACCGACTGGAGCAGACAGATGGATCATACCTACTGGCACAAACAGACGGCTGAGCAGCCGCTATTTCCCGATTTGCTGTGGAGCCGGCCGGAGCATAAGCGGCAGGCCGGCAAGCTACTGGTGATCGGCGGCAATGCCTACGGTTTTGCGGCCGCCGGCGAAGCATATAGCCAAGCCACGAAAGCTGGTATCGGTACCACGCGAGTATTGCTGCCCGATAGCTTGCAAAAGACGGTGGGCCGGGTATTTGAGGCCGGCGAATACGCGCCCAGCACCCCCAGTGGTAGCTTTAGCCAAAAAGCATTGGCCGAAGTGTTAGCGATGAGTGAATGGTCCGATGGCACCCTGCTAGCCGGAGATTTAGGCCGCAACTCCGAGACTGCCATCCTGCTGGAGCAATTTATGGTGAAATATACCGGCCGCGTAACACTTACGAAAGACGCTGCCGATTATTTCACCAAGGCGCCGGCAGCTCTCTTATCGAGGCCGGAAACAGTGCTGGTCATTAGCTTTGCTCAGTTGCAAAAGTTAGCCGCTAGCAGCCGTTTCCCCAAAGCTTTTACGTTTGACATGGATTTTTTGAGACTAGTCGATCAACTGTATGAATTCACCCAACAACACCAAGCCTACGTAATCGTTAAGCACCTGCAAACAATCTTTGTCGCGGTGAATGGCCAGATCAGCACCACGAAGTTGGCGCAAGATGTCGATACCTGGCGCGTCAAAACAGCCGCCGCAACTGCTACCTGGTGGCTGCAAAATCCCCTCAAACCTTTTGAAGCTCTCACCACCGCGCTGATAAGCGAGAGGCCGCAAAATTAAAAATCTCCTGATATTTGGGTTTGTAAATTTTTTGGCAGCTATTTTAAGCGGAGCCTCAGGCGGCGGCGGGGGACTCATCTCAGCGCCCCTGATGGTGATTTTAGGCTTGTCACCAGCCTCGGCCATTGCCACCGCCAAATTTGGCGGCTTTGGCATCTCAGCTGGAGCCAGTAGCCGGTTTTTTAAAGAAAAAATTACCGACAAACGCACGGTGCTTATTTTTTCGGCCATCGGCGGAATCGGAGCGCTTGTTGGCAGCCTGACACTGGCTCACTTTAGTAACAATACGGAAATCATCCAAAAACTGATGGGACTAGTCATTTTGGTGATCGGCATCCCGATGCTATATATTCGCAACCTCGGTGTAACTACCCGGCAGCCGCCATCCTGGCTTAAAACCTTGGGTTTGGTGCTATTGCTTTTTAGCGTCGTGCTGCAGGCCGCTCTGGGATCTGGCATTGGCAGCCTGCAGATGGTCGTGCTCATCAGTTGTTTCGGCATGACAGCGCTGGTAGCCAGCGCTACCCGCCGGGCCATGCAGCTGACTGTCGCAACAATCAGCCTGGCTACCTATATGGTAGTCGGGTTAGTAGACTACCGATTTGGTTTGATCATGCTCGTCACCTCTTTTATCGGCGGCTTCATCGGTGCCCATATCGCCGTCAAAAAGGGCAACAAATTTATCGTCAATCTCTTTGCCGCGGTCAGCGTGCTGCTGGCGCTACAGCTGCTATTCAATTCATAAATTGGTGGGCGAGGAGGGAATCGAACCCTCAATCCGTAAGGAACACGATTTTGAGTCGTGCGCGTATACCAGTTCCGCCACTCGCCCCAAAACATTCCGGTGGAATGTTTTGTAGACACCAACGTAGTGTCCATCAATAGTCTACAAGGGGTAATTGTACTATACTTGAGGAGCTATGGCCACGCATACCTTTGATCCCCACGGCGACGATACCCTTGATGATTCGCCCCTCTGGGCAGCCAACCAACCTGCTGGTGATGCTGATTTGGCCTCTAATGTTATCCGTGAGAAACTAGCCCGGATCTATGCCCAGGAACCCGACGCCACCCAGGAATTGGCCGAAGCGGCCCAAGTCTCTGAGCGCAGTAAACACCAGCAATTCATGTATGACCTCAGTACGTCGGGCAAGGACTTGGCTACCATCCAGACAGAGTGGCACAAGTATTACGAAGCCTTGCCCGATAACGAGAAACACACTGTCTGGCAAGAATTTTATGACAGCCAGACGCTTGCCACCCATGCTATCCAGCCGGCAGCCGCGACCGCCAATCCGGCCCAGGCCCTGGCCAATACCAAAAACCAAAAGGCCGCGCTGCGAGGCAACGCTGCTAAGCGCAAGCCGGCTAAGTTACGGGATGCCCGCAGCGCCAAAGAAGTCCAAGCTGCCATCCGTGATACCGTGACTGCCGGCGGTCAGTTGCAAACTAAACACCATGTGCAATCACTATTATTTGGTCTGGGGATGGGACTAATCGTATTAATTATCTTTTTGTTCGGTTTTTTTAACGAAGTAATCATAGCGCCGTTTATCCAGCCTAGCCGGGCAACCGCTTCGACGCCGCTAATCGTCAACAGCAATAGCGTGGCCCCCAGTGCTACTCCCGAAGTCATCATTCCCAAGATTAATGTCCAGATTCCGGCCGATTACAGCCAAACCTCGACCAATGAAGCGAACATCGAAGACGCCCTAGAGAGCGGTATCGTACATTATCCAACTACGGTGCTACCAGGCCAAGCGGGCAATGCCGCCTTTTTTGGGCATAGCAGTAATAACATTTTCAACAAGGGAAAATATAAGTTTGCCTTTGTGCTGCTCCACACTTTAGTCAACGGCGATACCTTTTATCTGTCCTATAACGGCAAAGTGTACGCCTACAAAGTCATTAGTCGCACTGTCGTCGAGCCGACAGAAATCGGCGTGCTCGGGCCAGTGCCGGGCCAGACTGCTACCGCTACCCTGATTACTTGCGATCCACCGGGCACCAGTTTGCACCGCCTGGTCGTAGTTGGGCAGCAGATCAGTCCTGATCCGGCCGGAAACACGGCGTCTACGGTTACGCCGGCTACTGGCGGCAACCAAGGCCCGACGGCATTGCCTGGCAATGGCCCGACATTGCTCGGCCGGGCTCTCAGAAGCTCTCCGGGTAAGGCTGTTTTGATTGTTGTGCCGGTAGTGGGGGCCTTGGTAGTGCTGCGCTGGCTCAACCGACGCCGCTAGGGGGGGCTTACTGATCGGCTGGAATGAGCAAAGAAGTTTGGGTTAAAGTAACCTGGCCGGCAGTCGCGGCGGGCGCCAAAAGCATGACAAATTTATAATTAGGCGTAAAAAAGGGCAGGTAACCACTGTCGGCCGCGACAAGGGTTTGACGATTGGTATTGTCATAGTCAAAGACCGTTAGTTTGCCTTGGCTGACATAGGCCAAGCGGTGCCCGTCCATCCAGCTGGCATGAGCCTGGGGCGAGTCAATTTCTGCCGTTCGGGTGTAATTATAACCAGTCTTATTCTCAATATCATACACCCCAAACCTAGTACCACTCTCAGCCATAATAAACTGGGCATTACTGGAAAAACTCAGATAATTTGGTTGAACTACGTGCAGTACCTGAATCGGTACCACCGCCTGCTTGGGATCCCGGCTCAACTGACCGACCGGATCCTTATAGATATACACCTTATCGCCAGCACTAGCGCCGGCAGCCACATAAAACGTACCGCTATATTTGGTGAGATCCAACAGATACGACGAGGCCGTGGGCAGGCTCCGAATCGGGTAGGTTTTATCGCCAACTGCCAGCTTAATAAGCACTTTACCAGCAGCCGCACCGCTGTCGGTAGCATAGAGCAGTATGTTATTGCCGTAGGACTGATAGGCGGCCACACGGCTCAGCACCGGCTGGGCAGTGGTCGCTTTAAGTGTGGCGGTCTGCAAGCTTTGGTCGGTAGCATTATAAAGATAATACTGGTCGTATTTCTTATCTTTGAGAGTCAATTTGGTCGGGTTAGCCCCCAAGGTTTGATTAAGATTAAGCGACTGGTCTGGATTGGCGTGATCTACCAGGATAAACTCGGTTTTGCCGTCATAGAGGTGCTGCAGGACGACGTGCTGATTATCGTCAGACCACTCACTGAGCTGCCAGCTTTCACTGGTGGCAGCTTTAGTCGGCACCGTAGCCGGCACGGTCACGGCCACAGGGGCCTTATCAGGATTTTTAAGATCGTAGAGCAAAAAGTTAAGTGGGTTACTGGGCTGGGCTACCAATAGCCAGCGACGATCCGGGCTCTGGGTAGCTAAGCCAGGAGCGGTCGGATTTTGAATCGCTTTGGGGCTCAACTTAGTAGGGAACAAGAAAGGGTAGTCGAAATGCTCGACATGGCCACCATCCAGCTCAATGGAGCGCTGCCAGTCCCGGTAGCCATCGCGCTTCAGCTGTACGGTATAGATACCGGCGGCTAATGACAGGCGGGCGTTTGTCCGGGCGTCTTGGGCTTTATTGTTAATGTATATGGTGGCCGGGTGAGGCTGACTCGAGAAAAATAACAAACCGTTTTGGATGACCGTACCGTTTTTACCAAGGCCGAAACCATACGCTTGGTAAACCAGGATCACCGTGGCAATGACTATAGCAATGGCGATCAAGACATAGCCCAGCAGGAGCATGATACGATGTTGCAGCTGTTTTTTAAAATCAAGAAAGTCCATAACTGGTTTTGATAAGTATGAATTGACTTGCCTCGTAGCACAAGAGGGTTTAAGATAAGCTCAGTTAGTAAAAAACCAAGGCCTGCCGTGAGCAAAAAAAACATCATCGTCATAAATGGAAAGCACTACGACGCCAAAACCGGTAACCTCGTAGTGTCCCACGCTTCTCCTACCGCTGTTAAACGGGTCAGCCGTCGCCGTCCGGCTGCCTCGGCGGCGGCCCATCAGCCCAAACCATCGCGGACTTTGATGCGTCAAGCCGTCAAAAAACCAGTTACTACCCATCAACGACCGGTTAAAGCCCACGGTCATCTAGATATCGTCGCCAAGCGACCATTAGGAGATGTCCTGGTTAAGCCATCGGTTCATCGCCTGGATCATCAACGCCTCCAACACGCTAAGCGAGTCAATAAAAGTCAGCTGGTCAGCCGTTTTTCAGCCGATTTATTCAGTGGCGGGTGGTCATCTGCTAGTGTCACTGCCGTTACTAAAGCAGCGGCCGCGCCCGCCCGACAGGCTCCCACTCCGTCCTCCAAACCCAAGACTACGGCCGAACTATTAGATTACGCGTTAGGGCAGGCTACCGCGCATAAGCAGGCACCGGCTTCGCCGCCCCATAAGCGGCGTGGGCTCTTAAACCGAAAAAGCCGTCCAGCCATCGCATGAAACCGGTACGCACCCGTTTCGCTCCCAGCCCCACTGGCTTTTTGCATGTGGGAGGGATTCGAACCGCTGTTTTTGCCTGGTTAGTGGCCCGACAGGCCGGTGGCCAATTTGTGCTGCGCCTCGAAGACACCGATAAGAAACGGGAGGTAGCTGGCTCGGCCCAACATGTGATGGACAGCCTGCACGCCCTAGGATTAGATTATGACGAAGGGCCCGACAATGGCGGCCCCTACGGGCCCTACCGCCAAAGCGAACGGCTGGATAGCTACCGTACTTGGGCCCAAAAACTGATTGATAGCAATAGGGCCTACGCCGACCCGTATAGTCCAGCTGAGGTGCAGGCCTTTCGGGAGCAGGCCCAAACTGCTAAGCGGCCGTTTCTCTATCGTAATCACCGCCCCGAGAATCCGCCTGCCTGGGATGGCAGCCAGCCGCTGCGCTTCAAATCAGAGCCCCAGCCTGTTACCTGGCAGGACGCTATCTTAGGTGAGCTCAGTGCCGGGCCGGAAGTAATTGATGATTTTATCCTGATTAAATCCGACGGTTATCCGACATACAATTTTGCCCACCTGATTGACGACCATGAAATGGAAATCAGTCATATCATCCGCGGCCAAGAATTTATCGCCAGCATACCAAATTACCTTAACCTCTACGAAGCCCTGGGGTTAGCACCGCCAATTATGGCGACCGCGCCTCATATTTTGGGCCCCGATGGCCAAAAAAAGCTCAGCAAACGCGATGGCGCTAAAGACGTTTTAGATTATATCCGGGACGGCTTCTTGCCGGAAGCCCTGATTAACTTTATCGCCAGCCTGGGCTGGAACGACGGCACTGAGCAGGAAATTTTCTCGCGGGATGAATTAATCAGTACGTTCAGTTTGCCGCGGGTGCAACGCAGTGGCGCCCACTTTGACGAGCGACGTTTGCTGTGGATGAACGGCCACTATATTCGGGAGCTGGCGCTCGACGAACTCTACAGCAAGTCAGCCAATTACTGGCCGGAAGCAGCCGCAAAGTCTGATGAAAACTACAAAAAACAGGTACTCGGCTTAATCCAGGAGCGATTGAAATATTTTGGTGAAATCCCGGAGCTGAGCAGTTTCTTTTTTGTGGATTTACCACTCAAGCCCGAGTTAATTACTGAGCACAAACAGCTTAAAAAACTAACCACCGCCGAGCTACGGGAGCTGTTGGAGCAGGCCAAAACTAGCTTGGTGCAGAGTGATTTCTCGCTGACTGATCTGACCCGACGCTTGAACCAACTCTTAGAGCAAACCGGCCAAAAACCGGCCATACTGTTTAGTTTGATCCGGATCGCCACCACCCAAGCTGCCGCCAGCCCGGGTTTAGCCGACACTCTCGCCGTACTGGGCAAAGAGCGTAGCCTGGCACGGTTGGACAGCCAGCTGTCAGCTTTGGCGTAGAGCTTACGCCGGGGGCTAGCCTCTTAGCGTAAGCATTGTTACAATGGGTACATGATCGATGACTTCAGGCCGGTTATACGGCCCGCTAAGTCTGTGCCGGTGACGCCTCAGCAGTCACCCATAGCAGCCGCAAAAACCGACATCAACAGCTTCCGTACCCCCGAGGAAATAGCGGTCAGGCAAGCCTTGGCAGAGACACCGCCACCGATAGCCAGCGTGGCGGCGGCGCCGTCAGGTTGGCGACAAAAATTAGCTTTGTCATGGCCGCCCGGCAAAAAGGAATGGATCGTAGCGGTCGTGGTAGTGCTACTACTGGGCAGCGGCATCACGGTAGCGGTATTGCTCCGTGATGCAGCGCCACCAAAGGCCGCCATCCAAAAGGTTGCCAAGCCAGCCCCGAAAGCTCCTCCCAAGCCGACTACCGTGCCTTCTACTCTCAGCGGCTTGCCGGTGGAGCCTAGTGTCAATAACCGGCCCGTCACCGGCGTGATGATCGAAAACAGCCTGGACGCTCGACCCCAATCAGGACTGGGACAGGCCAGCGTCATCTTTGAAGCTATTGCCGAAGGGGGCATTACGCGTTTCCTGGCGCTCTTCCAAGATACGGCGCCGGAAAACATCGGTCCAATCCGCAGCGCCCGGCCCTATTATGTCCAGTGGGCTCTCGGTTTTGACGCCGGCTACGCCCACGTCGGTGGTAGTCCCGAAGCCCTGGCTGACATCAAAGCCTGGGGCGTCCGTGATCTTGATCAGTTTGCTAACGGCGGCTCCTACCACCGCATTGCCGAGCGAGTAGCGCCCCATAATGTCTACACCGGTATGAGTAACCTCAATCAGTTAGAGACTGCCAAAGGCTATACCAGTAGCAGCTTTACCGGCTTTCCCCGTAAAAAACCTGCCCCGGCCAAAACCCCGACCGCTAAAACCATCGACCTAAAGCTCTCCGGGCCGCTTTACAATGTCCACTACGACTATAATGCCGCGACCAACACCTACAACCGGAGCGAGGGCGGCGCGCCCCATATTGAAGCCAACACCAATACCCAGATCAATCCGGCCGTAGTCATAGCCCTGGACATACCGTATGGAATTCAAAGCGACGGCCACCACTCGGAATACCAGACTATCGGCAGCGGTGCGGCCTACGTCTTTCAGGACGGTACGCTAACCACCGGCACATGGACAAAAACCGGCGAAAAAATTCAACTGGCTTTGGCTGACGCGGCTGGCAAGCCGCTACTGCTCAATCCCGGCCAAACCTGGATAACCGCCGTTTACGGCGCCAACAGCGTCAGTTCAACCCCCTAGGCATCGACTATGGATTACCTCAAGCAGCTCCGCCGCCAGATCCAGACTCATTTACTACTTATGATTGTGGCCGAAAATATCTTGGTGGTCGGACTTTGCCTTGGGTTGATTGGCTTTACAAACTTAGACGGTCTGGAAGCAAGCATTATCGCGCTGGTCGGCGCCATCGCCCTGTCGTGGTTGTTAGCGAGCCTGGCCAGCAGCTATGTCATGCAGCCCGCTCAAGCCTTATGGCAAGCTATTCTACACCTTAATCCCACCGAGCAGGGCGTCACCGCGCCCAGTCTCGAAAATTTACGAGTCGGACGAGAGATGGTCACCAATCTCGTCAGTCAAGTTCACCAATTGGCCAGCACTGCTGACCACGCGGCGGCCGAGGTGCGCCAACAAACCGGTGATCTCAACCAAAACTTTATTGCTCAAAACCTACCGCTGCCGCTGATTGTCATCGATGCCAGCCAGACTATCAAGTTTGCTAACGCCGCGGCCGCGGCCTATGTAGGTATCGCCAGTCAAGATATGATTGGCAAAAACGTCTACATGGTACTCGACATGTCGTTCCCCAGTGACGACACCTTTGATACCTGGCTCAAAGCCGCTAAAACCAATACTGCCACTGCCACAAATAGCTGGGAACGGGTACGTCTCAATGTTCGCGATAACCACCCGGCCCGTTTGTTTGACTTGGCGACGTACTATAACCGTGACAATCCGCAGGGTAACGAAGCTATATTGGTACTATTTGATCACACGAAACAGTATAGCCAAGACGACCAGGCCGTCAGTTTTATGGCGCTGGGCGTCCATGAGCTGCGCACGCCCCTGACGCTACTGCGCGGCTACATCGAAGTTTTTGAAGATGAAATTGGCCACACTATCCAGGATCCCGAGCTCCAGAGTTTCATGCTCAAAATGCACTCCCAAGCCGAACAGTTAACGGCTTTTGTGAATAACATCCTCAACGTCGCCCGGGTTGACGATGATCAAATGGAATTACGCCTACAATCCGAAGACTGGGGAACAGCCCTCAAAAGCGCCGTCGAAATGATGGGGCTACGGGCCAAAGTCCGTGGTATCACTTTGGAGTGCCGGATTAGCCCTAATCTGCCGGCCGTCGGTGTCGATCGGCTCAGTATCCGGGAAGTAATCAGCAACCTGATCGATAACGCCATCAAGTATAGTGACGCCAGTAAAATTATCAAGATTGATGCCCGGCTCAGCCAGGAAGGCCTGGTAGAAACCACTATCCAGGATTTCGGCCTCGGGATTAGCAGCAGCATCCTGCCAAACCTGTTTACTAAATTCTACCGGGATCACCGTAATCGCGCCCAAATCGGTGGCACCGGCCTAGGCTTATACCTCAGTAAAGCCATTATCACCGCCCACGGTGGCCAGTTATGGGTACGCAGCAAGGAGGGGGAGGGCAGCACTTTTGGCTTTACTTTGGTGCCCTACGCGCAGCTGACAGAAACCATGAAACAAAATGGCAACCAGGAAATCACCAGCGGTGCCCACGGCTGGATTAAAAACCACTCTCTCTACCGCCGGTAGGCTGGTATACTAATCATATGCAGCCCGACCAGACCGCCACCTCCAAGCCAGCTCCCAGGGCTCGCAAGGTACTGTGCATCGAAGATGAGCGCTTTATTAGCGAGCTCTATGTCCGGGCCCTTACCAAAGGCAATTATCAGGTAGAGGCCATTGCCGACGGCGAGGAAGCCCTCAAAGCCGCCCAGACCGACATATACGATATTATCCTCTTGGATTTAATGATCCCTAACTTGTCGGGGATCGAGATCTTACGCGTCTTACGCGACCCGGCCCGAGTGCCTCCGCTCAAGGCTAAGATTATCATCACCACCAACCTCGAGCAGCGAGAAGACGTCCGCGCCGACATCGAGCGCCAGGCCGATGCCTACGTCGTCAAAGCCGAGCTCACCCCTCACGAGCTAGTCAAATTCCTCGACACCATCCAGTAGGCATTGACAGTCGGGTGTATAATAGGCATTAGCCACTTGGGGACTTTTGCGACTACGACGCGGATTTACCCCTCGGACTTACACTTTAGAAGGCATGCTCCGGCCTCTGTTTTCTACCACAGTTCAGCTTTAGTTTCCAGCACGAAGAGGTTAACCGTCGAACGGTAGCGTTCACCTCGCTGTAAGCTCCACTCCCCACTCCCCAAAAATCCGTTCACTGATAGTCTCATCTGATCAGTTACTCTTTTTATTACCTTTTGAACAGGAGCTTGAACTATGGAAATCTCTACTTTTGATACCCCCGAAATACAAATAACCTCGGTCTACTTTCGTGACGGCCCAGCCGGACAGCGCTTTGAGGGCTATCCCAAACGCATGGTCTACGAGGGCCGGGAATACACCTTTTTGGAATCGGGTATGCGTTACCTGGTGCAAAAAGGCCAACAGCTCATCAAGCTATTCGATGTCAGTGACGGCCAGACCCAATACCGCCTGCGACTCGACGGCGACAATCATTGGACATTAGTCGGCATGAAAGCTGGCGCTTAAAAACTATGAAACAACAGGAGACAGAACTATGCAAAACGATCTTGAAACTATGGCCGACAGCAACGGCGTGTCAGTCCACAGCGGTTTTCCCAACCCGGCAAACAATCACCCCGAACGGGGATCGCGGCTAGCCCTCGACCTCAACCAGCTACTCATCCAGCACCCGGCCAGCACTTACTTATTCCGGGTGGCCGGACATCACTGGAGCGAGCATGGCATCTATGACGGCGACGTGGCGATTATTGACCGGGCGCTACAGGCTCGTCCCACCGATCTATTGGTAACCTGGAGGGTAAGCGGCTCGACATTGTGCCGTCAGCACCAATTAACCCCTGAGGATAAACCTTGGGGCGTGGTCACTGGCATCCTTCGACAATATCGATTGCCAGTGAGCCGCTAAGGCGATGGCTCAGCCCGTTTTTGCCCTCATCGACTGCAATAACTTCTTTGTCAGTTGCGAGCGCCTGTTCCGGCCCGACCTGGAGGGGCGGCCGGTGGTAGTGCTCAGTAGTAACGACGGCTGCGTCGTCTCACGCTCCAACGAAGCCAAGCTTTTAGGCATCCCGATGGCCGCGCCAGCCTTTAAATACCGGCAGCTATTTCAGGCAGAGGGGGTGGTGCGCTTTAGCGCTAATTTTGAGTTATATGGCGATATTAGCCAGCGACTGACCCGGGTTTTTACCAGTATTACGCCCCGTACTGAGGTGTACTCGGTAGATGAATCTTTCCTCGACCTCAGTGCATTAGAAATTACCGGCTACACCGCTTGGGGCAGAGCGGCGCGTCAGCGTCTGTTAACAGAGGTCGGGATACCAGTCTCAATCGGCATCGCGGCAAGCAAGACTCTTGCCAAACTGGCTGGTGAGCGGGCCAAAAAAGATGCCGGCCTTGACGATGTCCTCGATCTGTACAGTTTGCCGCAGGCGGCGAGAGAGGCCTACTTACTCCGTACGCCGATTAAAGACGTGTGGGGGATTGGCTGGCGGCTGGCTCCAAGACTGCGGGCCGAGGGCGTTTACAACGCGTCTGATCTGGCCGCCCTACGGCCCCGTCAGGCCCAGCAATTGATGGGTATCCATGGCCGCCAGCTAGTCGCTGAGCTGAATGGCAAGTCCTGCTATCCGCTGGAGGCTTTTGGTCGGACTCGCCAGACGGTCATGAAAGGCCGAATGTTTGGCAAAGATACCAATGAATTCGCGGTAATTGAGGCCGCGATTGCCAGCCTAACTGGCCGCGCCGCCCTTTGTCTACGCCGGGAAGGCTTAGTGGCGGGCGGCGCCTCAGTGAGCCTCAGTACTAACCGCCACAAACCCGGCTATCAACGCCAGCAGCATATCATTCGCTTTGATACGCCGACTGCCGATACCGGTGCTATCACCTCAGAGTTAGTACAAGCTGCCAAAGCCCGATTTAATGCCCAGACCCGCTACCACCGTGCCAACGTATTACTCTATGATCTGTCCAGCGAGAAACTTCTCCAACCCGATCTATTTGGCGTCATCAATCTGCCGGGGGCCGAGACCGCCCAGGCTCGTCTAAGGGCCCTAGACGACCTCAATGACCGCTACGGTGCCGGTACGCTGCGCTACGCCGCCGAAGACCTCAGCGCCGCCTGGCTACCCCGCCAGCAACTCCGCAGCCCCCGCTACACTACCAACTGGCAGGAATTACCGACCGTCGGCGTGCCACAGGGGCCCTAAGGTAACTTTGAGAGTTGATTTGTACCACTAGGGTTATAATACTCAGTTATCCACATATTGGCTGATTTGTAAAAATTCGTACAGTGCGACGTAACTAGGGATCCTACAATGGGCCCTACACAGGGAGACCATAAGAGGGGAGGTTATTATGCAGCGTACGAGTATTATCAAACAACGTTTAGCGGCTTTTGGCAGCACCATCGTGATGGTCTGTTTCGGCTTTACGGGACTGGCTTCGGCCGACACCAACACTATCACTAACACGGGGCCCAATTCAACCAACACTATCACTGAAACAGAAGTCAACACCTGCACCGAGACTAATAATAACGACATAGCCATTACCAATACTAATACCCAGACGGCTGTTACGGGTGATGTCGTCGTTAGCGGCAACACTACGGCTGGCAGCGCCACTAGCGGTGACGCCACTAATACTAATACAGAGGTCATTTCCGTCATTATCGGCAATGACACCGACGCGCCACCTATCCTGAGCAATCCGATCACCAATGATGACCCATGCGCTGTGATTCCTCCTGGGGGCCAGGGCGGCAGCATTGGCAATACCGGCCCGGGCTCGACCAACGTCATTTCTTCCAACCGCTTTAACAGCCCGACGCGCTTCAACAATAATAATATCCGGTTCTTTCGCGGCAACACCCAGTTTGCCCGAACTGGCAGCGCCTTTGTCACTGGCAATACCCATGCTGGCGGAGGCGGTTCGGGAGCAGCTAGCAATGCCAGTGGCGGTAGTGGCGCGGTAGCTGTCAGCAATCCGCCCGCTGGTGGATCAGGCGGCGGCAATCCGGCTCCAGCAGCCAACGTCAACAGCATTAACACAACCGGCCCGGGCTCGACCAACGTCATTTCCCAGACCAGCACCAACACCTCGACCACTACCAACGTCAACACAGTGGCAGCCACCAGCGCTAATACGCAAACTGCTGGCAGCGGCTCAGCCAGTACCACAGATAACACCTCGGCTGGCGGCACTGGCACCGGTACAGCCGCTAACTGGAGCGGCACCACTGAAACTGCCGCTATCACTAACTAAATTAACAAGACTAAAAATAGTAAAAAGCCCACCGCCCAGCGGGCGGGCTTTTTACTTGGCGGTGAGGTAAGTCGCTGCCTGATGAAACTCGTCGCGCTCTGCTTCTGAAAGCGGGGGTTGAACCTCTAGCTCGCCAGCATCTATTGCGACAAGTTGGGCAAGCACTCTCTCACCCGTCGACTGCAACAAGTGCTGGTTGCCAGGAAATTGAGCAATCTCAATGCTAGCGCGCGTTTCCGCCATAAAATGCCTTTTCTCAACGATCATAAACTAAAAATACCACCGAAGTGGTATTAAGTCAAAGTTGGCGTACTATTTCTGAAAATCTTAGCACCGGTCTACAATGAGTTTCAACGCTGGCGGGAGTTATTGAAACAAGAATTTCAGGCACATTTAACCAATCTTAAAGCTATACCAAACCCAAGTATAGCCCATGCCAAAAAGGCAAATAATGGCCCCGACTATAGGTAGCAGCTTCCAGTATTTATTGGATCTCTTAATGGCATAGATGGAATACCCAAGCCCTAATAACGTTAGAGGCAATGGCAGTAAGAATGCTGCGTGGGGTTCTGGAGCCGGAAAAGTTGAACTTGAGATCGCATCGTTGTTAATTTTGAGGTCTATATTGACCGAAGCAAACGCTAGCACAATTGAACTAGCTAAAGATAAAAGAGCTATATTGTTTTTGATTTTCACAATAAAGACATATTAGCATAAACATACTGGTGACCTCATGGGGAATCGAACCCCAATTGCCAGGATGAGAACCTGGTGTCCTAACCGTTAGACGATGAGGCCGCGCTGCGGGAATGAGGCGGTAAATGGTAGCCGGAGTATGGTATCACATCTGTTAGAGGTCGTCCAGTTCCGACAAAAGCGTAAGCAGATCGGTGAAATTTTGGTACACTGAGAAAAGAAGTATATTTATGGGCATGCAGACATCGGTTTTCGTTAGTGTGGGCCTGACGAGGGCGGCGTAGCTATGGGTTTGTTTAGTCGAAATGGGGCACCGGGGAACCAGGCGGAACTACCAGCCAACTTGCGCGATGATAGCTTAAAGTTTAAAGTCATCATCGACAGTATCGAGGACGGCGTCATTTTGATCGACAAAAACCGTATCGTCCAGCTGATGAATCCTGGCGCCAGCACTATTTGCGGCTGGCCGACCGACGAGGCCACCGGCCTGACCGTCGAAACCGTCATGCAGCTTATCAACGAAAAGGGCGAACCCTGCCCGGAATCAGAAAATCCGTTTTATCAAGTCTTTGAGGCTGGCCAGAGCTTGCGCGCCAAAGACGTCATTTTGGTCACCCACAACCAAAAACAGATTCCTATCAGCCTCAACCTCTCGCCGCTGGTGGATGGCAACAAACAAGTAACCGCGGTAGTGGCTGTATTTAGCAATATCAGTAAAGAGCGGGCCGAAGAGCGCCAGCGAGCTGACTTTATTAGCACCGCCAGCCACGAAATGCGCACGCCGGTAGCCGCCATCGAAGGCTATCTGGCACTGTGTTTAAATGACAAAGTCGCGACTATCGACAGTCGAGCCCGGAGCTACCTCGAAAAAGCCCATAGCTCGACTCAGCATTTGGGCAAGCTATTTCAAGACCTCTTGACCAGCGCCAAGGCCGAAGACGGTCGCTTAACCAGTCATCCGGCAGTAGTCGAGCTCGGTGATTTTATGGAAAAACTCAGCAGTGATTTACGACTGGTAGCTGAAAAAAAGGGCCTGTATGTGGAATTTGCCGGTGGTAATAGCGCAACTATCAACGCTACTAAGACCAGCGAAGGCGGCGAACGGGTGCTGCGACCGTTGTACTATGTCTATGCCGATCCTGATCGTCTACGCGAAGTGGTTACCAATCTGTTTGACAACGCCGTCAAGTACACACCGGAGGGCCGGGTGACGCTCGGCCTGACCGGCAACGAGCAGGTCGTGCAATGCTATGTTAAAGATACCGGCCCGGGCATCCCGGCCGAAGACTTGCCGCATTTGTTTCAGAAATTTTATCGAGTCGACAACTCGGCCACGCGGACGATCGGCGGCACCGGTCTCGGATTATTCATCTGCCGCAAAATCATTGAATTATACGGCGGCCGTATCTGGGTCGAGAGCAAAGTCGGCGAGGGCAGCAGCTTTTATATCAATCTACCTCGGCTCAATAGCCAAAAAGCCAGCGAGTTGCAAGCCGCCAGCGCCCTAAAACCAGTTTAATTCTGCCCGGCGCATGCTACAATGAAAACGATTATAACCATAAGCAAATAATACAGGGTAGCTACCATGGCAAAATTGATGCTGGTCGAAGACGATAATAACCTGCGCGAGATCTATGAAGCCCGCTTGCAGGCCGAGGGCTACGATATCGTGGCCGCCAAAGACGGCGAGGAGGCCCTCGTCACCGCCAAGGCCGAAAAACCTGATTTGATCATTTCGGATGTCATGATGCCCAAAATCAGCGGCTTTGAAATGCTCGACATCCTGCGCAATACCGAAGAACTCAAAAACGTTAAAATTATCATGCTGACCGCGCTAGGCCAGAGCGACGACCAGCAACGGGCTGATCGCCTCGGCGCTGACCGCTACTTAGTCAAATCTCAGGTGACCCTTGAGGATATCGTGAAAGTCGCTCACGAACTGCTCCAAGACGAAACGGCCGCGCCAGCCGAAGCGGCTGCTCCTGCCGCCAAACCGGTCACTCCGGTAGCGCCTGAGCCGGTTGCCCCGGCTCCAGCTGCTCCTGATCCTGATCCTGCTCCGACTCCGGCTCCCGCCCCCAGCCCAGCGCCAGAGCCAGTGGCCGAACCACCAGTACCCGCGGCAGTGCCGGCCCCGGTGGTAACACCCGATCCTGTAGCCTCCACTGACACAGGTACCCCTGACACGACAGCAGTGGATGACACGACCGCTACCGGCAGCGTCGCTCAATCCACCGCCGAAGAAGAAGCCAGTGTCGAGGCCAAAATCGAGGATTTCGTGGCTGGCGCCAGTTCTGAGCCGACGACACCAGACGTTCCTCCCAGCCCCGAAACCGAGCCGACGGCTAGTGAGACTACCGCTGCCGCTGATGATGTCCTGATTGCCGGTGCGGTACAAGGCTTGGTCGACAGCACCACGCCCCCAGCTGCCGTAGAAGCTCCAGCCGCGACAGAACCACCCGCGGCTACTCCCGCAGCCGAATCAGAAGTTGCCGTGGCTGTCGAAAACCAACCCCAAGCCGTCGAGGGTGGTAGTGTCCACATTGCTAACAAAAAGGTTATTAAGCCTATCGACGCGCCCCCTAAAAAAGATATCAAAACTCTGCTGGCTATCGAAGAGATAGCCGAAAAAACCGCCCAGGGGGCGCCGCCGCCAACGGCTATTATTGCTACCGATGAAGCCGGCCCGCAAGCCGTAGCCCTGCCCGGCACAGCGCCTGCTGCCGATGCGCCCAAGATCAGCGTGGTTACTTCTGGAACCCAACCAGCTATCGATCCGTCAGCCGAAGCCAGCCCCGACGACCCCAACAGCATCGCGCTCTAACCCGTCAAACCTGCTACCATACAACCCATGCGTATCAACAAATTTGTCGCCCAGGCGACCGGTCTCAGCCGTCGGGCGGCTGACCGGGCTATTCAAGAGGGCAGGGTAGCTATCAACCAGCGCCTCGCAGGGGCGGGAGATGACGCTACCCAAGCTGACACAGTGACGCTTGACAGCCGTACTATTACACCCCCTGTCAAGACCCAGACCATTATGCTTAATAAACCGACCGGTTACGTCTGCTCCCGCGAGGGACAGGGCAACCGCACTATTTATGATCTGTTGCCCTCAGCATTACACCACCTCAAGCCAGTCGGCCGCCTCGATAAGTATTCCTCCGGCCTACTTTTACTTACGAATGACGGGGAATTGGCCAACCAATTAACCCACCCGCGTTACCAAAAAACCAAAATCTACGAAGTAAAACTAGATAAAGCTTTAGCCCCGGCTGATCATAAAATCATCACCGGCAACGGCGTCCAGCTAGAGGATGGCCCCAGCCGGCTTCAACTAGATTCACTGGATGATAGCTGTCAAAAGTGGCGAATCACCATGCAAGAAGGCCGCAACCGCCAAATCCGGCGCACTTTCCAAACCCTCGACTACACCGTCAAGAAACTCCACCGCACCAACTTCGGCAGCTATGAGCTCGACAATCTCAAACCAGGCAGCTTTGTCTTTGTTAGTATTTCAACAGCTTAGAAATGCTTCGTCAATGGTGTCATCTCTGTTATAATGGGGAGTAATGGCACAAAAGACTCCGATTGTGGCGATTGTTGGCCGGGCTAATGTTGGCAAGTCCAGTTTGTTTAATGCCGTCCTCGACCGCAAAGAGGCAATTGTGGCCCGCGAGGCGGGGACGACCCGCGACAGTATCATGGCTAAGGCCAGCTATGCCGATCAGGATTTCTGGCTGGTCGACACCGCCGGCATCAAAGATCCGGAGGATGACTTTGAATCGACGATCCAAGAGCAGGTGGCCCAAGCTGCTGACAGCGCCGACGTGATACTGGTCATGGTCGAGGCCAATGTGCCGATTACCGAGGAAGATCGTCGGGTTGCCAAGATGGCGCTCCGATCCAAAAAGCCGGTCTTTTTGATTATCAACAAGCTCGACAAAGCCAAAGGCCAGGATCTGGATCGTTTTGATCGCCTGGGCATTAAGCCGATTATTCGCACCAGCGTTACTCAAGCTCGAGGTATTGAGCAGTTGCTGGATACTCTCGTAGCAGCGATCCCGCCGGCTACTATTACCGAGGCTGACGACCGGCTCAGGGTAGCAATTGTCGGGCGGCCTAACGTCGGCAAGTCGCAGCTATTCAATACCTTGGCTAAAAAGCAGCAGGCCATCGTGGCTGATCGGGCCGGCACGACCCGTGACGTCAACCATACGGTTGTCCGCTACAAGGGACGGGAAGTAGAATTCTTAGATACTGCCGGTATCCGGCGCTCCGGTAAGATTGAGGTCGGTATCGAGCGCTTTAGCGTCATTCGCGCCCTGGCGGCTATCGAGCAGGCCGATGTGGTGCTGATGCTGATGGCCGCCACCGAGCTCAACGTGCAGTTAGATCAAAAAATCGCCGGCATGGTCAAAGAAGCCGGCCGGGGATTAGTGCATGTCATCAGCAAGTGGGACATCGCCGAAGATAAAGACGCCTACACCCGTGACACCATTGCGCCACAGATCACCCGCACCTTTGATTTCGTCCCCTGGGCACCGTTAATCTTTACCAGTAGTGTCACCGGTCAAAATGTCACCAAACTGTTTGATCTGGCCCTGGAGATCGATGAGCAGCGCCACAAGCGTATCGCCACGCCGGAGCTCAACAAATGGCTGCGCCAGGCCGTCGACGCCCACCCGCCGGCTGGGCTCAAGGGTCGTGCGCCAAAACTTAACTACATGGTGCAGGAGACCGACAACCCGATTCCGGCGTTTAAAATCTTTGGCAGCCACACCCAGTATGTGCACTGGAGCTATCGGCGTTACCTGGAAACCCGCCTCCGCAAGGCCTACGGCTACGAGGGCACGCCGATCCAACTGTGGTTTATCGAAAAACACGCCACCCACAAGCACGGCAACAGTCCGACCAAAGAAAAGCGAGTCGCTTAATGTCATGGCTGCAACAACGGCCACAGGTAAGCGATCCGACAAATTATTATACCGTCGGTCTCAATAAAACCACATTACTAGTGGGACTTGGAAATCCGGGTCAGGAGTACGATGGTACACGCCACAATGTCGGCTTTTTAAGCTTAGATGAATTCGTGGCCCGCACCGAACAAATGGAACAGTGGGTGCAAAAAAAAGATCTGAAGTGCCTGCTCAGCACCGGTCGGATCGGCGACACCCGGGTGATCGCCATCAAGCCGACGACTTTTATGAACCTCAGCGGCGAAGCGGTGCAGGCCGTCATCAGCTTTTACAAAGTCGATCCGGCTCGGATGGCAGTGATCCACGACGAGCTCGATATCGACTTCGGCCAGATCCGTTTGCGTATAGGTGGATCGTCAGCTGGCCATAACGGCATCAAATCAATCTCGGAACATGTGGGAGAAAATTACGGCCGAATCCGCGTCGGCGTCGGCCCCAAACAACCGACGCGCATCAATGCCGAGGACTTCGTCCTCCAAAAATTCTCTACGAGCGAGCAAGAGCAGCTACCCAATCTGACTCGCGAAGTTCAATCCGTGCTGAGCGAATACCTCTATGGCGCCCAGTTCCCGCATGACACCCGCAACTTCCTGGTTTAGGCCGCTTGCTACTGTTCGATCGGGGCAGAGGGGGGTGGCCAGAGTTCAATTTCGCAGGGGAGTGATAAAAGCTGGGCCGCCATGGCGCACGCTAGTGCTCGATCGGTATAAGCACGGTAACGCAGCTCAAAAGCCCTGGTACGCTCCGGAGTCAATGGCAAGGTAGCGTTCAATTGAAGTTGTAGGTCTGCTTCGGCTAGGCTCGTCCGAGCTAACAGGTTCCAAAAGTCAATCTTCCAAACCCGATTATGGCGGCCCAAGCCAGCAAGCTTCTGTTCGGCATCGGTTAGGGTTGCTCTATCCCTGATGATATCCATGATTACATCCTCAATTTGAATTATAATCTTGAGGATCTGAAAAGGCCAACGAGAGGGGGTGGGCACCGCTCGTTGGCCTTTTCAGGCGGTGACCGAAGTCATCGCCATACCCTTCAACCCACCCCAGTGAAACATCAATGTCGATTAAAAATGACTCGTGTCAGCCCCTCCCAGGGGAGACGCTACCATTTAGGCTCACTTTGAATTGGGGACGCGAGAGACAAAAATTAAAAAAATATTAACTTTGCCTAAGGAATCTAGTTAAAGGGGTTAGTATGTTTTAGAGCGTGTCAGGCCATGGGCCGGACAGGCGAAGATAAGTGGAGGGTAACAACTTTGTCTTAGCGAACGCGCTCTAAA
>CAYMUN010000002.1:0-79553 GCA_964393835.1 uncultured Candidatus Saccharibacteria bacterium | reverse complement strand
CCAGGGACCAATCGGTTATGAGCCGACTGCTCTAACCACTGAGCTACACCCCCATAAGTCTAGCCTGCAATATGCGGACTAACAGATGTGAGTATACCAGATCCAGCCAGAAGTTATATAATGGACGCACGGTTATATGCACACCAAAAGCAATTATCTAGAAAAAACCACTGCCTTTGTCCGGCGTCTTAGTGACGTTGGATTTATGGGGCAGGTGCTGTTCGTGGTGATCGTGCTGTTGATTAGCTGGAGCGGCGTCAAAACTATCCAGACCAATTATGGCCTGCAAAAACAGATCTCGGCCCTCAAGCAGCAAAATGATCTCCAAAAACTGCAAAACGACAATCTGGCTCTCAAAAACGAGTACTACAATAGCGCTCAATACCTAGAACTAGCCGCTCGCCAAAACTTCGGTCTGGCTGCCCCTGGCGAAAAAGAAATCATCGTCCCGAGAGAAGTCGCCCTAGCTTATACCGTCGATTTGCCGGAGCCGGCCAAACCAGATACCGCCCTTAGCAAGCAGCCGGCCTATCAGCGCAACATCCAGGCCTGGCGCGATTTCTTCCTGCACAACCAGCCCGGCCCAAATTAATGCCAACATATCCAAATTGACAAAATCACCCCTGTTTGTTATAGTTGTTTAGCTACATTCGACGCGGGGTGGAGCAGCGGCAGCTCGCGTGGCTCATAACCACGAGGTCGCAGGTTCGAGTCCTGCCCCCGCAACCATAAGTATTATCACCTCTGTTATTACGACAGAGGTTTTTGTTTGCTTAAAACTCCCTAAGAAGTTAATTGGTTCAAGTCCTGCTTGGTGTTAAAGACTTATGCGTGGAATGCATCAATGACTAGGCGTATTGCCCTTAAGGAGGTAAAATTGATGAATATGAGCAGTGGCGCAACATCAAAACAAGCTATCTCCACGCACAAGCTAAGTAAAGTTCCTGAAATTCTCTTATATTTCTGGTTAATAAAGATTCTCTGTACAACCGTTGGTGAAACAGCGGCAGATTTTCTCAATACGAACCTAAACCTGGGCCTAACTAAAACAACGTATATCATGGGTACCATGCTTGTTGTTGCACTCATTGTGCAATTTAAGCATAAAAAGTATGTGCCAGTGGTGTACTGGTTAGCCGTGGTGCTTATTAGTGTGGTCGGAACACTTATTACGGATAATCTGACGGATAACTTCGGGGTGTCGCTCATCACGACGACCATAATTTTCGCTATTGCCCTAGCGGCCGTATTTGCTGGCTGGTACAAAAGCGAAAGAACACTATCAATTCACAGTATCCATACGTATCGACGTGAGGCATGGTACTGGCTGACAATTCTCTTTACCTTTGCGCTTGGTACTGCCGCTGGTGACCTGACTGCTGAACGCTTCAAGCTAGGCTACCTTGTATCGGTTGGCTTATTTGCCGGGTTACTGGCAGTTGTTGCCATTGCTCATTTGCGATTTAAACTCAATGCCATACTCGCTTTTTGGATTGCATACATATTGACTCGCCCTCTCGGCGCGTCTGTAGGCGATTATTTATCACAGGCTCACTCAGACGGTGGGTTGGGTCTAGGCACTACGGTGACTAGTGGGATATTCCTGACGGCCATTGTTGCGCTCGTGGTGTATCTGTCGGTAACTAAGACTGACCACTCAGATAAAGTCTCAGAATTTCCTGCTTAGGCGCTCAAGGCAACTCCCTACCACGATTCAAATTACAGGGAGTTCTAGTCTCGCTAGGCGGAGTAATGCAACAGATTGCTAACACTAGAGAGATGTTTCCATCTGGATAATTCCTCAAGGATATAGTTCCAGTTCGATTGCACCTGGGCAACCATTTCTATGTAACATAGAAATTATTAAGACCACATGCAGGTCTTTTTTATTTTGTTTGAGCTTGCAATCTGTTATTGAGGTTATATTATGATTACAACTAATAAGGAGATAGTATGCCCACATCCGCTACGTTTAAAGAATCATGGTTTACTTTTGGAGAGGGTGAACAAGTGCTCGAGCATGTAGATGATTTTCCAAAGCGAGAAGAGCGCGACCCAAATCTTTATCATATTGAAGGTCACATTCCGCACGATGGGGATTTTGTATGGTTAGCAATTAATATTGAAGATCCTGAAGTTGCAGGCAGAATGCTTATAGCTGCTCGTGCCAAGCTTAAAGCTGAAATTGAAGAAACCGGTGGCTTAAGAATTGATATGGTGTCTAATGCCGCGCTTGTTGGTCCGGGAAACGAAGGCATTTATGATTCTATGTACGGTCGTGCTGATCGAGAGCCAGTAGCCTAGGTTCGAGTCCTAACTATTGCCCCAAACAGTACGGTTTTAAGCTAAAGCTCGATTTCAACGAAGTAATTCAATGACAAGTAGGTTCCATTCCGATTGTACGTACTCAACCAAGTGATACTCAAGACTTCTTCGGAAGTCTTTTTGTTTACAAATAAATGTCAAAATAAAAGAGCAGGTTTACAATTAGTTGACAATTAAAAAACAATGGTTTACAATTGATTAGTAATGAAAAATATATCAGAATTAATTATATCGCTTTCTAAAAAGCAGGAACGTCTGACTACAAAAGACGTAGTTGAAACATTTCCAGAAACCAACAGGCCCAGCCGCCAGTACGTTAACAAAGTAATTGCCGACTTGGTTAAGCAAAAAAAGCTCGTGAAAGGCGGGAGTACTAGAGGGGCTTTTTATGTTGAACCTAAAAATGAGCATCTTGCTACGGCGCTTACGAAGGTTCATATGCGACTAACCAACAAGGACCTAAAGGAACATGAAGTACTTGATGATATAAGGCTTAGAGCTTTATTCTTTCCGTCTATAAAAAAGAACGTACAGGACATATTTAATTTTGGTTTCTCGGAAATGCTTAATAATGCAATCGATCACTCTGATTCTAAGTTTATTGAAGTTGATGTGTTTAAAGACAAGCAAAATCTAATGTTTGTAGTCAGTGACACAGGTATAGGTGCATTTCGCAGTATCCGTACCAAGAAGAAGTTAGATTCTGAGCTATCAGCTATTCAAGATCTCCTAAAAGGAAAGACTACAACTATGCCCCAAGCACACAGTGGCGAGGGAATTTTCTTTACATCAAAGATGGCCGATCTTTTTAGATTAGAAAGTTTTGAATACCGACTGAGGATCGACAATAAAATTAAAGATGTATTTGTTGAAATATTAAAACCTTCAAAAAGAGGAACCAGAGTGGTATTTCAGATTGCCCTGAATTCCAAGCGACACGCGACCGACATCTTTCAAAAATATGTGAGCAATCCGGATACACTGGCTTTTGATAAGACGGATGTGCAAATAAAGCTCTACACCATGGGTACTATTCACGTCTCAAGGTCTCAAGCCCGGCGGGTACTATCCAGCCTGGATAAGTTTAAAACTATTGTTTTAGATTTTGATCAAGTTCCCACTATTGGACAAGGCTTTGCAGACGAGATTTTTAGGGTTTTTGCAGGCAGGCACCCAGAGATGACTATTAAAACTACTAATGCGAACGAAGCTGTCCAGTTCATGATTGACAGAGTCGAGAAGCCCCAGGCAAACTTAGATATATAGAAGCTGCTGCCAGACGTAAATCTCACCTGCAACCAGATCCAGTTCGATTGCGCCTACTCAACCAAGTGATACTCAAAAATTCTTTGGAAGTCTCGGGCATTGCAATAAGCAGGCTTGGAGGCTATGCTTAACCTAAAGATAGCATAAGGAGTAATAAAGTGGGCAAAATTAGTAAAGATCAAAGGGGTTTTAGCGCGTTAGAAACAGTATTGATTCTAATAGTCGTTGGATTAATTGGTTTTGTTGGGTGGTATGTCTATCACGCAAAAAATAATACCGATAAAACGCTCACCCAGGCTAATAGCTCAAGTTCAAGCGTGAAGCCGCAAAAGACACCAAAAACCACACAGAGTGTTGCCCTTGCTAGTAACTCAGTCACATTTGACATGCCCCTAAAGTGGACTTTTGAAAAGGGCTCTGATAAATGCCGAGCTTTCGTGACGTCAAACGTTACATGTATTGACGGAGCAGACATTTCGCCTGACGAAAAGCTCGCGACTCGCTATGGAAATGGTACGGAATTCTTTCATTTCTCGGTAAGTGTCTTTGAGAATAAAAATAATACCGATGCCAAAGGCTGGCTGCTCAATGAATACCAGGATGGCCTGCCGGATAGTGATGACGCCAATTCGATCAGTAAGATCAATGGCTATAATTCTTACTATGTAGAGAAAACCTATGATGGTGACGGTACGTCTGTGCGTGAAGGCTATTATGTGCTTGTTGCAAATGAAAAGTCAGTGGTGGTATATGCGCGTACCTATGAGCCAGGTGAATTAAGTGATGGGTCTAAAGTCGGTGACTTTAGAAAGTTTGAACCACAGATTAAGACTATCGCGGAATCAATCAAAATAGACTAGCTTATTTTTGCTCTATATTGTATGATAGGGGCAAGATGACAGGTGTGCGAGGCCAGCAGGTCGCCCAAATGCCGCCCGACGAGGCAGTCAATGCGCTTGGCTATGACCACAGTGCCCTTGCCGTCATGGATCGGCCCGATGTCAGTCCCCACGGAGGTGTGGTCGACTTAGCCCCATATCGTTTGTCCTATGAGCAGAGACTGGCGCAGGCTAGGCAGCAAGAGCTGGTAGTAAGAGCCCAAGAGGGTGATCCAGAGGCTATGGAAGAGCTGTGGCTCGGTGCCCGCGCGGTAGCCGGCAAGGTAGCCTTTAAAACTTTCGGGACGATATTTAACGAGGAAGAGATCACACAGATAGGTTTAGCCGTAGTACCAGGGGTTGTTGAGCGCCATGATCCGACCAAAGGTGCTTCGCTTAATACGCGCTTGTTTGGCCGGATGTTTGGCGCCGTGAGAGACGCTGAGCGGGAGCATGGGCGTGGTGACGGTATCTCCCGCCACGATAAACAGTTGGTCGAGGCCGCCCTTAAAAGCGATGACCCGGCAGCTAGCCTACACCAGCTAACCCAGCCGGTTAAAGTCCGAAGAGCAAGAAACATGGAGATAAAGCCGGGATTTATAATGGCACCCCACTTGGTCAGTGACATTGGCCGTTTCGTGAAACCGACCATGTTCACGAACCACAGGAGCCTGGATGAACTTTTAGACCCAGCGGGCATGAATGCCGGCAGTTACTTGCCCTCATCTTACGAACCGGTTGCTGATGCTGACGTACCGGCAGAAGCAATGCGCCGCGTAGACCTCGACAAGCTGCAGGATCTCCTAAAGTTATTACCACCACGAGAGCAGACCATACTCAAACAGAACAACGGTTTAAATGACACGCCCGTACAAACGATGGAAGAGATTGCTGACCAGATGGGCGTGACCAAGAGCAGGGTTTCCCAGCTCAGTACTCAGGCCATGAAATCGCTCGGCGAGCTTTGGGTGTTGGATACTGTTGAGGCCCGCGAGGAGTTAGCAAACCGGCTCAAACAAGCAGCTAATCGGCCTCGCAAGCTGAGTGCCGCTGCTTTTCGGGCCCAGCTATATGATAAACTAGAAGACCTCAGAGATTATGAATTATCAGATGCGGAGATAGCCGTATCTCTCAAACACTTGCCACATTGGGCAACCCGTAAACTGAAACGTGGTGACAAAACCTACCAACTCCTGGCCCGGACAGGCGCCAAAGTGCCGGAAGATTCGATCATAGAGATTCCCACTACAGACTCCAAACCGCGAGTTATTCGCCAAAAAAATGGCCATGTCACTATGCTAGTTCGACAAATCGAGGGCTCAGACATCCAGCTAGCCCTGGATATCGAAGCCCAACTTACCCCTGGCGCCTGATTCCGCTGACCTGATTTGCGAGGAAGCGTATAATTAAGGCTATAGGGAGGACAGCATATGCACGCACTTGTACATCACACTACCAAAACCCGAACCAAAGTTATTATCGGTACTCTAATTGGTTTGGCGCTTATATTGGCGTTGGCTATCCTGATTGCTCCTAAAGCTACGGCGGCCGGCGGCACGCTCGGGGTTTGCTCGGCTTCTATACCACTTAATTTGTCGCCAGGCGTTCAGTTACTAACTCCAACCTCCGGCACTAACCAGTCATTTGGCGAAACCGGCACGCTAAACTGTGCCGGCACATTTGAGGGCAAACCGATTGCCGGCCCGGGAACCGTCGGCTTTAAGGCCACTTATTCCGGTACCTGCCTGTCGGTTGCCGGTGGCGGCAGTTGGTCTTTTACCATCCCTGTAACCATCAATGGGGGGATCCAGCTGGTTCACCGTTCTGGCACCTACAACGGCCCGGCCATCGGCACGGTGATCGTTTTTGACGGCACGTATCCTGGCGGCAAACTAACTGGCACCGGCCTGGTTGTCCCCACCCAAGGTGACTGTGCCCTGACCCCCATGACCAAAGCCACCTTTAACTTCCTAGGCCTCCAACTCTCCAGCTAGCCCAAACTCACAAAGAGCGGAACTAGGGCTTACCCTACCTCAGGGAATTTTTATCGCCATGGCCGTGCACGCCAACGATAAAGTCCGGCAAAGAAAAACCACAGTGTAGTGGTAAAATCACATATTTTGGCATACAATTCCAGTATTAACGGAGGACAGTGCAATGGACGTGCAAGTTAACTTCTTAGCAGTCGTTTTAGCGATGCTGAGTTCAATGATAGTCGGCAGTATCTGGTACGCGCGGTCGGTATTCGGGAATATTTGGATTAAACTGGCCAAGATCGATATGACAAAAAATAAGGGTATGGTCTGGCAGCCGATCGTCGTGACGATGATTGTCAGCCTGATTACGGCTTACGTGCTAGCGCATGTGGCCTACCTGGCAAACCAGTTTTTCCACGACAGCTTTTTGCAGGACACCCTGACGACAGCTTTTTGGCTATGGCTTGGTTTCACTGGGGCCCGCTTTATCACGCACGACGCGTTTGAGAGCCGGCCGCCGATGTTGACCCTCATCACCATTAGTCACGAATTCGTGACCATCATGTTGATGGGCCTGATCATTGGCTTGATCGGCGTGTAACGTTAAGGAGTATACTATACCTACAAGTAAACGGGGGCTAGGTATGAACAAATGGATTTTAGCGGTAATCGCGGTCGTAATTATAGCTGGCGGTGGCGCTTTGGCGCTCCTCAGTAACAAATCTGACACTACTACCAAAAATACCACTTCGAATACCAGTAACGAGCCAGCTAAAAAAGCTGACACTTCAACGCGGGCCAATACCCAGGCCAGTGCCAGCACCGCAGCGACTAATACTATCACCTACAGCGACAGCGGCTTTAGCCCGGCATCGCTAACTGTTAAGGCCGGCGATAAAGTTACCGTTAAAAATACTGCTTCGAGCGCCTTGCAGTTTGACTCCAACCCGCACCCCCAGCACACCGATGACCCCGAGCTTAACATCGGCCTAATCAATCCCGGCCAAAGCCAAACCATTACCGTTACCAAAACCGGTAGCCACGGCTACCATAACCACCTCAATTCCGGAGACACCGGTATGCTCATCGTCCAGTAGCAGGCTTTAGAAAGGTGCCTGTTAGATTTCTCTGCCTTGCTTTACAATAAGGAGATGGCACAACCTCGACTTACTACTGTTCCAGGCAGCGGTACCCAAACAACGACCCAGACCCCGCAAGCCGCGACTAACCAGACCGGTTCCCTGGCCGCTAAATCGGGAGCAGTCCAGCCCGGTACGGCTAGTAGTGTCTTGACTAGTAGCAATGGTGGTATTGCTTTGCAATCCACACCGCTGACGACGGTCAGCCTCAGTGCTATTACTTCGCAAGCCCCGGCCCCTGTTACTGTTCCTGCAAAACACCATCTTAATCCGGTGCTGATGGGCGTTTCCGTACTACTTTGTTTGATAGCGGTCGCTATGTTTTGGGCTACTATGCGCTCCGCAAAAAATACAACGATTAGGCCTTAATCGGGCTTGCCCGGCTATAAGGCAAGCGCTATTATTATCTATGAGATCTAAAAAACAAAAAGTGCTGTACACGGATTTGACAAAATAGCAAAGTTGTGTATAATACATAGTGTTAGTGATCACAAACAAAAACCAAAAAATAAACGAAAGGCCCGCATATGAAAACCAGTAATGGTTTATCGTTTGAGCTGACAGTCACCTCTAACCAGGGATTGCTCAAGATTGATCGTTGGCTCAAAAAGCTGTAACGACCAAGCAAGAACTATAAAGAGTCCGCTCCCAGAGCGGGCTTTTTATAGTAGTAGGTGTTAGCATATTTACGGATTAGGACGGTGACCAGAGTCACTGCGTAAAACAGCCAAATCCAGCGAAACCAGCCGATTTGCAGCTGGCTGCCCAGACGGAAGCCATGATAAAGGATAGCCAGCATGGCCACGTCGCCGGCTTCGGCCACCAAGTGCCACCAGGGTCGCTGGCCAAATACTCTACGGAACTCATAGGCCAAAAAAACTAGCAAGCTGGCGGTGCCGAGTAGCGTTATCCAACCCATTCCGGGTGCCACGTAACTCTCATAGCTATGCGGCGGCAAACCGTAGCCATCGCGAAATCGCTGGTAAATCAACAGTCCGGGATGCAAGCAGATCAGTACTAGCACCACTAGGCTGGTGACGTTGAAGTAAGTCTTTAAAACACCGGCTTGGAGACCGGCTAACTCGCGCACTGCCGCGGCAATATAGTGCGACCACATGATACTAAAGGCCAGTAAACCCAGGAGCGGGAACAGCACGTAATTATTGATGGGCAAGATCTGCCAGCGATAATTAATGCCCCATACCAGTACGGCCAGGGCGCAGACAATCAAGCTGAGTATCCAGGCAATAATTTGGCAAGCGCGGGCATTCATATGCCCTCTAGTATACCGTTTATAGCCGAACTTTCGCGGGTCTATCCTTTGGTTATCAGAAATTTTGGCTTAAGCTTAGTTAAGTAGCTTAATAACCGCAGGAGAAATATGGAAGCTACCGTTACCGCACGCGGAGTAATGTCTTGCTGATCGATACCTGGAACAAATGGCGGCGAGGGATCCGCTTATACATCGGTATCGCCATCGTCCTGGTGACGCTGGAGGCCTGGTGGTGGGTCAGCGTATCTTACAGCGGTTCGACACTGTTTGCTACTCGGCTAGAAGAGGCGTATGCCTGGCTGGCGGTTGGCCTGATCAGCCTGGCCGTAGCTATCGGGCCGGTATATGGTGCCTGGCCGCGGTTGCCCGGCAAGGCCATCATGAGTGATGCCCGTCGCCTGCTCGGTATCGGTGGTGCCTGGTTTGCCAGCTTACACGTGACTATTACCTACGTCGCCCTGTTTAAGACCGCCAACCCGCTTGATCTGCCAGCCAACTATCAGCAGTCATTCGCTGTCGGTAGCCTGGCGCTGTTGATCTTACTGGCCATGGCTTTTACCTCGTTTGACCGGGCCTTTCATGGCCTGGGTATCTGGTGGTTCCGACTGCACCGCTTTGTTTATGTCGCCTTGCTGCTCGGACTCTTCCACGCCTTTACTATCGGTGTGCATGCTACCGAGTGGCCAGTGCTGATCGTCCTAAGTATTACGGCCGGGCTACTGCTATGTCTGCATGCCTACCTGGCCTTTATCCGGACTGACCATCCCACCATCTGGCAGATCCTGGCTATCAGCTACGCGGCTGTGCTACTAATAGCGGTGTTTAACTACGGCTACGGCCAAAAACTAGGATACAATCCGATAAAAGGGAAAAGCCATGGCTACAGCCAAAAAACTAATTAACCTCAGCCTAGCCGCTCTGGTGATCATAGCTCTCGGCAATATACCACTGGCTAGCGCTCACGTACTCAAGCAAGACCATGGTATTTCCGGGGTGCTGCACATCCCGCCTGAGGACAGCCCCTCGGCTGCCGTCCCCGTTACACTCAACGTCTCATTCGCCGACGTTAAAAACAGCTTTAGCCTGGCCAATTGTGACTGTCAGATAGTCGTGCAACTAAATGGTAACGTGATTCAAGCTGCTCCTTTACGACCCTATTTTAGCGGATCAACATTGAGCAGTACTTCCAGCGTTGAATTCCCGAAGCCTGGCGTGTATACGGTTATTGCTCGCGGCTCAGCTCAGGACGACAGTTTTCCTAAATTTCAGCTCCAATATCTGGTGCGCGTTACTGCTGGTGCTGATAGTCCGGCCACGCTTAGCAACAAAGGCTCGAGCGTCATTATCATCGCTGTCGGTAGTCTGGCCATCCTGGCTCTCTTCGCTTCCATTGCCATTGCTGGTGGCTCCCGCTACAAACAGAAACCCCAAAAGCGCTAAAAAGCGTTAGCATTGGTATACTATAAAGCAATGTCTACCGAACCACACCCCGGCCGCAGCCCTGACCTAACTCCCATGGTTGAAATCGAAGCTTGGGAAACCTATGTCCGAGACGACCTACAAGCCAAGGGTATGGAAACCTTGGCTGACCAGCCAGTCCTTGATCACACAACCGGTGAGCTTACCACCCTATCCAGGGCTCTCGCTGCCTGTGAATCAGCTCGTATAGCCCTAGATACCACGGTTGAAATGGGGGCAATGGGGGGCGTCGAGCCCCTAGATGCTGGAAATTTCTTTGTCCGCAAACAACAGAAAGAGATAGAGCCAGCCGCAATCGAAGCTTTTTTAAAATCAGCCCAAGCCACCCCAGTCGCCCAAGCCGCCTGAAACTCGGACAAACCCAGTTCGGCAAACGCCAGTCATAACCCTCGAGATGGCCGCAGCCGCCACCCCGCCGCAAAAATTTGTCGCCGCAAAAAAGCAAATAATAGCACAGCCGGCGGAAGTTATTGAGGAAATAGTGGTTAAAGCCATAGGCCCAACCTCCAAAGAGTCACCTGCAATCGTAGAAGTAGTAACCCTCAGGCCGGAACGACCTGAAACTACGGTGTTTGCCCGAGAGGCTTCGAAGTCTTCCAGCCAGCCGATGCCAGCCTTGCCTCAAGTTGAATTTGACCGTCAAATTAGCATGATTTTGCCTCAACCGATAGCACCACCAGAGTATTTCGCCCCACAGCCTCAATCCCTAGCTGCCATAGAAGTAAATGAGGCCAAATCAAACCCTATCCTTGTCAGGGTACACGAAGTAATGGAACTACCTGAGGAAAGTGTGGAGCATACCGAGACACTGATTCAGGCCCTGCCGGTAGCCATGCAAGAGGGTCTAGTGGAAATTATGGCCGGGGCTGATGATGACGAGCCGGAAGTCGTGGCAACAGGGGTAATGCTAGTAGAAATTGCCACAGCTGCCGATCGGCTCCACGAATTGGCAATAATCGACCAGCTGGAAAATCCAGAGGCGGAAGAGCTCCAGCAATTGCTGGGCGAATGGTACGAAGAGTCGGCGATACGTCTCGAGCTGGAAGTTGACGAGGAATCCACAGCCGCGTTTATCGAGCTCATCAAGTCCGAAGATTTCCAACCTGACCAGCTCCAATTTGAAGTCGACGAAACCCCAATGATAGGAGATGAGCCTGAGATTATAAGCCCACACTTACCAGTGTTAGTAAGGCTTCAAGAGGCTATAAAAATCCCGGAAGCGGCCGTCGAGCCAACAGAGGTATTACTGCATGTTCTCCCAGAAACCTTCCGGGAGGAGCTGGCCGTGATTATTGAGACCGCCAAGCCAGAAGTGGCAGTGGCCACCGGCGAGCTAGTCGTAAAAATCGCTGAAACCGCCAATCGGCTCCATGAATTAGCCATGACCGAGCGCTTAGACGAGCCGGAAGCCGAGCAGATCAAGCAACTGCTCGAGATCTGGTACGAAGAGTTGGCGGTGAGTCTCGAACTGGAAGTTAACCAAGCTGCTACCGAGGCTTTTATAGCCTTGATCTGCTCCGAAGACTACCGATTGCCCCCGATTGAAGATGAACCTAAACCCCCTGGCGATATCTTTGGCGAGCATTGGGGTGAACCCCAGTTTAACCTGTTATCAATGATCGGGGGAGTATTACAGATTGAAGATCGGCTGCAGCGGGAAATTGCCCGCTTGATGGTGCGGCACAGCACCACCCCTGTCGCACTCCGCTTTTCGTGAGATAGTTAACTGATACAAAGCCGTCTTTTCGCTATTCTTGGGTAACTGTTGGGCGAAAGGAGGCATAATGCACGATCCACAAGCAAATACCATTGATGTAACTGAGACCCGGGCCCTGGGCGATTACGCGCTACGGCGCGCTGGCCGGACAGAACACGTTAAATCCAAATTTGCTGCCCACATGTTCCAAAAAAGACGCATTTTTTTGCATTTTAATCCATTTGACCATGTTGCTCGCCGCCCTGGAACCAAGCGTAAGCCTGGTGGCAAAGAAGACAAGGCCACTGAGGAATTAAAAAAGCTCAAACAGGTTACCCGTGAAGCTCAAGAGGTCATTACCAGTGCCAACTCGTTCGCGCTTTTCCCTGATACTATTACGGTCGACCGACACAAGCTGACAATTGTCTACCGGACGTTTTTTAAGGTCGAGCAAACCGTTAGTGTGCCGCTCAGGGACATTAAGAACATCCAGGCTGATATGGGGCCATTTTTTGGCTCACTAACGGTTACTTCCGACCACTTTATTAATAATACTCAGACAATTCGTTTCCTGTGGCGTAAGGATGTCAAAAACATCCAGGAGCTTGTCCAAGGCGCCATGGTCGCCACCAACGAAGCTATCGACATTACCAAAGTTGCCACCAAAGAGCTCAGCAATCTCCTAACCGATCTCGGTAAAGGCCACAGCGCCACCACCACCTAATCGAACATCTAGTTGACAAAGTATGTAACTTATGATAATATACTCGTAGTTAGCTTAGGCGTGAGGCCTGAGAGAGCAATAAGGAGTAGAGATGAACAAGTTACATATGGTAAGCGCAACTACGCTAAGCAGCATCGTGCTGGCTATTTCATTATCAAGCCCGGCATTTGCTCAATACTCAAACGGCCAGACTTCCGGCCAAAATTACAGTTCCAACAACTCTTCGCATGATCATGATGATGAGTCTAAAGACGACAAAAACAAGCAAAAACACGAAGGCAATGATGACAACCATGGCGATGGCAAAGACGACGAGCACAAAGATTGCCACACTAAAGACAATAGCGGCAATCAGGATAACTACGCTAAATATAGCGACAGGTCTAACTGCAAAGACAAGACTACCGGTAAAACGACTGGAGCCAGTACTACTGGTACTACCAACGCTGCTTCTAAGGCTGGATTGGCCCAACCGACCGTTTTGCCTAACGCCGGCCCTGGCGACATCGCCTTGATCGGTGTTATCGTCGCTGCAGCTGGCTATGCCGCCAACCTGCTACGCTTCAAACTCCGCGCCCAGCAATAGATCCCGGTCAAACGGCTCTAGTCGTTGATCTGGTGTTCGCCCAGGGAGCCGCGAGGCGCGCTATCGACAATTGCGCTGTAGTCTCTATACAGAGCATAGCGATTTTCAAAATCTCGATAATTTTTCCAAGCAGATTTGTCCTCAGGTCGTTCTTTAACCACTTTTACGTCTTCCCATGGATTTGTAAATGCATAAGGCGGGGCTGTTATGCCATCCCGGACGTAAATTACCGTAAGCTCAGGGTCTTCTTCACCCAGCTCCTCACCACCACGACGGGCTAGCTCCGCTCGATGCGAACCATCGAGAATATATTTGGTTTGACCATCAGCTTCATAACGCTCAACAATAGGTGGAATAATGTGTTTTGGCCCCTTGCCGCCATCAATAAATATACCGCCTTCGCGCAGATCAAGCTGGTCATAGCCTTGTGGAAGTAATGAGGCTCTAATAAGTCCCTGAGTAGCTAGCAAACCCTCCTCTACATACTTGGTCGTCGACGCTAACTCTGATAAACGAAAACGTCCAATGCTAATAGTGGCATCGGCATAAGGCCGTGTGTCTGGCTGGCCAAGCAGGGGCACCTCGCGTAGCATACCCTCTAGCTCATCCCAAGGCGTATGCCCGACTACTTCAAAATTAGGTAATGGCATGCGGAGAGTATATATAAGTTGACGTAGCAAAAGCAAGCATGAGAATAGTGGTAGCGGCGAGTGGATTTGAACCACTGACCTCAGGCTTATGAGTCCTGCGCTCTAACCAACTGAGCTACGCCGCCACGAGTGGGTAATATAGCACGATTTCTCCCTGTTGGCTAGGGTTAGTAAGTGCGGAAGCCCAGGTAGGTGGCGGTGATCAGACCAATCGCGATGACTACCACGCGAATGGTGTGCGAGGAGACTTTTTGGGTTAATACAGCGCCGTAGTAACCGCCGACCAGGCCACCAGCCGCCATCATAAGGCCGGTGCGCCAATCTATCAGGTGCGTACTATAGAGGCAGACGATTGACATTAGTGAGATACAGGCCCCAGCCAGATTTTTGAGGGCTTGCATCTGGTGAATTTCATGCAGTTTCGTAAAGCCGAGAAAAGCCAGCATGATAAATCCGAACCCGGCGCCAAAGTAGCCGCCGTAGATGGCGACCGGCAACAGGGCTAGGCCAATTAGCAGCAGAGGCTTGATAGCTTTGCGTTTGCCTTTGATATGACGGTGCAGGTGAAAGTGCAGGTAAGGCTGAAAGGCAAACAGCACCACGGCAAACAGCACCAGGCCGGGCACCAAACGCTGGAATTCAGTGCCGGAAGTGTTACGCAAGATCAAAGCGCCGATGGTGGCGCCAACCAGGCAGGGGATCATTAAAAATAGATAGCGGCGGTGGACTTTACGTAAGTATTTGCGGTAACCGTAGGCCGAGCTGAGGCTGCCGGGCAGCACCACGATGTTACTGGTAATATTTGCGGTTAACGGCGGCAACCCGACGGCGAGCAGTATCGGAAACCCAACCAGCATACCGCCACCGGCGATGGCATTCATGGCGCCAACTAGGGCACCAGCAAAGAATAAGAGGATTTCTTGCAGCATATTTATTGCTGGCGCTTGAGCCAGTACTGTTTGAGGCGGGTCACTGTCAGGGTCGACAAAAAGAAGCCGATGACTGGTACCAGGGCATTGATCCACGGATTTATATGGATCACGAAATGTAAGTAAAAAACTACGGTTAGGTAGGTTAGCAGCATGATCGAGCCGCGGCGCAGCCAGCTGGTTTCCCAGCCTTTGTCGGCTTCGACCCGTCGGTTGCGGGCTTCTAGCTTTTCTACTCGTTGTTCTAAAGTTGGAGTATGATCCTCGGGCATGGCTTCATGATAGACGAAAGCACCCTTGCCGCAAAACCAATCATAAGCATCTGATATTCCAGACTACATGTTAAATGTATATACAAATAATATTCGCTGTATCTGTTAACTTTTTTTAAATGTATATACGTTTAGCATGTAGCCCTAAACATCCAGGTGAGAGACAAGCCGGGGGGCGTGCCATAATAGTAAGCATGATGGATGTGCGCCTGAAACCGGGGAAATATGTCGTGGCGGTGAGTGGCGGGGTGGATTCAATGGTGTTATTGGATATGCTGCGGCAACAGCCAGGATTACAGCTTACGGTAGCCCACCTGGATCATGGGATTCGAGAAGACTCAGGCGAAGATCGACAACTGGTGCAGACTGAAGCCCAACGGCAGGGGCTACCTTTTGTCTATCACGAAGCCCGGTTAGGAGCAGGGACGAGCGAAGCTACGGCCCGGGCGGCCCGGTATAAGTTTTTGCATGCCGCCAGACAAGCCAGCGAGGGCAGGGCAATCATTACGGCCCATCACCAGGATGATGTGCTGGAGACGGCTATTTTAAATCTTATCAGGGGTAGTGGACGCAAAGGCCTGACTGCGCTTAGTGGCCGGCATGACCTGGAGCGGCCGTTGCTGCAGGTACCCAAATGGGAGTTGATCCAGTATGCCAAAGATCAGGGGTTGCGCTGGCGCGAGGACAGCACCAATCAGAATGTTGATTATTTACGCAACTATATTCGGCATCAGATTTTGCCACGGTTCAGTGAGGCTGCCCGTTTACAGCTGCTGGAAATCATTGCTAAATTACGTGAAACCAACCGCGAACTTGACGACCTATTGGTTACCCAGCTACATCTCCAGTCGGTGGCCGGGCAGCTGGAACGACAGTGGTTTAACCAATTGCCGCATGACGTGGCGCGCGAGATAATGGCGGCTTGGCTGCGGGCGCGGGGTTTACGGGGTTTTGACAGCCGGGCTCTGGAGCGGCTGGTTGTGGCCGCTAAAGTGGCCGCTCCCGGCAAAGTCTTTGACGTGCTGCAAGGTGTTACGCTCCGGGTGAACAGCGATCATTTGGCACTCGCCGTGCCAGAGCGCTAGCAAAAAAATAATAGCAAGGGTATAATAGGAACCTATGGATAAAAAACCCCGCCCCATGAATCGCAAACCCAAACCCAGCGGCCGCCGTGGCATAAAAAATTTCGGCTTTATTGCCCTGATTATCTTTTTTAGCTTGATCGTATTAGCGGCCTCAAACCAACCCAGCACACTCAAATCAATTCCGGCTACCACCGCTATTCGTGATGCCAATGCTGGCAGGTACAGCAAGATCGTCGTTAATGGTGATGAGCTCGACATCACGCCCCGGGGCGAGACCAAAGCAACATTGAAATCTATTGTCGATAGCAATGCCAGCCTTAAGGAGCAGGGCGTCAATACCAGCAAAGTCGACATCAGCTACAAGTCGCGCAATAACCCTAACTCAGGCTGGATTCAGCTGGCTTCGTCGGTAATCCCTATCGTCATTATCGCCGGCATTTTGTACTTTATGCTCAAGAGCGCCCAAGGCCAGGGTAACCAGGCGCTCAGTTTTGGTAAGAGTCGGGCCCGCTTGTACGGCAATGAAAAAGACAAGGTTACCTTTAAAGAAATCGCCGGCTCCGACGAGGCTAAACAAGACCTCGAAGAAGTCGTTGAATTTCTCAAGTTCCCCAAGAAATTCGCCAGCATGGGTGCCCGCATCCCCAAAGGTGTGCTGCTGGTCGGCCCTCCCGGTACCGGTAAAACTTTGCTGAGCCGCGCCGTGGCCGGCGAGGCCAACGTACCGTTTTTTAGTATTTCCGGCTCGGAATTCGTCGAGATGTTTGTCGGTGTCGGTGCCTCACGTGTCCGCGACCTATTCGCCAAGGCCAAAAAGAACGCTCCCTGCATTATCTTTGTCGATGAAATTGACGCCGTCGGCCGCCGCCGCGGCTCAGGCATGGGCGGCGGACACGACGAGCGCGAGCAAACGCTCAATCAAATCCTGGTCGAAATGGATGGCTTTGAACAAGGCCAAAACGTCATTGTGCTAGCTGCCACCAACCGTGCCGATGTGCTTGATCCGGCCCTGCTACGTCCTGGCCGCTTTGACCGTCGTGTTAACATCGGCCTGCCGGATCGCAAAGACCGCGAGGCTATCCTTAGAGTTCATTTCGCTAAAAAACCGCTGGCCAAAAGTGTTGATCTGGACGCTCTGGCCGCCAAGGCCGCCGGCAGTTCCGGTGCCGACCTGGCCAACATGGCTAACGAATCAGCTATCATTGCCGCCCGTAATTCACACAGCGAAATCACCCAAAAAGATGTCACCGAAGCCTTTGAGCGAGTAGCTATCGGGCCGGAGCGCAAGAGCAAAGTTATGACCGAAAAAGACAAAGAGGTCACGGCCTATCACGAAGCCGGTCACGCTCTCGTCGGACACGTCCTGCCCGATGCCGACCCAGTGCACAAAGTCACCATCATCCCGCGCGGTAATACCGGCGGCGTTACCTGGTCTATTCCTACCGAAGATCGGATGTTCACTTCGCTGGTGGAGTTTAAAGACGTCCTGGCTAGAGCCTTGGGTGGCCGCATCGCCGAAGAAATCATTCTCGGCTCTGACAAAATTACTACAGGCGCTGGTAGCGACCTGCCCAGTGCCGCCAATCTGGCCCGCGACATGGTCGTTAACCAGGGTATGGGCAGTAAAAAGCTGCGCAACCAAGTATTTCATAGCGACGAGGGTATGATGATTGACCGCATCGTCCATGAGCACGACTACTCTGACGATACCGCCAAGCTGATCGACGACGAAGTCGAGTCACTGATTACCGAAGCCGCTGACCGGGCTCGGATAGTCATCAAGGCCAACCTGGACAAGCTGGAAGCTCTCAAAGACCGCTTACTCGAAAAAGAAACCGTTGACGCCGACGAAGTCCTGGAAGTCCTCAAGGGTTCTCGTTTGCCCGCCGCCGCAACGCTTTACTAAACCGTAATTTACGGGTGTTATCAGGCGGAAGCCTGCTCTATACTAGGGGGTGAATGAATCCCACGACACCCGCAAAAAAAAGGAGCCGCCTGAGTATCGGCAATACGGCGGCTCTGCTAATTGGTACGGCCTTTGCCGGGCAGCTGTTGGGCTTCCTGCGCACCAAACTGGTCAATGGTAACTTTCCCCTACATGGCCCGCAAAGTACCGACGCCTACTTCGCGGCTTTTGCTATCCCCGACTTTTTCTTTTTTACGTTAGCGGCGGGTGCCTTGGGCGTGGCTTTTATGCCGGTGCTGTCGGACCATGTGCATAAAGGTGACCGTAAAGGGGTCTGGGAATTATCAAACTCACTGATGAACCTGCTGGCTATCATCATGGGGGTAGTGGGTTTGATTATGTTGATCTTTGCCAAACCGTTGATCCATTATATCGTGGCTCCCGGTGACGGCCTGAGTCCGGAAAACCTCGATGATGCCGCCAATATCATGCGCTTATTAGCGCTTAATCCGCTGCTGTTCACCCTATCAGGCGTGCTGACCAGCGTGCAGCAGACCATGGGCCGCTTCTTTTTCTTTGCTGCCGCGCCGCTGTTTTACAACCTGAGTATTATTGTCAGTGCGGTGGTCTTTAGCGCGATTCCGCCGCACACTGGTGGCCCGGGACATTTAGGGTTGGTTGGCCTCGGAGTCGGTGCGCTGATTGGCGCCATCCTCCAACTGCTGGTAGTGATGTGCGGACTATGGAAACTTGGCTTTCACTGGCGCCCCCGTATCAATTGGCAAAGTGCCGATTTTAGGACTATCCTCCGTAACCTGCCGCCGCGCTCACTCGACCAGGGTATGGATCAGATCGGCAACATCGTTGAAACCCGGATCGCCAGCCGACTCCATAGCGGCAGCATCAGCAACTGGAACAACGCGTTCGTCTTGAGTACGGCGCCGATTCTACTGATCGGCACGGCTATCTCGACGGCGGCCTTTCCGCGGCTCAATATGCGACTAAGCCAGGGGCGTCCCGACCTGTTTCGCAAGGATTTCCTGATGGTGCTGCGGGCGATGATCTGGATATCGGTGCCGGTAGTTGTAGTCTGCTTTTTTGGACGCGGCTATCTGGCCCGCCTGATTTACACCCAAGGCAACCTACAGATCGCCAACATCTTTGGATTCTTGGCCCTGGCCATCTTTTTTCGTATCCAGTACGCCATTATCTCACGCTGGTTTTATGCCCAAAAAGATACTAAAACGCCGCTATTTGTCTCTTTGTTTACCATCGGGCTAAATATTTTCCTGGCAGTTACTTTAGCCCGGCCGAGTGCTTACGGTATCGAGGGTTTGGCCCTGGCGCAATCCATCGTAGCCGCTGTCGAAGTCTTTATTTTGGCGTGCATCATGCTGTTACGTGACCATAAGTTATTTGACGCCGCCTTTTGGGGCGGCCTTTGGCGCATCCTGTCAGTTACCGGGTTTACGGTAGTCGCCAGCTTCATTATGATTTCACTCTACCCATTGGGACTCAATGACCGGGGTTTCTTTACGCTTGGCAGCAAGCTGGCCTTTATTGCCGGCGTAACCTTTGGCGTCCATGTCGCCGTTTCGGCGCTGTTCGGCCTGGAGGAAGTCCGGCCGTTCTTTAACCGTCTCCGCAAAATCACTCTCAAACCCATCAAAACCGAACTCTAGGCGTTTACCTCTGTTATAATGGCAGGACATGAAACAGGATCACATCAGGAATTTTTGTATTATCGCCCATATTGACCATGGCAAGTCAACGCTGGCTGACCGCTTGCTGGAATTGACCGGGACGGTAGAAAAGCGTGACATGAAAGCCCAGCACCTGGACAAGATGGATCTGGAGCGCGAAAAGGGTATTACGATTAAGCTGGCCCCGGTACGTATGCAGTATAAGAGTCACGAGCTCAATTTAATTGATACGCCAGGACATGTGGATTTCAGTTACGAAGTTTCACGCAGCCTGGAAGCCTGCGAGGGCGCGCTACTGGTGGTCGACGCTTCGCAGGGTATTCAAGCTCAGACGTTGGCCAATGTTTATTTAGCTATGGCCGCCGAATTGACCATCATTCCGGTGCTCAACAAAATTGATTTGCCGGCCGCCGATGTCAAGCGGGTCAGTGCCGAGATTATCGGTCTGCTGGGCTGCGCGCCAGAGGATATTTTGCAGATTTCGGCTAAAACCGGACAGGGCGTCGACGCCGTTTTGGATAAAATTGTCGAGCTGGTGCCACCGCCGGAGAGCTCGGCCTTGCCCGAGACCCGGGCCTTAATTTTTGACAGCTATTATGACGATTACCGCGGCGTGATTTTGTATGTCCGGGTGTTTGACGGTGCTATCCGTAAAGGTGACCAAATTAAGATGATGGCCACCGCTGCGCCCGGCCTAGCCCTGGAAGTCGGCGCCCTGAGGCCCGACATGACCGCCGGTCAAAGCCTGGAATCCGGCGAAATCGGCTATGTCGTGACCAACCTCAAAACTACCCGCGATGCCAAAGTCGGTGACACCGTGACGTTGGTTTCGCAGCCGGCTAGTCAGCAATTGCCCGGCTACAAAGATGTTAAGCCGTTCGTCTACGCCGGATTTTTCCCGGAGAGCAACGAATTCTACCAGGAGCTCAAAGACGCCATCGAAAAACTCAGCCTCAGTGATTCGGCGCTGCAGTTCGTGCCGGAAAATTCACCGGTACTGGGCTTTGGCGTGCGCATTGGCTTTTTGGGCCTGCTGCATATGGACATTGTCCGCGAGCGGTTGGAGCGCGAGTACAATCTGGAACTAGTCGTTACTAACCCCTCGACCGATTACCAAGTGCGGCTGCTGAGCGGCGAAGAGTTAGACATCCAAAGCGCCGCTGACCTGCCCGATCCAGCCAAGATCGAACAGATCCGCGAGCCATGGATCAAGGGTGAAATCGTCGTGCCGCAGGACTATGTCGGCCCGGTCATTCAGCTGATTTCAGCCCGGCGGGGCTTGCAAACTAACCTCAGCTACGTCGACAACCGGGCGATTGTCAGCTTTGAGGCGCCGCTGGCCAATCTATTAACCGACTTTTATGACCAGCTCAAAAGCCTGACCAGTGGTTACGGCTCATTTAATTATGAATTGGATGATTACCGGGCCGAAGACCTGGTCAAAGTTGATTTCTACGTGGCCGGCGAGCGGGTTGATGCCCTCAGCGTGATGGTACATCGGAGTGAAGCTGACCGCTTGGGCCGTGAAACAGTCGTGAAACTCAAAGAAGTGATTCCTCGCCAAAATTTCCAGGTTGCCCTGCAGGCCGGTATCGGTGGCCGCTTCATTGCTCGCGAGGACATCAGTGCTTTTCGCAAAGACGTAACCACCGGTCTGTACGGTGGCGACGTTTCCCGCAAGAAAAAAGTTTTAGCCAAGCAAAAGAAAGGCAAGGAGCGCATGAAACGTTTCGGCAAGGTCGATATCCCCGCCGAGGCCTTCACTGTTATGCTCAAGCGTGACTAAGTTGCTATAATTACCTGATGGATACTCCCTTGGCCCGCAAACTCGTTGACTATAAGCCTGCCGAAACGTCCAAAAAACTAATCCAAGAAACCCCGATCCTAGTACTCGTTGGCCCGACTGGCGCCGGCAAAGATTCGCTCAAAGACAAGCTGCTGCAGACCGGCCGCTTCCACCACATTATCTCGCATACCACACGGCCACCCCGTATCAACCATGGCACTATCGAACAAGATGGCCGTGAATACCATTTCATCGATAAGGCGACAGCCGAAAAGATGCTTGATGAGCAAGCCTTCATCGAAGCCAAGATTTACAGTGATAATTTATACGGTACCAGCGTCGCCGAAATCCAGGCTGCCCATGACGAGGGCAAAATCGCCATGACTGACATTGAGGTACAGGGCGTGGCTGAATACAAAGCGCTTGATCCAAATGTCATGGCCGTCTTTTTGCTGCCACCTGATTTTACAACCTGGCAAGAACGCCTACAGCGCCGCTATGGTGATGTCGTCGACGCCGCCGATGCCCGCCTGCGTATGCAAACCGCCCTCGACGAACTCGAGCAGCTCCTAACCACCGATTATTATGTCGCCGTTATCAATGATGACCTCGACACTGCCTTTAGCCAAATCCAAACCATCACCGAGTCCCAGGATCACAACACCCCCGACGAACCGGCCGCTCGCGCTGTCGCCACCCAGCTTGCCCAGGACATTCGCGCCTACCTCGCCTAAGAACGCTTGGCACTCTTGACTATCGAGTGCCAAAATTATAAGATAGAAGCATTATGACGGAGCGTCAACAAAATATCCTGTCGGCTATTGTCGAGCAGTACGCCGAGGTGGCCAGCCCCGTAGGCAGCAGCTTGCTAGCCAAAGCCTTTAATGTCAGCTCGGCGACAATAAGAGCCGAGATGGCCGAGTTGGAGCGTTTAGGTTTTATCATGCAGCCGCATACCAGTTCCGGTCGGGTACCGACTGATAAGGGCTATCGATTTTACGTCAATAACCTCAGTGAAAATGGTGGCAGCACTAGCCTCAGCGAGCGCCGTGGCGAGCGCGCCCTGACGGCCCGCGTCCAAAGCGCCGGAGCGCCGGAGCGGGTGATTCGCAATGCCGTCGATACCCTAGTTGAATTAACCCACAATCTCGGCCTGGCCACTATCGGCAGCCAACTGTATATCAGCGGCTTGAGCAACCTGTTTGGCCAGCCGGAGTTTGCCGGCGGCCTCAACGTCCAGCAAGTAGCCCAATTACTCGATAACCTTGAGCCCTGGCTGCGTGAAGCCGCGCCCAACGAGCCGCTCAGCGTCTACATCGGCCAAGAAAACCCGATCGGCCGCTCGGCCGGCTGCACCCTGATCATTAGCCGCTTCCGCAGCCCGTTTAGTGATCGCAGCTACATCGGCACGCTTGGCCCAACCCGCCAAAGCTACCGCGATGTCATGACGCTAGTCTCTCGTGCCGGTCAAGAGCTGGAAGAAGTGCTGTATGTATAGCGGGAAATTTTACCGGAGACGATGCCAACAACAACCTAATAACTAAGGAGATACATATGCCCGAACCCAAACTACCAATTCCAAATTTAGGCCCTGACATGACTGAGCAAGGCTATATTGCCTTGCAGGAACGAGCCGCGCTGCGAGGGGAAACAACCTGGGATCAACATATTCAGGAAGCCGAAGCCCGCGCTGCCCAAGGTTTACCGTCAACCGATATCGTAGAAATCAGTGACCCTGAACTCATTGCTATTCCGGCAGCTTCGGATGCCGAGGTCGAAGCCCTGGCTGGTCGCGTCATGCATGGTGCCGTAATAGCAACTGCCGCGCTGGGAGCTGCCATTGTAGCTCGAAGGTTGTATCGTGACTGGCAAAGCTAAAAAACCGGCTTCGTCTAAGTCGCCTAACCTGGCTGCGTTGCAGCAACAGGTCGAAGGTCTAACCCAGGCGCTGCAGCGTGAGCGAGCCGATGCTACTAACATTCGCCGCCGCCACGAAGAAGAGCTGAGTAATCTCAAGACTCGCCTCAAAGCTCATGTGATTCGTGACTTATTGCCGGTGATCGACAATTTCGAACGAGCGCTTAAGCACACGCCTAAAGATCTCGAGGACAATGATTACATCAAGGGCGTCCAGGGCGTCGTCAAGCAATTTGATGCAACCTTGGCTGATATGGGCGTCGAGCGTGTTAAAACCATCGGTGAGCACTTCGACCCGCACCTGCACGAAGCCGTCAGCATGGAAGAGGGTGAGGGCGGCCAGGAAATTGTCAGCGAAGAGCTCCAATCCGGTTACCGTCTCGGCGACGACGTCATCCGCCACGCCATGGTTCGGGTTAAGACCCAGTAACTATGTTTGGCACTCTTGACATGAGAGTGCTAGTTCGGTAAACTGGCAGTAGTTAATTATGAGTGCTAATTAAAGGGAAGGGTGAATAATTCGACCATGGCTAAAATTATCGGCATTGACCTCGGTACTACTAACTCGGCGATGGCTGTCATGCAGTCCGGCAAGCCGGAGATTATCGCTAACTCGGAGGGTGCCCGTACTACGCCTTCGGTCGTGGCTGTCAATAAGAACGGCGAACGTCTCGTGGGGCAAGTCGCCCGTCGCCAACAGGTGACCAATCCTAAAAATACGATTTATGAAGTCAAGCGCCTGATTGGTCGTAACTTTAATGACAAAGAAGTCCAGCGCGACATCAAGCTGATGGGCTACGAGATCATCAAAAGCGGCAACGCCGTCAAGGTTACGATGGGCGACAAAGAGTACAGCCCGGAAGAAGTCAGCGCCATGATTCTCGGCAAGCTCAAGGCCGACGCCGAAGCTTTCCTGGGCGACAAAGTTACCGAAGCGGTGATCACCGTGCCGGCTTACTTTGACGACAGCCAGCGCCAGGCGACCAAAGATGCCGGCAAAATTGCCGGTCTAGAAGTCAAGAGAATTATTAACGAACCGACCGCGGCGGCTTTGGCCTATGGCCTGGACAAGGGCGATAAAAAAGATGAAAAGATCGCCGTGTACGACCTCGGCGGCGGCACCTTTGACGTTTCGATTCTTGAATTAGGCGACGGTGTGTTTGAAGTCAAATCGACCAATGGCGACACCCATCTCGGCGGTGCCGACTTTGACCGGGTGATCGTCAATTACTTTGCTGATGAATTCAAAAAAGAGCATGGTATCGACGTCACCTCTGATAATGCCGCCATGCAGCGTCTGCGAGATGAGGCTGAAAAGGCCAAAATCGAGCTGTCGTCTGCCCAGGAAGTCAACGTCAATCTGCCGTTTTTGACGGCTGATGCTGATGGCCCCAAGCACTTCGAGCACAAGCTGACCCGGGCCAAACTGGAAAATCTGGTCGGCGACCTGATCAGCAAGACGGCCGCGCCGTGCGAAAAAGCCCTCAAAGATTCCGGCCTCAAAGCCAGCGATATCGACGCCATAGTCCTGGTTGGCGGCATGACCCGCATGCCGGCCGTCCAGGAAAAGGTTACATCGATCTTTGGCAAAGACCCGATGAAAGGTGTCAATCCTGACGAAGTCGTCGCTGTCGGCGCCGCTATCCAAGGCGGCGTCTTGCAGGGTGACGTCAAAGACGTGCTGCTGCTAGACGTAACCCCTCTGAGCCTAGGTATCGAGACCATGGGTGGCGTCATGACCAAGCTGATCGAGCGCAATACCACCATACCAACCAGCAAATCCGAAGTCTTCTCCACAGCCGCAGATAGCCAGCCGCAAGTGGAAATCCACGTCGGCCAGGGCGAGCGCGACATCATCGAAGGCAATAAATCACTGGGCCGCTTCATCCTCGATGGCATCCCGCCGGCTCCCCGCGGCACACCGCAAATCGAAGTCACCTTTAACATTGATGCCAACGGCATCCTGAACGTCACCGCCAAGGACAAGGGCAGTGGCAAGGAGCAGAGCATTACTATCAGCGGCTCCGGCAACCTGGACAAGACCGAAGTCGAAAAAATGGCCAAGGACGCCGAAGCCCACGCCGAGGAAGACAAGCAGCGTAAAGAAACCGTAGAAGCCCGTAATGTACTGGATGGCGCTATTTACCAGGCCGACAAGTTAGCCAAAGACAACGGTGATAAACTGTCTGATGACGATAAAAAGACACTTGATGAAGCAACCGCGGCCGCTAAAAAAGTCGTCGACGACAAAGAGGCTTCCAAAGACGCCATGGAATCAGCCGCCAAAGAGCTCAACGATAAACTGATGCCTATCGGCGCCAAGCTGTACGAAGCCGCTGCCGCCCAAGAAACTCCGGTCGAAGACGAAGCGCTCAAAGATGACAAAAAGGGCGACACCATCGAAGGCGAAGTCGTCGATGATCAAGACACTAAGGACGACAAGAAAGCCTAAGGTGAACACTGATTTCGTCGAAGTGGTGCTAACCTGCAAGAGTTGGCAGGAGGCGCACGATATCGCCGATCACTTGCTGCACGCTTCGTTAGTGGCCTGCGTGGAATTCCTGGAAGTGCAGTCCAAATACCGTTGGCACGGCGCGCTGGACGACGCCAAAGAGGTCAAGTTGATTATGGAGACAGTCGCTCATCACTTCGAAAAGATTGAAGCTGAAGTTGCCAAGTTGCATAGTTATGAAACATTCGTCCTGCAGCAAATTCCGCTGACTAATTTGTCAGTCAAAGCTCAAACCTGGTGGGCCGACGAAGTAAAACAGGGATAACTGGTAGACTAGAGGCATGGCATCGAAACGGGATTATTATGACATCTTAGGAGTTGGTAAGGATGCCAGCGCTGACGAGATTAAAAAGGCCTTTCGGCGGGCGGCTGTCGAGCACCATCCGGATCGGGGCGGTGACGAGACGAAATTCAAAGAGCTCAACGAGGCTTACGAAGTCCTCAAAGATGGTGAGAAGCGCAAACGTTATGACCAGTTTGGTCATGCCGGTGTCGGCAGCAATGGCGGCAGCCCGTTTGCCGGTTATGGTGGCGCCCAAGGGCAAAATGTTAATTTTGATTTTGGTGATCTGGGTCTAGGCGATATTTTTAGTAGTTTTTTTGGCGGCGGTAGCGGCGGGCAGCAACGTCGCCAAGCTCGCGGCCGAGACGTTGAAGCCGGAGTGGAAATCACCTTTGAACAAGCTGTTTTTGGCACCGAAGTCGACCTCAATCTCAACCTCGAGGATAGCTGCGAGCATTGTAAAGGCACGACGGTCGAACCTGGCTATGAGCTTAAAACTTGTGATGAATGTAAGGGATCGGGGCAGGTAGTCAGTGTCACCCGAACGATTTTTGGCAATATCCAGCAAGCCAGCCTCTGCCCAAAGTGTCATGGCGCTGGCAAAATTCCCGAAAAGGTCTGCTCTGTCTGTCACGGCAAGGGCACCCAGGCAAAACGCCAAGTTGTCCAGCTTAAGATCCCGGCCGGTATCGATGACGGAGCTACCATTCGACTTCGAGAGCACGGTGAAGCTATCGCCAACGGGCCAAAAGGCGATCTCTACGTTAACATCCGGGTCAAATCACACAAAAAGTTCACGAGAGAGGGCGATCTCATCCTGAGCGAAGAGCACATTGGCATGGTCGAGGCCGCTCTCGGTACTGAAATCGACGTCGAAACGGTCGATGGCCTGGTGCGTATGAAAGTCCCGGCTGGCACCCAATCCGGCTCGGATTTTAAACTATCCAATCACGGCGTGCCGCACCTCAAAGGCGATAGTCGTGGCCCTCACATCGTCACTATCATCGTTGATATCCCTACCAAACTCAGTCGCCAGCAAAAAGAGCTCCTCGAAGCCTTTTAATTACCAAATATGACTGCTCTATCTCGACCAAGTTCCTTGGCTTTGTATAAAGCGACATCCGCTCCGCGAAAATCTGCCTCAAAGAATCCCTCACTAGGATTAATGGCGTTAATGCCGGCGCTGACGGTGATACCACGATATTCTTGACTGCCTACCGCTAGGGGTACCCTGACTTCTTCGGTAATCCCCAGACGAATACGGTCAGCCAGCTCAGCTGCCTGGGTCTTATCGGCATCGCGTACTATGATGCCAAATTCTTCACCGCCTAGCCGGGCAAGGAAGTCTCCTTTGCGCAGCCGCCCGGACATAGAGCGGGCGACTTGCACCAGTACTTCGTCACCAGCCGGATGGCCGTGCATATCATTGATCCTTTTAAAATTATCCAAGTCAAGCAGAACCAGACTAGCCGAACCTGGGTGGCGCTGATACTGGCCTATCAGCCTTTCAGCTTCGTCATAAAAAGCCCGCCGATTCGGTAGCCCCGTTAGTGAATCTTGGAGAGCCTCTACCCGTAATCGGGCGTTTTCCTGAGCTTGGGCAAGATAAGCCAGCAAAAAAATAGGCGGCAATGTTTGAGGTGAATCCGGGTGTCGTTCAGACATGGTGTTAATTATACCATTATTTTTGATATAAAGCAATAGTGCACTGGATTTTGTTTATAGCAGGACTATATAACCTTTGGTTCAGCAAATGTTATACTACTGATAGTTAGCTAAACACAATCATGAAAAAGTTAGTGGATTTTTGTAGTCGTCACCAAACCCGGGCGTTTTGCTTGGCTGTGGCCCTGCTGGTAGTAACCCTTACCACCGTTTTTAGCGCCAGCACATCGGCGCTTACCGGGCTGTTTGCGCCATCTCCGGCCAGCGGCTCGTATACGGTCGGTAACCAATTCAATATAGCGATTAATTTTAGTAACAGTGGCGGTACGCGCAACCCGCTGACGATTACCGTCGCTCCCAGCACCAACCTACAGTATTTAAACGCTGGTTTTGATAACACGACAGTGACATCTCACCAGGTGTCGGTTGATGCTAACGGTAGTTTGAGGATTACCGTTGAGCTCGCGAGCAGCAAATTGAATACTCCCGTTGTCACGATCGCTAATTTGGCTTTTAAAGCTAAAACTGCCGGCCCGGCCAGCTTAGTACTTTCTAACGGTCACAGTTCTGGTTCTGGATCGCGGGATCGGGACGCTGCCACCCAAAACGGCTCATACATGCTCCAATCTCCGGCACCGCCTCCCGCTCCGGCGCCGTCCAAGCCTCCAGTGACGCCACCTAGCACCACGACTCCTAAGCCGGCTCCCGCGACGACCACGCCCGCGCCAGCCGCTCCGGGGCCAGTCAAAAGCGCCCAAACCGATGTCCTGCCGATCCTCGAGAAGCCCGCAGCGGATACTACCACAGACTCCACCAGTACGGATACTACCGAACCGAGCAGCGGCAGCAATGATACGAGCGTCGCACAGCCGACCAAAAAAACTACCGCCGGTACCACCAAAAACTTGCCCTGGCTGGCAATTGCCGGAGGAATCGCGGCCCTGGGTATCATTATGCTTGCCATAGCTGCTTCCCGCCGCCACAAGCCGCTGGCACCCCAACAAGTGACTGCCGAAAACGCGACCGCCCAAGACGCGTGGGCTAAAGCCCGGCGTACCAACGCTATCGCTCAAGCCTCAAACCCGCTACACACCCCTCCAGCGACTCAGTTTCCAGCCCTTAATACCGTCGCGCCTGTTGCTCCGCTTGCCCCCTCGGTAGTACTACCGCCTGCTCCGGCCGCCGTATTACCAGTACCACCAATCCAGCAACAGCAGCCGACACCACAACCTTTGGCCGTTCCAGCCACTCCAAAAGTCATGCCGATCCCTTATGCCACGACTGCCCATCCGGTACCCAAAAATGCCGTGGAAGCCAAAATAGAAGAAACGTTTTATCCCCTCGAGGCAACCCAGCATGCCAAATCAGTTTCTCAGTCTGAGGAGCCATTAGATATGTTCCAGATGGCTCAGCAGTATCCCAAGAGTTTTGGTAACGACCTTTATGTCGAACCGCCACAAGCTCCGCCAGCCGCACATCCATCCAAACCATCACCGAAATCTAAGTAAGCCGCTTTTCGCTCATGGCTTGATACAGTAAAATAAAGCAGAATGAAACGTGCTCCACTAAACCAGTCCGGCCTTGTTCCACTGCTAGTCGCGGTACTCCTGGTCGTCGCCGGCGCTATCTATCTCATCTACACCCGCGTCGTCCAGGCCCAACAATAAACAGGGGTAGATAATTGACATGCATCAACAATTTGTGCTATAATAGGTAGATGTCCGCAACTAAAAAAGTATTACTACTATTTGCTAATCGTAGCGTGCGCCAAGGCAAAGCCGACCCACCGGCCTTGCAGGCACTGTTACGGCAAGCTGCCGCTGCTCACGATAAAGATTATGAAGTCTATGTCAGTTATGCCCGCAGCTTGTCTTACTTAATTACCAATGACAAATGCATCATCAGGGATCATCGCAACCATTTTGATTTACAGGAGTACGACTTTGCTTACCTCCGCAAAGCTGGCGCCAGTATGCAACAGATGCAGGCTTGCGCCTTTTACCTCCACGATCATGGCGTGCCATTTTTTGACCAGGAAATCCTAAAAGCTAATTCGCGTAACAAACTAAGCCAAATGGCTGCCCTGCAACGCAAGCAACTCCCAATCCCGGCTACGCTATTTTGTAGGAATAAGCGTCGCTTGCTGCGCCTGATAGCCCAAGATTACGCTGACATTTTCCAGTTTCCTGTCATTGCCAAAGCTACCGGCGGAACCCGAGGTGACGCTAATTATTTAGTCAAATCCTTGGATGAACTAGCAGCCTTACTTAAATCCAGTCGACGCCATTTCCTGATCCAAGAATGTATACCAAATGACGGGGATTATCGACTGTTTGTCGCTGGAGGCCAAGTGCGGGGAGTGATTCACCGCCAAGCCAGTGGCGACACGCACCTTAATAATACTTCACAAGGCGCTACTGCGACCTTACACGAAATCTCAAGCCTTGACCGGACAGTATTGAACCAAGCTGTTGAAGCCGCCTATACCTTTCGGCGTGATTGCGCCGGCGTCGATATGATGCTTGATAGTAAAACCGGCGAGGCCTATATTTTAGAAGTTAATCGAGCGCCGCAAATTGAGGGAGCCAGTTTTGAAGCTGAAAAAGCCGACTGGCTGATAGCGGCAATTGACGAAGCCATTGCTACCGAAGAACCAAAAAGTAAGGTAACGAGCCAAGCCCAGCGAATAGGCCGACTGGAGACGGTATATATATGTGGTGACAATGATAGCAAGGAAAAGATTATCGCCAAAGTCGATACCGGTGCCGATAGCTCTAGCATTCATGCCCAAGACATTCAGCTGCAGGACGGCCAGCTTCAGTTTAAAATCGGCGACCTGGATTTTCTTACAAGCGAATTTTGGACAAAGAAGGTAAAATCGTCTAATGGTCAGTATCAGGATCGTTACATGGTAGTCATTAAAGTTCGCATCGGCGAGCAATACTATGATATGAAAACATCATTGGCCGACAGGTCACAGATGAATCACGAGATGTTACTAGGTCGAAAGTTTTTACGATCAAATAAGTTCGTGGTAGATGTTTCTAGGCGCTATACCACTTCCGGAAAGAAAAGACCTGAAATCTCATGAATATCGTTATTTTATCAAAGGGCTCCGGTAATTATTCGACCAAGCGCCTAAAAGAAGAAGCCTTAAAGCGTGGTCATACGGTACGAGTTATTAGTTATGCCAAGTGCTATGTCTCGATCGAAAGTAGCAAGCCGGTGGTGCGCTATAAAGGCAAAGATCTCAGTGATGTCGACGTGGTAATTCCGCGGATCGCGGCCAGTTTGACCAAGTACGGCACCTCGATCGTGCGGCAGTTTGAGATGCAAAACGTCACCACGGTTGCCAGCTCAATTGCTATTGTCCGCTCCCGGGACAAGCTGCGGAGCACGCAGCTCCTTGCCAAAGCCGGCGTTGGCATCCCTAAAACGGTCTTTGCGCGCGAAGTAACTGACTTTGATGACGTCTTAGATCAAGTAGGCGGCGCGCCGGTCATCATTAAAGTCGCCCGCGGTACCCATGGTAACGGCGTGGTACTAGCTGAAACCCGCAAAGCAGCCAAGGCGGTAATGCAGGCCTTTTATGTCGAGGGCGTGAGCTTTGTGGTGCAAGAATTTATTGCCGAGAGTGCCGGTGTCGACATCCGGGCTTTTGTGGTCGACGGCAAGGTCATGTCGAGCATGCTCCGCCAGAGTCTGGACGATGACTTTCGTTCTAATATCCACCAGGGCGGTGAGGGTATTCCCGTCAAACTGACCAAAGACGAGCGCCTGACAGCTATCAAGGCTGCCAAAGCTATGGGACTGCCGGTCTGTGGCGTCGACATGATGCGTTCGGAACGTGGCCCGCTGGTGTTAGAAGTTAATTCCAGCCCCGGTTTTGCCATCGAAAAAATCACTGGTGATAACGTGGCCGAAAAAATCATAGCTTACGCCGAACAGGTTGACCGGGTTGGCCGGCGTAAGGACAAAGTCGGCGCCTAAAGTCCGTAGCGCTCATGCTATTATAGGGCATATGACACCGGTCATCACCCTTGCTGCCATCGTACTCGTACCTGTTTTATTACTGATGGTATTACGCGTCAATGCCACGCTGGTTTTTTTAAGCCTGTGCCTGGGTGATGTCTTGGTACAGTTCGTGTCTGGCGATGCCAAAGATCTTTTTGGGCTGTCAAATTCTTCTATAACCTCTGGTAGCAACCTCGATTTACTATTGTTATTAGTCCCGGTAGCGCTAACGACTGTCTTTATGATCAGGACGATTCGCGGTACGTCACGGTTGCTACTCAACGCCCTGCCGGCAGCCGGTGTCGGCCTGCTGGGAGCTTTATTGGTGGTGCCACTTTTGCCACCCGGATTGAGCCATAATATCGTCCGGTCTGATTTATGGGCGGAAGTCCAACGCGCCCAGGATTTAATCGTCGGTGCCAGCGCGCTAATCTGCCTATTGGTACTATGGCTGCAGCGCCCCAAGGCTGGCGAGGGCAAGCACAGCAAGCGCCACAAGGGGTGAGTCGATTGACTTTTCAGTCAAATTCCGGATAATGTAAGGAGTTAATCCCGGTACTACAAACGACGCTTCGCTGGCGTCTACAAAAAATCCCACCGGGATTTTTTGGGCCCATAGCTCAGCCGGTTAGAGCACCTGCCTTTTAAGCAGGGTGTCGTGGGTTCGAGTCCCACTGGGCCCTCCAAGATTCGATTATTGGCATCAAAGCAACTTCTAACTCCTTAGCAGTTGCTTTTTTGTTGGTTCGTACCTTGAGATAACTTCTCTCTATTTCAGGGTAGTTTTTGGCTATCGGAACCAGCCACTCGTTAGGCTCAATATGTAGCTTGTTATCTTGTAGGATAAGATTCTTCCCCAGTGTCTTCAACACATCTCGCTTGGTTCGGATGCTTCCATCGTTAAAGTGGCTGCGAGCGTACACGGCAAAGTTGTAGGCGCGTTCGTTTAACTCCATCCAGTCGTCGGCCCGCTTCTCAGTATCGCGCAGGAGTTCGTCGGTTTTATCAATCTCGGCCTGCAAGCGTTGGCGTTGGTGCTTATACTCATCTTCGTCAATCAGCTCACGGTGCAAGTAGTCGATGAGTTTGTCGCGTTGGTCTTGTAGCTCGTTACGATGCTTTTGGTTCTTGCCGTACTGGCGCACGCGCTCACCGGCTTCGAGTTTGTTATTCTTGCGCAGTATCTTGAGGGCCAAGTCCTTGAACTCAGGGATGATGGTGTAGTTCTGTACCTCTGTGTCGATGTCACGCTCAATGTCTTCGACCAGCGTGTAGACAGTTTGGTTGCAGGGCCTATCCATGCTTTTGCGTGAGCAGTAATAGTACACATAGGTTTTGTATTCGCCTGTGGCTTTAATGAGCTTGGTGCGGTGGCGGGCCTGTACGGTACAGTTACACTTACCACACCTGATCATGCTGCTAAAGGCGTACTCAAACTTACCGACACGGTGATTACCGCGCTCACCTAGTATCTGCTGCGCAAGCTGGAACTGCTCCCAGGTAATCATCGGTTCGTAACTGGGGCTTTGGATTTTGTGGAGTACACCGCCATGCTCAAACTTACCAGCATAGAACGGGTTGCGGAAAATGCGGTAGACCTCGGCTTTGACAATCAGTTTGCCGCCAGTCTTAGCAGTCTTGGGTTGCATGAACTTCATCTCCTCAACAGCTAGCTTCCATATCTCGCTCGGCGTGTGGCTGCCTTTAAGCAGCAGTGTCCACATACGCTTTACGTCGTCATAGCGGTCGGGGTCTTTGCCGGTCTCAGTAACGATTTTGTTATCTTTGGGGCGGATAATGAGGTTGCCTGCCGCATCTCGTCTGGGGACTTTCATGTAACCTGGTGGCACGCGTCCAGGCTTTTCGCCGGTACCAGCCTTAGTCTCCATGCCACGCTTCACATCTTTGCCTTGCTTGGAGCTTTCGTATTGGCCCTGGTTCATGACGATTTGTAACATCATGATGCCCTCTGGGGAGTTGTCGAAGTTGTACGAGCAGAACTTCAAGTCCTTGAGCGCACCTCGCAGCATGTAAGTGATTTCGGCACTGTCCATCTCGTTGCGGGATAAGCGGTTCGGGTGCCAGGCGACAATGCCGTCGGCCTCACCACGTTTAATCATTTCGAGCATCTCGATAAAGATTGAGCGACCTGGCGTAAAGGCACTCTGGCTCTCAGCGTCCATCCACTTCACGATATTTAGGTGTGCGAATTGGCGTTTAATGTTTTCAATTTGGCTCAGGTGCGAAAGTTCCTGCTTCTCTTTACTCTCAGAAGATTTGCGCACGTAAGCGATGTAACGTAATTTATCAGTTTTCATAACTGCCTCCCATTAAGTCCCAAAAGGGACGGTCTGGTTGTCCCAGTCACCACAAAGGCTTCTGGCAGACCGCCCCTAAACAGGCAGAAGGCACAAAAAAACTTTGTGGAACATAACTGGGACAACGCTTACTATTATATCATCTTTTGTAGTCCGGCGGGTTGTTACCAACCCTTCAATCTTTGTATTAAACAGCAACCTAGTAGGTAACTATGAACCTATATAGATATATAACTTATAAGGTAAGTACCTATGGCTGATCTACTGGCCCAGGAAATCATCGATTCCCTTAGACAAGAAATCATCCAAGTCACCGTAGCCGTCGTCATCTACTTCGTCTTTGCCATCGTAAGCTCGCACAGTCTTGATCGCTAACTCTTCAATGATCTTCCAGACTGGCCCCGACTTACTGCACTCAAAATCTGACTTCCAACCCTTAGCACTCTTGTATGCTGGAAGGTAGACTATCCAATCGCCTGGATCGTCTTTGGAAGGCACTACCCTAATTTTGTTTATGTATACGCCACTGCGTCTAAACGACAACTTGACGAGGTGTGTGCCTTTCGGGCTTGTTCGATAAACATTGCCACGACCGTCACTAAAATCTACTTGCATGATTGTCCTCCATTTATTTGATGCCATAGGGTGTGCAGCTGGCCCGCCCAATCGCTGCCAACGGGCGGGCCGCAGCAACGATAATCTAGACCAGCCTCAACTAAAATATCGTTGAGAGCCTTGCGCCTGCGTTGATTGTTTATGAAACGGGTGCGTACCCAGCCTGGTTTTTGCAAGCCGTACTGCCGAAACAACCATTTCGTTTCACGTAGCTGCTGAGACGTGATGATTATTTCATTTTTGCGGGCAACTTTATGGTGTAAAGTTGGGGGTGGTTTAGGACTTTGCCCGCTGTGTTGATAATGCGTAGGGTTGGCTGGTTTTACGCGATTTGAGGCGTCACTTCCTAGATGTAACTTTTCCACGCTCAGCTCCATCTCCATATTTATCGGCCTGTGCCTTTGTGATCGGGCGGTAGGTTATCTCTAGCTGACGAACGAGTAGGGCCAATTTGCGTTGGGCTTGCTTGCTATCAAGCACAATTCCAAAATGCTTCTTGTAGAGCAACTTGAATTGTTTGATGTCTGACGGCGCGAGTTGCATATCAATACCTCTCGCTGTAGATCAAGTTCTTCAAGGTTTTAAGCGCATCAGAATAGGCACGGGCGTTTACGTTTAGCTCGTTGTTCCAGTAGGCATCGGTTGCGGTTTGTAGCGCAGGCGTATCCTTGAAGACAAAGTAGACCCGTCCAGAGTTGTTGCGGTTAGTGCCTTGCAGATTGTGGCCCAGGCTCACCAACGCAGCCGCTAGTCCGAGGTCGCGGATTTCAACAATGCTGTACTTATCCCGTGAGCTGTCATTTTCCATGCCACAACTGTATCCAGCAAGTGTTCGGATAATGAGAGGGATATTTGCGAACGTTTAGTTCATTGTGTCGCTGTGAGTATCAAACGTATAACCAACGCCATACTTATTCTTGAAATATAACGTCTCGTCAGGAGACCCAGTAACCATGCGAAACGCACTGTTACCTTCGGACATGCACCGGCGGACGTAGCCTGGAACACTATCATTATTTTTAGTGGCAGCCCTCTCCAGATATTGCTCACTCAGACAGTTATCGATAATGGACTGAGAACTTACATACTGGCCATTTTGTGCGTGGGCCATGACGTACGCAAGCACTCTTCGCACTTGTGGCTCTAGGCTGATTGGATCTAATTTGTAGCTTATGCGGTGATTCGAGTGTAGTGCAAAGCCGCCGCCTACAATGACTTCAGGGTCTGGCAGCAGTTGAGCCTTACTTGAGCCTTGTTTGGCAGTGAATAGCTCGCTGTTGGTTTGTAGCACTTTTATACTCTGCTTTAGTTTGGCACGATCAACGGTCACAAGTCGTTTTCGGTTGCCGGCGTTATCACTACCAGCGTAAGGCGCATCGTCCGTGACTGCGCCAATCGCATTGAGCCATACAAGCCCAGACTTATATACTGCTTTTGAGCGATACAAAGGTTGGGGTTTGTTGCCGTGCAGTTCGGCAAAATAGCTACTAAATGAAACGGTATCAACAACGACCGTATCCCCATGTTGGTTTACGAGCTGCTCGTCAATAAGCTGGGCCACGTGAGCAGTCCTAAGTAGGTCTTCTTTTGATTTGGGTGCCGTCAACACAGTGTCCATATCCATCTCTATATCCTCAGACAGCCCACCACTGTTAAGTGTTAGTGTGCGACATCTAGGGCGTAAGAGCAAGCACTAGAGGTTTCAATCTGCTCAGGCTAGTTAATAACGTCTTGCGCTACGTTGTGCGAGTCGCCTCTTTCTCCTAGAAGAAAATAGATTTACAGATGTCGAATTGCTATACTAGGCTACATTATGAGTGAATTACCCCCAATTTCATGGAATGACCAACTAAGACTCGCTTTCTCTGATGTGGACGAAACCATTGCTGAAGTTTACACACCGGCAGAGCCAGAAATGATTACCGAGCTATCATCATTCCTGCAAGATGGTGGCAAACTATTTATGGTAACGGGCGGTAGTCTAGCCCGTGTTCAGAGAGATATTACTGACCGCATCGACCCAGCACTGCGCCACGACATTTTGGTGAGTCATTGTAGCGGGGCTGAGGTTTGGGGTTTCGCTGACTCAGGCGAGCTTCGTGATAAGCCATTCTACAGTGTGTACGAAGAAACTTTTACGCCAAAGATGAAACAAACCTGGCGTACCATTGTTGCCCAACTTGTAGGAGAGTTTGGTCTTCGTCCGCATCCTGCACAACCAAAGGTAGACTTTTGGGAACAGATTGGCCACGACCCGTTGGACATCATGCTTGATGACCGCGGCCCACAGATTACTCTTGAAGTTGTGAATGGCATAGACCTGACTGATGAGCAGCTAGCGAGCCTGAACTACGAAGTTCCGCTTACACATGACAAGCATGACCTGCGGACTCCTATCAAAGACCGAGCAACACAATTGTTTACTGAGGCGAAAATCCCCATTACACCTCGCTTTGGCGGTAACTTTGCCCTAGATTTTGCTGTTGAGGGTGTATCGAAGACCACTTCAATTAAATCTGTGCTGACTATGCCCGAAGTGTTAGCTACTATTGGCCTAAAAGTTGAAGATGTGCAAAATCCACACGAACTAGAGGTGTGGGGCGATAAGTATTCTGTTCTACATGGTGGCACTGACCGACACATGAGTGAGGCATTACCATTAGAGGTGCGCTCAATAGATTTTCGCGAAGAAAACCCCTCCGAGTTTCCTGAGGGTTACAATATTGTCATTTGGGATGGTGAGCGACATCTGCATGACGGGTTACTTGAGTATCTACAGACCCGCAAGCAACAATAATTCTGACAGCCATAGTCGCTAACCAGTGCTAAAATGCGGGTCTTATGACTAAAAAGCTAGACCTCGATATTGACGAAGGCGGTCGCGTACTCCCCACACTCCGCAATCAAGATACGTTTCAGCAGCTTATCAATGAACACGGTATTGACTGGGTACTAGCCAACCACCATGACAACTACATAAGCTACAGCAAGTCAGTGATGTTTAACCCAGCCAGTGGTAACATCATGTACCGGACTAAGGAGCAAGCAATGGCTGCGCAAGCCCGTGCTGCGAAGATAGCCGAACTAGACGCGGCGTACACGACCCGTAAGCAGTCTGTATCGCCAAAAAGTTAGCGTAACGTGTGCGAACGGTTGTACTTTTTGCAAGTATTCGGCCAACACCCCGACGGACGCCATACCTGCCTTTCCTATCTGTTATCTACTTTTGAGCAGCTAAGGATGTGCATAGGGTATATATGGGAATTGTTGTTTGGAGGGGTATGTTTTTCCGCCGCGCCCACTCGGCCTAAAGTAGCTGTTAAGTATGTACAAGTTAGCGAGCTGTACTAGATGAGCTACAAAAGGACTACGCATTAAAAATACATGTTCTTGTGTTGGTGGTCTCTAACCCCACGTTAGCCGATGACTATTCGGCCACGGTCAAGTTGTTTAGTAGTCTCAGGTGGAAGTACGGGGTCGGGCGTCGGCTGCTGTAAGTCTTTGAGTATATGTGGCATGGTTTTGGCCAGCCGTAGTATCTGTAGCTGTTGTGATACTGTTTTGCTGCTAGTGTCTGACAGTAAGGTATTAAGTTGAGTGAGTGCTTTGTCGGCCATCTGTAGTTGCTGCGTACTGATACTGGCTCGTAGCTCTAGTTCCCTGCGCATGTCGTTCATAATGTTACGCATAGCTTGAGTTTGCTCTAATCTGTAAGCCCCGTTTGATGGGTCGCTATGGTTGCGGTTAATGTAGGTAAGAAATGCCGTGCGCTTGCTCATCCGGCTGGTAAGTACCGCCTGGGCATAGTGGTGTTTGGGGCCGAGTGTATTCATGTTGCTCCCTCCATTCTCGTACTTTTGATTATATATCCTTATTCTCTCTCGTAAAACAGGGTATAATTTTGAGTAATGACAGTCTGTAGCATATCCAAACTTTCAAGGAGTAATAAATGAGCGACAACCACTTCCATACTATAGTTGTCGGTCTTGGTGCTATGGGCAGTGCCGCCACTTATCAGCTGGCTAAGTCGGGCGCAAAAGTCTTGGGCATAGACCAGTTTGCCCCACCACACAAAGAGGGTTCCACTCATGGGGATACTCGGATCACACGCCTCGCAATCGGCGAAGGTATGGAGTATGTGCCATTGGTCAAAAGGTCGCACGAGATATGGCGCGAGATTGAAGAGCAGACCGGTAAAGAGTTGCTAACACAGTGTGGCGGTTTAATCATGACCATTACTAACGGTTATGGCCAGCACAACAGCGGAGACTTCTTGCAGAATACCTATGATGCAGCCGACCAGTACAGTATTAAGCATGAGAAGCTAACGAATGAACAGATTAAGACGCGCTTCCCGCAGTTTAATGTTCAAGGTGACGAACGTGGCTACTACGAGCCGGAAGCTGGCTACCTAAGACCAGAAAGGTGTGTTGCGGCGCAGCTAGAACTAGCAAAGAAGCATGGAGCAACACTCAACTTAAACGAAAAAGTCCTGAGCTACGAGCCAAGTAATGGTTCGGTAACGGTTACAACCGATAAAGGAACATATACGGCTGATAAGCTAATTATCTCAGCCGGCCCCTGGATAAACGAATTGGTTACTGGCTGCCAAGATATTTTCAAGATACACCGCCAGGTACTGTACTGGTTTGATATTGCAGATAAAGAAAACTACGAGCAGTACAGGGATATGCCAATCTTTATTTGGGAGTTTAACAATGAGCGTTATGATAACTTTTACGGCTTTCCGGCAATTGATGGGCCTGATGGTGGTGTAAAGATGGCGACCGAAACATATGACACGGACACCACACCAGACACCGTCCCTAGAGAGGTACCGGTTGCCGAGATTGAGGCTATGTATGATCACTATGTCAAAAACCAGTTTCTAGGCTTGAGTAGTAAGTGCATCAAGGCAGTTACCTGTATGTATACTGATACACCAGACGCTCGCTTCGTTATTGATTTCCACCCCAACCACAAGAATGTGATTATCGCTTCGCCTTGCTCAGGTCATGGCTTCAAGCACTCGGCCGCTATAGGCGAGGTGCTTTCGCAATTGGCTATTGAGGGCCGAAGCAACATTGATATTAGTAAGTTTAGTTTTAAGAGGTTCGAGAACGCATGAGTAAGAAAGCAATCATCTTCCACGGCACAGATTGTAAGCCAGATGACTATTGGTATCAGTGGCTTGGCCAGCAACTTGAAGCCAAAGGCTACAACGTTGAGATACCGTATTACCCCGACATTAACCACGAGCCAATCGAGACATTCCTACCTAAAGTTCTGGCCGCCCACACTTTTGACGAAGGTACAGTGATTATCGGTCATTCGGCAGGCGGCCCACTAATACTGAGTATTTTGGAAAACACGAGCGTACGGCTACCGCAAGCTATTCTGGTGGCTGGTTATTCACATCGTATGCCAGGCGAAGAGCAAGACCTTGTGTTGCAAGACAATTATGACTGGGCAAAGATAAAAGCCAACGTCAAAGATATCGTGTTTATCAATTCGGTTGATGACCCGTGGGGTTGTAATGCAGAGCAAGGCCGATACATGTTTGACCAGCTCGGCGGCACACAGATTATTCGTAAGGACGGCCACTTCGGCTCCACTAGCTTTAATCAGTCGTACCCAACATTCGAGTTGCTTAATAAGTTAGTCGATGAAGCCTAAAGTTCTAGGGCTAAAACTGCCTGAATATAACGTACAGGCTGAACCAAACCATGATGCTATTGGCGGCAAGGTAGACACGCTCATCAAAGAGAACTTTAGTGGCCAGACTATAATCGCTCGTGGTATTAGCTCAAGTGCGCACCCAGGCAAAACAACTGATGAACTGATCGATATTATCAAAGAGCTTGGTACTGACCACTACGACACGCAACGAACCGGCGATAGATATGAAAATATAAAGGGTAAGCATATAGATTTGTTCGGATTCCGTCGTAAGGTAACACCCAGGATGGAGCTGTTTAAGGATATTAGTTGGGGGTTCTATCACGGCGCGAAAGCTATTCATGGCGAGCCGGTGCGCATAGACATTGTGACCATCTATGATGCCACGCAGCTCAAGGCTGTAGTACACCAGTATGAGGGTCGTGAGGATATTAAACGTGATGGTTTTGTGTTTCGCTCACCAGGCCAAAAGACTGCTGCTTTACTTGCAATCATTAGGATAGACGAGTGAGCGACGAAGATATTATTGGCCCAGTGCAGGAGCTGGTCGATAGTATTATCAAGCAGACCGTGACTCTGCACGAACAGATCAAACACGGCAAAGTTAGCTATAGCCTGTACTCTGACTATTTTGAGATTGCCAATTACCAGCTCGGTTCGTTGGATTCTGTTATGCTGCTCGCAAATAACAAGCGATACCGTGAAGCATTTGTAGTGCTGCGTACCGAGCTTGAGCATATGATGCTGTTTAAGCTGATGACCAGAGGTAACCGTTACTTTCTGCTTTTCAAGAAGTACAAAGGTGACAGTGACGAGGTTGCCATACAAAAACTTAATAAGCAGATAGCTGAGGATAAGCGTAACGGTAAGAAGACGAGTGCGTTGCGGGCTGCTAAGTACCCGACGGACGGCGTAGTTAAAGTTATTTATCAGGGGCCGTTTGTAAATGGCGAGAGGCGCAAGGGTAACTTGGTACCGTACTATCTTAACCTCTACAAAAACTTTGACCCAGAGGCGGCTTTCCTGAATGAGGGTGATTACTTTAGGTACTTGCACCAGACACTGGCCCGCGTAGATATAGCCAATAAGCGAAAGGCTGAAAATAAGTATTTGTACACGCACTACATGAGTTATCGTGCATTGTTACATAGCTTGCAGCTTAACCGATTATTTACCAAGCCGCAGATTACTCGGCTGGAAGCACACTATAACTTTCTTAGTGAGTTCACCCATCCAACTGAAAAGTCTATGGAGCGCATCAAAGTCCGTAACAGTCACAACTCTAACGTGCAATCACTCGATGAAATCAGAGAAGACCACCCAACATTGAGGCTACTTGCCAGCTTGTATGCTGGTTACATGGCTGCAAGTTTTGCGGAAGATTTAATCTACATTCTCAAGAACGCACCTAAAAAGTATATTGCTGGATTCGAGCCAGTGGAGCTGCAACAGTCAATCGACAAGTTCTATAAGTTGACCGACTACTTTTGGTTTATTCAGAACGGCCCACATGATTACGATAAGTTTTATTACTGCGTGCATTATGGTGACAGGGTTGCGCTTGGTGGTGATTACCGCAGAGTAGACCCGAAGCGTGTAACGTTTAACAAGAATATACTTGATCGGCTGAAAAGATTGCAGGGTGGTTGGGATAACGCTGCGTGGAATAAGTACCGGCCGCCTTTCACTTTCACCAACCTCAAAATGTTTTAATGTTAATCATGTTAGGAAAAATCTGCTATAAATAATCGTGGAGTTGATTGCAGTTTGGTTGCAACAGCGATACAAACAGCCCTCCAGTTTGATCTTACAGATGACCCTAGTAGGAAAGTCACAGCCCAAAAGTCATTGATCGGTTCTTTTTGGTATACTCACCCTAGTGGAACTAATACTCACCCTTATATTAATTAGTGTAGTGGTATGGTGGATACGCCGGCCGCTAAAGGTTAAGTCTGGGACAGTTAATACCAATCTGGGGGTGCTTAGCTGTAGAGTCGGCGACGAAGTTATAGACAGAAACGGCATAAAATTCCGAGGTATTGAAGTAGCCATACCAAAGAAACTCCCACATATATACATAGATGGGCATACTTCAGACTCACTGATTAGTGGGCCACGTTATGTTTTTGATTCAGATTCAAAAATTAATCTAGAGGGCGACTTTAATAATTATTTTCAAGTTTATGCCTTGCCTGAATATAAATCACTTGCTCTTAGTGTCTTGCAGCCAGATATAATGGCCGTGTTAATTGATGATATTAAGGATTTTGATATAGAAATTTACCATAATCACATATGTATAATTACCCATAATAAAGTATTTAACCAACCAGCCCAGGAAGAATTATTAAAGCAAGCTGCGACTAAATTAATTAATGAATTAGAACGACGTATCAAAGTCTGGAAGACCTATGATGAGAATCATGCTGGCAGCACGGATCTCAAGGTACTACTGGATTCAACCACAAAAATTGGTAAGAGAGGTGTAGCCAGCTTTACTTTGGCCACAGGGTTTATTCTTGGTCTAATAGCATCTGGTATTGCTGGTTTTGGCTGGTGGCTACACTTTCACGATAATCCCGATTATCGTGAAGCTTCGGTGTATATGTATGCCGCTGCATTTATTCTTTTTCCTTGTCTGTGGATTGTGTCAATTTTAGCATACAGATTCAAGTATTTTTTAACTGATAAAAGGCCTTAAATTACCTAAGATATTACTGGTAATTTAAGTAATGCGAGGAGGTAATTATGGCAGATGACAACAATTCGGGGCAATTTGGTAATCGTCCGGATACTCAGCAACAAGCTAGTGCGGGCGGTCAGGCTAGTCCTACCAAATTTGGTAGTCCTGAGGGCCCGGATCCCAGTGAAGCCGGTAGAAGGGGCGCTGAAGCCGAGCCGATCGAGGCTAAACGGCATGGTGGCGAGCATAGCCATGACGGTGGCGCCAAAAGCTAGCGATCTGCTAATACCAGGGAACTAGTAAAGAGGGAGTCTTTAAAGACTCCCTCTTTACTTAGAGACAGGGATTGAGTATGCGAGCGGAGGCTAAGATAGTCTCTTGGGCGGGATTGCCGCCATGGACAACAACGTACATGGTAACTTTTTGGGCGCCTGGCAGGGGAGTGTCTTGGAAAGTATAAAAGTTGCCGCTCATAATGTAGGGCAACGATATATTGCTGGCTAGCAGTCTAAACCCGGCACCGCCGGTAGTACTGTCATCAAAAATATCGACTGGCAGTAAAGCGGCAGTCGATGACTGGGCGCGGGCACTAATTGCCCAAACGCCGCCGTTGCAGCTACTGACACCGCCGATCGAAGCGTTGCCACCGCCAACGTTGCCTTGCCTAGCTTGCGTGATCAGCAGGGCTCCAACACCGATAATAGCAAAGACAGCTACCACGATTAGCAGTTGAAACTGGTTCCTTTGGCCTTTACTACTTTTTTTTGTAGATTTACTTGCGGCTTTAGTTGTTTTTGCCATAGAGATGAGTCCTATTTAATTTTTTGAGGTAATATTTACTACCTTCTAACGACATCACTGTACTACAGTGCTAACGCTTAAGCAATATTTTTATTAAGTATTTCTTAACTTTAATCAGTTTGGGGCCTTGGCTTGGTAAAATTCGGCCCATGGAGGGCATCTGGAATTACCGGTTTCGGCAGAGCACGCTCTGGTTGCTGCTATTTAGTAGTTTAGTAGGCGGCGTCGGTTTGGCTCGCATTAGTGGGGGAAATAGTAGCTGGTGCCTGGTAATTGGCGGCTTGGTGCTGCTAACCTGGCCCAAACGAAACTCGCTAGCCTTAGTGCTTGTAGCGCTCCTTGGTTTAAGTTTAGGGTGCCAGAGAGGCGCGGGCTATATGCAAAAATTAGCGGCGTATGAATCATTGCAGTATCAAAAAGTCACCCTTACGGCTCAGGCTAGCGACGACGCTATCTATGGTAAGTCTAAACAGTTGGCTTTTACGGCCCGTGACGTGTCACTAGGCGATGGCCGGCGGTTGGCCGGCAAAATCCAACTCAGCGGTTTTGGAGTAAATGCTGTGTTTCAGGGCGATGAAGTGGAGGCTGCCGGCAAACTATACCCCGGTTTTGGGGCATATCAGGGGCGAATGAGCTTTGCGGTGATTCGAATCACGGCGCATCATCCAACCCTGGTGTCCGAGATCAGGCGGCGCTTCATCGCCGGCACGCAGTCGGCTTTACCCGAACCGCTAGCGCCGTTTGCCATGGGTTTGCTGGTTGGCCAGCGGGCCACCCTGCCGGACACCGTTAAGCAAGATTTACTGATGGTAGGACTGACACATATCATTGCTGTCTCGGGCTATAATCTCACGATTATCCTCCATGCCAGCCAACGCTTACTGGGCAAACGATCCAAACGAATTTCAACCGCGCTGTCCCTGGCCCTGATAGGCGTGTTTTTGCTTTTGGCTGGAGCCAGCGCGTCAATCGTCAGGGCAGCGATAGTTAGCTTGTTAAGTATAGCCGCGGGCTATTATGGCCGAGTCTTTAAACCGCTTAATTTAATCATGTTGGCAGCGGCGATTACGGCTTGGGCAAATCCTTTTTACGTCTGGAGCGATTTGAGCTGGTATCTCAGCTTCTTAGCGTTTTATGGAGTTATGGTACTAGTGCCACTAGTACAAGCCCGTTGGCCGGGCCGGTGGCATGATTCAGTAGTTGCCGGTGTCGCCTTGGAGAGTATCTGCGCTGAAATTATGAGCCTGCCGTTTGTGCTGCATATCTTTGGCCAGATGTCGCTTATCGGTTTGCCGGCCAACGTGCTGGTGGTTACGATGGTGCCCCTAGCGATGTTGCTCGGCTTGATAGCTGGCCTGGCTGGCATGATGGCGGGGCCGTTTGCCGGCTGGTTAGCCTGGCCAGCTAACCAACTGCTAAATTATATGCTGGATATCGCGCACTTCATGGCACATTTGCCGCATATTTTCGTTGAAAATCGTATATTGTCACTCGCGGCTATGCTAGGGCTGTATGGAATAATTATCGGCCTAACAACGGTACTCTGGCACAAGACAAGGCTGCCTAAGGGTGGTATAATAACAGATATGAAGCAACCAAAAGTTCGAGGCCTGCTGACATGAGCGGCCATAGCAAATGGTCGACCATCAAACGTCAAAAGGGTGCCAAAGACGCGGCCCGCGGAGCGGTATTTACTAAGCTCGGCAATGCCATCGCCATCGCCGCCCGCAGCGGCCCTGATCCTGACATGAACTTTGCCTTGCGCTTAGCGGTGGATCGGGCTAAAGCTGCTAATATGCCATCGGCTAACATCCAGCGTTCTATTGATCGGGTTAAAGACAAGGCCGCCGCCCAGCTCCAAGAAGTGCTTTATGAGGGCTATGGCCCTGGCGGCACGGCGATCCTCGTGGAGTGTGCTTCTGACAATCTTAACCGTACCTATCCCGAAGTTAAATTAGCTTTTTCCAAACATGGCGGCAATATCGCCGAAAAGGGCGCCGTGGCGTTCCAGTTTGACCACAAGGGCGTGATCCGCGTCAAAGCCACCGGCGACGATGTACTGCTACAAGCTCTAGACGCTGGCGCCGAAGACGTCCAAGAGGAAAACGACGAATCTATTATTTATACCGACGTCAAAGAACTGGCTAAAGTCCGGGACAGCCTGCGCGCGGCTGGCCTGGAAGTCACCGAAGCCGAGCTAACCTACGTCCCCAACAACACGGTCGAGGTCACCGACGCCAACACCGCCGGCAAAATCATGCGCCTGATGAGCGCCCTTGAATCGCTTGATGACGTCACCACTACCCATGTAAACTTCGATATCCCCGAAGAACTGCTAAGCTAAAAAATATGAGAATTATCGGCATCGACCCCGGCACCGGCATACTAGGCTTTGGGGTTATTGAGGTTATACGTGGCAAGGCCCAGCTGATAGACGCCGGGGTGATTCGCACGCCGGCACACCAAGACGACGCCGTACGTTTGCAGACGATTTTTGATGAACTAACAGAGATAATCCAAGCAACCAAACCGAGTGAAATGTCGGTGGAAAAACTCTTTTTTGCCCAAAACGTGACTACCGCTATGACCGTATCGCAGGCCCGCGGCGTCGTTTTACTGTGCGGCAAGCAGGCCGGGCTGACAATTTACGAATACACCCCACTACAGATCAAACAGGCCCTGACTGGCTACGGCCGGGCTGACAAAAATCAGATTCAGGAAATGGTGCGCGTCGTCCTGCAGCTCACTGAAATCCCTAAACCTGACGATTGCGCCGATGCCCTAGCCGCGGCCATCACCCATACCATGACCAGGCGTTAGCGGTTTTTAGTCGGACAAACTATACTTAAAATTACAAAATGAAGTTTACTACAGTTCGAAATCTATCAATTGCCGTAATTAGCATTGGTTTAATCGTTTGCAGCCTTTTCTTTATTTATCAGGCACATATCATTCCAAATTTTGGCAACTCCGTTTGCTCGACTGATTCTATCCGCAGTCAATTCAATCCGCCAAGTTGTGAGACTGATCTTAGCGGCCTACAGTTTCTATTAATCGGAGCGCCGCTTGTGATTCTGGGCACCGTCGGATTAAGCATTTCCTTTATGGCCCACTTTATTAATGAAAGATCTGGCAAGCAGGGTAAGATTAGCTTTGTTTGGCTGGCGACTTTAGTCATTATTGCTGTAAGCTTAACTATAGTGATCTTGAACTACTGATTGTGAGGTAATAAGCTGTGATTGCGACATTAGACGGAATAGTGAGCGAAAAATTGGCTGAGCTGGTGGTGCTTGACGTTCAGGGTGTGGGCTACGGCTTGTTGGTGCCGACTGAGGATCATGGCCGGTTAAGTATCGGAGAGCACACTAAACTCTACGTATACGAACATATCCGGGAGCAGGCCCATGATTTGTTTGGATTTTTGACTCGTGACACCCAAGGGCTGTTTGAGCAGCTGCTGGAAGTAAACGGCGTGGGGCCTAAGATGGCACTTAACGTGTTAAGTATCGGATCAGCGCAAGCTGTGAGACAAGCGATTGCCGGCGGAGATGTGAAATTTATCCAGCAAGCTAGCGGCGTCGGTAAACGAGTGGCCGAGCGAGTTATCGTCGAGCTTAAAGACAAGGTGGGACTAGCGGGGGTTGATTTAGAATCCACCGGTCTGTTGCAGGGCGACAATGATCTCTTAAAGGATGAGGCCGTCGAGGCGCTGGTTTCGCTGGGTTATAATCCCCAGGACGCTTCCAGGGCCTTACAAAACGTTGACTCGGAGCTATCAACCGAAGCTCGGGTTAAACAAGCCTTGAGTAGAGCCGGCTCATGAGTATACCAAGGCTTGCTTTATCCGACGGACACAGTATCCCGCAGATCGGGCTAGGACTATGGAAGGTCAAAGACCAAGCTGAATTCGATACGGCTTTTGAAACGGCAACCCAGGCCGGCTACCGGCATTTTGACAGTGCCCAGGCGTATGATAACGAGCACATGCTGGGGGCGGCCTGGAAACGCTCGGATCTCAAGCGTGAAGAGATATTTTTGACTACTAAAATCGCCGTGTCTAATTTTGGTTACAAAAAAGCGCTGAGTAGTTTTGAGGATTCGCTCAAAAACTTACAGACAGAGTACGTTGATTTGTTGCTATTGCATTTCCCGGTGACGGTTTTACGCAAAAAGTCCTGGCAGGCGCTCCAAGAAATCCAGGCCGCGGGTGGAGCTAAAACTATCGGTGTCAGTAATTACACCATTCGTCATCTCGAAGAAATGAAAGACTATGCCAAAATTATGCCGGCCGTTAACCAGGTTGAGCTGCACGTGTTTCTGCAGCAGCCGGAATTAGTTGCCTACTGCCGCGATCATAACATCTTGATCGAAGCTTATTCGCCGCTAGCCCGTGGTCACGGTATCGACAACGCCCAGCTGGCAGAAATTGGTAAAAAACATGGCAAAAGCCCGGCTCAAATTATGCTGCACTGGCTGGTCGAACAGGGTGTTGTGATTTTACCAAAATCCGTTACTCCCCATCGCATCCGCGAAAACATCGACATCTTTGATTTTCAGCTTGACCCTGGCGACCGTGATGTTATCAAAGGTCTCGATTGTGACCTGCGAATCTGCTGGAGCCCCGTGCATGTGCCATAATAGGAACATATGATTGATCGGATTGTAAACCCGGGAGCTGATGCCGAGGAGCCGCAGGAAGTAGAGCTCGAGGTAACCCTCAGGCCACGGGATTTCGCACACTATATTGGACAGGAACGACTCAAGCAAAATATCCAGCTAGCCATTGACGCGGCCAAAAAGCGTGGCGAGCCATTGGATCATATCCTGCTACACGGGCCGCCAGGGCTCGGCAAAACCACCATGGCTAGCGTTATAGCCAACGAAATGGGAGCCCAGATTCGTATCACCAGTGGTCCGGCCATCGAGCGGGCTGGGGATTTGGCCAGCTTGCTAACCAATCTACAGGACGGTGATATCTTGTTTATTGATGAAATTCATCGGCTCAACCGGACAGTCGAGGAAGTGTTGTATTCGGCGATGGAAGATTTCAAGCTTGATATTATGCTCGGCAAAGGGCCGTCGGCACGCTCGCTACGGCTGGATTTGCCAAGATTCACGATTATCGGGGCAACCACCCGCACCGGGGCGCTGGCCGCGCCGTTGCGCGACCGCTTTGGTATGATCCATCGCTTGGAATTCTACCAGCCCGACGAAGTGCGGCAAATTATTGAGCAGTCAGCTAAGATCCTCAAAGTTCCGATCGACAAGCCGGCCGCGGCAGAGCTCGGCAAACGCGCCAGGTTGACGCCGCGAATTGCCAACCGGCTACTGAAAAGAGTGCGTGACTATGCCGATGTCAACGGTGACGGGATCATCGATACGGCGCTCAGTCACCAGGCGTTCGCGCTGCTGGACATCGACGAACTGGGGCTCGACAACGCCGATCGCATGCTGCTGGCCGCGATTATTGAGAATTATGACGGCGGTCCGGTCGGTCTGGAAACCTTGGCGGCTATCACGGCCGAAGAGCGCGGTACCATCGAAGATTTTTATGAGCCCTACCTGATGCAGATCGGCCTGCTGGAGCGCACGCCGCGGGGCCGCAAAGTCACGCCAAAAACCTACCGTCACCTTGGCAAAGAGCCAGGCGGTAGCTCTCAGCCGACACTGGTATAATACGACTATGCCGCCACAAGATCCCATTACTCCACCCCCTGCCCCCAAACCGCCGACGATGCATAATCCATTAGCGGTTATGCAACCTGGCGAGCAAACGTTATTTGAGCTGAAGCGTCACCCGATCGGCATCTTGATGATGTACGTCATGACCGGGCTGCTCCTGCTGGCTTTAGCGGTAATTTTTTTAGTGGTAGCTCCCGGTTTGACGGTCAGTGGAGGTAGCCAAATCAAGACTCTTGGAACTGCAGTTTTACTCCTCTTTGTCATACTGGGCCTGGTATTTAACCTGGTTGCTACCGTAGTCTATTGGGGCAATCGCTGGATCCTGACCGACGACAGCATTACCCAAATTACCCAAACCAGCTTATTCCATAAAGAAACCAGCTCCCTGGGATTGGAAAGTCTGGAGGACGTTACGGCTACCAAAAGTGGTATCTTACCGTACATTTTTAATTACGGAACGCTGACGGCCGAGACTGCCGGCCATCACGGCAAGTTCGTCTTCCCGTTTGCCCCGAATCCGACTAAATACGCCCAGCAAATACTGGAAGCCCGCGAAAAAGAACAGATTGAAAACAACCAGCAACGATACGCGTATCCGCCACATGATCCCGGGCCACCGGCCCCGCCACCCGAGCAGCCGACCCCGCCGGCCTATTCCTGAAACGGGTTATTGCGAGTTTCTTCAAACAAAGTTTGGACGCTGACACTGTTGTCTTGCAGGGATTTAAGCTGTTTGAGTACCACCGGATCAATCCGTGGTACCCGGGCGCTTTCAGCCTGGTTGATAATGGCTCCATTGGACGGCGGCGTGCTACTCAAGGTATTGATACGCAAAAGCACAAACACATAGAGCCCCAACACCAGCGCTAAAAAGGCCGGGAAACTGTAGCCTAGCACTTTAGGAAGCCTGGTTTTGGCGACCGCCAGGCTTTGCTTGAGATCAAAATTCTTTTTACTCATGGCTTAATGTACTCATTTAAAGTTAGCGTAAAACTCAACAGGTTTCTATTGATGATGTCGGGCGTGATAGCAATCGTACTAACCTGGGAGGTACGCCGGTTATGTTCCATATCATTCAAAAAACTAATGAATTTATTATATGGCACCGGCTTATGAGGATCGCCCTGCACGGTAATCGGCAGTTGGTAAACGCCGGGGATATTTTTGACCGCTAAGAGCTGAGACAGGCTGGTTTTAGCGGTGGCTCCAGTGGCAGAACCGGCGGCCGGGGCAGCAGCCGGAGCGCCAGTGGCGGTTGTCCCCAGCGTGGAAGCTGGAAAAGTGATCGACAGCAGGGTTACGCCATTAGCAGCAGCGATTTTGACAATCTCGCGGACGGTTAGAGCCTGGTTTTTGTCTTCTGGTACGATGGCCCGGGTAACTTTTTGGAGATCGGCATAGGTCAGAATGTCTTTTTTAGCCTTAGACAGGCTTGTTCGCTGTTGCTCGAGAGCAACGCTTTTGGCCTTAAGCGCCAACAACGTATTGGCTTCGCCGCTCAGCAGCTTGTTAATACCGTATGCGCCACCAATTAATCCCACGAAAAGCAGGCAGATGACGCCAACCAGCACCAGGTATAAACGCTTACTGTTCATTTCTTGACCGTACCTTTGCTGTTAATAAACAAGAAGGGATTATTGGGGGCGAATAAGGCCCGGATGGCTACGGCACAAGGATAATCAGGATTAGTTCCCGGGTCGCAGACGATTGAAACAATATCGGCCTTGCTAAAAATCTTATTGGCCGGGTCGGCCAAATTAACCTGTACTTGGGTGGCAGTGGTATAGTCGGTGGCAATTGCGTTAATGTCCAAAGCACCGGTGGTCTGGCTGATAGTCAGACCAGTGAGATTGGCCTTCTCGGGTATTGTCGTACCAATCTGCTTAATGAGCTGCGAAAACAACACCTCTTGTCCCAACACCTGTACCACCAGTTTAAAGCTACCACTGATATCCTGGATAGATTTTTGGGTACCGTCAGAGTCTTCCTTTTTGAAAAATGACTCGGAAGCGGCGATCTCTTTTTGGTAACGGACACCGGATTGATGAAGCGTAAGCATACCAAAAGTGCCTAAGGCGCCAAGGCCAGCCAGAGCCACCAAAAACAGGAGTACCCATTTGCGTAAGGTGACGTTGTGACGCGCGTAGCGATAGCTGGTTTTTAAATCGGGAGGGAGCAGGTTAATCATGGTGAAAAACCTCCCGGGGGTGGGCTAAGCTCAGGCCGGCGACCGTAGCATACATCGGTTTGTCGGCCATCGCTGGTGGCTGTAGGCCTTTGTAGTTGAAATACTGCCAGGGATCGGTGTGGCGGACAGCCATTCGTAATGTTTCGGTCAAGTATTCGCTGAGACCAGGCATATTAGCCCCGCCGCCGAGGGTGATAATCTGGTTAATCGGTCGTTCTGAGCCGTAGCGCTCTTCGTAGTAACGCATCATACGGCGGATTTCTTTAACGATTTGCTCCAAAGTCGGCTCGAGGGCCTGGCGAATCTCTTTTTGCTTTTTGCTTTTACTGAGGCCATAGCGGGTCTTGATAAGGCCGGCTGCCTCTAGCGAAACATCCAGCTGGCTTTTAATCGTGTTGGTAAAGATTTCACCGCCCCCCTGGACGGTACCGGTCACGAGTATATGCTTGTCAAAAATACTGATATCCGAGCTAAGCGATCCAAAGTCAATGATAAAGGTAGCTTCATCACTATTACTATCCATAGCGAATAGCCGGCCGGAGGAGCTCAATGTCGGTTCGATTAGCACTGTTTCCAGGCCCATGATCTGGGCGAGCTCGAGGTATGAATCGACAATTGCTCGTGGTACGGCTACCACAAACAGATCAGTTGTCTCAGGAGTCTGATTGACAATTTCGTAATCCAGGTATAGGTCTTCTAGCGGCAGGGAGATATACTGCTCAGCTTCCAGCTCGACAGCCTCTTTGAGCTCGCTGGCCTGTAAGCGGGGCAGTTGCAAGGAGCGGGTAAAGGTACGATAGGCCGGGATGGCGATAGCGCAGCGGCGGGTAGTGATATCGCCGATTAAATTGTCTTGAAACAGCTTGTAAGCGGCCTGGGCGATGATTTCTGGCTGGACGACTACACCGTCTTGCTGGGCGGCTTTATCAAAGGTAGTAAAGCCATAGCCGATAATCCGTGGCGGGTGGTTTTTGGCTACCGGGACAGCCGGCTCGGTCGCTTGCATGACTTTGAGCGAACCATGGCCAATATCAAGACCAAATAACGGCTTGTCGTGAAAAAAGTTAGGAATTTTTGCGGTTTTCATGCGTATCGCCCACCTAGGCATAAGTGTGTTCACCCTAGTATATCAAATAACGGCTCACCGGTTACAATGCTAGAGACTTTGATAGCGGACAGCCCGCCAGGTCAGGTCAATCGGGATCTGGTTAACCGGAAACACAGGATCTAATTTTAAGTCAAACGGCGTACCAGAGTTCGTTGCTATATAAATATTTTTACCGCCGACGCCGCCAAGCGAGGGGCTGGCTCCGAATTTAGTCTTATCCAGGCAAATACCGTTCGTGGAAAGCAGGTAGAGTGCCGGAGCGGAAGTAGTGCCATTCTTGGATAAGTATATTGCGCCACCATAGGGACAAACAGTGGTTTTGGAAGTTGGGTCTGCTCCGTAGGCGATTAACGCGATTGGCCCGCTGCCGGCAACGGTCTGCACGGCGTCAAAGTTAACGGTCCCCTCTATAAAAAGATATTTCAGAGTGGTATCGGGGTTATAAAATGTCGGGCTGCATGCTGACGCGGCGCAAAAATTGGCGCGGACATGGGCGTTATCTTTTAGGTTGTAACGATTAGAACCTAGATCGATATCACCACTGCTACCGCAACCACTGCTGATGCTATTACCGCTATCTGGGTAGTGAGTTCTTTTGCTGTTGGCAGAACCCGGGATATCCCGAGTTGCTCCGCCAGTGATCCAGTCATTACAGCCATTTGTGGCGGCAGTGTAGCTGTTGTCCATATACTGGCTCCATGGGATGTATGTGGACTGTACCGTGCTGATAGTTCCCTGGTTGGCCAAGACGTTAAAATTGCTATTGCTGCTATTGCCCGGGGGTGATATGCAGTTGTTATAAGCTACGGTGATGTTGGTTTTAGTTTGGCCGGGGGTCGTAAACGAGCTTGGTTTCACGAGGTTACCGGTACCGCCAATCGAACAGTTGCTAGCACCAGTATTTTTACCGGCGACCGTAATATTTTCGGCCACGAGGTTTGTGGTGTTTTTAGCCATAGTGATGAAACCATTGACATAGATGTCTTTACCGATGACATTCTTTACACCACTATCAAGCGCTAAGATGTTGCGGCTGACAACCGAAGCGGCTGTCGAGGTCGAGCTACGCTGGGCCGTGACCTGGATAGTACGTTTATAGATAGCGGTAGTGGCGGTTTTGGGCGCGTAGATCCGACCAACGGCCGTCAGGATTTTTTCTTTGGCGGAACTTCCTGCCGTAACCGTGACCGTGTAGGTGGCACGATAATTACTGGCGCTTAATACTTCTACTTCGCTGGTAGTGCCCGTATAGGTGTCATTGCCACCATTAAAGGTGGCAATTGCCGCGTCGGCCCCTGACTCGGCGGCATATTGCGCCTCAAGCGTGTATATCCGTCCTTTAGCCCGGTTTAAATTAGCACCAGCCAGACTAAACATACCCATCAAAATGATGCCCAAAAAAATTATGATACTGATAATAGCTACCATAATCATGCCGTTTTCGGAGCTACCATTTTGGGAGCGATGGGGTGCTGGACGAGTCGGAAGTAAATATTTCATGCTCATTGCTTAGTTCCTCAGCGCTACCCTGATAACTGTTTGGTTACTGGTATTACCGCCGTTATGCACTCGGCCTTTACGTAAAAGTTGTAAGTTGAATTCAACCACTTCGACCGAAGGGAAATCCGGCCCTATATAGGCGCCAGTCGACTGATCAACGATAGAAGTATAGTCTATAGTATTCCCGGAACGCGAAAAGTATCGGGTAGTCACTGCCGCGACATCATTCGCAATAACGGTGTCGGCTGGGCAACTAGTTGTCGCCAGAGCAGCTGGACAACTGGTCTTAGCGCGATTATTAGAGGCAAAAGAGTTAGCGATAACCCTAGCGAGTAACTGCTTGGTCGCGCCATTCAGGTACAAAATAATGTCATCTTGGTAAGCTGTCGAACCATTTAAGATGATGTTTTTTGAGGTATTGATGCTGGGACGGTTAAAATAAATCAGAGGAGTTATAGTGCCGCTGTTACCCATAAGTGTCGTACCTGGCACGGCATGAATCGGCAGCCAATAGTTGCCGGTGCCGTCGGCTGGGTCAACTTTGCCGGTATGTGTATCAGGGAGGTCGTTTTGAATAATTAAACCGGAGGCGGAACTGATCGCCTGTCGTAAATAGTCGCCGCTATTGAGCCGCGAAACCAGTGTTTCTTGGTCAGACTGCAGGGTAGCGCTATTAGCCCAGTAATGTAAGGCAAAAGATGTCACTACTCCCATTACAGTTCCACTGACTATTATGACTACCAGTAGTTCGACGATAGTGAGACCCCGGCTATCAAGGCTCATTGTTGGCCAATCCCATTTCGAGTAATGAGCATCCGTAACTGCAAGGGCGGCCGGCCGGCGTTTGGCGCCGGATAGGCGACACTAATGGAGACTACTTTAGAATCGGGTATATTTTTAAGGGGGTCGGCTGTCGGCAGACTGCTCGTATCGTTGACAGCCAGCACTGGGGCGTAGGTTATAGTGCCAGTGTTGCCATTTTCGGTCGCGAAGCTGTTGTTAGGGTAACAGTTATTGCTGCTGCTGAGCGAACTGAATTCCAATGCTCGATCAAGCTCCGGGCAGGCGCTGAGGACGGCGTACATTTCATTGAACTGGCGTGATAAAGAATAGGTATGTCGTATCGAGTTATAGGCGGTAGAAATGCCCATCACCATAAATGGAAGCAGCGTAATGGCTACCAAAAGCTCTATGATACTGAAGCCCTGAGATTTTAGTTCTCTCGGGCGTTTGTGAAACTGGTATCGCGTAGAGATCATACTTATGCTTAAGTATACATAAATCATCGCTACAAAACAGGTGGGGTGACGCAAAGTAAAAGTCCCGGGTAATACACCCGGGACTTTTACTGCTGAGAACTTGACGGTTATCAGTCTAGGTTGGTTTTGACGGCGGTAGTGTTACCGTTGACGGTACCTTCGTAGGTAGCGGTCAGGGTGTACTTAGCGCAAGTCGTATCATCAGCTTCACAACTGGTGTCGCTGCCGTTAGTTACGTCATAGGCGTAAACTTTGGCTGCAGGAGCTGCGACCATATCATTGCTCTGAGTTGGGTTTGACGGGTCGATTAACGCGCCCTTGTCCAAGCTCTTCATGTTAGTGCCGAGCCAGGCATCACTCTTCATATCAGTCAGGCTGGGGTAGTAGCCATTCTGGCTAAAGTAAGCCTCGAGCTGCGTTTGTATGGTGCTCATATCCGCTGAGCGTTTACTGTTGCGAGCTTTTGCTTGGATACCACTGTAAGTAGTAATAACCAGTAAAGCCAAAATACCGATTACGACGATGACAATCAAAAGCTCGACGATCGTGAAACCTTGATTGCGTTTGTCCTGTTTGATTCTATTCAGGGAGATCATGAGAGCCCACCCTCCTAATGATTAAATGTTTTTATTGATCTTTGCAGCAAGGCAGTTCCTGCCTACTACAAGTATCTGGCTATGATTATAACCATAAGCTGCTTGAGGTCAAGCGCTTTGTGGATAAGTGGCAGCGGTTAACCGCCAGCAGTTTTACTGAGATTAGCGATCGGGCCCATGACACTGGCGGCAATTAAGCCGACGCCGGCACCTAAAAATATAATCATAATCGGCTCGATGATGGCCGCCAAACCATCGATTAGTACCGCAACCTCTTCTTCGTAAAAATCAGCAATTTTTGTTAATACGGTGTCAATTTGGCCGGTTTCTTCGCCGACTAATAACATCTGGGCCACAATTGGCGGGAAGTGCGGGCTTTGACTAATCGGTTCGCTGAGCGGTTTACCATTTTTGACCTCCTGGGCGGCGGCTTTTAGCTCGGCTTCAATTACCTTGTTGCCAAGCGCCGCGCCAGTGACCTCTAAGGCATCAAGGACGCTAACGCCGGCTCCCATCAGCGAAGCAAAGGTGCGTGAAAACCGAGCGATGGCAATTTTTAGAATGACCGTTTTGACTATCGGTATCCGCAGCAGTATCCCGTGAAATTTAAATTTACCGGCATCGGTTTTTATATAACGTAACAAGTAGACGATACCGATACCGGCGATAATCGTTAACAAAATTAAGTTTGGCACTTTGTTGATAATCGGGATTGGCAAGTGCCCTAGGATAGTTGGTCGTACGCAGAAATTGCTGGCGTCCAGCATAGCTTGGGTGTACACCGGTAGCTTGGCGCTTGGGCCGCCGAGCGACAGCAGGATACTTCCTAGCTTCGGTACGATAAACAGCATAATGCCAAAGAATGCCAGTACCGTGACACTGAGAATAACGATCGGGTACATCATAGCGCTCTTAATTTTTTTGCGAATCGAAGCGTCCTGCTCGACCTGGGTAGCCAAACGTTTTAGGATTTCATCAAGAATACCGCCTTCTTCGCCGGCGCGTACCATGTTGACGTAGACGTCCGAGAAAACATCCGGGAACTTGGCAAAGGCGTCGCCGAGCGGCGCGCCGCTTTCGACGTCGCGCGTGATGCTGGCCAGCACTTCTTTGAGATATGGCGTACCGGCATCAGTCTGCAGGGCCGATAATGAGCGGGCTAACGGCACGCCGGCTGAAATCATCGTCGATAGCTGGCGGGTAAAGATGACCAAGTCACCCAGTTTGATCTTCTTTTTCGGCCCGAAAAGGCCGCCTTTTTTAGTGCCGCCTTTATCAATTTCAATTAGTAAGGGGTGTAGTTCCTGCTTATGCAGCAATACTAACAGGGCCGATTTGTTGACCGCCTCGGCGCTGCCGGTTACTGTTTTATCATCTTTGTTGGTGGCTTTGTAGGTAAATTTCATAGGCTATTCCTGGGCGGTGACCCGCAGCACTTCCTCGATAGTAGTTTGGCCGCGCAGAGCTTTAACGAGACCGTCTAGCTGCATGGTGAGCATGCCCTCGGTGACGGCAGCTTTTTCGATCACTTCCGAGGTCGAGTTGCTGACAATCATTTTTTGAATCGGCGTTGAATTATCCAATACCTCGTAAATGCCGATTCGACCTTTGTAGCCGGTATGATTGCAGCTATCACAGCCCTCTTCGTGGGCTTTCCATAACCGACTCAGATTAGTCGCCGTGCTGCTAAGTTGGTCGGTATCAGCGCCCTTGCCACCGCTGGATTTACCAATGCCGTCACGCAGGGCAGCGGTTTCTAATTCATGAATTACTTTGATGCCGCCATTGTCGTCGAGGCGAAATGATTTGCTCAGTTGTTTAACGACGGCTGCTTCCGGCGCGTAAGCTTCACGACAATCGACGCATAAACGGCGTACCAGGCGTTGGGCGATGACGACCCGTACCGTACTGGCAATCAGAAATGGCTCGACGCCCATATCGAGCAATCGGGGGAGGCAGGTGGCGGCATTATTGGTATGGAGCGTGCTAAATACCAGGTGACCGGTCAGGGCGGCCTGGACAGCCAAGTCGGCTGTTTCTCCATCGCGCACCTCGCCAACCATGATGATATTGGGATCTTGCCGAAGCAAGGCTCGCAGGCCATTGGTAAAGGTCATGCCGGCAACTGGATTAACCTGCACCTGGTTGGCCCCCACGACATGATATTCCACCGGGTCTTCGACGGTCGAAATATTAACGTTTGGCGTATTGAGAGAGCTAAGCACGCTAAACAGGGTCGTTGATTTACCGGAGCCGGTCGGCCCGGTGACCAGAATCATACCGTGCGGCTGGACGATAGCAGCCTTGAGATCCTCGAGAGCCGTTCCCCAGAAGCCTAATTCTGTAAAATCGGCCGGTTTGCTGGATTCGTTAAGGATACGCATCACCACCTTTTCGCCGTCTAAGATAGGCAGCGTGGATACGCGCAGGGCGTAAATTTCGCCGTTCACCTCGACCTTAAACCGGCCGTCCTGTGGCGCCCGGTGTTCGTCAATCTTGAGGTTGCTGAGGATCTTGATACGGCTGACCAGCGCTCCTAGCATTTTACGGGGTAATTTATTGGCTTCGCGCAGCAGGCCATCGATGCGGTAGCGTACGACTACGAAATTTTCCCGCGGTTCAATATGGACGTCACTGGCGCCAGCCTTGATACCGTATTCGATCAGGATATTGACCGTCTGAGCTACCGGTGAATTTTCGGCTAGTTCGCTCTCATCTACCTCTTCGCTCTCATCGATTTCATCCTCGGTGGCGATAACTTTAGTTAGCTCGCTGCTTATATTACCGCGATACTGGTCGAGGGCTGCCTGCAGTAGGCTGCTAGTCGTGATGTGGACTTTTAAGCTGGTACCCAATTGCTTTTGTAAGAAGTTGAGGGCCTGGATATCATCGGGATCCTCCATGGCCACCATTTTTGTGCCTTGCTCGTCGATGTCAAAAACAACAGCATTGTACTGACGAGCAATTCTCTCGGGCAGCAGTTTAAGGACTTCATGCTTGATTTCACGAGCTTTGAGCTCTACAAACGGTACCTCAATCTCTTCGGCATACAATTCAGTCAACGTTTTTTCGTTGAGCAGATTATTTTTAATTACCAGGTCTTGCAGCGGCTTTTTCTCGTTGGCCTCCTCCTCATTCAGGGCGGCCAACTGGCTTTTGGTAACCTGGCCGCTCTTAGCCAGTAGTTTTTCAACCAGTGAATCAGCTATACGCATAGCCAGCTTCCTTGGCCCGAAACCATGCCGTGTTTATTTTCAAGAAGTTCACCCATCCTGGCCCCATTCTACCAAGTCCCTCCAAAAACCAGAAGCGTTTTCCCGAGTGGGGCCAAACCATTTCAGCAAGTGTGAACTGCCGGTAATTATTAAATAAGTGTTAAAAATCCCCACAAACTAAGCGCTAGTGATTTGCCCTGAGACATGCCTGCTCTAAAGTGATAAAATAATAGTAACGTTGGAACACGATTTGGGCCCGTCGACAGCATAATTACCTGGAGGTTATATGGCAGATAGTAAAACAGTAAAAGCGGCTTCACAGCCTAAAGAGACCAAAGAATCCAAAGAGACTGTGGCAATGGCTGACGGTAAGACCAAAGCCCTGGGCCTGGCACTCGAGAGTATCGAGAAACAATTTGGCAAAGGCTCGATTATGAAAATGGGCGAGGTGCACGCCGCTAATGTAGAGTGCATCCCCACCGGCGCGCTGAGCCTGGATATTGCCCTGGGCGGCGGCATCCCCAAAGGCCGGGTGATCGAGGTCTATGGCCCGGAGAGCTCCGGCAAAACTACGCTAACGTTGCACGCTATTGCCGAAGTCCAGCGCTCAGGCGGCACGGCAGCCTTTATTGACGCTGAGCACGCGCTTGATCCGGCCTACGCTAAGCGCATTGGTGTCGACGTCGAAAATTTACTGCTCAGCCAACCAGACAATGGCGAGCAGGCTCTTGAGATCGTTGAGACTTTGGTGCGCTCTAACGCGGTTGATTTAATTGTCGTTGACTCGGTAGCAGCTCTCGTCCCGCGGGCTGAAATCGAAGGCGAGATGGGTGATAGTCACATGGGCCTGCAGGCCCGGCTGATGAGCCAGGCTCTTCGCAAATTGACGGGCGTCATCAGCCGCAGTAAGGGCACGGTAATTTTCATTAATCAGATTCGCATGAAGATCGGCGTCATGTTTGGCAATCCAGAGACAACCACTGGTGGCAACGCTCTCAAGTTTTACGCTTCGGTACGCATGGATATCCGCCGCATCGGCCAGATTAAGCAGGGCGAGGACATCATCGGCAACCGCACACGGGTTAAAGTCGTCAAAAACAAGATCGCGCCGCCATTCCGCCAGGCTGAGTTCGACATCATGTATAACCAAGGCATCAGCACCAGTGGTGACATCCTTGACCTGGCCACTGAGCGCGGCATCGTTGAAAAAGCCGGCGCCTGGTATGCCTATAACGACGCTAAAATTGGCCAAGGCCGCGAAGCCAGCAAAACCTACCTCGAAGAAAACCCTAAAGTCATGGCCGAAATCACCAAAAAAATCCTAGCCGCCGACCAAGCAGCCGCCAAAGAATAGCCGTGGGCCAGTACCCGCCGATTCAGATCGTTAACGACCGTGACGAGCCAATCGGCGGAGCATCCTTAGATGAAACGCATAAAAAAGGACTCCTCCACCGGGTAGTAGTGATCTTTATACAAGATACGAATGGTCGGCTACTCATCCAAAAGCGTGGCCCAAATGTCGCAACTCATGCCAACAAATGGGATGTTTCCTCGGCTGGTCACGTTGACCAAGGAGAAACCTATGTTGACGCGGCGTATCGAGAAATGGCCGAAGAATTAGGCCTCCGTGGTTTTGAGCTGGAGGCGGTAGATACTATACGGCGGCGGACAGTAATCGGAGATCGTATCATCGATAGATTTATAGGAGTTTTTAAAACTGTCATACCAGCGGGCACGCCAATTATTCTCCAGGAAAGCGAAGTGTCCGAAGTCCGATGGCTAGGGGCCACTGATCTGAAACGCTTGATTGTTGATCATCCCGAGCAACTGCACGATGAACTCCCCGATCTTATCAACAGGTATTATTACTAGTGACCAGGCTTGCTATGAAAATTACGAGCATAAAACAGCAAATAAAGCGGCAGGGAAGATACTCGATTTTTATAGCAGGGAAGTATGCTTTTTCTCTCAGCGACAGCGCTCTTCTGGAGAGCGGACTGCACAACGGCCAGGAGCTAAGTGACGCAAAGATCAGGGAACTCAAGCAAACCTCGGCTGACGACAAACTCTACAATAATGCGTTGGCTTATATCGCCCGACGGCCCCGCAGTGTCTGGGAGATGCAACAATACCTGCGCCAAAAAAATGCTTCCCCTCCCCTCTCGACTACTATACTTAACAAGTTAAGTAATAATAAATTGTTGGATGATCAGGAATTTGCGCGCAGCTGGGTCGCTAGCCGGCGCTTGCTAAAGCCCACTTCCCGACGCCGCCTAGTTCAGGAATTACGCGCCAAACGATTAGCTGACGAGATAATAGAGCGGGTGCTAGCAGAGGACGACACCGACGAACGCACTACCCTTCACGAGCTTATTGTGCGTAAGCGTAGACAAAGCCGCTACCAGGACGATCAAAAACTCATGCAATATCTGGCTGGTCAGGGTTTTAACTATAGTGATATCAAGATCGCTTTACACGATTCGGACGAAGCGATTGGATAATCTATCCGACAGCTGCCGGAGCTGTGGCTGGAGCGTTTTCCAGCAATTCGTTAATAATAATTCGTCGTGGAGTGATTTCATTAATTTGTGTCCGATCAATGCTCAGCGAGCCACCGGTCAGGCTCTTTACAATTGATTGCGAGACGTAAATCTTTTGGATAAACATAGTCTCTACTTCAGCCGCGTAGTCAGTGACCTTACCTACTTTTTGTCGGCTGATAGTTTGGACTTGTTTGCCGACCAACTCAAAGCGTAACTCCAATATTTCTTTGAGGCGAATCAGTTCATCAGCCTCTGCCAACACATCGTGGTCATTGACCACATAACCGTTTGGCATAACATCGCGAATATCTTGGTACAACAGGATTAGCTCTTTTTTATCAAAGCGATCCTGGCAGTAAAAGCCCTCAATTTTAAGATTATTGGGATTAATGATTGGCGCCGTTATAGTGGCAATCGGCGCCCCGGTACGCAGCGATAAAACAGATTTATTGAGGAGAGCATTACTGAGCTGTAACATACCTACCAGTATAGCGTGCCGATCTACTACATAGAATAGGATTTGTCACGTCTGTATCGTTTGGCCAAAAATCCGAGGCTTAAAGGCTAGCAACCTGGCTAAAATGACGTGCAGATGCAAGCTTAGAAATCCGATTATGACCGCGCCGACGAGGTAGGCGCTATTGTACAGCCACCCTAACTCTCCGCTGCCGGCGTAAGCCAGGGCAATAACATAGGGGAGTAAAAGGTGGAGCGTCAGCTGTATATAGGGCACCCATATGATCAAGAAAAATATCCGCAGCGCCACGTGCAGCAAGGCCTGGCGTATCATCCGGCCCCGGTCGGCATGTACGTACTGGATTTCCTGCTCAAGCTCTACAACGTGGCGAAAGGCGTCGGCGACCGCCATAATCAAGAAGTAAACGATTAATCCGATACCCGCCCAAAAAATTAATAGCGGCAAATTACTTACCAGACGATTGCTGTCCACGCGGCTTTCCAGGGTAGTCAGATTCATGCTCAAGCTACTGCGTTGCTGTTCGGCCAGTAATAACTGCCAACTGCTACCTTGATAACGCAGCATAGCTACTGTGCCACTGACGACTGCCAAACAGACCAATAAGGTCAAACAACCACTCAGCCAAGAGGGTGTCAACAGCCTGCCCAAAGCATCTAGATCAGCTTTAGAAAATGGCAGATGGGATTTTTGCGCGGGATCTCCGGTATTCATACGATCATTGTTTATTTTATAAGCGAATTGTAACCTGCCCCGTAAGTATACAAGAAGAGGCTAATGCCAGCCATATCTTAAAAAATTTAATAATTGAGACGCGTTTATCACGCTATTGCTTGCAGATGGAGCCGGGCCTTGGCTACACTCCAGTCTACTATGCGGCGGAAACAGCGATTACTATCGGCAGTCATCATGGCAATTGTGCTGTGTGATTTTGCTTGGACGGGTCAATCGGCTATAGCTCAGGCGGATACGGCAAATGCCCCCTCCCTCACCATTAGCCAGCTCAAAATTACCAGCACAAATGGTCAGTTCATTACGCTCTACAACGCGACCAACACCGTGCTCGATATGAGTAAATATCAGCTGGAGTACTTCAACCATTATGATCTGGCCAAAGCAACCAGCAGCAAGCTGATAGCTTTGTCGGGCACTGTACCGCCGCATGGGTATTTTATGGTCAACGACAGCGCCCTCCTCTTGTGCTACCAGTTGACCGTCGATTCGGTGTCATTGGGTTTGTCCAGCACGGCCGGGTTAGTAGAAGTCCTGGCTTTTAATCAGTCCGCGCCTGGCGGCTCAGTGGCCCCAGTTTTACAAGATTACGTCGCCTGGTCAAAAACTGCTGCCAGCGGTGCCCAGAGCTTGCCCGGTAATACTAATGCCTTTTTACAGCGCCAACCGCTCGATCTGCGTAGTAATCCATTTATCACCTTGCCGGGAGGTGGTAGCTGGCAAACCGTACAGCCAGACAATAGTAACCCCTGCGCCTTGACCAGCACGACAGTTATCCCGATTGCCATACCACTAGGCTTGACCCAGTTGCTCCCACCTACCGAGCCACCAGTAGTGATTTTGACCGTATCAACCGATCCCGCCGAGACAGGATTGCTGCCGCCAAGTTTGCCAGCTAGTGACATCGGATTAATGGCACCGCAGGTTAACGAGTTACTAGCTAATCCAGCCGGTACCGGCAATGACGATACCGATGAATTCATAGAATTGTATAACGCCAACGCCGTAGCCTTTGACCTAACTGGCTTTAGCCTACAGGTTGGCACCAGTACGCTGCGCCTCTACACTTTTCCGGCTGGTAGCAGCCTACCTGCCAAAAGCTTTACAGCCTTTTACTCGCTCGATACTGGATTGAGCCTCAGCAATAGCGGTGGCCAGGTCAAATTACTCGACCCGTTTGGTAATAGCATCTCGGCTGCAGCATTATATGGCACCGCCAAAGACGGTCAGGCTTGGGCTCTTGCCAAGGGAAAATGGCTTTGGACGACTAAATTGACTCCTGGTGCGGCCAATGTCATCGAGCAGCCGATTAGCAGTAAAAAAGCCGCCGCCAAAAATAAAACCACTACAAAAAGTACTGCTCAAACTAAAGTTGCCACCCCGAAAACGCTAAAAACAACTACCGCGGTAACAAGTTCGGCACAACTCGCCGATCCTCCTAGCAGCCCGGTGCACCTCTGGTCGCTTGCCCTAGTCACGTGCCTCGCGCTACTATACGGGGCATATGAATACCGCGCAGACCTGGCAAACCGAATCTACCAGTTTAAAAGCTACCTTAGAGCTCGCCACACGGATCGGTCGCAAACTTAGAGGTGGCGAGGTAATTGTCTTAAGCGGTGACCTGGGAGCCGGCAAGACCGCTTTTGCCCGCGGTTTAGCGCGGGGCATGGGCAGTCTTGACACAGTCCGCAGCCCTAGTTTTACGCTCAGCAACCAATACCAGGCGGGCGATTTGACGCTCCATCACTTTGATTTTTATCGCTTGCAGGAGCCGGGTATCATGCGCCAGGAAATAGCTGAAATCATCACTGATCCACAGGCTGTTGTCGTTATTGAGTGGGCTGAGATCGTGGGGGACGTGCTCCCTGCCGCGCAATTGTTGATCCGCCTGACAAGTACTGATGAAAACCGTCGCCAACTGTTATTTAGCTACCCGGATAATTTACAGTACCTAATTCCTCTTGACGCTTAACATGTTAACTATATGCTAATCCTTACACTGCGCACCGATAAACCCGACGCCGAAGTCGGCCTTTTTAGTGATGACGAAGCGTTAACATATATCACCTGGGAGGCCCACCGTAAACTGGCCGATAGCCTGCATCAAAAAATAATCGAAGTCTTGACGAGTCACAATCGATCCTGGAATGATATCCAAGCAGTCCTCGTTTATAAAGGCCCAGGTAGTTTTACCGGTTTACGAATTGGTTTAAGCGTGGCGAATAGTTTGGCAAGCGCTCACGATCTGCCGATTGCGGCAACTGGAGGCAAGGCCTGGCTCCAACAGGGCATTAAAAAACTGTTAGAGGGCAGTAATGATCGATCGGCAATACCGGAATACGGGGCTCTGCCTCACATCACCCAGCCTAAAAAATAACATTTTACGATGCAGATTTGACCGAATCGGACTTAGCAGCGTATATTTAAGGTAGATTTGCTTGCGCCTGTAAGAGAGACGTCTAGTTAAATCCTGAAACCATTCAAGTTATATAATTTACAGATCGCGTGAGTGCTGGCTAGTGAAGTGATAGCGATTGCCGGGCCGCGAAAAGATCTCAGGAATAAAGGGGAACAGTATGTTAGAAGCATTGCTTGCTATTGCAGGGCTTATTGCTGGTTTTGGCGCTAAAACCGTCATTACTAAGCAAAAAATGGGCTCGGCCGAAGAAAAAGCTCAAAAGGAACTACAAAAAGCTAAAAAAGAAGCCGAAAAACTTATCGACCAGGCTCGTGAAGAATCCAACAAAGCCGTCGAAGAAACCCGTAAAGAAGAACATGATCGACGCAAAGAATTAAAAGATCTCGAGCAACGGCTGGTCACCCGCGAAGAAGCCCTCGATAAAAAACTCGACGAGCTTGATAAGCGCAGTGAGTCGCTCCGCAAAAACGAAGCCGAAGTAGAAGAGCTTAAAAATGAAATTCGTGACATCCGCAGTAAGCAGCAGGACAAGCTGGAAAAAATCGCCAAGCTCAGCAAGACCGAGGCTGCCGAAAAACTGATGCAGATGACCGAGCGTGATATCCGCCAGGATCTGATTGGCTTAGTCAATAAGCTTCAAAATGAGGCCCGTGATAACGCTGAAGAAAAAGCGGCGTTGATCATCACTACCGCTATGGAACGCATGGCTAGTGAAGTTACTGCCGAGCGTACCGTTACCAGTCTCAAGCTGGAAGATGATGAGATGAAAGGCCGGATCATTGGCAAAGAGGGCCGCAACATCCAGGCTCTGCAACGAGCCACCGGCGTCGATATTATGGTTGATGATACCCCGGGTTACATTGTGCTGAGCAGTTTTGACCCAGTGAGGCGGGAAGTCGCTCGCCAGACAATGGAAATGCTGATCAAAGACGGCCGCATCCATCCCGGACGCATCGAAGAAGTCGTCGAGAAAGCCCAAAAGAACGTCGAAAAAGACGTCATGCGAGCCGGTGAGGACGCTGCCCGTGAGGTCGGTGTCATCGGCATCCCTAAAGAGATTTTACAGCTGCTAGGTGAGCTCAAATACCGCACTAGCTATGGCCAAAACGTCCTCAAGCACTCCACTGAAATGGCCCACATCGCCGGTGTTATCGCCGAAGAGGTTGGCGCTGACATCAAAATTTCCAAGTACGCTGCCCTGGTGCATGATCTCGGCAAAGCTTTGACCCACAAAATGGAAGGCAAGCATCACCACATATCTGGTGAAATGCTGCGCAAATACGGCGCCCCCGAGGAAGTAGCCCTGGCGGCCGAGCAGCATCATGACGATGTCGAAGCCACCAGTGTCGAGGCCCTAATCATCCGGACGGTTGATGCCATCAGCGCCTCGCGTCCCGGTGCTCGCAACATCAGCGCCGAGAATTTCGGTGACCGTATGCGCGACCTGGAAAACGTCGCCAACGGCTTCCCCGGCATCGAAAAATCCTACGCCATCAGTGCCGGCCGTGAAGTCCGGGTGTTTGTAAAACCCCAGCAGATTGATGACCTTAGCGCTATTAAGCTGGCCCGCGACATCGCCACCAAGATCGAATCGACCATGCAATATCCCGGCACCATCAAAGTCAACGTCATCCGCGAAACCCGCGCCGTAGAATTCGCCAAGTAGCCACAGAGAGCTTCATGAATATTTTGTACGTCGGTGATGTTATGGGTGAAGCCGGGCTCCAGGTTATTGACCAGATCCTGCCTGAATTGCGCCGCGAAAAATCGATTGACCTGGTGATTGCTCAAGCCGAAAACGTAACTGAGGGCAAGGGCGTCAGTCTGGCGGATTTCGCGCGGCTTAGAAAGGCTGGGGTGGATTTTTGTACTGGAGGAAACTGGAGCTTGCACCGCGAGGAAATCATCGCAGCCTTGAATGACCCGACGCAGCCGATTATCCGGCCGGCAAATTATCCCGCAGGCACGCCTGGCTTGGGGCATAAATACATTCAGCTAAATGGTAAGATGACTTTAGTAATTAGCCTATTGGGGCACATCGTGGGCAAGGATTCGGATAAGCCTGTAGATAATCCGCTCAAAGTTGCCGACCGGATTTTAGGCAGCCAAAAAGACATCAAAAAAGACGCCGTCATTGTTAATTTTCACGGTGACTACTCTAGTGAAAAAGTTGTCATCGGTCACTATTTGGACGGCCGGGTGACCATGGTAGTTGGCGATCACTGGCACGTACCCACCGCCGACGCCCGGGTGCTACCCAGCGGCACGGCGCATATTAGTGACGTCGGTATGTGCGGCGTGCTGGATGCTTCACTTGGAGTGACCTATAACAGTGTCATCCCGCGTTGGCGCGACGGCCAGCAAACCCGCAACATTCTTGAAACATCTGGCCCGCGCCAATTCAACGCCGTCCTGATCAGCACTAACGAAAGTGGCCTGGCCGATTCTATCGAGCAAATCCAACAGATACTCTGAGGTGGCCATGAGGGAGATTTTTGTATATAATCAACCCCTGAGCGAGGGAATAAATAACGGGGAGTGGCGCAGTTTGGTAGCGCGCGCGGTTTGGGACCGCGAGGTCGCAGGTTCAAATCCTGTCTCCCCGACCACGAGATATTTTGTCCAAATCCACCATCAAATCGTATGGTGGATTTAGTTTTATAACAGATACAGAATCGTTTCCAGCGTGTAGGTTCGCAACGAACTCACGGCATATCGCGTCAACAACCATAATATCCTCCGTGCTTAGTAGGTCTAACACCTTAGAACGTGTAAGTTCGTAGAAATCTTGCTTCTTAGGCAAGTCTGCGTCTAGCTCCTTTAATTTAGTCTTATTTTCTTTTACGGCGTCATCGTAGAAGTGTATTAGCTCTTGATGTTGCTCAAGTTTACCACTGTGATGTTTTTCGTACTCCCTGAGGTTGTCGACTTGGAAATTTTGATAACGTGTATAGAGCTTTTCGTTATCACGTAGGGACTGCTTGGCTTGGGAAAGTTTGGTGTTGAGTATAGACCTGTTAGCAGCGATACGTTGCTCAAGACCATCTATATACATATCATAAGCTCGCTCACTCTGTTTAGTCAGGTGACGTAGCTGCCATTCTATGCCCGCGAGAACGTACTTGGCACGTATGCTTTTAGATAATTTAATGCCCTTTTCCTTCTGTGCTGCTTGATCGTGTCGTAGGCAGGTCTTGTTGCGACAGTAGAAGCTAATAACCCATCTGCCAGTGTTCTTGCCACGCTTGAGTACCTGGTGCTGGAACTGCATCGGCACATCACAGTATTCACAAATTACTTTATTGTGTAGCAAACCATAATCAAGCCGTTGGTTGCGGTTAGTTTTAACAGTTGTAGTCCTGCCGAAGTTTTTAGCGACCTCACTGTTAAGCAATATGTATTCGTCTGCCGTAATAAGCGGCTTAAAGTTATATAGGTCAATGAGGTTTGCCAGCTTATCCCCGTACTTGTATAACCCGCAGTAAAATGAGTCCTCAAAGATGTTGCCCACCATCTGCTTAGTAACTTTAACCAGTGTTCGTGGTTCGTCTGGGTCTTTACGCTCCGTCAGTTTTGCGTCTTTCAAGAAGTCAGCGATTACGGTATTGTTCTCGCCCTCATACAACCTCATGTCCACTGCTTTGCGTAGTAGGTTCCAATTGTACTCATCGGGCATAAAGTAACCAGTTGTAGCGTCTACGTAGTAGCCCTTTTTGGTGGCTCCATTGTACTTACCGTCTTTTACGTTGCCGTCAGTACCACGCTTAACATCTACGGCTAATTTGTCAGAGTATTGTTTAGATGTGGCGAATAGTATGCCCAACATCATCTTGCCGTTTGGCGAGTTCTCAAACTGATATGTACAGAATGCAAGGTCTTGAATATATTCTTCGTCTACCATTTCGATGATTTCGCCAGCGTCTTTCATGTTGCGGGATAGGCGGTCTGGCGACCAAGAAATTAGCCCATGATATTTACCCGTTCTGAAGGCTTGGAGCATATCGTCAAATTGCACGCGTTTTTTTGATTTTGGCACGAGGGCACTAGATTTTCGAGCAGACAAACGCTCCGTAATTATAGGAATCTTCTCTGGGTCTAAGCCCATTCGTTCTGCCAGCTCTTTACACTCATCACGCTGGTCTTCTATTGAGCGCACTTGCTTCTTGGGATCATCGGTGGACTTACGTAAGTAGATAATGTAACGGCGTTTCTCTAGAGGCAATATCTTCTTAGAGCCTTCAGTTGTTGCAGCAAAATAATCTAGTAACTCATTGACGTCACGTTCACTACTGCCAAAGGCTTTCTCACGGTATTCAGATGTGAATGCTTGTTGCTTCTGCACCTTAACAAGCTCGGCCTCGTCAGCGAGAACCTTAACACGTTTTTTGCGTTCACCAGTACTATCTTCCATGTAACAGATAGTGTACAGAACTATATGTATTCCGTCACAGGTTTATACAAGCAGCTAGAGTATAAGAAGTTTATCGTTTAATGACTAATTTACAACGATATTACAGGATAAAAATTGGGAGCTGTCGCTATCAGCTTACGAATAGCGAAAGATGAACGGAAGTACCCTCTGGAACGTGCGGAGAGGGGTCTAGGATCGTTTCCTTGACGAAAGTCGGGTAAAGTTATACTCCGCGAAACAATTCGCTAATCTCTACCTTGAGGTGCTTGGCTATTTTGCTTAGCGTTCCCATTCTAGCCCAACGCTTGCCAGTTTCAATGTAGGCAATAGCTACTACGCTCATGCCCGTAAGCTCTGCCAGTTGTTGCTGTGTAATGCCTCGGCTTTTTCGGACTTCTGCAACACGCTTGCCAAAGGCTTTCATCAGCTTCTGTTCAGTCATACTGTAATCGTAGAAATAATAAACAGTTAGTAACATAAACCAACTGTTTATCTTTTGCTTTTATCTGGTCTATTTACAGATGGAGCTAATAGGGGTATATTAAAGCCAACAATCAAGGAAGGATTTCAGAGATGGCAGACGAAAAGAAGAAAAGCTGGTTCGCAAGGCACAAGATACTAACTGTAATTCTGGCGTTCATCGTGATCGGAGTAATAGCTAGTGCTGCCGGTGGTGGTGGTAAGAGTACGTCAAATAGTTCTAGTGGTGGCAGTAGCAAGAGTGGTAGCGGCGACAAGACGTATAAGTTTGCTGACCGTGCTGACAAGCAACCTAAAGACGTGGAAGTATTGCCCGGCGAGACAGCAACCGTAGGTGGTGTAAAGATGACACTTAGCGGTGTTGTGTACGAGGCTAGTGTCAGCGACTACGAAAAAGCAACCGATGGCAAAACCTATGTCGTGGCTGATGTTACGCTTGAGAACACTACTGATAAGACACAGTCCTATAACTCATTGTATTTTCGCATTCAGACCGCTGGTGGTCAGGTGCTAGATAGTACGTTTGCTACTGTGCCTAGCCCTCTGAATTCTGGTGACATCGTAGCTGGTGGAAAAGTCACTGGTAAGGTGGTCTTCGAGGCACCAGTAGAAGACGGTCACCAGTACGTCATCTGGAAGCCAGACGCTTACCACGCTGACCGTGCTATCGTTCAGGTTAAGTAGAGGTGATGACCGTATTAGTGGTGGGTCTAGCCATGTGTTTTCTGTTTGTGATTGCTTACAGGAGTAAAAAGCATACTCCGCCGAAGACAACAGAGCGACAGAAGCAGACCGACGAACTAATAACCGTAGTATTGCCAACTATCAAAAAATAGGCAATTCACGCTGAAACCCATTGTTGTATAGTATGTTTTATAACAGGGGTGGGCTGGAAAAGAGTAGGCACTTGACAGGCACTTTTGTCGCTAAAAAATGACCCTTACCCCTGTTAGGGTACGTCGCGCACCAGCCATTGTGCGACGCCTCACATACAGACATTGACAGATTAAACATCTTATGCTAATATAAATTCTATGTACGACGATTACCGTGCGCAAATGCACCCAAGAATAGCCCAGACTGTACCTGACACCCCAGAGGCTACTGCAATACTTGCTGGTGAACATGTTAAGCCAATGGCTTTTGGCGGTCTGGTTACCAAGTTTGTTGAACAGGGTATCGTAGAAGCGACTAGTATGGATGCTGTCAGGGCTGGCGTAAGCGAGACGCTTGGTATAGAAGAAGTCGAATTCAGTGAGCGTCTGGCTGACAGTCGTTTAATAGATAGTGATACGGCTTGGCGTTGGACGCAAGAGTATGAGCGTCGTGGTGAAGCACGATTACGGGCAGATAAAGAGGTAGAGGTTAAAGCTCACTTTGACGGTGTTATAACAGAGCGTGTTGGTGATGCTAACCTAGACAAGATAAAGCCCCGTATTGATGAGGCACGTACCAAGGTTACCGAACTGGAAGCACAAGCTGCTGACTTCGAGGCTCAAGACTTACCATTTCGTGCCATGCCCGCTAGAATGCTATTACAGCGGCGCAAACCAGAGCTGGAGGCATTGGAAGCCTCGGCCTATGCTATATCGCTGACAGACTTAGTTGAAGTCCTAAAAGCAGATGAACTGATAAATGCACATGGTGAGGAGTTTGCCAAAGATGTCGTGGACAGCTTTGCTGGCTGGCTCAATGAAGTTAAGATTTTGCCAGAAACATGGTGGGTGAACGAGCTATACTCTGGCGATACAGAATACCTAGAGGACAAAGCCTTGGCGCAAATGCAAGATACTTGGCTTAGCCAGGCTGATGTAGCTTTGCTCTCACGTGCTTATGCTGGCTCTTATTACCACGGCCTTGGTAAAGACGTACCAGGTCGTCGTGAGATGGACGCTCTGCCGAACCCTGTTCGTGACGCTATTATCGTTAGTGATGATGACCGAGCTGCTTTCTTTGCATCCTACCCGTTAGCAGACGGTATGCAGCCTAGGCACTAGACAGTTCGTTGTTACTACTAGGTTCAACAAATTTCTCGTATAGTCTACTTGGAAGTCTTTTTAGTACGGTTTTGTTCTTTTGACCTCTGTTCTGGCATCGCAATAATGTCTTCTGACCGATCCTCGTTTCTTATAAATTCAACATCGCGGACAACACGTTTCTTTGTTATTTTATCTAGTGTTGGTGCTGAAACGTTACGATCCTCCCAATTAGAAGTGTCACTGGCTGAATGTTGCGGTGGCAACTTGACTGGACGCTTTTGAGATGGTGATTTCACTTCTTTCATTACCATGATTATAGCAAGAACTGCATTTTTGACGCTCGCTCTGAAAATCCACCATCACTGATTGCAAGGTGTAGCTGTTCCAACCTGTCCTTGATACCACCAAAGTTAAGCAGTAGACTATGTAAGGTCTGCAAAATAGGTTCGTTTAACGGGTCAGTTAGTCGACCATTTTATGATTATAGCTTTCGGGGTGTAGCGCAGTTTGGTAGCGCGCCGCGTTCGGGACGCGGAGGTCGTGGGTTCAAATCCCGCCACCCCGACCAGGAGTTTGCTAGAGGAGGGAATTATCGTTATCTTTTTTGGCAGCTTTTTCGGCTTGCTCCTGAGCCTTTTTAGTGGCGTCTTCTAATTTTTTTTGTTGCATGCGCTCGCGCTCTTCGTCAATTCGTTTTTCAGCGTCTTCTAGGTAACCCATAATCTCCATCCTTTCGTTACGTTACTACCCGTTTAGTCTAAAGATACTGAACCACCATGGCAGTTATAAATTTCACTATGTGATTGGTAGCGTACAATAATGGACATGGCGCTAATTCTTACCGTATTGATCGTGGCCGTGCTATTAGCTGGTAATGAACTGTGGTGGCGCCAACAGGGCTCACACAGTGAATGGAGCCGGAAAATCGTGCATGTTACGGTTGGCAGTTTCGTGGCCTTTTGGCCGTTTTTTTTAAGCTGGAACCAGATCAGGTGGCTAAGCCTTAGCTTTGTGATCGGTGTCGGGATTTCTAATATTTGGATATTTTTAGCGCGATTCACAGCGTCCAGCGGCCAACGTGGGGCGAATTGTATTTTGGACTAGCGGTAGGCCTAACTAGCCTGGTCACACAGGATCATTGGATATACATGGCCGCCTTGCTGCAAATGAGTTTGGCTGACGGTCTGGCCGCTATAATCGGCACTCGTTATGGTAAGCAATCCTACTTGATATTTGGACATCGCAAGAGCTGGATCGGTAGCCTGACTTTTTTGGTGGTGTCTTTGGGAGTACTGGTTGCCTATATGGAATTGTCTGGCGTGGCGCTTGACCCGGTTTTTATGCTTTGCGCGGCCGCCGGGGCGATGATTATTGAAAATCTAGGGATCCGGGGATTAGATAACGTACTGGTGCCGCTATTGATTGCCTGGCTGTTGTCTATGTCCTAAGCGGGCCGATGTGGGCGCGCAAAGCATTGGCGATAACGACTACGTCGACAACTTCTTGGATGATAGCACCGGCTAGGGGCGGGAACTTACCGGTCGCGAAGACGAGCATCAGTAAAACGCTGAGACTGATACCCACCATGATGCTCTGGCGGGCGATACGAAAGGTGCGCTTGGCAATCGCGACGCTGGTTGCCAAGCGACTGAGATCATCCGGCATGATAACAATATCGGCTGATTCACTGGCGGCTGTTGAGCCGCGGGCCCCGAGAGCGACTCCGACATCAGCCGCTGCTAAAATCGGGGCATCATTCACTCCATCACCGATAAAAACCAGTGGGCGGTCAGGGGTTTCGTCTAGGACGTGTAGTTTATTTGCCGGCAGTGCCTCGGCGTACACCTGGGTGATGCTGAGCTGCTTGGCGATTGATTCGGCGGCGGCCCGATTATCACCCGTAACGAGCATAAATCGTTTGATACCTAATGAGCGGAGGCGTTCTAGGGTTGCTTTAGTTTCTGGGCGTAGCTCGTCTCTGAGAGTGATGACACCAGCTAGCTGACCGTTGATTGCCACAAAGACCGCGGTCTGCTGGATACTAGCTTGTTTAAATTTCGCCGGTAATTCGATATCATGTTCGCTCAGCAAACTGAAGCGACCGACTAATACCGACTGGCCTTTGACTACAGCTTCTAGACCGCGGCCGGGAATTTCACGGACATGCTTAGCCTTGGTAAATTTCAGGCTTTGGGCTTTAGCGGCAGTCACGATAGCACCGGCTAGCACATGATTGGAGTTTTGCTCCAAGCTAGCGGCTAGGGCCAGAATCTCATCCGAACGGTGAGTACCGAACGCCTTAACGGTATCAACTTGTAGCTGACCGCTCGTCAGGGTGCCGGTCTTGTCAAAGGCCATAGCCCGGGCTTCGGCCAGGCGCTCTAGGGCTGAGCCGCTTTTAACGATGATACCGTAACGACTGGCCCGGGCCATGCCGCTGATGAGGGCGATGGGCGCCGCCAGTAGCAGTGGGCAGGGCGTAGCCACCACGATGACTTCCAAGAAGCGAATTGGCTCGCCACTCAGCAGCCAGACCCCGGTAGCGAGGGTAAAGGCCATAAAGGTAAACGGCAGGCTGTAACGATCAGCCAGGCGTACAAACGGGGCCTGGCTGGCCGCCGCGCTCTTTACGAGGCGGACGATCTGCTGGTACTGGCTGTCTTCGGCGGTGGCCGTGGCTTTAGCTGTCACCGCGGCATCCAGATTAATCGAGCCACTCAATAGCCGGTCACCGGCCTGCTTGGCTTGGGGTAAGCTCTCACCGGTCAGTGATGATTCGTCAAAACTGGCGGCACCGTCGATGATTACGGCGTCAACCGGCACCAGTTCGCCCGGCTTGACCAGGATTTTATCGCCGGCATGGAGCTCGCTAACCCGAACTTCGAGAGTTTTACCCTTGCGAATAACATGGGCTTTTTGCGGAGCGTGCTTGAGCAGGGCGTCAAGCTCTCGCCGGGCTCGATGCTCGGCAAAGTTTTCTAGGGCTTCGCCGCCGGTAAGCATCAGCACTATGACGATGGCGGCCCAGTACTGACCGAGAATTACCGAAGTAATAATTGCCGTAGCGGCCAGGATATCGATGCCGTATTTACCGGAGCGTAAATCTTGGGTCATGACCCACAGTAGCGGCAGCAGCTCGATAATCGAGACAGTACCCAGCAACCAGTGGGCGATAGTCCGTTGGCCAGTTGCTTCTAGAGTTAGTCCGACGATAACTGCTGCCAGCGCGCCGCTAAACAGTTTGTAGCGCAGCAAAAATTTCAGCACTTGTTTCATCACCCTCTCCCGTTAGAAGTTCGTTCATAGTAGTATAGCAACTTTAGGCGATAGTCTTATGCTATACTAAGTATAGTATTGCAATATAAAAGGAGGATGAGCATGAAAGCAGCACAAATTACCAAGTATGGCGGCGAGGATGCCGTACAAGTTACCACTCAAGCCGATAAGCCGCTAGCTGGCAAAGGACAAGTTTTGGTAGAAGTGCGGGCAGCTGGCCTTAACCCCTTTGACTGGAAAGTTCGTGATGGCATGTATCAGGAATTCATCCCGCTAAAGTTGCCCGCCACACTTGGCGGTGATGTTGCTGGCACGGTTGTCGAAATTGGCGAGGATGTTTCCGGCTTTGAGATTGGGCAAGCTGTCTATGGTATGGCTAACGCGGTCAGCGGCCAGGGCTCTTTTGCCGAATTCACGCCAGTCACTGCCAGCCAGTTGGTGGCTAAACCAAGTAGCGTTGATTTTACGGCTGCCGCCGCGTTGCCTCTCGCTGCCATCAGCGCTTACCAAGCTCTCGTTGATCATATGAGTTTGCAAGCTGACCAAAAGATCTTGATTCACGGCGGGGCCGGCGGCATTGGCTCGTTAGCTATCCAGATCGCTAAAAATATCGGGGCTTATGTAGCTACCACGGTGACCGCCGATGATGCTGAGTTTGTCAAAGGGCTTGGCGCTGACGAAGTTATTGATTACAAGAGCCAAGATTTCTCGGCATTGCTCAAAGATTATGATGCTGTTTTTGACACCGTGGGGGGTGAGACCAACACCAAGTCGTACGCTGTCTTAAAACCTGGCGGTGCGCTGGTATCAATGGTGGCCAAAGCAGATGAGGCGCTCGTCAAGGCGGGAGATATTCGCTACACTCAACAATCCAGCAAAGCTACGCCTGAGCGGTTAGTCAAAATTGCCGAGCTGGTCGATGCCGGCAAATTAAAAGCCAATGTCGACAAAGTATTTTCGCTCGATGAGGCAGCAGCGGCCCTAGAATACCTAAAGACCAATCATCCTCGCGGCAAAGTCGTCATCCAAGTTAAAGCCTGAGCGGCTAACGATGATTGCCGCTGTTAAAGCTGACTAACCGTTGCCAGTTGATAGCGCCATCGTCGCAGTATTGTTCCGTAAAATCAGCTGCAAACAGAGCCAGAATACGCTCTTTTTCGGCGTAAAAGGCTTGATTGTGCTCCAGTGCCCGATAGCCGATTGGTTCGACTATCGTCGTATAAAAATCTGGATCGTCGGTCAAAAGCTCCCAAAATAATTGTCCGTAGACGGTCATAATCCCATGGTTAAAGCTGGTGCGGCTTTTGCTATAGCAGATACCAATGACCGGTTCGACGTGCTCGCGCGGGCTTTGCTGTTTGATGACGGCGGTGGCAGTGTGGAAATTCGCTCGTTGCTGGGCCATGCTGCTGCTGTTACTCCAATGCGGGCCGGATTTTACTGATACCAGGTAGCGCACGTCGTCTTTAGTAAATTCCAGGTCAATGCCGGTGGCCGGTGATTTCTGACCATTCCAAAGTTGCTGCACCGTAAAGATCGCCAAGCGTTCCAAAAAATCACCCATGAATTTTTCCTCAGAGGCATACAGCACGGCTTCTAATAAATCTTTGACTAGGGCGTCGGCGGTCGTAATATTTTTGGCACGAAACAGGTATGGATTCTTATTTTTAAGGAGCGTGGTGAGCTTGGTGGTCTGAAGCTTATTGAGCCGTGAGGCATGAAAGATATCGATGTTTTCGTTAACGAAGGTCTTGAGGCTGGCTTGGTCGATAGTCGGCATGGCGTTATTGTAAGCCAAATCAGGCGGCGAGCAAACTTGATGTTTGTAAGACAGTTGTGGCAGCCGGCATAACGTCAGGGCCTGCCAGCGCCTGGTAAATAGTTGTACCGATACTGTAGCCTAAGCCTACCGGCACGGCATTGCCGATCTGCTTGTATTTTTGGCTGGTACTGCCGTAGAATTGCCAATCATCAGGAAACTGCTGGATACGGGCATACTCCCGGACTGACAATGGACGATCGGCTTCAGGGTGACACATATCGGTCGCTTTTTGGTGGGGTGCCGTAGTAACCGTCGGCGAGGGTTTAGACCAGCTAAGTCGCCGGTAAAAGCCTACTTTGCCTCCACCGGATGTAAAGGCGCCACCCATGGCTTCGGCCTGCAAAGCCGTCGGTAATGACCGCCAATTACCACCGCTCGGGACTTGTTTGAGAAACTGCAAACGGGCGGCGGAGTAGGTGGCGTGTTCGGGCTCCGGTTCGTGCAGATCCATCAGGGCATCGCCTAGCGTTGCCCAAGGTAGCAGGCCACCAGTCGGTACTTTGGCGTGAGTCGGCTCAGGGAACTCCAGCACAGTGCCGTCCCGCGAGCCAAGCAATACGACACGTTCCCTCGTCTGGGGCACGCCGTAATTAGCGGCGTTAATGAGTTGGTAATTGACCGTATAGCCGATCTTGGCAATCTCAGCCAGCACTAAGCGCAGGGCCGATCCCGAAGTTTCGTCAGGTGCTGGCTGCCATTTTTTACCACGCTGCACATGGGGAACGTGTTTGATCGGTGCCGACAACAGCCCGCGTACGTTTTCCAAAATAAAATACTGCGGTCGAAACACGTTCACCCAGTGGATGTACTGCAGCATCAAGTTGCCGCGAGCGTCATTGATAGACAGCCGCCGCCCGGCCGTACTAAATGATTGACAGGGGGGGCCGCCAGCCATTACATCCAGCTGGCCAGGCCGTAGTCGTAGCCGTTTCATAACCACAGCGGGATCAAGGGTTTTCATGTCGGCTTGTACAATGGTGGTGGCAGGCCGATTCAGCCGGATGGTATTGACGAAATCTTCCTCGATTTCATTAGCCCAAATAACCTCAAAACCAGCTCGCTCTAAACCCAAATCGAGCCCAAAAGCTCCCGAGAAACAAGATAATACTTTTGGCTGCCGCATACATACAGTATATCTGACATCAGCCAATCGGACCAGAGTAGAAGCAAATATGGGGCGAGCGATGGGACTTGAACCCACGGCCTTCTGGACCACAACCAGACGCTCTAACCAACTGAGCTACGCCCGCCATATAATACAAATCCAAGAACAGGGGTGATTATAGCTGAAACAGGGGGATTATACAACTTTTTGTGCGGTATAAGTCGGACTGATCTGCCAGAACTGGGCCACTTTCTCACCGTTATTGTATCTGTAGTTAAATTCGGTGAGCCCTATACTGTTTAGTTCATCGTAGAGCTTTTGGTACATAAGTTTCGCTAGCTCTTCATCCCAGATTCTATCCTAATGCGCAGAAGCAATCGCACCCATAGAACATCGAGGTTTATATCAAACAAAATGTGGTGCCCCGGGCAGGATTCGAACCTGCGACCTTAGGCTTAGAAGTCCTCTGCTCTATCCAGCTGAGCTACCGGGGCAAACCATCTCGAAAACTTTGGTGCGGGTGGGGAGGATCGAACTCCCGTCACCAGTTTGGAAAACTGGGATAATAGCCATTATACGACACCCGCAACAGAGGTGATTATA
>CAYMUN010000001.1:0-90183 GCA_964393835.1 uncultured Candidatus Saccharibacteria bacterium | reverse complement strand
GATCGCGGAACCAGAATCCGCTGCCTTACCACTTGGCCAATCCCCATTGCATGCTCGTTTTTACGAGAGCTACAAGAGGTGATTATACCGAAATTCGACCGGTTTGGCCAGTGTGCTACAATGGGTTACATTAACAATTTAAATATAGAGAGCGCGGGGAGAGATCTAGCTCGTTGAACCGCCGGCAACCTACTCTTTGCAGTAAGGTGCTCCATCTAGCCCGCTATGGCCGGCGGGGAAGATATTGACCCTTCGTCATATCCTTCCTTGCCACACCTAGCCAAGAAAGGATTGCATGCCCAACATCAGCCAGATTATCCAATATTTCACCAGTGAGTCGGTGTGTGCCGGCCATCCGGACAAAATTTGTGACGCCATTAGTGATGCCATCGTTGACGCCGCGCTGGCTCAAGATCCGCACAGTCGCACCGGTATCGAAACCGTGGCTGGGGCCAATAAAATTGCTTTGTTCGGAGAGATTAAGACGACTGCCGATTTAAATTTTGAACAAATCGCCCGCAAAAAAGTTCGCGAGTTGGGCTACACCGAGCCGGCTTGGTTTTTTGGCCCTGATTCGGAATTTAGCAATGACGTCCATCGCCAATCACCGGAAATCGCCATGGGCGTTGATCAGGATGGCGCCGGTGACCAGGGCATGATGTTTGGTTTTGCCTGTGATGAAACGCCGGAGTTGATGCCGTTGCCGATTGCTATCGCCCACGCCCTGGCTCGCCGTATCGACGAAGCCCGGGAGTCAGGCGCCCTCAAATGGCTCCGACCTGACGGCAAGGCTCAGGTGACCGTCCGTTACGAGGATGGTAAGCCGGTTGGTATCGAAAAACTAGTCTTGGCGGTCGCCCATAATGAAGCGACCGACGCCGAAGCGGTGCGTAGCCAAGCTATCGAAAAAATCGTCACGCCTGTCCTAAAACATTACGAATTTGACCTGCCCGAGGATGACAATATCACCATCAACGGCACTGGCCTGTGGCATATCCCCGGCCCAGAATCAGATGCCGGACTGACTGGCCGTAAAATCGTAGTTGATACGTACGGCGGCTATGCCCGTGTCGGCGGCGGCGCTTTTAGCGGCAAAGATCCCTCTAAGGTTGACCGCTCAGGTGCTTATGCCGCGCGTTACATCGCTAAAAACATCGTGGCAGCCGGCCTGGCCACCAAGTGTGAGGTTGGCTTGGCATATGTGATTGGCCAGCCGCATCCTTTGATGCAGACTATTGATTGCTTTGGCACGGCTACGGTCAGCGAAGAAGAACTACATGCCTTTAAGCAAAAACTCGTCGACTGCTCGGTCAAAGGCATCTGCGACACACTAGATTTGCGCCGGCCGATCTACTCGGCCACCAGCGCCTATGGTCACTTTGGCAAAGCCGATCTGCCGTGGGAGCAAATCGGCAGCTTTTAGCCGAGGTCACGGCGGCGAAAACCGACAAAGGCTGCCGACAGAATTACCACGGTAGTGACGCCCATACCGAGGGCATTCCACCAGTTGTAGGTGCCGTTTAAGATGGCGGTGGGTTCGTAGTAGTGGTAGGGCAGGAGCTTGGCCGGCCATTCCAGCCAGCTGGCGAAACCCTCTAATGAGCTAAACAGGTAACTGGCCAGGGCGATGACCCCGGCACCGGCACTGCTAGCTAACTTGCCAAAACGACCGAGGGCCGCCAGGGCCCAGGCTATCGAGCCAAATAGCAAGCTGAGCAGCAGGGTCATGCCGCTGGCTTGCATCAGCCGGAATGAGCTGACGTCATAGTTGATGCTCTTGGCGCAGATAATAGTTACCAGCAGCGTCACCAGACCAACCCCGAGCATGATTGCCAGGCTGGCTAACAGTTTGGCCAGCAGCAGGCGACTTCGGGAGATTGGCCGCGCCAACAACAGCTCAAGGGTGCCGCTGTCTTCTTCGCGCACCAGCAGGTGGCGCACCAGGCTGACGGCCAACATGATAAACAGTAACGGCAGGATCAAGTAGTATAGCTTGGAATTTAGATAACCGATCGGTGAGAGGAAATCGCCGCTACCCCCAAACAGGGCTTTGGCGCCAGCGGGCAGGCTATCGAGAGCTTTGTTGAGGGCCTGTGCCTGGCCGCTGATGCTGCTATAGACCAAGATATTAAGCGCGATATAGGCGCTGATTCCGGCTGACCAGCCGACAACTGCTAGGCGGCGATCCCAAAGGCTCCAGCGGATAATGGACTTCATGTCGTTGACGCCTTTTCGTAGAGTTGCAAGAATTCTTCCTCGAGGTTAACGTCGTGCTTGTCCAGGGCAGTGACCTGGTGCTTGGCGAGTAAGGCAAACAACGGCTGCAAGTTACCTTGCAAGCGGACACTGACAGTGTGCTCGTTGAGTTTTTGAACGTCGACATCGGGCAACTTATGAAATTCTGCCAGGGGGATGTGATCGTAAAAAGTGATGTCAAATCGATGGGCGGCTAGGCCTTGTAGGTCGGCAATCGTTTGCTCGGTGACCAGTTGGCCGCCGCGGATAAAGCCAATGCGGTCACAGAGTTTGTAAACTTCGGCCAGGTCGTGGCTGCTAAAAAAGATAGCGGCCCCCCGACGCTTAGCGGTCTCGATAACCTGGTAAAACGCGGCCTGCATTAACGGATCCAGACCACTGGTCGGCTCATCGAGGATTAGCACCGCCGGCTCGTGCATCAAGGCTTGGATGACACCGAGTTTTTGCCGATTGCCCTTAGACAGACTACGCAGCGGCTTGCCTAGATCAGCTTGAAAAGTTTTGACCAGTTCGTCCCGGTAAGCCTGGTGTTTGAGGGGTTGCAGGGCGCACATATAATCCAGGAACTGCCGGCCAGTCATTCGGTCATACAGTGCTACCTCGCCCGACAGGTATCCCAGCTGGCGCTTAATGGCGACGCTGTCGCGGACGATATCAAGGCCAAGGATAGTGGCCTGGCCGCCACTGGGCTGGATAAAATTCAGCAGGGTGCGAATCGTGGTACTTTTGCCGGCACCGTTAGGCCCCAAAAAGCCGTAAATCTCGCCGGCTTGGACTTGCAGGGTCAAGTCACGCAAGGCAAAGTCGCTGGTTTGCCCGTAACGCTTACTGAGTTTTTGGCAGTCGATGGCAGCCTGGGCGGTCATAGCGTCTAGTATAAACCAATTGTGGAAAAACGCTTGCGCTTAAGAGGTAGACCAGATTACAATAAAACAACGAGCGAGTAAAGTTAATAATTAAGTACAAGGAAGCACGTTTATGCACAAATTAAATAAAGTAAGCTTCAGCTTGGCACTCCTAGTCGCCGTAGTGGTAGTAGGCTCAGCGCCAGCCTTTGCGCGTGGTCTCAATAGCGGCTCTTCGGATAGCGGAACCTCCAGCTCTAAGGTTGAGCCTGAGGTCATTGATCAGCCCGGTGTCCATGAAGCCGGTGAAGTCAGCTCCGAAACCGAGCTTCATCACCGCGGTAATAGCATTGTGGCTGATATGAAAAAGCAAGAGGGCAAACCCAAAACTACGGAGCAGCGCCAAAAAGTCTGCGAAGCCCACAAGCAGGGCCTGTCTAACAAATTTAGCCATCTGGTTACTAACAGCCAAAAAATTCAGACCAAGATCGACGGTATTTACGCTAAAGCCCTGGCCTTTCAACAGTCGAGCGGAGCCACGCCAACCGGCTTTGCCGATTTAGTAGCTACTGCTGACACCGCTAAGGCTAATGCGGCCGCTTCGATCGCTAATTTACAAACGATCACTCCCACCATTGACTGCAACAGCACCAGCGTGGCCAGCGACGTCGCGACCTTTAAGGCCGCCGCCCAGCAAACCCGTGATAACCTCAAAGCTTACAAGACAGCCGTCAAAGCTGTTCTCAAGGCTCTGCAAACTACTAAAACCAGCACCGAGGGGAGTACCAACTAATGCGTCTACACACTAACCAACACGGCAACACTCATCTGGTAGCTTTTCTGGCGATCGGCGTCATATTGGCTGTCGGCCTGGTCGGCTATCGCATCAGCCAAAACGACACGCACCTCGCTGGCAACGCGCCGGTATCGACCAGCACTGAGCCTAAGACGATCAAGTCAACCGCCGACGTCCAAAAAGCCTCTAAAGCCCTCGACGCTACCGCGATTGACGGTGACGTCAACCCTAACAAGCTCGACGACGACCTAAACGCCATCCTCTAGCTGTTAAAAAAGTTGAGATCTTGGAGGTCGTCAGGTAAAAAACCGTCGGGGTGCTTAAAATTAGCCTCCCATTTGGTGCCTTTGCCATAGCCGAGATCTTTCATAAGCTTGGTCGGAGCGTTACGTAGCTGTAAGGGAACTGGTAGATCTGGATAGTCGCGGGCGGTAATCTTGGCGGCCGACATGGCATCAGCGATTTCGCGCGATTTTGGTGCCCTAGCCATCACCGTCGCGCAGTGAAACAGGTTGTAATCGGCCTCCGGCAAGCCGATGCGCTCGACAGCCAAGAATGTTGATATGGCGAGGTTGACTGCCGCCGGGGCGGCCATGCCGATATCCTCACTGGCAAAGATTACCATCCGTCGGGCGATAAATTTGGGATCTTCGCCGGCTTGGAGCATGCGGGCCAAATAATATAAGGCGGCCGTGGCGTCGCTACCCCGCATCGATTTAATAAAAGCGCTGATGACGTTGTAGTGATATTCTCCCTTTTTATCGTACCCCGGCAAGCGCGTCTGGGCAGCCGTCTCGACAACTACCGGAGTAATGGGTTTAGAGCCGGCTAGCTGCAAAGCTAATTCAAGGTTACCGAGCGCTACCCGGGCATCGCCGCCGCTTAGCTCGGCTAACAGATCGATCGCGGCTGTCGGTAGTTTCTTGGCTGATAATTTTTCGGCTGTGGCAGCTTTTTGGATGATACTGACGATTTCGTCTTTAGTCAGCGGCTCTAGTACTAAGACACGAGACCGGGACAAGAGCGGATTAATGACTTCAAAACTGGGATTCTCAGTGGTGGCCCCGATCAGCACAATGGTGCCGTTCTCGACATGCGGCAAAAAAGCGTCTTGCTGGGCCTTGTTAAAGCGGTGAATTTCATCGACAAACAAAATAGTCTGCATGCCCAGGCGCTGATTTTGGTTGGCCAGCTCGATGACTTTTACTACGTCAGCTTTGCCGGCCGTCACGGCACTGAGCTCGACGAATTCCGCCCCGGTGCCGCGGGCGATGATCCGGGCCAAGGTGGTTTTGCCGCTGCCTGGCGGCCCCCACAAAATCAAACTGGTCGGCTGTTGCTGCTCGATGATCTCATGGATAATTTTGCCGGCGCTCACTAAATGCGCCTGGCCGACAATATCGTCCAAAACTTCCGGCCGCAGCCGCTCCGCGAGAGGTCTAGTATCCACTCCCTCATTGTAGCGGTTAGTTTAAAATGCGGCGAGCCCGGCAGCGGCCGGTGTCGGTGGTAAAGGTGGTCGATCTCGCTGGGCGCGATACTCCGATAATAAGACGACCCCTACCTGTCGGGCCCGCTGGGGATCAAGCTCTGGTTGCTGGCCGATGCCCTCCGGGCCCAGCGGTGTATCAATCTTGTCTATGTCGAGCTCCTCGTGGATTGACTCAATCGTCTGGGGTGCCGGGGCGACTTCGATTTCAGCCGCCAGGGATTCCACGATCTCATCCGGGTCGCCCTCAAATGGCTTACAGCCCCAGGCTTCCCATTTGCGGCCGAGCTGTTTGAGGACTTCTTTCATCAGGCCAAAAGCCGTATGGTCGATAGCGGCCTTTGGCAGAGCCACCTCGACAATGTCGGCGAAATCTTCTTTGCGCAACCGATGGAGCGTAGCTTTGCTATTGAGAGCGAACTGGTAGGCCTCGACCTTGTCCATGGCTTTTACAAATCGGGCTTCCGGGCTCTCGCAGGCTTCGTATTCCTCGAGGACGTCCAGCAGCGGGCTGTCGTGTAAGTCCCGGCGCAGCAGCGTCATAGCGGCTTTTTCGCGCCAAGGTTTGGAGACTAAAGCTTCCTCGTCGGTGATAATCGTGTCTTTGCCATAGGCTTCAATCATGTCATGGAAGGTCGCCATAATTGACACGGTTCCGGAATTCAGGTCGGGCCGCTCTTTACTGGCTTTCCAGACGGTGGTGATAGCCAATTTGGCGCTGTGCTCGGCCACGTTTTGGCGACGTTCAGCACCCTCATAAATAGCGGCGCGGTTTTCGCGTTGTAAGGCCAGGGCTAAGTGATAACCGGTGCCGGCGTCAGTCGGGCCGCCTGCCTCAGGCAGTATAATCCCGTGCATCTCGGTAAGATAGGTTTCGGCACCCTCGATTGTGGAGACATCATAGCCTTCGGGTGTAATGTGTGCCTCCGCTTCAAGCGGGTCGCGCAAATTGTTACCTTCTTCAATCAGATGCATTTGTCTGTTTTGTCCTTGACCTTCCAAGGATATTGTACCATCTGAATTCCCGATGTCCATTGTGATATAATACACAAAAAACTATAGTTTGTCAATATCTTTGACCAAATTAACAGAGTATGGTACTATGTATACTATGAAGAAGAAAAGTTTCGAAGACCATTTCCAAAACGACGCTGCTCCAATGGTGGATTCTCGACCTGACACGGTGCGCGAATTATCTAGCGCGCGTTGCGTGCGCTTCCTGGGAAACGCCGCGGGAATGGTAGAATACACCGAAGTTGCGCCCGAGAGCGCCGCCAAACTGCTTGGTGTCATGCCAGACTGGCAACCAGTACCTATTGGCGTTTTCGAGGGAGAGCTGGTTATCTCGACTGGAGTTCCGGAGCAACACTTTGGCACGTACTCTGATCGGCCAATGCCGCTGACACGGGGAGAAATGATCGAGACTTTTGTCGGCTATAACCTGTCGCTCATCAAAAACGGCTAGCTTATAGCGGGCTGACGATTGACACGGCTAAGATATCGTGCTAATGTAAAGGTAATTGTTTTACATGAACCCGGGTCTGGCACTAGATAGATTACTCGAATTCATCAAAAGGCAATCGAGTAACAATCTAAGTTTTGCGCCGCAAGCGCTAACAGAAAATAGGGTTCATTTTTTAATGGCTGCATACAAATATTCAGTTTACAATTCAGCAAAACAGGGCAATCGACGTGGCGGACGTAGTGGCGGCGGCAATAAACGCCGTGGCGAGTACATTGATCCGGCTAAATACGTAGCGGTAGCGAAACCGACCCAAGCCGTCGACTACAAACCGACGCATAATTTCGCCGACTTTGTGGTCGATCCGATTATCCATCGTAACCTCGAGGCCAAAGGCTTCGTGACACCGTCACCTATCCAGGATCAGACTATCCCGCTGGGGCTCGAGGGTCATGATATTATCGGTATTGCTAATACCGGCACCGGTAAGACAGCGGCCTTTGCCGTCCCGGTCATCGACGCCTTAATCAAACGCCAGAATGCCCGGGCGCTGATCGTGGCTCCTACACGTGAGCTGGCCCAGCAGATTGAAGAAGAATTTCGCAGTATCGGCAAGGGTGGCGGCTTTACCGGCGCCGTACTGATCGGCGGCACCGCCATGGGCCCGCAACTGCGTGACCTGCGCGCTAAGCCCCGAATCGTCATCGGTACCCCCGGCCGCATCAAAGACCATATGGAGCGGGGCACGCTGCAACTCCAAAATTTTAACATCGTCGTCCTGGACGAGGTCGACCGGATGCTCGACATGGGCTTTTTACCGGATGTCAGCAGCATCCTCAAAGAACTAGCCCCGGAGCGCCAGTCATTTTTCTTTTCCGCCACCATGGACAGCCGTGTCCGCACGCTGATCAATAACTTTTCGCATAACCCGGAAACGGTCTCCGTCAAAAGCGGTGAGAGCAGCGACCATGTCCACCAGGATGTCGTGCGCTACGCTGGCCCCCATGACAAACTCGACAAACTGCACGACATCCTGCTTAAGGACGAAGTCAGCAAGGTCATTGTCTTTGACGAGACCCAGCGCAGCGTCGAGCGTCTCAGTAATGAGCTGGTGAGCCGCGGTTTTAAAGCCGACGCCATTCACGGCGGCAAAACCCAAGGCCAACGCCAACGGGCGCTGGAGAGTTTTAAAGCCAGCAAGACTAACATCTTAGTTGCCACTGATGTTGCCGCCCGCGGTATTGACGTCGCTGATATCAGCCACGTCATCAACTTCTCGCAGCCTGGCTCGTATCAGGATTACGTCCACCGCATCGGCCGTGCCGGCCGTGCCGGCCGGGTCGGTCACGCCCTGACGTTCATCACCCACTAAGCTAAACATGACCATTGAACGGCCCTGAAGCACCGAGAAGACGAAGTCTATGCTGCCCTATACGGCTGGCTCAAGATAAGTTTGTAATTCTTGACAGTATAGTGTATAATAAGCGCTATGATCATTGAGCAAATCTCCATTACTGAGCAAAGTTATGCCGCCGATCAAGCCTTACGAGCGGCTGACTTTGACATGCGCCTGGTATACGGTTCTTTAGCCGAAAGTGGCAGTCAGCAGGCTGTTGATCCAAAATTAGTCGATGCTTCCTTTGCCTGTTTAACTTCGCTACGGCCCGTTTTACGACTGGTGCGACCAAACCAGACAGCCGACGAACCGATTGATTGGTCAGCCGCGCCGCCGCCAGAGGGCCTAGATCCAAACAATGGCGGAATCTTTGCGGTTCACACTTCGCTACGCGAAGCTATCCTGGAAGCCCACGGGCAGCTGTTGATGCGGGCTGTGACGGAGTCCTCGCCAACTGGTAGCCTGACGTAGTTTATGCTATAATTACAGATAGAAAGCCGGGCGCTTTTAGTAGGGCGCCTTTTTTATTGGATGAAAACAACCCAGGATCCGACCAAGATTAGAAATATCGCGATTATCGCGCATGTCGACCATGGTAAAACAACGCTAGTCGATGGACTTTTAAAGCAGTCCCAGACGTTTCGTGACAACCAGGCCGAGATGAGCCAGGATTTGATCATGGACAGCGGCGACCAAGAAAAAGAGCGTGGTATCACCATCACTGCCAAGGTTACGGCCGTGCAGCACAATGATTACCGGATTAATATCATCGATACCCCGGGCCATGCCGATTTCTCAGGGGAAGTCGAAAGAACTTTAAATCTGGCCGACGGCTGCCTGTTGATCGTTGACGCCCAAGAGGGCCCGATGCCGCAGACCAAATTCGTGCTCGGCAAGGCCCTGGCCAGCGAGCTCAAGCCGATCGTGATTATCAACAAAATCGACAAAGATGGCTCGCGCATCAAAGCGGTCGAAGACGAGCTGGCTGACCTATTCCTCGAGCTGGCTGTCCACGAAGACCAACTGCATTACCCGGTCTACTACGCTATCGGGCGGGCGGGCAAAGCCTGGGCTGAGATTCCAACTAGTCCTGAAGCGGACGGCGACCTGGAGACAGTTTTTCAGGCTATCACCGAGCATGTGCCAGCGCCCAAAGTCGAGCTCGACAAGCCATTCCAGATGCTGGTCACTGCCCTGGCACACGACAACTTTAAGGGTAAATACTCCATCGGTCGCATTACCCGCGGCCGTATCAAAGCCGGCGACCAAATCACGCTTTGCAAAAAAGACGGCACCTTTGCCAAAGCCAAAGTCGACCTAGTGTTTATGAGTCACGGTGTCAGCAAGTTTGAAGTCGACGAGGGCATCGCCGGCGACATCGTCCAGTTGACAGGTATCTCGGATGCCCAGATCGGTGAAACCATCGCCGATGCCAACGAGCCGGAAGCCTTGCCAACGATTGAAGTCGAGGCTCCGACGCTGCGCATCTACCTCGGTCCTAATACCAGCCCCTTCAAGGGCCAAGAGGGCGAATTCAACACCTCGCGCCAAATCGCCGAGCGCTTACATAAAGAAACCGAGACCAATGTCGGCCTCAAAGTCACCGACGATGGCATTGGCTTTACGGTCGCCGGCCGCGGTGAGCTGCACCTCGGCGTGCTGATCGAAACTATGCGCCGCGAGGGCTACGAGTTTGAAGTCGGCCGCCCACAGGTCGTCACCCACGAGGAAAAGGGCCAAACCATGGAGCCCGTTGAGGAAGTCATCATCGAAGTCCCGGCTGAGCATGTCGGCACCGTCCAGATGGAGCTGGGCCAGCGTCGGGCCACTCTCAAAGAGCAGTTCGCGTCGGCCTCCAAGGGCGTCACCAAGCTGGTTTATGAAATGCCCACCCGAGCGCTACTCGGTATGCGCAACATCTTACTGACCAATACTAAAGGCACCATTGTCATGAATAGTTTAGTCGTCGGGTTTCAGTCCCAAACCGCCGCTCTGCAGCAACTGCGTAACGGCGTGCTAATCGCCTATGAAACCGGCGTCACCACCCCGTATTCGCTGGAAACCGCCGAAGCCCGCGGCACGATCTTTGTCGGCCCGGCCGAAAAAGTCTATGCCGGCCAAATCATCGGCCTCAACACTCGTCAGGAAGATTTAGAGATGAATGTCTGCAAAGCCAAGCACCTGACTAATATGCGCAGCAGTAGCTCTGACGGTGTCGTCCAGCTGACCCCGCCGACGATCTTTAGCCTCGAGCAATGCCTGGACTTTATCGAAAACGACGAGCTGCTAGAGGTCACCCCCAAAAACCTGCGGCTCCGCAAAAAAGAACTTGACCAAAAGAAACGCAAGCGCTAAGTTTACACATTTGACATAGTATGGTATAATCTAAATATAATAGTTTAAAGTTAGGGTTTTGCTATGGCATTGGGTGTATACGTAGGACATGAATCAGGCTCGATTCTTACGACTGCTGAGATCGTAGATGAAGACAGCATTGCCGACCTGTGTGAATATTATGACGCGCAAGGCAGGAATATCTTGCTACAGTGCGATGGAGGCGGCCGGGGTGAACTATTCGCGCTTCAGCCGCCGCAAGCAGACGGTGAGACCCTCAACCCCTGGGCGGTAGAATTCATACCGCTGGCCGAGATTGAGACAGGCGATAGTATCAAGCGGATCGTCTATACCTACGATCGCCAGCCAGCCGTTTTAGTCGTCCAAAACCTAGGCAGTATTTGTACCGACCAAACCTTTGGCCGCTATGCCGCTCATGTTAAAGCTCCCTTACCCGAAGACATATTTTTTTCTGATAACTAGCCCCCGCCACAAAGACCAGAATCCTTTTAAACTAACTCCAAAATAGCGCCTGACCTAACTTTTATTCAGGTTGCGGCAAGTTGATACGCAGTTTGCCGGTCATCGACGTGGCGTCCACCACGCCATACGGAGGATCACGGTAGACAATATCACCGCTAAAGGCGTGTAGCTTCCAGCCGCCTTCTTCATCCTCAGGATTACTAAAGCTGGTGCCGCCACCGGTCACGACGATATCTCCTCGGTAGGTTCTAGCCGTTACATTATCAGCCCGCACCGCTTGCAAGGTTATACCGCCAGTATCCCGGGTTTGGGCATGAATTAACCGCATAGTGAGATCCCTGAGGGCAATACTGCCGGCTTGCTTCACGAGTAGATAGTTACCTGCTAGCCCTTCGATAGTTATCCGACTACCACCATACACGCTTAGGTGTTCAACGTACCCGCCCGCTTGTGGCCCAGGCGTCAAAAGCGTGGCTTTGGGTCGTATATCAGGCGATATGCCCGCCACGAATTGTTTATCAGAGCCAATAGTACCACCCCCAGGCAGTAGATAATGGTTGCCGTCATTTTGTCGCACATGCAACTGGTTAGTGGCGACCTGCCACGAAAACTCTTCCTCTTCACCCTCCAAAACCAGTTTTGGCACCACTATGCCGGCCACTGTCTCTAAGCCGTCGGTCACCGTCTTGATCTCTAGCGACGCGCCTCGAGGCAAGTCAACCTGGACATGTTCAATGCCCGGCCCCAGGTCAAATGTTTGTGCCATTCCGGTCTCCGCGCTCATCAGCTCATCCTCCTGGCAATCCCGCCAGCTAATTAATACAGCCATAGTCGCAGCTCCTCGCCGGGATTGCAAGCATTACCAATTCGGTGCTAGCAATTAATTCTTCTCTTTGATAAAAGTAGAGGCGATAGTTGCCGTCAATAGGCCAAGAGTTCCGAGCCCAAATATCGCTAAAAAGATTGAATCAATTCGGCCGGCAGTAGTGACAGGATAAATATCACCATATGCGATGGTTGTGGCCGTGGATATTGCCCACCAGAAACTATCCCAGGTACTATGCACATGCGGATTGATGCCTCTTTCAAATGTGTCAAAGACAATCGAAGCGATAAAGCTAACTGATAAAAAGACCACCAATATCTGAATGACGTAGGCATGCTTGGCCAATGTCTCCGAAAAATTAGAAATCTGCTTGAGCCGGCTGGCCAGCCGTATGATGCGTAAAACCCGGAGGATCCGGAGTGCCCGAAGCGCCTGAGCAAAGGTATTGGGAATTGGTATCGAAGCCAGCAATTCCCACCAGTACTTTTTAACAAATTGACCTTTATTGGCTGCCTGCCTAAATCGAATCCCCCATTCGACTAGAAATATTAGCGCAATCGTCGCGTCAACAATATCCGCTGCCCGAGTCTGGCCCTGACTCAGATCAGTATTTGTCTCAATCAGTAGCAGAGTAACGCTAAGCATTGCCAGCAAGATCATTACAATGTCATCGACTAATGATCGATTCAAAAAGTCCTTTAGCTTTAGCAGGTGAGACATCAGTGTTTCCGCCAATTCAGCAATAATTCCCAAAAGTATACCATGCCTTTTTCAAGCGAGGGGTATGCTACTGACAGCCAATGCCGTCACCATTAGGAAACCCTAGCTCAGCGGAGCTGTCATTGGTGGGACATCTTCTAGTGAATTTTTGCAAATTGGACACAGGTCATTAAACTGTTTTTGAGTAAAGGCCTGATGGTAATTTTCACAAGTATCATCTGCGCACCATTTTAAATAGTCCATGCCTTTAGTATACTCCTGCCACTAAGACCAACGGTTCTTTACGAACCTAATGTAGCTATTAAATTAAAATATGACCACTTCCTTGTTGCTGGTAATAGTTTGTTTGGCGAGTATAATTGTATATATAATGAGCAACAATGATGACAAAGGTAAAATCAAAGCTGTCCAGCAAGATTCGGACAGCATTCATAAAAATAGCTCTCATGCTGAACGACCAGACTTTCCCCCACCTGCCGAAGTATCTGAAACAACGACAGAACCAACAGCCGAAGAAACCTAATAGTACACTAGACCCTGCGCTATCTAGGCACCTTAGCCTTAGTAGCAGAGAGGATGTCAAATACCTCAATCGCGTAAAGAACACTTATACGGATGGTGTTAATAGGTCAGATGCCGAGGCAAATTCTACAGACAGAAGTCTCTCAAACCAATTAATACTAATAACTACCGTTCTTATTACGGCGAACATCGTTGTTCTTGGGAACACAGAACTTTTGAAGTCTCTAACGCGCATTGAGAAGTGTTTATTATTAACTGGGATGGCTTCGTTGACTATTTCTCTATTGCTGGGGGTGCAATACTACCAAATTGTAAAGAAATTTCACAAGAGCTGGGCTACTGCTAGGAATAATGTAGTCAATGCAGTCATCGATAGGAAAGCCGTCGCCCAACTTGAGATAGATGCTGTAGTTGATAAAGAAATGGGTATCCTTAAGCCTAATATAGACGAAAGAGTTTTGAATTATCAAATAAGAGCGTTACAATTTGCATTCTTTGCATATTTTGTTCTTGTGGTCGCTTTGCTGTTTAGCTTTGTGTCCATTACGGGCGACTGGAAGTGGAACAAGTAAATTGCATTAATTTTTTAATATATCTAAATCCACCTCCGCTTACTTGCATTGAGGGAATAATCGCCTAGGAACCTTTCGAAATAGAATTTCTCTGGGTGGTAAACTGGAAGTACAGTTAGAGGAGGGGCTACTATGCAAAAAGTTATGGAGTATAAATTGGTTGTGGGGGGTTCGCCGCAAGCGTTGGAGGCGGCGGTTAATGGGGAGATGCGGGATGGCTGGGTGCCGTCGGGGACGATGGTGACTTTTGGTCAGTCGTTGGTACAAGCTATGGTTAAGTTTGAGGAAGCCTGAGCCGATTAGTAAATGTGGTGCGACAGGCTGGCTGTCGGCATCGCTAGCTAGGTCGCTCGTCGAGCAGTTGGCGGATGTGCTCGAGCTGTAGCTCTTCCCAAGGGTTTGGAGCTTCGGCGTGATAAATTATGACGGCCCAGCCGGGCTTTATTTCTGGGTCGGGCTGGTAGTTGCCAAAGGTGACGACAAAATTAGTGCCTTGTTTGCCGAGTAGGTCGGCAACGCGTTGGGCGACAACGAGCTTTTGGTGGCCGGCTTCGTCAGAGAGGGGTACTATATAGCGTACCGCGTCACTGTCCTCGTCGGTCTCAGTGATCCATTCGTGTTGGCCGGACGGTCGTTTACCCATTGTTTCAGTCTAACCTCTGGATGGGCGGAGTTCAGCCGATTATTTCACAGTTCCTGGAAACCACTTGGCCTGATTGCTTTAGCTAGGAGTACTTTTGGCAATAAAGGCGGTGAGGGCTGTGACGGTAATTTGATCCGCTGGCCGGTCGACATTGTGAAATAAGATAGTGTTAGCAATGTCCGGACTGAGGTCATGGCATATTTTATAAATTGTCGGGTTGAGATCCGAAGAAAACAGTGGTATCTGGTCGCCGCGCCGAAACGGCGGCACGTAAAGCGATTGCACAGCTTCGCCATCGGTGCGGATGATCAAGCTGGCCCCGGCATCGGCGCCATCGCGGGGCGGCCAGTCGACATAGACATGCATAGCTCGGGTCTCATCGCTGTATTTAGTAATCGTGAAGCGGGCCGGGCCGGTTTGGTCAAATAGGTTGAGACTGGGCTCTTGTACCATCATTCCGGTGGGCGGCGTGTTTTGTCGTGTCGGGTCATAGCGGGTGATCGGCAGCTGTCCGCTACTATCTTCTGGCTGGCCCTGGTGCTGGGCTCCAGACTTAATGAGGTACAACTCGGCAGTTGCCAGTAAGCTGTCTAAAGCTTCTGGAGTGGCGCGCTCGGTGCCCTCTGGCAGTGCTTCATAGCGCAGCTTGCGCGCTGCTTCCTCGGCCCCAAACATGGCCAGCAGCTCGCTGAACTCCATTGTGTATTCATCAGGCTGCTCGACGTGACCTTCACCGGTTTCCGCGATCAGAGGTTTTATTTTGATCAGGGCGTACTCGTCAATGCGGTTAAATGCCGCGGCTAGGCGATCAATGTCAAATTGGTCGAGCGGACGGTGCTGTTGAGCATATTCGCCAGAAAAGACCGGTTCGCCGTCGTGCCCGGGAGTTTCGTGGATTAACAGATCATTAGCGCGCAACATGGTGCCAAGAGTGTCCTCGCCCGTATCAAATAATATAATCTGGCGCTCTATAGGCTGACCATCGGCTCCGGCCCGCGGATAACGGACGCCTACTTCACGGCCGCGAGAACCCTCATAGCTTTCTATATATAAAGGGATTTCCTCATCAAGGCTATCCTCCTCGGCAGGCAGGCTGAGCTTTATCGAGAAGCCCCCCTCGGGCAGGAGTGTATTGAGGGTGCGCAGCTGCTCAGCCCCGCGTTGCATCGCTTCAGGAGTAGTTGCCCTGAAGCCCTCTTCTTGGTTGCTAATCGCCTGCTGCAAAAAAGCTGTCCATTCACCAATCTGCGGGGCATCGTCCGGGACTAAGTTGGCTTCGGCCATCCCGTCCCCGGGCTTGAAGGCTTGCTCGTAATCAGGAATGATCGCCACCCCGTGCAGGCTATCAAATACCAGCACCCGGGTAGGCGCGATCCGTCGGAGTAAAGGATTTAATGTTTCATGCACAACTGAAGTCACCACATGAGGGCCATTGTGGGTAACGTCGCGAGTCACCACATGGAGCGTGGTATTATCGGGAAATACATCAGGCGCACGACCTAAAAACGTTATCGGCTGACCCTCGGGTATGTCTAAAGCCAACATCTTTAAGGTGTCGACCGGATCGGCTTCCAGCGAAGCCCGCAGGTCGTCAAAAATGTTGGGCTCCTCCGAGGGAAGGCCTTCTGGCGATAGACTCATGATAGTTTAAACTTTACCATATCTACTCAAGAAGTCAAAGTGACTTTAGTCACAGTTGCTCGTCCAGGTATTCTCCGGTACTGTAATGGTAATGGTATTCAATGATTTGGTCGACAGCCGCAGCGTCCAGGTGGTCTTGACCTTGCTGGTGCTGGCGTTTGTCAACGTTGTCGGACGGATGATTATTGAGCGTTTGATTCGGCGCGTGGTGCGGTCTGATAGCTACGAGAGCCAGATTGACGAGCGCAAACGGGAAAATACTATCATCACGGTCTTTAATACCACCTTGACGTTGCTGTTGGTGATCATCGCGCTGTGCGTGGTGCTGGCAATCATGCATGTTAATATCGCGGCCTTAATTACCGGTGCTGGGGTGTTTGGCGTGGTGTTTGGGCTGGGTGCTCAGAGCACCATCAAAAACTATCTGGCCGGTATTTATATCTTAAGCGAAAACCAGTATCGAGTCGGTGACGTGATTACGTTGAGCGGCGGTAGTGTCGGCCAGCCGGGCGTATCCGGCGTGGTCGAGGAGATCACCTTGCGGGTCACTAAGCTGCGCGACCAGGACGGTACGCTCAATATCATCGCTAATGGCGACGCGGCGGTGATAACTAACCGGACGTTTAATTATTCCAACGTGATTATAGATCTGACGGTGCAGTATGACAGCGACCTTGACGTTGTCGAAAAGGTCATTAACGACAATGGCAAGCGGATGCAGCAAGAGGAAAAATGGAAAGCGCTGGTCGTCGAGCCGATGCAGTTTTTGCGGATTGAGGATTTCACCCAGGCTGGCGTGTTGATCCGGGTGAGCGGCAAGGTCACGCCAGGTGCCCAGTGGGACGTGGGCGGTGATTTTCGTCGTCGCCTCAAGACGGCCTTTGATAAAAAAGACATCACCTTTGCCGTGCCAGAGCGTATCATCCACCACGAAAAGGATGCGTGAGTTCAAGTTTGTAGTCGACCGGGAGCTTGGGCAAGGCACCCTAGCTCGCTCAGGCGTTATCAGCACGCCGCACGGTGATATCAAGACCCCAGCCTTTATCGTAGTTGGTACCCAGGCAGCCGTCAAGGCCCTGAGCGTCGACCAAATCAGCACGGTTGGCGCCCAAGCGGTGTTGGCTAACGCTTATCACTTATATCTGCGGCCTGGTCAGGCGCTCATCGAAAAGGCCGGGGGACTGGGCCGGTTTATGCATTGGCCGGGGCCGACATTTACCGATTCCGGCGGATTCCAGGTACTGTCACTCGGCAGCGGCTTTAAAAAGGTGATCGATATGAAAGGCGAGGTGCCGCTGGCCAGCCCATCAGAGCGCCTGGCCCATGTCGATGATGACGGCGTGACTTTTTACTCGCATCTCGATGGTAGCAAGCATCGATTTACGCCTGAGCTATCGATGAGAATTCAGCATGCTGTCGGTGCCGATATCCTGTTTGCTTTTGATGAATTGACCTCGCTGGTCGATACCTATGAGTACCAGGTCAAATCATTAGCCCGGACACATGCCTGGGCCGACCGCTGCCTGGCTGAATTGTCGCGGCTGCGCCAGGCTCATACCAATCGTCCTTACCAGGCGTTATTTGGCGTCTTGCAAGGTGCCCAGTACGAGGATCTGCGTCGGCAGACCGCCAAGCACCTCGGCGACTTGCCCTTTGACGGCTACGGCATCGGCGGGGCGATCGAAAAGGCCCGGCTAGCCGACATCGTCCGCTGGTGCAGTGAGGAGTTGCCGCCTGGTAAACCCAAACACTTGTTGGGGATTTCCGAGCCGAACGATATCTTTGCGGCCATCGAAAACGGCATCGATACCTTTGACTGCGTGTCGCCGACCCGGGTAGCGCGCAACGGCGCCTTTTATACGTATCAGGGCCGGCACAATATCCAGGGTGCCAAGTACTCCGATGATTTCGTGCCTTTGCTAGACGGTTGCGCCTGTCCGGTCTGCCAAAAGTACAGCCGGGCTTACCTCCATCATTTGTTTAAAGCTAAAGAAATCCTGGGTCTGACCCTGCTCAGCTGGCATAACGAGTACTTTATCATCAAGCTGGTCGACGACATCCGGGCCAGTATCGAGGACGGCAGCTTTAAGGAATTTAAGGAGCACTGGCTGGGCCGTTATTATGCCTCCCCGAAGCACTAGCATATTGACTTTTATAGCTAAGCATGCTATAATTAAAAGATATGAGTGGTACCAGGATTCCCGATAGCGACCCCTTTCTTTTTGATTGGACACTGCAAAAGTCTGACATGACACTGAGTATTTCAGCTGGGGCGCAGGCCGCTTATGGTTTGGTCTTGCCACCGGCCGGTGCTAACTATGACGTGCTGTTTAGCCAAGCGGCTGAAACGGCGGCCGAACAGCCACCTCTCGGGGTAAATATCATAGCGCCCGATGAAGTACTGGCAGCCACTCGTCTCTTAGCCCCGGGAATAACTGTCCAGACAATTGAGGGTAAAAAAGGTTTTATGTACTATGCCCGCCCAGAATATGCTGGCGTAATTATGAATTTTTGGGTGACTAAAGACACGCCACCGGAAGTCCAAGTCAAGCACTTTGGCAGTAAGTCTACGGCTGACGAGAAAGCCAGGCTGCGTCAAATATTGAGCAATGAGCATGGTTTTCGGCGAGTTATTGCCGAGCAGACTAACCAATACTTAGGATTTACGGCTTATTTGGCACTCCAGCGACATGCCAATCTTGATGATCCAGAAACGTCTGAGGAACGAATGCTAGAGATGGCCCACCAACTTCGAGCCGAACGTGTAGTCCTGGCGCTAGCACCACTGCTGCGCAGCTAGCGGTGACGGCTGGTCAGTAGTATGGCTTAATTTGGGTGTTGGCGTTGGTGGTCGGATTCGTCTTCGATTTCGTGGCCGATGATTTCTTCCAATAAGTCTTCGATAGTAACGATGCCGATGATCTGATCCTCTTTTTCGATTGGTATCAGGTGGGCGTGGGCACCGATAAATTTACGAAACATAGTGTCGAGAGCGGTCATGCTGCCGACAATCTGGGTGGGGTGTAGGGGGATGGCTTCCACCCGGTAGGTTTTTTCTTCAAAGTCGATGTCGACCAGGTCTTTCATCAGCAGTAGGCCGTAGGTTTTAGTCAGCTTGGCGTCAAAAATCGGGATGCGGCTAAAGCCTTTGGCTTTGATCTCGTCAATCCGGGCATCGTCGAGCACCGTGTCGGGGGTCAACCAATAGGTGTGGCGAATATCGGTCATGATATCGCGAACGCGCTTTTCGCTGAGACTGAGGGCACCACGCATGATCTCAACCTCGTCATCGTCGAGCTCGCTGGTCTTATCCTCGAGGTGCTCGGTAATCAGCAGGCCGAGCTCATGACGACTCTGCAGCTTGTTGCGCTGCCGTGGAAACAACCGGTCGAGTAGCAGTTGCAACGGTTTGCTGGCAATATAGGTGATGCTAATCATCAAGCGCAGCAGTGGCGCGAGACGGCTCGTCCACAGCAATGGATTTTTACTAAACAGGGCTTGGGGAAACACTTCGCCAAAAACGACAATCAAAAAGGTGCCGATCAAGCCGGCCAGTAAGCCATTGAGCCGTTCGCCGAGTACCAGTGAGGTCGCCGAAACGGCCGCCACGTTGGTAAATAAGATGCTGCCGAGCATCAGGTGGATGTTTTTGCGCAGCGGCAGGACTCGTTGGGCTTGTTTGTTGCCAAGCTTAGCCTTACGCCGCAGGTCGGCTATGTCCAGCGACATGACAGCGACATTGAGACCAGAGCAGGCGGCCGATAATAGTACTAAAAATAAGACTTCTAAAATAATCAGGATCATACCAGGCTTCTCATCCGGCTATGAAACAAACTGGTTAACATGTATTCCTATTATACTAGAATTATGACTAATCCCGCGTATGATTTAGCAGAAGCGTTGTCCGGATCGGCTGTTGAAGTGGCGCCGCGGTTGCTCGGCTCCTGCCTGGTGCGCGAAATTGACGGCCGCCGCCTAGTCGGCCGGATTGTCGAGACCGAGGCCTATGACCAATACGACGTCGCCAGTCATAGTTATCGCGGCGAAACGCCCCGCACCAGCGTCATGTTTGGCCCGGCTGGCCACCTCTATGTCTACTTTACGTATGGTATGCACTATTGCTGCAATGTGGTTACCGGCCGCCCTGGCGAGGGCTCGGCGGTACTGATCAGGGCGGTCGAGCCGTTGGCCGGAATCGAGGTAATGAGCCAAGCCCGCCACGGTCTGGACGGAACAGCTCTGACTAATGGCCCGGCTAAATTCTGTCAGGCTTTCGGGATTGATCGCTCGCTTAACGGTCATGACTTAAGGCAGGCGCCGCTGCGTCTAGAGCTGACACTGCCCCTACCGCAAACTGCTATTGCCCAAACCACTCGTATCGGCATTAGGCAGGGCCAGGATGCCCCGTGGCGCTTTTATGCGCGCGACAGTTCTTTTGTCTCAAGACCCTGACCATCCCCGGTGAGTATGTTAGGATGATATGACATGATTCGATATTTCGGCACCTCGGGATTCCTTACCCTGGCGGCAATTTTAGTTGCCGGCACCATGCTTGGCCCGGGGGCGGCAATTACCACCATCGTGCTGATCGCTATCGAGGTAGCTTTTAGTTTTGACAACGCCATCATCAACGCCAAAGTCCTGTCGCGGCTGTCCAAGCTATGGCAAGATCTGTTTTTGACCATCGGTATGGTGGTGGCTATCGTCGGCATGCGCTTTGTGTTCCCGATCTTAATTGTCATGGTAACGGCTCATTTGCCATGGGGGCAGGTGATCGATGACGCCCTCCATCACCCGACGGTTTACGGCGAACATTTGCTGGAAGCCCATGCTGCCATCGCCGCTTTTGGCGGCAGTTTCCTGCTGGTGCTGACACTGTATTTTTTGTTTGACGATGTCCGTAAAGAGCTCTGGTGGAAGCAAGTCGAAGCCCCCCTGCAGCGGGCCCGCGGCGGTCTGTGGTTGCCCCCGATCATCACCATTATTGTTATCGGCGTGATCGCTTTGTTTGCCGGACACGAGAGCGGTACGGTACTGCGCGCTGGCTTGATTGGAGCACTTTCTTATACGGCCATCAAATTATTTATCGACGGTCTCGGCAAATTATCCGGCAATGACAACCCGCACAGCAAAAAACTCTACACTGGCTGGGGCGCCTTTGGCGCGTTTATGTATCTGCAGCTGCTCGACGCCAGCTTTAGTTTTGACGGCGTGCTCGGAGCCTTTGCCATTACCGATAAAATCCTACTGATTGCCCTGGGCTTAGGCGTCGGCGCCATCTGGGTACGGAGCCTGACCGTTTACATGGTACGCAAGGGTACACTTGAGGCTTATATCTATCTCGAGCACGGCGCCCATTATGCCATCCTGGTATTGGCTATCGCCTTGCTGGGCAGTATTTTTGTGGAAATCCCCGACGCCATCACCGGCGTTGTTGGCCTCGGCGTTGTCGGCGCCTCGTTTGTTGCTTCGCGCCAAGCCCTGCACGCCAAAAAGTGATAGATCTCACATTTGCATTTTAATGTGGGCAGGCATAAGCTAAATAGTAGGAAGTGTGAGGCTTCCTAACGAACCGGCCGTATATCGCGCCGGTTCTATGATTTTTGGCATGTTATACACAGTCCCTGGATCTCCAGCTGATGATCCTGCATCTTAAAATCTTGGCTGTTGGCCAGCTCATTCAATAATTTTTCCAGTTCCGGATTTTCGGCAATAGGAAACGTGGTACCACAGCTACGGCAGGTCAGGTGATGATGGTGGTGATGGAAGCTGTCGCTGAGCTCTAATTTGTATTTCCAGCCAATCTGCAGGCGCTGGACGATGCCGAGCCGCTCAAACAAGGCGATCGTGCGATAAACGCTGGCCCGGTCGACCTGGCTTCGGCAAGTAGCTACGATTTCGGCCATGGCTTGCGGTTCTTTATCCTGGAGCGCCTCAAAAATTACCTGCCGGGAATGGGTGAAGCTTTGGGCCGCTTCTTTTAGGGTAGTTTTAAACTGTTCCAGTGGCTCGAGCATGCTGCAAATATAACACAAATTGCGACAAATTTGCAATAATTATTTCAACTGATCTATGCTGGACATATGCTTCCGATTTTACTGGCCCTGGCTACATTTTTATCGACCCTGACTGGCGGCTTGACCGGCCTTAAAAATAAAGACCGTATGCATCGTTTCCTCGGCTATACTGCCGGGGTACTGCTGGGCGTAGTGGCATTTGATCTGTTACCCGAAATATTCAATCTGGTGAATGATCAGCACCGCACCGCAACCGGTGCCATGATTGCCCTGGTCTGCGGCTTTTTGGTATTTCATATTATCGAAAAAAGCATCCTCATCCACCACACCAACGAAGACGAGTACCAAATCCATAAACATCCACATGTCGGTGTGGCGTCGGCTCTGGCACTGGTCGGTCATAGCTTTTTAGATGGCGTCGGTATCGGTCTCGGATTCCAGGCCGGCGAAGCCGTCGGTATCGCCGTGGCTATTGCCGTCATCGCCCATGATTTTACCGACGGGCTCAACACGGTCAATCTAATGCTGCTTAACCAAAACAAGTCACGCAAGGCCTTTATTTTTCTAATGCTGGATGCCCTGGCTCCCGTACTCGGCGCGGCCAGTACGTTGCTGTTTCATATCTCCGGCCAAGCCTTGATTATCTACCTGGGCTTTTTTGCCGGCTTTTTACTATATATCGGTGCCAGTGAAATCTTGCCCGAAGCCCACAGCAAGCACTCTAGCTATAAAACCATCGGCTTGACGGTAGCGGGCGCGGCATTCATATTTGTCGTTACCCGTTTTGCCTAAGCCCGGGTGATGGTATACTTAAGAACGGTTCTATAAAAATACATACAGTAAAACAAAAAGGGATGAGCTACGATAGAGCTTGTCCGCTCGCGGCAGTTGATCTATGAATTCCCCTACGCTCGAAAGCAAAACCGTTCGCCCCGGCAGCCTGGGCAGCTATTCGTATTACCATTCCAATCGCCGCCCAGTTACAGCTCCCGCCCGGCCCGCCTATCTGACGACTAGCCGTGCTAAATTAATCCCTAAAAACAAAGTCTTTTTTATAATTGTGGCTGTCGTAGCTTTGGCCGGCCTACCGATGTTGCTTTCATATAACCACAGTGCCCAAAAGTCACCGGTCGCTTCCAAATCCTCGAGTGTTCAGCCGCAAAATCAAGCTCCGATTACTACTCCGGTGGCTGCGGCTGTCGCCCAGCCTGCTAAGTCGGCGGATCGCTGCGCTGGCAACTCCCTGGATAAGCTTATCCTGGTCAGTGTCAGCCAGCGCCACCTGTGGGCTTGTGAGGGCAGTAAAACGGTGCGCCAGTCAGCGATCATCACCGGCATGTTGGCCCACGCTTCTACGCTGACACCGCCGGGTACCTATAAGATCTATGGCAAAGTCACTGACACAACCCTGAGCGGCAGCGATGAAACCGGCAGCTGGAATGACTCAGTCTACTACTGGATGCCATTTCTCAATAACCAGTACGGTACCTATGGATTCCATGACGCCACCTGGCGGGCGGACAGCGCCTTTGGCAAAGTCGATCCTAACTCGGCCGACGCTTCGCACGGTTGTATCGAGCTGCCACTCGGCGCCTCAAAATGGTTGTATAACTGGTCGGCTGTCGGCACCACACTAATCATTGAAGCATGATACGAATCCTCAAAGACTCACCAACCTTCATACTGTTTTGCGCCGTTTCAGTGCTGGCAGCGTTTTTTGTCGGCTACCAGTTGTACCATTCGACGCTCCATAAATCTGCCCGCCAAGAGGCTTGCGCGCGAGCCGCCGCCGTGGATAACGAGCCTACTGGCCCGCTGGTGGGGCCCTCGACTGACCAGGCGATATGTGACGGCAGGCTGCCAGCCACCCAGCAATAGTTCTCAAAGGAAAGTTGCTACAATAGAAACATGGAGACCGCGGTTATAGTTTTAGGAGGTCTGGTAGTTGTGTTGCTGGTGGTGCTGCTGCGCCGTTCCAACCAAGGCGGAGACACTAGCAGCGCGTTGCTGTTAAAGCAGGATTTAACCCGGCTGAGCGAAGACATCACCAAACTCAAAGACGGTCTGCAATCACAGCTTGGCGAACGCTTCGAAAAAAACCAGGCCATGATGATGGGCAGCCTGCAAAAAGAATCCAGTGAGAGCCGCAAGCTGATCGCCGAAGTCACCCGTAACTTGACGGAGCTCAAAGAATCCAACAAACAGGTGATGAATATCACTGATGAACTCAAAATTCTCCAAAATGTCCTCGGTAATCCCAAGCAGCGCGGCGTGCTTGGTGAGTACCTGCTAACCCAGGTACTGGAAAATGTCCTGCCGCCGGATCGCTTCAAACTCCAGTATCGTTTTGCTGACGGCGAGATCGTCGACGCTGTGATCTTTCTTGACAAGCAGGTGATGCTGCCGGTCGACAGCAAATTTAGTGTCGAGAATTACAACCGCATCCTGGAAACCAAAGACAAGGCCGCCAAAGATATCATTATCAAGCAGTTCAAAGCCGACCTCAAAAACCGCATCGACGAAACGGCCAAATATATCCGGCCCAGCGAAGGCACCATGGATTTTGCCTTTATGTTTATCCCGTCGGAAGCGATTTATTATGACCTGCTCATCAACAAGGTCGGTACCGCCAACACCAGTGCCCGCGACCTTATCGAGTACGCCTTTCGCGACAAAAAGGTGATCATCGTTAGCCCGACGTCGTTTATGGCCTATTTGCAGACCGTTTTGCAGGGTTTGCGTGGTTTGCAGATCGAGGAGCAGACCAAAGAGATCCAGCTGCGCGTCGGCGAGCTGGGCCGTCACCTAATCACCTACGAAACCTACATGCAAAAGCTCGGCAACTCCCTCGGCACCACCGTCAGCCACTACAACACCGCCCACAAAGAGCTCAAAAAAGTCGACAAAGATATCGTCAAAATCTCGGCCACCTCCCCCGGCGTCGAGCCGCTGTTACTCGACAAACCGCAGCAAGAAGACTAATCACTTGGTTTTGAGGAGATCGATGGTCAGGGCGGCCGTCCAGGAGAAATTAGGGGCGCCGGCCGGATCGCCGTTCAAGGGGTCGAAATATTCCCAGCAGCCATGCTTGTCGACCATTTCGAGCGTGGTTTCGCGGAGCGCGGCGGCATGGTCTGTAAAGCCGTAGTTTTCTAGTCCTTTGATCACTAGCCAGTTGGTGTTGACCCACGATGGCCCCTGCCAGTAGCCCTTTTCTTTAAACCAAAACGAACTGGTCGGGACGCTGGGTACCGGGTAGGCCGGGCCAAAGGTGTGCTCGTTTTCGAGCAATTTTACCAGCTGGGCGGCGCGCTCCGGGCTGATGGAGCCGGCGTACAGCGGCATCAGCGCCGCCACGGTCGGGATTTTGAGCAAGCGATGGGTGACGAAATCGCGCGAGTAGTACTGGCCGGAGTAGGGATCCCATAATTGCTCCAGGGCCTTTTCGGTCTTGGTCATGCCCTCCAGCAGTTCCTCGGGCAGTTCCTCGCGCAAGGATTTGGCGATGTCGCGCAGGTGACTGTTGGCCCGGATGAATACGCTATTGAAGGTCAGATCTTCGATGCTAAACAGCGAATGGTCGAGAATTTTATTAATGTCGTAGCCTTTGCGACGTAACCGCCGCTGGATATCAAACATCGCCAGACTATCGAGCATCGAGACCCGTTGCTCCTCGGGCAGCGAATGCACGTCGCGGCGAAACAGCTTCATGACGCGGTCAAGTTTGAGTCGGGCGACGCTGCGGATCCATAGGGGCAATAAATGCTCGTGCATTTCATTCATCCAGGGCGGGGTGTTATCGAGGCCGGTTTCCCAGGGGTGAATAAGCAGCACCAAGCCCTCGCCGTGGGGGTCACGCTCATGGTAGAGCCATTGATGATGGGCTAGGAGGGCGGGGTAGACCATTCGATACCAACTGCGGCGCTCCGGCCAAGCCATTTTAGCGCCGACCTGGACGACGGCTTCGGCTAGCATCGGTGGCTGGGTGATACCGCTAGTCGTGACATCGTTTGGGGCGAACGGATTAACCCAACTGCGCCAAACGTTGCGATCGGCGCGGTACTGCGGATCATCCCTGAAAGTCAGGTTGGGCAGCATGCCATTGTGCCACTGCCCCCGCAGCAAGCTGAGCAGCTCGGTCTTGGCTCGCTCAGTATCGAGGTGCCGTCGGCCGATAGCGATAAAGCAGCTGTCCCACAGCCACTGGTGCGGATAGGTGCCTTGGGCTGGCTGGGTATAGGTGCCCCGGTCGTTCATTTCCAACACAGCCGTAGCCTGCTGTAAGAGATCCGGCTTTGTGATTATTTCTTTAGACATGCTATACAAAGTATAAACTACCTCAAGCTAATGTGATGTCAGATAGAGTATCAAACAATCGCTTGCAGGATTGCAGGGTTATATTGCAAGGGTTATTACGGGTAGATTAAAAAAGAGGTATAAAGTACAGCTAATTCTATGTGCCCGCTAAACCCCTTGCTATAGTCATGGTCAAGGAGGAGCTAGCCATGTCAAAAGCTAAGGAGTTAAGCGTAAAGATTACTTTGACCATCCAGGAATCCTTGCTTAAGAGAGTGGATGATACGGCCAAGCGGGATTACACGTCGCGCAGCGATGTGATTCGTCAGGCTTTGCTCGATTACCTGAGACAATATGATCGGGCGTGCGGTGAAATGGAGCCCGAGGAGGCCCTCATGGTGTTGCGGCGGCGGCTGGCCATGGCCTATTTCAACAAGACGCTCAAAGGTAAGAGATACTACGAGTAAGCCCGGCTAGCGGAAGTTGTCAAAGGCCAGGGGGAAGTCAAAGTCCTGGGCGCGCAGCAGCTGCATAACAGCTTGGAGGTCGTCCTTGCTGTTAGAGGTGACACGGACGGCGTCGCCCTGGATCTGGGTTTTGACTTTGGGAAACTGCTCTCGCAAAAGGGCGGTGATCTTTTTGGCTTTAGGCTGATCCAGCCCTTGCTTAAAAGGAACTTCTTTGGTGGTCTTGAGGTTGGATTCAGTAATTTCTTGGCTGGTGTCGAGGACTTTTTGGCTCTGCTCGCGGGCGGCCAGCTTTTTGCGGACGATATCAAGGATGGCGTCGATCTGCCAATCGCCGCTGCCAGTGATTTTGAAACCCACCTTGTCGCCGAGCCACTCGATAGCCGCTAGCGTGCCCTTAAAATCATAGCGGCCGGTGATCTCGCGCTGCACTTGGTCAAAGACATTGTTCATCTCAGCCTTGTCGTATGTGCTAACGATATCAAAAGAAAAATTCGCCATTATAGCTGGAGGCTCGCAGTGATTTTACTATATAAACCCATGGGGAGTCCTTGTCTAGATTAATCTTATCCTTATTTTAGCACCTCTGGTACAATAGGGGGCAGATTATGATTGACCAGAAACTGGCTGAGGGATTAAAAAAGCGGGCTGCCGAGGGTGACCAAACGGTATTTCGCAGCCCTGAGCTGCGGGCTCTGTTTGACGAGCTAAAAACCCGGCCGGCGGCGGAGAGAGCGGCATTTGGGCAGGCCGTAAATCAGTTGCGCCAGGAGCTCACCAGCCTACTCGCGGCATCACAAGCCAAAACCGAGACCCTGCCGCCAATTGATATCACGGCGCCGTTTGATGTCAATGTGGCGGTTGCTGAGCGACCGCGCCTGTTGAGCGCCGACCACGGCAGCCGCCATCCGTTGATGAGCGAATTAGATACTATTCTCGATATTTTTTATCGCATGGGGTTCACGGCTGTCGAATCGCGGGAGATTGACGATGATTTCCACATGTTTGGATCGCTGAATTTCCCGGAAGGGCACCCGGCCCGAGACGATTATGATACCTTTATGACGACCCAAACTGACGGCAATGACAGCCAGTTCATCGCGCCGGCGCACACCAGTACCATGCAACACCGTGTCCTGCAAAAGCATAAAGCCGATCTGGAACAGGGCCGGGCGATCGCTGCCGTCATCCCGGGTCGGGTGTTTCGTAACGAAGATCTTGATGCCCGCCATGAGCATACGTTTTATCAACTAGAGGGTGTCTATGTTGACAAGGGCATCAACGCCGGCCACCTGATCGCCACCCTTAAAACTTTTTTGCAGGAATATTATGGCAAAGAACTAGAAGTCAAAACTAATCCGTTTTATTTCCCGTTCACCGAGCCGAGTTTCGAGTTTATGCTGAGTTGCCCGTTTTGTGACAAAAAAGGCTGCCCGGTGTGCTCGCAAGCCGGCTGGATTGAGCTGCTGGGTTGCGGCATGATTCACCCCAATGTTTTGCACGCCGCTGGCATCGATACCAATGTCTACACCGGCTTTGCCTGGGGTGGTGGCATTGACCGCCTGGTGATGATGAAACACGGCATCGAGGATGTCCGTAATTTCCACTCCGCCAAACTCGACTTTTTGAGGCAGTTCTCATGAAATTCAGCCTCAATACCCTGCGGGGAATCAACCAGCGCTATGGCAGTGCTGCTGAGATTGCTCCGGATGGAATCGATAGGTTAGTCGAAAAGATTGGCGCCCAGCTGGGGGCGGTCGATGAAGTCACTGACATCGGTAAAAAATATGAGGGTATAATCGTCGCCAAAGTTGTAGCCTGCGAAAAGCACCCCGATGCCGACAAACTTAGCCTCTGTAAAATTGATGATGGCGGTAAAGCCAAAGACGTGACCCGGGATGCAAACGGCCGTGTCCAAGTAGTTTGCGGCGCGCCCAATGTCCGTGAGGGTCTGCTGGTTGCTTGGCTACCGCCCGGCACTACGGTGCCAAATACTGTCGACGACACCCAACCTTTTGTGCTCGAGGCCCGTGAGATTCGCGGACAGGTCAGCAACGGCATGTTAGCTAGCCCCAAAGAGTTGGCCCTCGGTGACAGCCATGCCGGTATCCTGACGATTGACGGCGATATCAAGCCGGGCACTCAGTTTGCCGAGGCCTTTAATTTAGCGGGTGATGCGGTCATCGACATTGAAAACAAGATGTTTACCCATCGGCCGGATGCCTTTGGTTTCCTTGGTATCGCCCGTGAGCTGGCCGGCATTCAGGGCCTGGCTTTTAAAAGCCCGGACTGGTATACGCCTCAGCCCGAATTCCCGGCTGTAGCCACAGAGCAGTTGCCTTTAGCTGTCCAAAATGAGTTGCCCGAGCTGGTGCCGCGCTTTACGGCTATAACGATGGGTGAAGTCCAGGTTGGCCCGAGCCCCACCTGGCTGCAGGTAGAGCTTGCCAAAGTCGGCCAGAAATCTATCAATAACATTGTCGATTACACTAATTTTTTCATGCTCGAGACCGGCCAGCCGTTGCATGCCTATGATTATGATAAGGTCAAAGCCCTCAGTGGCGGTGATGGCGCTAGGCTGGTAGTGCGCAATCCCAAGCCTGGCGAAAAGGTCAAGCTACTAAATGGCAAAGAGCTGGAGCCGCGGCCCGAAGCCATTATGATCGCCACCGAAACACAATTAATTGGTGTTGGCGGCGTGATGGGCGGAGCCGAAACCGAGGTCGATGAGCGGACTAAAAATATCATTCTCGAATCGGCTACCTTTGATATGTATTCGATACGGCGGACTTCCATGGAGCATGGCTTGTTTACTGACGCGACGACGCGCTTTACCAAAGGCCAAAGCCCGCTGCAAAACCTGGCGGTGCTCAATAAGATCGTCGATGAAATTCATGAACACGCCGGCGGCGTAGCCGCCAGTCACGAGATCGATGATAACCACTTAGATCCGGCTATCATGGAACGGGGTTCGCTATATCTACCGGTGACGCTCAGCAGTGAATTTATCAATGTCCGACTGGGGCTGCAACTGTCTGCCAAGGACATGAAGCGGCTGCTGGAAAACGTTGAATTCAAAGTTGCGTTACGTGACGAAGAATTGACCGTCACGGCGCCGTTTTGGCGAACTGATATCGAGCAGCGCGAAGACGTAGTCGAAGAAGTCGGCCGCCTGCACGGCTTTGACAAACTACCCCTGCGGCTGCCAATGCGAGATCTCGCCCCGACTACCCGGGATCCGCTGCTTGATCTAAAATCCGAAGTCCGGGATCGGCTCAGTCGAGCCGGTGCCAACGAGGTGCTGACCTATAGTTTTGTCCACGGTAGGCTGCTCGACAAGATCGGCCAAGATAAAGCCCAAGCTTTTGAAATCAGCAACGCGCTCAGTCCCGACCTGCAATATTACCGGATGAGCCTGATGCCCAGTCTGCTTGAAAAAGTCCATGCCAATATCAAGGCCGGTTACGACGAATTTACCTTGTTTGAACTGGGTAAAACCCACAGTCTTGACCAGCGTGAGGATGACGGCCTGCCGCGAGAGTTTGAATTCACGGCTTTGATGATCGCTGCCAGCGACAAAGTGCCAAAAAGCGGCGCAGCCTATTACCAGGCGGCTACTTATTTAACGCAGCTGGCCCCACTCGCTTGGCTGGAATTTCGACCGATTAGTGATGATCTGCAAGCGTATCCGGTGGTACAACCATATGATCCCCAGCGGGCCGCCCTGGTTTATTTGGATAATACTTTTTTGGGGATTATCGGCGAATTCAAGCCGGCCGTCAGACGAGCCCTCAAGCTACCTAAATTTAGCGCCGGTTTTGAAATCGATACTACTGTGTTGGGCCCGTCGCTGGCTGCCGGGCCAAGCTATGCGCCACTGTTTCGTTTCCCGGCCGTTAAGCAGGACATCACCCTGCGCCTGTCAGCCACGCATAGCTATGCTAGCGTACATGAAGTCGTCAGTCGAGAATTAGGCGCCAACGCTCCTGACGACACCCATATTCAGCTGGAGCCCGTCGACATCTACCAAAAGCCCGGCGATACCAGCCACAAAAACTTTACCTTTCGCGTTACCATTACCGCCACCAATCGCACCTTGACCGACAAAGAAGCGACCGCGGTGTTGGATGCCATCGCCGCTGGCACTAAAGCCAAACTTGACGCCGAGCGGCTATGAGGCGGCTGCTGAGAAGACTTTGACAATGGCAGTGGCTACGGGGTAGAATGGATTATGCAGATTAGTGACATTCCCGCACTTACTTTTGACGACGTACTTCTCAAACCCGGCTATGCCGGGTTTTCTCGTTCTGAGATTGACCTCGGTAGCCAACTGACTAAAAAGATTAAGCTCCAGGTGCCGCTAGTGGCTTCGCCGATGGATACCGTGACTGAAAGCCGCCTGGCAATTGCCCTCGGCAAATTCGGCGGTATCGGTATTATCCACCGCAACCTGACTATCAAACAGCAGGTGGCCGAAGTTATCAAGGTCAAGCAAGCCGGTCAATTAGTCGGTGCGGCGGTAGGGTCTAGCCCGGGCTACGAGGAGCGAGTTGAGGCTTTGGTGGGGGCCGGCGTCGATGTTATTGTCGTCGATTCAGCCCATGGTTTTTCCAAATATGTTATTGAAGCCCTGACCTTAATCAAAAAGCACCACGCGGTCGAAGTAATTGCTGGCAGTGTCGCTACTACCGAGGGGGCCCAAGCTTTAATTGATGCTGGCGTTGATGGCCTGCGAGTCGGTATGGGCCCCGGCGCGATCTGTACTACCCGCATCGTTTCCGGCATGGGCGTACCCCAGCTGACGGCCATTCTCGAAACGGCCGCGGTGGCCCACAAACATCACGTGCCGGTTATCGCCGACGGTGGCATTAACTACTCCGGTGATATTACCAAAGCCCTGGCAGCCGGCGCATCGACGGTTATGATGGGCAGGCTGTTTGCGGCAACCGAGGAGTCACCCGGCGAGATTATGGAATTCACCAAAGATCAGGTGCCGGCCCGCTTCCAAAGCATTGTGAATGGCGCCAAAACCTATCGTTTTAAAGGTTACCGGGGTATGGGCTCAATTGCCGCTATGAAGCGGGGCAAGCAGATTAGCTCAGAAGACGAATTCCACGGTAAGAGCTACACCGACAAGAGCGTGTTGGTGGCCGAGGGTGTCGAGGGTCTGGTGCCCTGCAGCGGCAAATTGGATTTGGTGGCTGCCACAATGCTAGAGGGCGTTAAGTCGGGCTTTTATTATGCCGGGGCTGCCAGTATTACCGGGCTATGGCAGACGGCCGTTTTACGGCGGATTACCAATGCTTCTCTGACCGAGAGTCATCCCCACGATCTGTTCGTGACGGATGCCGGCAACAGCTACCCGGGCGCCAAATAGTACGCTATACTGGAGCTAATAACGGAGGGTTACATGGCACGAAAACGCGACCGTATTTTTGCGGGGTTTTTTGCGGGACTATTCCTGCTGACTTCCTCGGCACTGACTATCGGGATCATCTATCAAGCAGTCCAGGATCGTAATAATAAATCAGCTAACAGCAGCAAGGAGAAACCTGTGGATAACGGCGCAAAATTAAAAGGTACTCAATTGGCAAACTTTACCCCCGTGGCTAGCATCCCGCAGCTGCAGACTATCGATAGCACCCCTGGCACCGGTGCCACGGTTAAGGCAAGTGATACCATCACCGTCGATTACACTGGCGCCCTGGCCGCAACCGGCATTATTTTTGAAAGCTCTAAAGACAGTGGCCAGCCAGCTACTTTTCCACTCAGTGGTGTCATCCCCGGCTGGACACAGGGCATTCCCGGGATGAAAGAGGGAGGCACTCGGCGCTTACTCATTCCTTTTGCACTAGCCTACGGGGCTACCGGACAGGGCGCTATACCTCCTAATTCTGACCTGGTGTTTGACGTTACTGTCCACAAAATTTCTAAGTAAACGTATTAAAAAACACAATATATAGTGTCTTGAACTTTAGGCAGGCACTATATATAATCAGATCTACAGTCAGCATTGTTCTGTACTAGAGCACTAAAAATACAAAAGAAGCGCCGCCAGACTGTAGCCGTACCTGAGAGACACGGCGAGGTACCAGGCGCTCTAAACAAGGGGGAACTAAATACTATGGTCAAAAACATCACCATCTTTACTACTAACACCTGCGGCTACTGCCAAATGGTCAAAAAATACCTCAGCGCCAAGGGTATGAGCTACGAAGAAGTCAATCTTGACGAACATCCGCACCGCCAGGCCGAAGCCATCAATCTCAGCGGTGCCATGACTGTACCAGTTACCTTGGTTACCAAGCATGATGACTCTCAAGAAGTAATTGTTGGATACAACTTAGCTCGTCTAGCCCCAGCTGTCGCCTAAATACCCCATGGCCGACATCACCGATATCCCAAAGCATGATGTCATCATCGTGGGGGCCGGCCCCGCGGCCCTGACCGCCGCTATCTATACCACTCGTGAAGACATTGAAACGGTGCTGTTTGAGCGCGGCGTAGTGGGCGGCCTGGCCGCCGTCACCGATAAAATTGATAATTACCCTGGTTTCCCCGATGGTGTGGAGGGTCTCAAGCTGGCCGATGATCTGCGGGCTCAAGCCGAGCGTTTCGGCGCCGTTATCGAGTACGGTGAAGTCACCGCTATCCATGACGAGGGGGAGTATAAACGGTTAGAAACGACCAGCGGCGACATGCTGGCCAAAGCCGTGCTTATTGCCACCGGCTCTGATTATAAAAAAGTCGGTTGCCCGGGCGAAAAGGAGTACTACGCCCGCGGCGTTCACTACTGCGCTACCTGTGACGGCGCCTTTTACCGCGAGAAACGCCTGGTGGTAGTCGGCGGCGGCAACTCGGCTATCCAGGAAGCCATCTTTTTAACCCGTTTTGCCACCCATATTGATCTCTTGGTGCGCTCCACCATCAAGGCCAGTGATGTATTGCAACACGAGCTTGACGAATTCGTAAAAGCCGGCAAGATTACCATTCACCTCGGTACCACCACTGATGAGATTATTGGCAAAGACAACAGCGTTACTGGTGTCAAAGGCACCACCGATGGCAAAGCAGTCACTTTTGATACCGACGGTGTCTTTGTGTTCGTCGGCCTGATGCCTAATTCCCAGTTTCTGGTGCCGACACCGATTCGCCTCGACGAAATCGGGTTTGTTATTACTGACCAGCACTTGCAGACCACTATGCCCGGCGTCTACGCGGCCGGCGATATCCGCTCCGGTGCCACCATGCAGATTGCCAGCGCGGCCGGCGAGGGCGCTACTGCCGCTCTAAAAATCCGCGAACACCTCGAAGGCCGCACCCACCCCGTCCAAAACTAGATCTCTCTATCGGCATGTGATTCACGTAACCCGCCCGGCCCTCTTTTAAAGGCAGTGTGTATGCACGATGTATGGCTGATCGATAGTTATCGTGCGTACACACTAGCGCCCTAAACCCTAAGTTGTACACGGGATGGTGGATTAGTAAGCGGCAGTGTAATTCGGGAAAAAGTCTAAAACGAGCTGGTGTTTTTTAATACCGGCTTTTTTCAGGTCTTTTTCCAGAGTTTCAACCATTGGTTCTGGCCCTGAGACGTACACCAGGGTTTCCTCGGAGGGCTGCTCCAGGCCCAGGATCAGATTGGCATTGAGACGGCCGCGTTCGCCGCCCCAAGCTTCAGACGGATTACTGACCACAATGGTGGCGTGCTGGCTGGCTCGCTCAAAGGTATCTTGAAAGATGATTTCATCTTCGTTATTGACGCCATATAGCAAACGGATGGGACGGCGCTCGCCAGTGGCGGCTAGCCATTCCAGGATGCTGTGAAACGGCGTGATGCCGATGCCGCCAGCTACAAAGACCAGCGGGGTTTGAATGAGCTTTGGCAGCACAAAATCGCCCATCGGATCGCTCATCAACAGCTCCGCTCCCGGCTTCAGCTTGAACAGAGTCTTTTTAAACGTACTGCTCTTGTCGCCGGCAAATTTGGTAGTGATGCTGAGCAGGGTGTCAGTGGGGGAAGACGACAGGGTAAACCAGTGTTTGATGCCGCGCTGATCGGGATGCGGATGCTTAACCGTCAATTCAATAAATTGCCCGGCCGTATAGTACACCGGCTTTTCCGGCCGAAAATAAAACGTCCGGATATTGGCCGTCTCGGCCTCGCTATGATCCAAAACTACCCGCATACCACTTTAGTGTAACAGATTACAGCGCTACGTTTCGAAACGGTCAGGGTAGTCGGTGACGACGCCGTACAGCCCGTAACGAGCCCAGCGCTTGGCTTTGAGTGGGTCATTGAGGGTGTAGGTGCCGAGCTGATAGCCGCTATGCGCCATCGCCTTAATGAATCCGCTCCATAGCCAGCGCTGGTTCATGACGACCCGTTTAGTGCCGAGCTGTTTGGCTCGATAGGAAGCCCGCACGCCTGACCACTTCTCGATAACAACTTTTTGGATTTCCGGTAACTCGGCGTGCAATTCTAATAAAGTTCTTTGGCTAAAAGAGCCGAGTAGGAAGTACTCTGGCTCCCAGTCGGTTTTGAGCCGGGTCTTGATAATGGAGACAATCGATCGTGTTGGCTCATTGGGCTTGACTTCAACGTACAGGGGCACGGGGTGACCAATAACGTCGAGGAAGTCTTCAAAAGTGGTTAGATCCGGTTTGTGAGCCAGTAATTCTTGATACGTGTGATCGGCTATGACATGGCGCTGACCGTTCGGGTCAGTCAATTCAGGGTTATGGTGCAGGATTACAATGTCATCTTTGGTGACACGCAGGTCAAATTCCAGCTCGTCGACGTGGTGTTTCAGGGCTATTTGAAAGCTCTTGATGGTGTTTTCGGGGGCGAGGCCGCGGGCGCCGCGGTGACCGATGATCTTCATGTGCACTTAGTGTACAATACTAGCAAACGATAAGGAGTATACGAGTGGCTGATTTTAACCAAGTACTAGACCCCGGCGACTATCAAAATGGTGTTGTTAACACCGTGGTTGAGATCCCTCAAGGCAGCTTTTTAAAGATTGAATGGCATCGCCAGACCGCCACGTTTATGATTGACCGCGTCGAGCCGGCGATCTTTGTCAAGCCGGTAAATTACGGCTTTATTCCCCAGACTTTGGACGAGGACGGTGACGAGTTGGATACCTTGGTTGTCTGCGCTGAGCCGATCCCGACCGGCGTGTGGCTAGAGGCTCGTATCATTGGCGTCATGAATTTTGAGGACGACGGTGAAATGGATCACAAGATCATCGTTGTACCGTCTGATGACCGCAACACTGGCGACAGTATTAATTCTCTGGCTGATCTCGGCGAGCGCTGGCAGCAAATGATCCGCGAACATTTCACCCACTACAAAGACCTTAAAAAGCCCGGCACCACTGTTGTGCAGGGCTTTGGCGATATTGAAGCTGCCAAGGCCATCATTGCGCAGTCCATCCAGCGCTACAAACAACAATAATGAAAAAGGTCATTCCCGCTGACGCCGTACTGATCCCCGATCAGGCTCAGCGTGTCTTCCAAGGCATGATTTTTGACACTTATCAGTGGCCGCAAGCCTTATTTGACGGCTCGGAGCACATCTTTGAAATGTTGAAACGCCCCGACACCGTTACAGCTATCTGCATTGTCGATGATAAAATCCTGGTGATTGATGACGAGCAACCGCATCTTGGCGCTCGTCAAAGCTTCCCCGGCGGCCGGGTTGACGACACTGACGAGTCGATCCAGGCCGCCGCCCAAAGGGAAGTCTTGGAAGAAACAGGGTATAGCTTTAACGGATGGCGTTTAATAAAGGTTTGGCAACCCTACCGAAAAATGGAATGGTTTGTCTATGTATTGTTGGCTTGGGGCGTCGCTGACAAACAACAACCCAAACTTGATCCCGGAGAAAAAATCACCGTCCAGGCCCTTGATTTCCAAGCTGTCAAAGATCTAGTGATGCAAAAAGTCGGCTACCTCGGCGAAAGCAGCACCATCTTTGAACCCATCCAGTCACTTCCGCAACTTTTGGAGCTAGCAGAATTCCAGGGCTCAGAAGTTGACCGCTAATTGCTAGACCTGTGGACACTCAAGTATACACACTCCTAAAGGGCAGATAGGATAATGCTATACTGGCTGGGATGCGCCCCAATGCCTCAAAGCCAAGCATATTGATAGTGGCGATTATCCTTAGCCATGGTTTGACTTATGCCAGCCAGTTCCTGCGACCTAATGTCTCCACGCCCTATAAAGACCAGGTTTGTACGCATGTCGTGGGGGATCCACCATGTCAGACCACGCTGACTACCACGGCAAAGCGCGGCTTTCCCTTTCCCTACAAAACATTAGTCTATGAAACCAGCGCTAAAGCACCCGACCCCAATACAGCCAAAAGGATTAGCCAGAGTAGCAGTTTTAACATTTCGGCTTTCGGCTGGTCGTTCATGCTATGGTTTGGCTTTATTTTATTAAGTGCCACATGGTGGCGTAAGCACATGACGATCAACATTCTTAAAGACCCGACGGTAATTGCCTTGTCGGCTCTGTCAGCCTTTCTGCTGATTACGTATCAAGTGGCTGGTGCCGACAATTCTAGCGTTGCCTTAGTTCGAGATTTCATAAATATTTTTCAGTATAGCCTCTTGGTTCTATTAAGTTATTTACTTATACGTCCACTTTTACAGTGGTGGATTGCCAAATCTGCCACCCCCCAGGCTAGGGTAGGCAAGGCACTTAGTGGCGTCTTCTTAGCAATGCTGATAGCAGCGGCATTCATTGTTGTAGTATTCTCGCTGCTAGTCTCCATGATCCTGTAATCAGAAGAGGGTTGTACTGTCAGGGGTAAAGTTTTACAATCGGAGCATAAGCGCTACACTAAAAACATAAACAAGGAACAAGCATGAAAACACGGGTGGCTATCAATGGTTTTGGACGAATCGGGCGCAATGCCTTTAAAGTGGCGTTTGAGCGCGACGACCTGCAGATTGTGGCCATCAACGACCTGACCAGTACCGAGACGCTGGCCCACCTGCTGAAGCACGACAGCAACTACGGGACCTACGGCAAAGAGGTCGGTCACGATGACAAAGGTATCATCGTGGACGGTAAGCATATCCAGGTGTTTGCGGAGCGTGATCCAGCGCTACTGCCCTGGGAAGAGCACAAAATAGACGTAGTCATCGAATCAACTGGCTTTTTTGTCGATCCTGCCAAGGCCAAGGCGCATATTGATGCCGGCGCTAAAAAAGTTGTACTAAGCGCTCCCGCCAAAGGCGAGGGCGCGACCACCATTGTTCTCGGCGTCAACGAAGACGCTCTTGACGGCGCTTCGGACATTATTAGTAACGCTTCGTGTACCACCAACTGTATTACCCCGGTTTCCGCCATTATCGAGGCCCATTTTGGCATCGATAAAGCCATGATGACCACTGTGCATAGCTACACTGCCTCCCAGATGCTCCAAGACGGCCCCGGCGCCAAAGACAAGCGCGAGATGCGCAACGCCGCCGAAAACATCGTGCCGACAACGACCGGCGCCAGCATCGCTGCCGGCCAAGCTTTGCCGGCTCTGCAAGGCATCTTTGGCGGTATGAGCGTCCGCGTCCCGACCCCAGTGGTTTCATTAAGTGATTTCGTGATTATTACCAAAAAACCAGTTACCGTTGAAGCTGTCAACGAGGTCTTTAAAAAGGCCGCCGCCGAGCCATTTTACCAAGGTATTTTGGCAGTAACAGAGGAGGAATTAGTTAGCAGTGATTTTATCGGTAACAGCCACTCGGCCATTGTCGATCTAAAGCTGACCAATGTCGTCGGCGACAACATGCTCAAAGTCGTCGCCTGGTACGATAACGAGTGGGGCTATAGTAATCGGTTGGTTGAAGTAGTCGCCGACACTGGCCGCTTACTCCACACCAAAGAGGATCACTCTAAGCATCACGATTAGTCTATGAAGTTTTTCAGGGCTCGGAATAATTTTGCTGGTTCTTGCAATTATAGGGGGCTATACTAGAAGCAATGAAGATTGCCGTTACGACTGATCACGCTGGTTTTGAGGCTCTCCAGGATTTAAAGGGGTATATTACCTCGTTGGGGCATGAATGCGTTGATTTCGGCCCGCAGCAGTTTGACGCTGACGATGATTACCCGGATTTTATGTTTCCGGCAGCCCGGGCAGTAGCCAGCGGTGACTGTGAGCGGGGGATAATCATGGGCGGCAGCGGCCAGGGCGAAGCGATGGCCGCTAACCGGATCAAAGGCGTACGCTGTGCGCTATTTTACGGGCCGGTAATCGCCAAGGCGGCCGTTGACGCCGCGGGCACGATCAGCGATGATCCCTACGAGATTGTGAGACTTTCTCGTCAGCATAATGACGCCAACGTGCTCAGCCTGTCAGGTCGTTTCCTGACAATCCAAGAAATGCAAACTGCCATCAAAATCTGGCTGGAAACACCATTTAGCGGTGCTGAGCGCCACAGTCGGCGGGTTAAGAAATTAGACGCGGAGATCGCGTGAAGGTTATTATCGGGGCCGACCATACCGGCATGGAGTACAAAGACAAATTAGCCTTAGCTTTGCAGCAGGCTGGTCATGAGGTAATTGACCAGGGCAATGCGCATCTGGATCCCAATGACGACTTTACGGAATTCGCCGCTAAGGTCGCCCAGCAGCTTCTCATCGCCAATGACCCCGAGACTCGAGGGATTTTGCTATCCGGCAGCGGCCAGGGCATGTGCATGGCAGCCAATCGATTTAAAGGCATTCGCGCCAGTTTGTGCTGGAATGCCAGTGCCGCCCGCACCGCCCGCACTAATGAAAACAGTAATGTGCTCTGTCTATCAGCCACCTATCTCTCCTTGGAGGAAGCCGGCTCGGTAATGGCTACTTGGCTGGCTACACCATATGAGGAAACTCCCGAAATGGCCCGTCGTATCCAACAACTCGATAACCTCCTGGCCTAACCATGGCAATTATTTGCCCAACGGTCACGGCTTACGACCCGCATCAATACCGAACTCAAATGGAGCGAATCATACCGTTTGCCAAGCGCGTGCACATCGATCTTATGGATGGTGAATTCGCGCCGACCATCTCACCTGGCCTGGAGCAGATCTGGTGGCCACATGAAATCCTGGCCGATATTCACCTGATGTATCAAAAGCCAATGAGTCAGCTCGATCAACTTATTACGCTAAAACCGCATTTGGTGGTGATTCACAACGAAGCTGACGTCCATCATATGGACTTTGCCGCCCGCTTGCACGAGCATGATATCAAAACGGGCTTGGCAATTTTGGCCGATACCCCCGTGGAATACGCCTACCAGATTATGCACAGTTTTGATCACGTCCTGGTTTTTAGCGGTGACCTTGGCAAACATGGCGGGGTAGCCGATCTGGCTCTACTCGATAAAGTCAAAAAAATCCGGGATCATCACCCGGACGCGGAAATCGGCTGGGACGGCGGTATCGACGACCACAACGCCGCGGCGCTTATCCGGGCCGGCATCGATGTCCTCAATGTCGGGGGGTATGTTCAAAATTCCCCAGCCCCTGCCGAAGCTTATGCTAAACTGAAATCAGTAATGACTAAGGTCTAGAACATGCAAAAATTACCACTGGAGCGACTGGAGACTATTGCCAATGATATCCGGGAGGATATCATCCGTATGCTGGAGCACGCCGGCAGTGGTCACAGCGCCGGGCCCTTAGGGCTAGCTGATATATTTACGGCTCTGTATTTTGACGTTATGAAGCACGATCCCAAAAACCCGGATTGGGAAGAGCGTGACATGCTGTTGCTGAGCAATGGTCACTGCGTACCCGTGCGCTATGCCACCATGGCCAACGTCGGTTACTTTGACCGTAAAGAGCTGTTGACACTGCGCCAGCTGGGCTCACGCTTGCAGGGTCACCCGGAGCGTACGCGCCTGCCAGGCATGGAAACCACCAGTGGCCCCTTAGGTTGTGGCTTGAGCCAAGCTTGTGGCATGGCGTTGGCTCTACGGATGAACAACCAGCAGCATCGCTGGGTCTACGTAGTCATGGGCGACGGTGAACTCGACGAGGGTAATATCTGGGAAGCCGCCATGCTGGCCGGCAAATATAAGCTCAATAATGTCATCGGCATCATTGACCGCAACAATATCCAGATTGACGGGCCCACCGAAGCAGTCATGCCGCTGGAAGATTTAAAGGAAAAATGGGAAGCCTTTGGCTGGCATGTGTTGGAAATCAACGGTAACGATATCGAAGCCGTCATCGACGCTTGCGCCATGGCTAAAGCTATCGTTGAGAAGCCGATTATGATTATCGCCCATACTATTCCCGGTAAAGGGGTGGATTTCATGGAGTACGATTTTCACTGGCATGGCGCCCCGCCCAACCATGAGCAGGCTAAAAAAGCCCTCCACGAGCTGCGCACTCTCGGTGGCAAAATTCGGAGTGAACATGAATAAGGCAAAACGCAAACGCAATGGCCAGTTTGCCGAGCGCCGTTCGCCGGCCATAATCGGGTTGAGCTGGATAGCCAGCTTTATTAGTTTACTGGTGCCCTATGCCACCGGCCGGTTACTGTTGATTGACCTAGCGGCCTTTCGCCCATGCAGCACCAATAACAACGGCCTCCATATTGTCACGTGTGGCAAACGCGGGATCAATGCCGGGGATCTACTATTCCTTATCTTGTTTGGCCTGTCTGTTGCTTTGACGTATAGCTTGTTTACGGCGGCTTGGCGGATGACCAGTCGTAAGGTGACGACATGAGCGACATGCACCTAATTGATATCACGGGCAAGCTGGAGAGCGAGCCGATTCGCAAGGGTTTCGGCAAAGGCTTGCTGGAAGCCGGCAAACGCGATGAAAATGTCGTGGCGGCCTGCGCCGATCTGACTGATTCGACCCAAATGAGCTTGTTCAAGGCGGAATTCCCTGACCGTTTCGTCGAAATAGGCGTCGCCGAACAAAATCTCGTGACAGTTGGAGCTGGCATGGCAGCGATGGGCAAAATTCCGTTTGTGTCATCCTATGCCGCTTTTAGTCCCGGACGTAACTGGGAGCAGATCCGCACTACCATTTGCCTCAATGATCGGCCGGTCAAAGTCGTTGGCAGCCATGCCGGCGTCAGTGTGGGCCCCGATGGTGCTACCCATCAAATGCTCGAGGACGTCGCTCTGATGCGCGTCTTACCCAACATGGTGGTTATCGCGCCTTGTGACAGCGTGGAAGCCGAAAAAGCCACGCTGGCTATGGCGGCTGACAAGCGGCCCAATTACTTGCGCCTAGCCCGCGAAGCGACACCGATTATCACTACCGCCCAGACCCCGTTCAAAATCGGTCAGGCATACGTCTTTGCAAAAGGTGCCGACATCACGCTGATGGCTACCGGTACCATGACCTACCAGGCGCTGCTGGCAGCCGAATTGCTGTACAAAGATGGTATCGAAGCCGAAGTTATTCATATATCGACTATTAAACCGTTGGATACTGAGACTATCCTAAAAAGCGTCCGTAAGACCGGCCATGTCGTCACCGCCGAAGAGGGTCAAATTATCGGCGGCCTCGGTGGTGCCATCGCCGAGCTATTAAGCGAAGCCTGTCCGACGCCAATGAAACGCATCGGTATGCAGGATCGCTTCGGCGAATCCGGCTCCCCAGCCGAGTTATACGAATACTTCGGCCTCGACGCCAAACACATCCACTTGGCGGCCCACGCCGTTCTCAAAATAAGTTAAGCTGCGGGAGGAAGTGCTTCGGGCGGCCAGATTTGCTGCACGGGGCTTCTCTCGCCCTCTCGGCCAACAACATGAGATCCATGATTAAGGGTGGCACTTTTGTATGGGAAAAGATTGTGCTCCACCAGCACTCCCAGATCAGCTAGCTGTGCCGCCTCAGTCAAAGTAGCGTCCGGAGTATAATCGGCACCAATAACAATTAATTCATTGGTGCGGGAAAGGTGGGCTACGGCCGTCGCAAAACCGCCAATCTTGCTCATGACCTCGAGATGCTGGGTCTCTAAAAGATCACTCTTTTTTTGTTCCTCCAGGATGATCGCCAATGCCCGGCGAATCGGATCCGGGCTCTCACGGCCGGGAGCCTTAAAACGGGCACTGAGTATAACACCCGCCCACCACAGGCCAATGGCCTCATGTGAGTCGCAGGCCTCGTCGAGAGGTTTGAGGAGCTCTAGGCCGCCTTTGAATTTATCGGACATATATGTCACTATATATTTATTGACTTGGTTTTGCAAGCATAAGCGGCTATACTGCCGCTATGCCTTTAACACTGAGAGAAATGCGGCGCAACTGCGCCCAGGCTAGAGAACGCATGGCCCAGGCCCGCGTCGAGAAATGGGCCTTTGGCGCCTTTAATCTCGACGATGAAGCTACCCTGCGGGCAGTCGTCCAGGCCGCCGCTGCCAAAAACGCTCCGGTTCTCGTCGAAGTTAGCCAGGGCGAAGTTGATGATATCGGGCTGGAAAACGTCCGCGATATGGTCGATAACTTTAAATATCAGTATGGCGTCGAGATTTATATCAACCTCGATCACAGTCCCAGCGTCGAAGCCGCCAAAGACGGTATCGAGGCCGGCTTTGAATTCATTCATATTGATGTCAGCCAGGCCGACCACGACGCTTCCGATGAGGAGATTATCGCTGCTACTCGAGAAGTGGTGGAATACGCTCAGCTGACTGGCGCGCTGGTCGAGAGTGAGCCCCATTACTTTGGCGGTAGTTCCAATGTCCATGCCGAAAAGATTGATTATGATGAAATTAAAAAAACTTTTAGTACGCCCGAGGGAATGAAGGCTTTTGTCGAGGCGACCGGTATCGATACCTTTGCGGCGGCCATCGGCAATCTCCATGGTAAATACCCGGTGCCCAAGGTACTTGACCTGGAGCTGCTGGAGAAATTGCGCTGGGCCGCTGAATGCAACATCTCGCTGCACGGCGGCAGTGACACGCCAGGACACTACTTTCGCGACGCCGTAAAGATCGGCGTAACCAAGGTGAATATCAACAGTGATATGCGCTACGCCTACCGTACCACCCTAGAGAAAATCCTGGCCGATAACCCAAAAGAGTACTCGGTTGCCAAGTTGATAAGCAAAGAAGTCGTGCCTGCCGTCCAAGCCGTCGTGGAAAGCAAGCTCGATGATTTCAATTCCGCCGACAAGGCTGTGCTACACTATAGAGCATAAGCAGTAAAACATAAGGGGTGGGCAGTGGCAGACAAACCAGATGTGGTGAGTATCGGCGACATCGTGACCGACGCATTTATTAAATTATTTGACGATCAGGCGGTGACATACGAGAATGACCAGGGCAAATGGCTGGCCATGCCGTTTGGTACCAAGCTGCCGTTTGACCATGCGGAGGTGATTGAGGCGGTCGGCAATGCCGCCAATGCCGCCGTGGCCTTTGCCCGGCTGGGCCTGGATAGCGCCTTTGTGACCAATGTCGGGGCTGATACCCATGGGCGGGATATGATCAAAGCCCTCGACAAGCAAGATGTCGACACCCGCTTTGTGCGTATCAACCGCGGCAAAAAGAGTAATTACCATTACGTCCTCTGGTATAAAGAGGAGCGCACTATCCTAATCAAACACGAAGAGTATGACTATCATTGGCCGCATTTGCATCCGGCCGAAACGCCCCAGTGGGCCTATTTTAGCTCTATTAGTAAGCTGGCGATACCATATCATGACCAGGTAGCCGATTGGCTGGATGATAACCCGGACGTCAAGCTGGCTTTCCAACCCGGGACGTTCCAGATGGAAGCTGGAGCCGAGCGCCTGCAACGAATTTATGCCCGGAGCGAAGTGCTGGTGCTCAACCGCGAAGAGGCCGTGCTGGTCGGTGGCGGCAATCACGACGACGTGCATGATTTATTTAATAAATTACATGCTTTGGGGCCGAGGATCGTGGTGATTACCGACGGGCCCAACGGCGCCTATGCCTCTGATGGCAATAACCGTTTTCAAATGCCGTTGTATCCTGATCCGGGCCCGCCAGTTGATCGCACCGGGGCGGGTGATTCATTCGCTTCGACCTTTGTGGCGGCCATTATCAAGGGCAATACGATTGAGGGCGCTCTGCAGTGGGCGCCGATTAATTCGATGAGCGTGGTGCAAAAGGTCGGGGCTCAGGCCGGCCTGCTTAAAGAAAAAGAGCTGGAGCACTATCTCAAAAATTCACCCGACTGGTACCGTCCGACACGGATGAATTAAGCCTTACTACGCTCGATGAGTTCAAGCTGCGCTTGATAGTTCTCTAAGGCCACCGGTAGTTATAGGAAGCTTGCCTTACAAAGTAAGGCATTGTAAGGCATCTGCATACTTTGTGCTTCAAGGGCAGAACCCCCGGACATTACTCCAGGTTGGGCAAATCTATCATTCAAGGTGCGGGGAGGTTTAGTCTTTTGTTGGTATGCCACTTATGGTAATCTGTAACTGAAGGAATATATATGCTTAGGCAACACAAAAAGGGCAGTAGAGGGAGTAGCTTGCGGTGACCCGTTTTTTGTCGCAGGCTTTGCAGGCGCCGGAGCCGTTATTTAGGATGGGTTTACGTCGCCTCGAAGCAGCGAGCGCTCATCGCAGCGCCGACATCCGGTTTACGACTCATGTCCAGCAATCGGCTCAGGCTAAATTGCGAGAACTGGGGCTTGATCCACGAGATACGACGCCCCCGGAGCTCTACCACGCCCTGCAAGAACGCATTAAGGCTGATGACGCCTGGCTCACTAAGCGCTTGCGCACCATGGCGGCCACGCATGTTTCGGCCGAAGCTGATGGCGTGGCCGGCATGATTCACGCGCTGAAGCAGTTACCGGACTCTAAGGCCTGCTACGCCCTAAAAAACAGCCGCCTCAAGAGCATGATAAAAAAACAGCCGCCCAAAAAGGCCATGAAACAGTTAGGCTACCGTTCGGTAGAGTCGTTTTTAAAGCACGAGCCGCCAGTACTAATCCTGAGTGCTGCCTGGCTTATTGAAGGGGCCGGTTGGCGACAACGGCTGCTCGAACAGTACAAGCAGCTCCAGCCCGCTGATTTTGAAAACCGCAGTTTGATATTAATCCAGCCGGATTCACCGCGTTGGCGTGAGCTGGCGGCTAGTGTCGTCAGTCGCGACCGCCACAACCTGATTTGTTTTAAAGAGCTCGGCGCCCTGGTATTCTTACCCTTACCGGCCCAAGCGCCCCCTGGCGCGTTGACGGTTAGTTTGAGCCTGGCGCTGCACGAGCTGAATCAAATTAAAGCCGGCAGCACATTTTTGAAACTGTGTCAGTTTCGCCCGGACTTCGGCTCTATCGTACGCACCGTGGCCGTGGAAGAACCGCAGCTAACTGCTAAATTGCTTGATCAGCCGGTTTCCTGGAACCTCGTACAGCGTTATTACGCCCGTCTCGCCGAACGGTTTCGAGAAGAAATTTTTGAGCCGCATATCCAGCTCGAAGACATGACTTGGCAGCCGATTGAGCACACCCTCAGCCTGATTGAGCCACGCTTTGAATTTTGGAAAAATAGCGCTCATTTGGGGCTGCTGCACCATCACCAGCCGGTATCACTTAATATCGTCGACGCCGCTTTGAATTACTGCAACCAGCTGCCTTTTGAGCGTCGGGTAGCTCATTACTTCCAGCAATCCCTGTGGCACGAATTGTTACTGCAATATCTGCGCCATGATACAGTAGAGCAAACGGTTTTGGCGACTTTGCAGCCGGAATTAGCACGGGAAGCCATAACGGCCTAAATAATAAAGGGTGGGTATGTATCAAATTTGTGTTTCCGGAGCAGCCAAAGGCGCCAGTGTCGAAGAAGGCAAGCTGCTAGCAGCCGAATTGGGCATGGCGATTGCCAAAGCCGGCCATGCGCTGCTGACCGGTGCTACTATCGGCTTGCCGAATTATGCCGCCGAGGGATACAAAAAAGCCGGCGGAACCATGAGCGTCGGCATTAGCCCGGCGGCTTCCAAGGTTGAGCACGTCATGAAATACCGCCTGCCGGTGGATGCCTATGACACTATTCTCTACACTGGCCTGCACTATGTCGGCCGGGACATGCTACTGATTACTTCCAGTGACGCCGTGGTCAGTCTGGGGGGCCGCCTCGGCACCCTACACGAGTTTACTATCGCTATGGAAGCAGACGTTCCGGTCGGTTTCCTGCAAGGCGCCGGCGGCATCAGCGATGAAATAAAAACCCTGATGGATTTGTCTCGACCACTGCCTACCGGCTCAATGGTCGCTTTTAATGATTCTGCCACCGCCCTCATCCAAGAGCTAACTGATTTTCTAGACAAAGCGCATGCCAAGTACCATAATCTCTATGAGTAGCAGGCATAAGCAGGAAGACTACCATGTTTAAACTTCGTACCAGCACGACCGGCTTCGCAACCGCTGAAACCCTGTTGGTGGCTGTTGTCATAGTGATGATTAGCGGCGTCGGGTATTTTGTATATCATACTAATCAGCAGGCTGACCAGACGCTGAGTGCTGCCAATCATACGACTCAAACGGTTGCTTTTACTAAAAAAGCAGTCGTGCCTAAAGATAAAACCGCCGACTGGCTTGCTTACAGTAGCCCAATTGGTAAATTCAATCTAAAATATCCGGCGGCGTGGGCTCAACCGGACGATCCGGAAGCCTGCGGGCCAAACTTTTTTGACCGGGCGTTATTCCTCGGCGGCAATAGCAAAGCGGTATTAGTCTGTGCCTCTGAGCAGCTTGGTCAAATGATGGTCGCTTCATTGGATGGCGACCAGCGAAATATCTCAGGCCTCAAAGCTGACAGTGGCTACCGCGATATTCAACAAAAGGACGTCACTGTCGCTGGCGTAAAAGGCAGCCGGATTACGGCCAAAACCATCAGCTCGCAAGCCGAGGCCGTCGGCGGTTATCCTAATGGCACACTCATCGTGCGTTACCTTTTTTATTCCAATGGAACTACCTATATCGCCAGTTATGTTCAGCCAAAACCTTTCCCGGACGTGTTGGCTGATTTTGACCTGATGGTCACTAAAACCCTGCGCTTCGAGTAGCAGACTTGCTACAATTAGTAGATGTCTACGTTTAAACTTCAGAGTGATTATAAGCCGCTTGGCGATCAGCCAGCGGCAATCGAGCAACTGACCAAGGGGCTGCAGGATGGCCTCCCGGATCAGACCTTGCTCGGCGTGACCGGCTCGGGTAAAACCTTTACCATGGCCAATATCATTAAAAATGTCCAGCGGCCAACCCTGATTTTGAGTCATAATAAAACACTGGCCGCCCAGTTGTATGGGGAATTCAAAAACTTTTTTCCCGATAACGCCGTCCACTACTTTGTGAGCTACTTTGATTACTACCAGCCCGAAGCCTATATCCCTCGCTCAGATACCTATATAGAAAAAGACAGTCAAATCAACGAGGAGATCGATCGCTTGCGGCACGCCGCTACTGACTCGCTCCTCGCCCGGCGAGACGTTATCATCGTGGCCAGTGTCAGCTGTATCTACGGTATTGGCTCAGTCGAGGATTATAACGGACTGTCGATTACGGTCAAAGTTGGTGAGCGCAAAGTTCGTGACAAGTTTTTACGCCAGATGACCGACATCCAATACCAGCGCAACGATATTGATTTTCACCGTGGTACCTTCCGAGTCCGCGGTGATGTCGTCGACGTTTTTCCGGCCGGCGAAGAGCTGGCTTACCGCCTAGAATTTTTTGGCGACGAGGTGGAGCGCATTACCCAGATTGATCCGCTGACCGGTGAAATCCTCAAGCAACTTGAATCATACAAAATCTTCCCCGGTAGCCACTACGTCACGCCGCAAGATAAACTAAAAGTCGCTTTGGGACAAATCGAAAGCGAATTGGCCGAGCGCCTGGCCGGCTTCAAAAAAAACGGCCAGCTGCTGGAGGCCCAGCGTTTGGAGCAGCGCACCCGCTTTGACCTGGAGATGCTCCAGGAAACCGGATTCGTCAAAGGGATTGAGAACTATTCCAGGTACCTGACCAATCGTGAGCCGGGCGAACAACCGGCCACACTGATGGATTATTTCCCCGACGACTACCTGTTGATGGTCGATGAATCGCATATGAGTATCCCGCAAGTCCGCGGTATGTATAATGGCGATCGGGCGCGCAAAGAAGTGCTGGTAGAGCACGGCTTCCGCCTGCCGAGCGCCCTCGATAACCGGCCGCTGACCTTTACCGAATTTGAGCGTCACATGAACCAGACGATTTATGTCTCGGCTACCCCGGCCGAGTACGAGCTTAGCCGCAGTCCCAAACCGGCCCAGCAAGTGATCCGTCCGACCGGCCTGCTTGATCCACCAATCGAAGTCCGCCCCATTGAGGGACAGATTGATGATCTGATCGCCGAGATCCGTGACACCACCAGCAAACACCAGCGAGTCTTAGTGACTACGCTTACCAAGCGTATGAGTGAAGACCTGACCGATTACCTTAAAGAGATCAATATCAAAGTAGCCTACCTGCACAGTGATGTCGATACCCTGGATCGCACCGACATTTTGCGTGACTTGCGGCTGGGGGTGTATGACGTGGTGGTCGGTATTAACTTGTTGCGTGAGGGTCTCGACCTGCCCGAAGTTTCCCTTGTAGCCATACTCGACGCTGACAAAGAGGGCTTCTTGCGCAGCAAGCAAGCACTTGTCCAGACCGTCGGCCGGGCCGCCCGCCACGAAAAGGGCCGAGTCATAATGTACGCCGACCATGTCACTGACAGCATGCAATATACGATCGACGAAACCACTCGCCGCCGCACCATTCAGGAAGCTTATAATCAAAAGCACGGTGTCACCCCCACCGGAATCACCCGTACTATAGAAAAGGGCATGCGTCCCGATATGCCCGATGAAGCCAAACGCGCTAAACTCAACCTCAACAAAATCCCCAAAGATGAGTACGGCTCGCTGATCAAAGACCTCACCTCCCAGATGGACTTAGCGGCCGCCAATCTCCAATTTGAAACCGCCGCCGAGCTCCGCGATCTGATAGACGACATCAAAAAGAAACTCTAGGCTGCCCTGAGGATGGGGTAGTTCAGGGCTTCGCTTAATTCTGCCGGTGTGGCATTGTCTTTGATAAGTTCTAAGCTATGGCTTGTTTTGGCGACCAAGGCTCTGACTGCCGAAATGCGGGCGCCGGCCAGATGTGGGCCTTTTTCCTGGATCAGCCGGGTGTTTGAGTGCTCGCTGAGCAGTTCGGCATACACATTGGCCTGGTTGTACGAAAACCGGCTTTTAAAAAAGTGTAGTACCAGGGCGGCATCGGTTGGTATCCTGGCCGGGAAGTCGCCGGCTTCACCACTAGCAATGGCGTGCAGTTTGCCGGCGGTATTCCAGAGGTGGCGCGGATCCAAGCTGGCCGTCGGTAACAACCGTTTAGTGCGGGCTAAGGTGCGGATCAGCGATGTTTCGCGCAGGCTGGCAAGAAAGATCTGGGGAATTTCCAGGGCTTGTTCAGCTGACCAGCCGGCAAACCGGAGGGCTTCGATCAAGTCGTAATCCACTTTTTGGGCCGGGCCGGGATCTAAAACAATACCTACATCTACCGTGCGATTCGCTGTCGGCGCTAACCCCAGCAAGGCTAATGCTTTCATGCCCCCCATGGAATAGCCCAGGCTGACTGATCGGCCTGGCTCACATGTAGGGTTTCGGGCACTTTGCCGATCATCCTCGGCCAGAATTTCGAGGGTAGCTTCGGTATCACGCAGCAAGCTGGTGCCGTTTTTTTGGTTGCTGCCAATAATTCGGCTGTGGATGCCGGCTTTGGCCAGGGCATAGCCCTCGTAGGTATTAAAACCGACGACTGGAGTGCCTAATGGGGTCATAAAATCGACTGAAATAAGGAAGCGCTGCTGGTCAGGGACGATTTTTCGCACGTCAAAGCGGGAACCGTCTTCGGTAGTGACTGTCCGGGTGCTAATGGTACCCACGCCGGTTTCGTGGTGAAGCTCTGGCTCTGGCCAGTCTGCGATAGCAGGAGGAGGGCTGGCGTCAGTCGGCGTAGCTTCAGCTGCCTCAAGGCTCGGCGCCACTATCCGCAGAGGCTGTCGCCGAAATCTGCTTTCGCAGACTTGCTGTCGTGCTATTTCATGGGACATATCACAATTACCATATTTCACTAGTGAATTTTTTCACTTTTAGCATAATCTCTTTTTCACGATTTGTAAAGGATTATTTTTTATGGTGAAATTAACTACGTATTTTTTCCTGCACTTGGGATGAACCTGTTACAATAAGTGTAATTATGGCGAAGCTTAGTAGGGATGATGTATTAAAATTGGCGCAATTGGCTCGGTTGCAGCTGACAGAAGCTGAGGTTGAGGAGTATAGCGCTGAGCTGTCTGAGATTTTGCAGTATGTCGAGCAACTATCTAATGTTGCTGTCGAGGGCCTGGAGCCAACCAACCAAGTGACCGGGCTAACTAATGTCACTCGCGAGGATGTGGTGCGCGACTATGGTTATCAAACTGCCGACCTGCTTAAAAATGTACCGGCCGTACAAGACAGTCAGATCAAAGTAAAAAGGATGATTGGTTGATGGTTGGTTGGGAGCCTATCGTTGACTTAGCCGCTGGCGTGCAAGACGGCAAGTTGAAGGCTATTGATTTAGTCGAGCAGTCCCTCAAGGCGATTGCTGACAGGCAAGAGTACCAGGCGATTATCGCCACGATTGAAACTCGGGCCCGAGAGCGGGCTAGAGCAGTCGACGCTGCGGTTGCTGAGGGCAAACCTGTAGGTCGACTAGCCGGCGTGCCATTTATCGCCAAAGATAATTTCTTAGTGTTTGGCGCGGAGACGACGGCCGCGAGCAATATGCTCAAAGGTTTTGAAGCGCCGTATCAATCGACGGCCATAGAGCGTTTGGAAGCCGAGGGCGCGATTTGCGTGGCCAAGGCCAACCTCGATGCCTTTGCTCACGGTGCGAGCACCGAAAACAGCGACTTTTTTACGACTAAAAATGCCCATGATAAAACGCGGGTGCCGGGCGGCAGTTCCGGAGGCTCGGCCACGGCCGTGGCACTAGAGCTGGCCCCTTTTGCGCTCGGTACTGATACAGGCGGCTCTATCCGCCAACCTGCCAGCTTTTCCGGTGTTGTCGGCTATAAGCCTACTTACGGCCTTGTGTCGCGCAGTGGCGTGGTGGCCATGGCTAGCAGCACTGACGTCATAGGGCCGCTAACCAGCCGAGTACAAGATGCGGCATTGGTCTTGGATGTCATGGCTGGTCAAGATGATTTGGATGGCACGACTATTGAGCGACAAGCCGATTACACCAATCTAAAAGGCAGCCTCAAAGGCAAAAAGATCGGCATTATCAAGGAATATATGGCCGAGGGCCTTGAGCCTGGTGTTAAGTCTGTTATCGAGGCTGCGGCCAATAAGTTGCGGACGGCCGGTGCTGAGCTGACTGAGGTTAGCCTGCCTTCGATCGGTATGGCTTTGGCGGTGTACTACATCATTTGTCCGGCCGAGCTCAGTAGCAATCTGGCCCGCCATGACGGGCAACGCTACCCGCACCATAAAGCTGATGCCAAAGATCTTGACGACAGCTACAAAGGCGCCCGCGGCCAGGGCTTTGGCAAAGAGGCTAAGCGTCGGATCATGATAGGTACCTACGTGCTGAGCAGCGGCTATTACGATGCTTACTACAAAAAAGCCCAGATTGTCCGCACTAAATTAATCAATGAATTCGCCAAAGCCTTTGAGGAAGTAGACTTTCTACTGGGCCCCGTAGCCCCGACGCCAGCCTTTAAAATTGGCGCCAACGCTAACGATCCGCTGCAAATGTACCTCTGTGATGTTATGACGGTAGCCGCCAATATGGTCGGCAATCCATCAATTAGCATTCCGGCTGGTACCAGTGATAATTTGCCAGTAGGACTACAGCTAATGGCTCCCCAGCGTGCCGATCAGGAGTTATTAGCGCTGGCCCAACAAACTGAGGAGCTGCTGGTATGAGATTTTTGCTAAAGCGCCATCGTAAACTCAAAGCCGAGCAGTGCCAGGAGCGCTGGCATGACCTGCAGCAGCACTGTGCCAGCCGTAAGACGTGGCCCCAGGCAGTCATTGAAGCCGACACTCTGCTGGAGGACGCCCTGAAAAGCAGCCGTTTCAAGGGTAAAACCACCGGCGAGCGCCTGGTAGCGGCCCAGCGCAAACTGACCAATAACGAAGACGTCTGGCTAGGGCATAAGCTCCGTAACCGCTTGGTTCAAGAAGAAGTCGATGTGCGCACCCTTAAAAAGCAGGACGTACTAGCCGCCCTCAACGGTTTTCGCCAAGCCCTCCGTGATATGGGGCTGCTAAAATGATCAGTCCACAAACTCTGGCTAAGTACACTGCAACCATCGGTATTGAGTGTCATGTGCAACTCAAGACTAAAACTAAGCTGTTCGCGGCTGTCGGCAATGATGCTCGTGAAGCGCCACCTAATACCCTCGTCAGTCATATTTGTTTTGGTCTGCCCGGCGCCCTGCCAGTCCTCAATAAAGAAGCGATTCACCTGGCAACCAGAGCAGCTTTCGCGCTGGGCACAGAGCCGGCCCGGTTCAGTAAATTTGATCGCAAGCACTATTTTTACCCAGACCTACCAAAAGGCTATCAAATCAGCCAGTACGACGAACCAATCATCGGCAAAGGAGCTATCACAATCGATGTTGACGGCCAGCCTGTCGAAATCGGCATCACCCGCGCTCACCTGGAGGAAGACGCCGGCAAGAGCATCCACCCACCCGGCACCGATTACAGCCTGGTCGATCTCAACCGGGCCGGCACGCCGCTGCTGGAAATTGTTTCCGAGCCGGATATGCACACCAGCGCCGAAGCTAAAGCCTATGCCCGCGAACTATATCTAAGAATGCGCTATGCAGATGTTTCCGAAGCCAACCTCTACTACGGCAATATGCGCTTTGACGTCAATGTCAGTGTCAGCCAGACTGATCAACTCGGCACCCGCACCGAGTCCAAAAACCTCAACAGCTTCCGCTCTGTCGAAAAAGCCGTCGATTACGAGATCGCCCGCCAAATTGAGCGCCTCGAAAAGGGCGAGAAAATCATCCAGGAAACCCGGGGCTGGGACGATGCCAAACAGCGCACCTTCTCCCAGCGCAGCAAAGAAAACGCCGACGACTACCGTTACATGCCTGATCCCGACATTCCGCCGGTCATTATCGAGCAGGCTTATATAGACAAGCTTAAGGCCGAAATGCCTCCCATGCCCGACGAATGGCGCCAGCGCCTCAGCTCTTTGGGAATGGACAAATCCCAGATTGAAACCCTGCTAGAGGGCGAAATCGAAAACGAAGCCGTCACCTACCTGGCCAATATCGAACAGTATCTCGACGATCCTGAAAAGGCCAAATTCCTGGCCAACTGGTACGTCAACACTATGATTCCGCTGGTTCGCGAGGGCCAATTCAAGCTCGGCAACGACAAGCACCTGGCTCTCGAAACCGCCATTTATGATTGCATTAGAGATGGTAAATTAAGCTCCACAAATGCTAAGCAACTGTTCGTAGAATTAGCTGCCCAAAAAACCTTACCGGCAGATATTGAAAGATATGCCACCGACAAAGGCTACATCCAAGTCTCTGACGAAGGCGCCATCGCTAAAATCGTCATTCAAGTCCTCGCCGACAACCCCAAAGCTGCCGCGGACGTGAAAAACGGCGAAATGAAAGCCATCGGCTTCCTAACCGGCCAAGTCATGAAAGCCTCGGGCGGCAAGGCGAACCCCTCGCTCGCCCAGCAACTAATCCGCAAACAACTAGACCTGTAGCTGGAATCGTTGCAGCTATTGCGAGCTCACATGCTAAGTGTATATACAATTAAGATCACATAACAGATACAACCAAGATTATTTGTATATACATATAAGCAGTAGGCTTTAAAAGAGGAGAAAGGCTTCTCTTTGGGCGCGGCGTGGGCGTGGTACAATCGTAGGCATGAGCCAGGCTAAAGTACGCAAAGCAGTTATCGCCGCCGCGGGTTTTGGGACGCGGTTTTTGCCGCAGACCAAGGCTATGCCCAAAGAGATGCTGCCACTGGTGGACAAGCCGATTATCCAATATATTGTCGAGGAGCTGGTGCAGGCCGGCATTACCGACATCATGATTGTTACCGGTTATCACAAGCGCACCATCGAAGATCATTTTGACCACATGAGCGCCGACCTCAAAGCAAATCTGGAGCAAGGCAAAAAGGCCGAGCTACTGGAGGCTACGACTAAGATTTCAGGATTGGCTAACTTTGCCTATATTAGGCAAAAAGGCCCATATGGCACCGCTACGCCGCTGATCAGCGCTGCTCATCTAATTGGCGACGAACCGTTTATCTATACCTTTGCCGATGATTTTATGGTGGCCAAGCCGACTCGTTTTGAACAGTTGCTCAAAGTACACGAAGAGTATGGCGGCTCAGTGCTGACGGTTGTCCGGCGAGATGACGACCGTGACTACAAACGCTACGGCTATGTCGGCGGCGATGATCTTGGCAACGGCCTGATCGATATCAAAACGATTATCGAGAAACCTGGCAGCCGTGAGACGGCTCCGTCAGATATGGCTTCGGTCAGCGGCTATGTCTTTGACGCGGTCTTGCTCAAGTACTTGCAAGAAGATCTCAAGACTTACGATGGTAGCAAAGAATTCATGATCCAGGACGCTATGCAGCGGATGATTGAGGACGGTCATCACATGTACGCTCCGGAAATCCAAGGCGGCGTCTACTACGACACCGGCAACCCGCTAGAATATCTCAAAACCGTCTTTGATTTTGGTTTGGAGCGCGACGACATTGGCCCCGAGCTCCGCGATCATCTCCGCAAAAAACTCCAATAACAACCCCACTAGTCCCCTACGGTTAATTGTTATATACTGTGCTCATGAGTGCTACCGATACCGTTCTTGTTGTTATCTTGACTAGTTTGCTGAGCTTGTTTTTTATCCTGTGTATTGCCGTGATGATCATGGTTTTAAAACTCATTTCCAGTATTCGCACCGTCGTGGCCAAAGCCGAAGACGTGGTTGACTCGGTGGAATCGGCCGCCGAAGTCTTTCGCGATACGCAAGGCAAAATGGCTATCATTAAAGTTATCGGGAATATTATTAAACTAGCGCAAAGGAGCCGTAAATAATGTTAAACCGTCGTGATCGCCAGCGTGATAATATCAAAAAAATTGCCATCGGCAGCACTGTAGCGGCTGCGGCCGGCTACTTAGTCGGCATACTGACCGCGCCCAAAAGCGGTAAAAAGACCCGGGCTGATATCAAACACGCCGCCAACGAGAGCCTGGCCACCGCCGAAAAAGACCTTAAAAAGCTGCACACCGAGTTGGGTAAAGTCGTTGACGAGGCCAAGATTAAAGGCGACAAACTAGGCGCCAAGGCTAAAAACGAGCTTTCCGAAGCCGTCGAAAAAGCCATGGATACTAAAGAAAAAGTTCGGGAAATCATCAGCGCCATCCACGAGGGCGACGCCGAAGACATCGACCTCAAAAAAGCCGTTAAAGAAGCCACCATCGCCCTCGATCATCTGCGCGAATTCCTCAAAAAATAGACTGTGATAAGTGGTATACTGTATCTATAACGTAGGGTTATAGAGGGATATTTTGGCAGCAAAAAAAAGCGCGCTAAACGCTAGTGATTATGTGCATTTGCACAACCATACGCAGTACAGTTTGCTTGATGGGTTGACCAAGGTTCCGGCACTCATCGAGCATGTTAAAGCCAGCGGCATGGAAGCGGTAGCTATGACCGATCATGGTACATTGAGCGGCGCCATCGAGTTTTATAAAGAGGCCAGGAGCAGTGGCATTAAACCGATCATCGGCATGGAGGCCTATGTCGCGGCCCGCAGTCTCTACGACAAGGAGCCCGGTAAGGATAAGCAGTATTACCACGTCATCCTACTCGCCATGAACCACGAGGGCTACCAAAACCTGATGGCCCTATCGACTATCGCCAATCTCGAGGGTTTTTACTACAAGCCACGGATTGATCGCAAACTGCTGGAGGAGCACAACGAGGGCTTGATTTGTTTGAGCGGTTGCGCCAACGGCGAAGTAGCCGACGCTATCCGACAGGGCCAGTACGAGCAGGCCAAAACCATTGCCGCCTGGTATAAAAAAGCCTTTGGTGATCGTTACTACCTAGAGATCCAGGATCACGGTCACCCCGATCACCCCGGCCATTGGACAGAGCAAAAAATCATCAACGATCAGCTTATTAGATTGGGCCAAGAGTTGGATATTCCCGGCGTGGTGACCTGTGACGCCCACTATCTAAAGCATGATGACAAAGAAGCCCATGAAATCCTGCTCTGCGTCCAGACCGGCTCGTTTCTGGCCGACGATAAGCGCATGAGCCTCAAAGAATTCGACTTGTACGTTAACAAGCCCGAGGAAGTCATCGCCCGCTGGGGCGCCGACCATCCGGAATTTATTACCAACTCCAAAGCCATTGCCGATCGCTGTGACCTGACGATCGAATTAGGAAATATTTTGATTCCAAAATTCCCGGTGCCTAAAGGCGAAAGCGAGCGTTCCTACCTTGAAAAACTGCTCTACCAAGGCCTGGCTTGGCGCTACGGCCAGTCAAAAGCCGGCCAACCGATCACTGAAACCCAAGCTACCAGTCTCACCATCTCGGCTGCCAAAAAAACCTTGCCGCAGCACGTCTTAGAGCGCGCTGATTATGAGCTGAGTGTCATCGAAAAAATGGGCTTTAACGGCTATTTCCTGATCATCGCTGATTTTATTAACTGGGCCAAAGATCAGGGCATCGTCTTTGGGCCGGGCCGTGGTAGCGCGGCCGGCTCGATTATCGCCTATGCGCTCAAGATCACCGAAATCGACCCGCTGGTCTATGACTTGCTGTTTGAGCGCTTCCTCAATCCTGACCGGATCAGCATGCCGGATATTGATATCGACATCCAGGACAACCGTCGTGACGAGGTCATCCAGTATTGCGTCGAGAAATACGGCAAGGAGCGGGTCGCTAATATCGTGACATTTGGCCGGATGGCCGCCCGCAATGCCGTACGCGACGTTTCCCGGGTACTGCAAGTCCCGTATGCCGAAGCCGACCGTCTGGCTAAGATGATTCCGCCACCGGTACAAGGTCGGCACATCCTGTTGTCAACATCGATCAAGGAAAACCGTGAGCTCAAGCTGGAGTACCAGACCAATGACACCGCTAAAAAAGTGTTTGACTTGGCAGTGCAGCTAGAGGGGACTATTCGCTCGCACGGCGTTCACGCCGCCGGCGTAGTCATCGCTCCCGAGGATATCGTCTGCTACACGCCACTGGAAATGGCTCAAAAGGGCGTGGTAGCTACTCAGTACTCGATGGGGCCCATCGAAGAGCTTGGCTTGCTCAAGATTGACTTCTTGGGGTTGTCTAACTTAACGACTATCAATAACGCCCTGCGAATTATCAAGCGGGTTTACGGCAAAACTATTGATATTAACACCATCCCGCTTGACGACAAGTCTACCTACGAGCTGCTGGCTCGTGGCGAGACCACTGGTGTGTTTCAGCTGGAATCGGCCGGCATGAAGCGTTATCTCAAGGATCTACGGCCCACGGTTTTTGAAGATATCATTTCAATGGTGGCTCTGTATCGTCCCGGCCCGATGCAGTGGATTGATGATTTTATCGCCCGTAAACACGGCGAGCGCAAAATTACCTATTTGCACCCGGCTATGAAGCCAGCGCTGGAGAGCACCTACGGAGTAATCGTCACCCAAGAGCAGGTTATGCAAATCTCTAAGGAGATGTGCGGTTTTACCGGTGGCCAGGCCGACACGCTGCGCAAAGCTATCGGTAAAAAAAATCCCCAGATGCTAGCCAAGATGAAGGCTGAATTTATCGAGGGGGCTATAAAAACAGTCGGGGCTGATCGGCCGCTAATGGAAAAATTCTGGAAGCAATTAGAAGATTTCGCGGCCTACTGTTTCAACAAAGCTCACTCCGCCTGCTATGCCATGATCGCCTACCAAACGGCCTATCTCAAAGCTAACTACCCGGCCGCCTACATGGCCGCCGTTATGACTAGCGACTATGATGACATTGACCGTTTGGCCATCGAAATTACCGAGTGCAAGCATATGGATATCACCGTCCTGCCGCCTGATATTAATGAATCATTCGTAGAGTTTGCCGTCGTTCCGGAAACTAACCAGATTCGCTTTGGCATGGCGGCTATCAAAAATGTCGGTACTGGTGTGGTCGAAGAAATCCTGAGGGCTCGCCAGGACGGTGAATTTGAAAGTCTTGAGGATTTTTTGGGCCGGGTCAGCAATCGTATCGTTAATCGTAAACCTATGGAAAGCCTCGTCAAAGCCGGGGCCTTTGACCGCTATGGTGACCGATCGATGCTGCTCCATAACCTGGATCTCTTGCTCGCCTATGCCGCCCGGTTACAAAAACAGGCCAATAGCGGCCAGACTGACATATTTGGTAACCTGGAGGACGAGGCTTCGGTCAGCCGGCCGCGGCTAGAGTTGCAAATCCCTCCTGCTCCCGTCGACAGTCGTGAGCAGCTGATATGGGAGCGGGAGTTACTTGGCCTATACCTGAGCCAGCACCCGCTCGAGCTGTTTGAAACCATCCTGAGCGAGCAAACCGTGCCGCTCAATACGATTACGGTTGATCATCACGGTAAGTCGGTCACAGTCGGCGGTGCCATTACCGAGTTCCGTGAAATCACTACCCGCAATGGCCAAAAGATGGCCTTTGTTAAAATCGAGGATCGCTTTGCTGAAGTCGAGGTCATTTTATTCCCTAACAGCTATCAACAAACCGCCGGTCTCTGGGAGCGTGACCGAGTTGTACTGATTCGCGGCAAGGTTAACGCGCGCGACAAAGACGGCGGCGAGTCCAGCGAGGTTAAAATCATGGTTGACGATGCTCGCGAAATCACTAGCCAACAGGCCGGCGCCTATCAGGGTACCGGTAAAAAAATCAAAACTCCCAAACCTAAAAAAACTGTCTCCGGCAAGCCGGCAGACATCATAGCCACCACGCCACTTCATGAGCGTCTGTACATCCGGTTGCACAATACCAACGACCAACAAACTCTGTTAACTCTCAAACAAACCATCGACAGTCATCAGGGTGAAACCGAAGTTGTACTTGTTTTGGGCGAAGCCGCCAGCAAACAAGCCATAAAACTCCCTGGTGGGATCGATCGCACCAGCGATGGCCTGGCCCAACTAGCAGCCTTAGTCGGCGCCGATAACCTCGTCTTGCAGTAGCGGCCAGCAGCCCGCTAACTAGCGGATAATACCGCTGGCCCGGCTCAGGACAAAGCCGGTGGTAAAAATGAAAACTATCGTGATATCGAGCAGTGGGTGATGAGTAATGAAAGCTTCCCCGCGGACAAGCGCGCGGTGCAGGCGTAGGCTGTGACGGGTAATGAATAGTATCAGGGCGGCACCGGCCAGGGCCGACAGGGCCGCCAGGCTCCAGGCGGCCTGGCCACCCGTCAACATTTGAATCCGGGACACCGGCGTAGCCGCCGGTTCGGTGGTTGTGCCTTGGATGTGTTGAGTAGTCGCACCGGTCGGCTCGGGCACGGTAAAGGATATGGTAGCCGTCGCGGCGACGGGCTGACCGTATTCGGCCACGACGATTGTTTCTGGCCCCTGGCCTTGGTAGTTCGGCGAGCTGGCGACGCCAAAGCCGACATTTTGGTAGGTGCTGCTCAAAATGTTGTCCCGATGCTCCGGACTGTTCATCCAGCCGGTGACGGTATCCTCGGCATTGGCAAAACCATAGGCCAGGTTTTCGCCGGCGGTTTGGTATTGGTAGCCGCTGGCGGCGATAAATGCCCAGGGTGTTTTACCGGTTGGAGAGGTATGGGCCCAGTAGTTGGCTTGGGCCATGTCTTCGGCCTTGGCTTGGGCAGCCGCCGTCAACTGGGGGTCAAGGGTCAGGGTAGGCTGCTTTTCAGTGAGACGCCGACTGTTGGTGGCCGCCAGAAGGGCGCTGTTGCTAAAGTCCGATTTGATTCCCAATACGCTGCTGGCCGACCAGGCGCTATTGACCAGCAGCCCGATGCCGACAATCAGCAGCATCGGCAAGTACGGCCAGTAAGATTTTAAGTAGTGTTTACTGTGGCGATGGTGTTTCGCCTGGCGTTTTTTATGATGTACCGTCGGTTTTGGTCTAGTCGCGAGAGCCATAGATGTTTATTTGAGATTTAACAGATTCAATTATAGCATACGTTGAGTTTTAAGCGACTAATTGGCAGTGGTAAAGGGCCATGGCCGCCGCCTGGACGACATTAAATGATTCTTTCTGGCCGGCCATCGGGATTTCCAGGATCATATCGCACAGTCCAAGAATCTCCGACTCCAGACCCTCGACTTCATGGCCCAGGACAAGCGCTAGTTTTTGAGGCGGCTTAAAACCGGGTAAGGCGATAGAGCCGGAAGCTTGCTCCAGGGCGGCTACTTGGAACCCGCGGCTTTTGAGGCTGCCTAAGACCTCTTCGATATCCGGCTGGTGTTGCCAGTCGATCTGGGATTCGGCCCCCAAAGCAGTTTTACGAATCTGTTGGTCGACTTTGGCAGCTAGGTGAGGCAGACGCGTATCGGTTTCACGAGGGGTTTCACGGAGTGGGTAAGGGGAATAACCGGTGAGCCATAGCTTACCCACTCCTAAGCCCTCAGCGGTACGCAGCAATGAGCCGACATTATGGCTGCTACGCAGATTGTGAGCAATTAAAACCAACTCGATCATATGCATTCACTATACCGTAAGTCCCTGCTTATGCTTTATACTAGGGGAATATGAGCCAGGATGCCCGCCACGACGAAGAACAAGCCACGCAGCGCCGGGCCCGCATCTTGGGGCTGAATTATTTTGATACTTCCCAAACCACCGATAAAACCCTGTACCGTGATCTGCTAACGGTACAGGAGCTCAATCAGATGCGGGTGATCCCGCTGCGCATGGATCGCAGCAATATTCTGTTTGGTATTACCACCACCACTTCATCGCCTACCATCAATAGCCTCCAACAGCGCTTTATCGAACAGCGAGTAGCAGTGACGGTAATTTCTGATGCCGGTTTCCGGGAGTACATGAAACTCTATGATCCACCCAGGCAAGTGGTCTACCAGGATATTGCCGTCAACCAGACTGGCAACAGCGAGCGGGTAGAACAAATCTCTGATATCTTGGAGCAGGTGCGGGCCGATGACATGCTGGCCTATTTAGTGGCCCAAGCCCACCGGCTGAATGCTTCGGATATTCACCTGGAAAACCAGCCGAACCTGATACGGATTCGGTTGCGTATCGACGGCATCTTGCACCCCATCGCCCACCTGAGCCATGAAAAATACAGGATCCTACTCTCGGCTATCGCCAGTGCCGGCAATGTTTCAACTGGCGTCGACGAAGCCCAACAGGGGCATATCGCCCAAGCCGTTACCATGGCCGACGGCAATACCGTCGATGTCAATGTCCGCTTGGAGACCGTGCCGACGATCAATGGCATGGATGTCGTCATGCGCCTGTTTAACATGGACGCTACGATGTATACTCTTGATAAACTTGGCTTGTCAGAGCACGAACGGGCCATTGTCGATGATATTATTTCTAAACCCACTGGTTTGGCGATGATCGTCGGCCCCACCGGCTCGGGCAAAACGACTACCTTGTACTCGATGCTCAACACGCTCAACACTGAGGAGCGTAAAATCATCACCATCGAAGACCCCGTAGAATACCAGTTTCCGGGTATTACCCAGATCTCGGTACATTCCCAAGAGGGCGGCAATGATAACAGTTTTGCTGACAAACTACGGGCCGTGCTGCGGCTGGATCCGGATATCGTGATGATCGGTGAGATTCGTGACCTGGATACGGCTAAGACCGCCTTACAGGCCGCGCTCACCGGCCACTTGGTGCTAGCGACTTTTCATGCCAGTTCGGCAGGCGCCGCGCTGACCCGCATCGCGGAAATCATCGGCCAAAATCCGCTATTTGTTTCGGCAATCCGCCTGGTTATGGCCCAGCGCTTGATTCGCCGTCTCGACGACACGCTCAAACAAGCCTACGCTCCGAGCGAAGGCGAATGGGCCAAAATTAATGAAGTCCTGGCAACGCTACCGGCCGGTATCGAGCACCCGCCCTTAGAGGGCTTGCAATTGTATAAACCTGGCAGTTCTGACGATAACCCCTACGGCTTTAGCGGCCAGCTGGCTATCCGGGAGCAGTTTACGATGAGCGATGACTTACGGCATTTGCTGGAAAACCCCAAAGCCTACGTTTCAACCCAGACCATCGAAGCCGCCGCGGCAAAGTCCGGCATGCTGACCATGCTCCAAGACGGGATGCTCAAAGTCCTGCGCGGCGAAACCACCCTTGAGGAACTGTACCGCGTCGTCGGCTAAGCCAGCCCCGCCCTATTAGGCTTGCCTTAGGGGTGAAAATCGTGTACAATCTACCGGATATGCAAGGTGTAATCCAGAAGATTAATGATCGCTACAAGAAGCAAGCCGTCGTCGATGTCCGCAGCGGCGATACTGTCAAAGTGCACCAAAAAATCCGCGAAGGCAACAAAGAGCGCATCCAGATTTTTCAGGGCCTGGTTATCCGTACCGACATGAAAGGTAGTCACACCAGCCGCATTACCGTCCGCCGCATCGCCAGCGGCGTCGGCGTCGAAAAAAGCTTTTTACTGCACAGTCCCCTCGTCGTCCAGGTCGAGGTTACCAAGCGCTCCAAAGTCCGCCGCAACTACCTGAGCTATATGCGTAATCGTACTGGCAAGGCCGCTCGCATGACCGGCATCGCTTTTGACGCCGCCGCCGTCAACGACATCCACGACGAAGCCGCTGCCGCCGAAGAAGCTAAACTTCACGAACAAGTCGCCGCCGAGGCCGCCGCTAAAGCTGCCGCCAAAGCTGCCGAGCAAGCCGCTATCGACGCCAAAGCCGAAGCCGCTCTGGCTGCTCGCGACACCGCCCCCGCCGACACCACAGCCGACACCCCAACTGACACCTCAGCCGCAGCCGAAACCGAAGCTATCCCCAAAGCCTAGTAGTTCTTCCGGCAGGCTAAGATTGATGTGCCGCACCCGCTTCCAGAGCACCATATCGATTACACATCCTTTCTGTACTTCCTCTGTATGGAATAAATATCGATCCTATATGCAATCTGTACATAGGTCTAGAAAGGGTGCCGAGCTCGCGTCCACATTTAATAATTATTTAAGATCCGGGCTGATAGAATAGAGAGACGATGATGATTGTAGGTATAGATGAGGTAGGCCGTGGCTGCTGGGCCGGGCCAGTAGTAGCCGGGGCGGTACTATTGCCGGCGGATTTTGACCCAAATACACCGGCCGCGTGGAGGTTGAGCGATTCCAAATTGTTGAATAAGCGCCAGCGGGAGGCCGCCGCCACAGGGGTCAGGGAAATAGCTCTAGCTGTTGGACTGGGTTGGGTCGACGCCGCTACGATTGACCGAGTTGGTCTTACGACTGCCGTTAGGTGGGCTATGGAGCGGGCCTTGGAAGCGCTCCAGCAGTCGGGCGTAGCTTACGACCAGATTATCATTGACGGCAATTTTAATTTTTTGGATGGCAACCCCAAAGCCCAAGCTATCGTAAAAGCCGATACTGCAGTGCCGGCGGTCAGCGCCGCCAGCATTGTCGCCAAGGTCGCCCGGGATAATTACATGACTGAAATAACCGCTAATTATCCGGAGTATGGTTTTGAGAAGCATGTCGGCTATGGCACGGCCTTACATCTCGAAAAACTCAAGCTGCACGGCGTCAGTAATTTGCATCGCCAAAGCTTTAAGCCGATTCAGGCCCTCTTAGCGCAAGGAGCCGCATGACCACTACCGAGACAGGGCGCAAAGCCGAAACCGCCGCCCGGGTTTACCTCGAGATGCGGGGCTTCAAAATCATCGAGCAAAACTGGCGCCGGCCGCGCTGCGAGATCGATATTATTGCGACTAGAGACGGCGTAGTGCATTTCGTGGAGGTCAAATATCGGTTTAAAGACGATCAAGGCAGTGGCCTAGACGCTATCACGGCGACCAAGCTCAAGCAAATGCGACGAGCGGCCTGGGCATGGGTTGACGAAACCAAATGGAGCGGTGAGTACGTCCTTTCGGCTGTCGAGATTGCCGGCCCCAAATTTTCAGTTTTGGGGTTTGTCGAAAATGTCTTTTAGCGCTTGAGGTGTTTTTTGATGGCGGCGAGGTCGCGGTCGCGCCAGGCGGCCTGCCACTGGATAGTTTCGATGGCTTGCTTGATGGGGCGATCAAAGCCCGGGCCGGTGTGCGTTTCAAAAAAGGTGGTGAATTCCGGCAAGAACAAAGCGTCGCTAAAGCCGCGGGCGGCATAGATCGGCATCCGCGAGAAACTCAGATCGGTGCCGATATTTTTGGCGAGCCATTCCCAGTGGGCGACCAGCCATTCCCAGGTGAGACGGCGGGCATGACGATTCATAAAGCTGTAGGCAACCCAATAAGGAGCGTCTTGCAGGCGAACTTTGTCGGTAGTTATATAACCCAGGGCACGCTCGATTAACTCCGGCTGCTCAAAACCGGTTAAGGCGCCAGCCAAGGTGACGCGTTCTTCGCTATTTTGGCTGGAGTCATGCATGGCCAGCATTTTATCAAAATCGACGTCATTTCCGGTGCGGGCCACCGTGCCGTAAACCACGCCCCGGAGGTCTGGATGCACGTCTTCGGGGCGGCTCATCGTGGCGAAACGACGCTTGGCTTCGGCGACTACTTCAGGCGCTTCGCCATAAGAAGCCAGGCCTAGGATAGTGGGCCGCAGCAAGCGGTCAAAGTGGCTATCGTCAGACTTTTCTTCCCAGCCGAGCCGCTGCAATTGCTTGGTGGTCAAGTTACGGATATAGGGCTTGAGGCTGGCCCGAACTGCCTCGTCATCCATGACCACCCGGATGCTCCCCAGGCCACCGGCAATGATATCCCAGACCACCGCGCTGTCCTCGTCGGCGTAGGCTGGCAACAATTTGAGCACCGCTACCGTACTGCCATAGCCGGCCTTGGCCGCTTCAAAAGCGTCGCCCAAAAGCCCCAGGCGATCCAGCTCGTTGAGCTTGCCGGCTTTAATGGCTCCGGCTAGTTTTTCCAGGTGTCGAGGATCATAAATAGCCCGGTAAAAACTAGTGCGGTTATGATTGAGGATAAAATCATCCGGCAGAGCTTTGCTGCTAAATGTTTGCTCCGGCTTGTCAAAGGTCTCGATAGCAATCGGCTGGCTGGCCAGCAGCGGAATCGGCCAAACCGTCCGCTCTTTTTTGGCGGCTGGGTTTAGGTAGAAGCGTTCCTGGTGTAATTTCCCGCCAGTTACATCAGCCTGCACGATCGGGTAGCCGCTCTGAGACGTCCAGGCACTCATAAACTCCTTGATTGGCTTGCCGGAGACTTCCTCTAGGGCTGCCCAGAGGTCGATCGTGTCGGTGTTGCCGTAAGCGTGGCGCTTCAGATAAAGTCGTAGACCATCCCGAAAAGCGTCGGCGCCGAGGTAATCATGCAACATCAGCAGGACGCTGGCGCCTTTTTCATAGCTGATAGCGTCAAAGATAGTCCGGATTTCATCAGGGTGCCTGACTTCGACTTCAATCGGATGGGTGTGCTCCAGGGCATCGAGTTTGAGCGCCAGGCCTTGCTCGTCAACGATGAACTGTGTCCAGACTTTCCAGTCAGGGAATAGGTGATCGACGGCCAAGTAGCTCATCCAGCTAGCGAAGCTCTCGTTAAGCCATAGGTCTGTCCACCAGCGCATCGTCACTAAGTTGCCAAACCACTGGTGAGTCAGCTCGTGGGCGACGACGTTGGCGACATATTGTTTGAGGTGCAGCGACGTATTTGCCGGATCAACCAACAGGGCCTGTTCACGAAAGGTAATCAAGCCCCAGTTTTCCATAGCGCCACTGGCAAAATCGGGCAGGGCCACGAAATCACATTTTGGCAGCGGATAGGGAATGTCAAAATACCGATTATAAAAATCCAAGGCTTTGACGGCGCAGTCCAGCGAAAATTCGACGTATGGCACGTTGTCAGGCGTCGCGTAGCAGCGCACTGCCACGCCATCCGCGGTTTTAGCTTCTTTGTATGCTAACTCTCCAAACACGAACGCCAGCAAGTAGGTCGACATGCGTGGTGTCGTTTCAAAGCTGGTAATTTGCTCTCCACCTGCTGTTTGCTGACTTTTAACCGGCGTGTTAGCGATAACCGTTTCGCCAGTCGGCGTGGTGAGCGTTAAATCAAAGGTTGCTTTGGCCTCCGGCTCGTCGATGCAGGGAAATGCCTCGCGGGCGTGGTGCGATTCAAACTGGGTGGCTATCAATACCTTGTCCTGGCCGTCATGTTTAAAAAAGCACGGGTAAATACCGTTCATCGGCCGCGTGATCTTCCCCTCAAACTCGAGAGTCACCGTGTATTCGCCGGGGTAAAAGGGCTGGTCGGAGTGCAGCCTCACTTCGTTGAAACTATCGTGGTGGTTGAGGCGCGTAATCGTGACCGGGTGATCGCCCTTTTTATCATGCTTTAGGACTGTCGCTTTAGTGACTTTTAAATCTTTTTGATGAAATGTTAACCGCTGTGCCGGCCGGCCGGCCTTTTTGCCCCGGATCGTAACTGTCCCCCGAAACGTTAACGCTGCTTTATCCAGTTGCAGTGCCAAATCATAATGCTCGGGCTGGAGTTGCTCAAATAATCGCGTGACGTTTTTGCCCATATATAAATATTGTAGCCTACCAAGCGTGGGACAGGCAAAGATTGACCTTTTGCGCGGTTAGGCATATACTGCAGGTAGTGTCCGGCCAAAGTGGTCGGCTTTTTTCTTAAAGAGAGGAGTCCCTATGGACTTAGATATGAAACAGCTGGCAATAGCTATTAGGACTATTGCCGAAGAAAAGAACCTACCAGAAGAGACTGTGCAAGAAGTAGTCGAGCAGGCCCTAGCCGCTGCCTATCGCCGTGATTACGGTGACCGCGAGCAAGAGATCCGGGTAACGATGAACCTCAACACCGGCGACGTCGATGCTTATATCAGTAAAGAAATCGTTGACACCGTCGAGAATGAAGCTTTTGAAATCAGTCTGACCGAGGCCCAGGCCCGGCGCAAAAACGCCAAAGTCGGTGAGACCATCGAGATTCACGAAAAGGCCGAGAGCTTTGGCCGTGTCGCTGCCCAGACCGCCAAGCAAGTTATTTTGCAGCGCCTGCGTGAAGCCGAGCGCGAAATCGTCATGGCCGAATACGAAGACAAAATTGGTACCGTCATCAACGCTACCGTCGCCCGCGTCGAGGGCAACATTGTCCGCATCGACCTCGGCAAAGCCCAGGGCATCATGCCCCGCAGCGAGCAGATCCAGGGCGAGCGTTATTACCCAGGCCAGCGCCTCAAAGTCTTTTTAAAGGACGTGGAGCGGGGCTTTCGCGGCCCGCAGCTGGTCGTTTCGCGCGGCAATAACCAGTTTATCGAGTGGCTATTTCGCGGCGAAGTCCCAGAGATGGAATCCGGCGCTGTCGAGATCAAAGGCATCGCCCGCGAAGCCGGCGTCCGCAGCAAGATCGCCGTCGCTTCTAATGTCCCCGGCGTCGACCCGGTCGGCACTTTTGTCGGTGGCCACGGCACCCGTGTCAACGCGGTTGTCTCAGAGGTCGGCGAGCAGGAAAAGATCGACATCATCGTCTGGGCCGAAGACCCGATTACCTATATCACTCAGGCCTTGAGCCCGACCAGAGTCTCTAAAGTCGTCCTTGACGAAAAAAACCAAAAAGCCCGCGTCATCGTCCCCGAGGATCAGCTCAGTATCGCCATCGGCAAAAGCGGTCAGAATGTCCGTTTAGCAAGTAAGCTCACTGGTTACGAGCTCGACATTGAAGCTGATCGCGTTGCTGCCCCAGCCGAGCCCGAATCAGCGCCTGAAGTAACTGTCACCGAAGCGGTCGCCGAGCCCACAGCGACTCCTGCTGACGCCCTGGAAGGCAAGATCGAAACGACCGAGCTTCCCAAGCAGCCCAAACTAAAGCGCAAAAACGAATTGGAATCCTCACTACTCGAAGCCATCGAAGAACACGGCGAATAAGATTATGGCTGGCTGCCCTCTTGGTTCTGGTGAGCTGGTCATGTTTAATGCGGAAGCAACGGCAGAGGAGATCCCCTGTTCTGGTTGTATCAGTGAAGGCAATACCAGATATAACGAAACAGTCAGTTTTCCAGACATCCCACCTGGTATCTTTACCGGAAGACATGAAGATTTAAAGCAGCACACCCTCACCCGTATTGATCGGCCGGATACCACGGAAACTCGCGAGATCACTATTTCCAACATTATCTCATGTGCAGAAGTGGGCCAAGTCATTACCAGCCGCGAATGTTTTGTAGTCAACTGCCAGCGGTAGCCAACAGATTGGATTAGCACTCTTGACGTGAGAGTGCCAAGTGGTACTATGGTAGTAGGCTAACGTCGCCATCCGTTTTAGATTAAGAAAGACGCACCTCACGCCGCAAAAAGGAGCTATAACCACGCTATGATGCCCAATTCACCAGATTTCCAGGAATTTTTAAACCATTTAACTAATAACGCGCTGCAGAGTTTGAAGCACGCTGATGCTATCGCGCGCAGTTTTGGCAGTGCCTACGTCGGTACTGAGCACTTATTATTAGGAATTCTGGCCCAAGACGGCAGTATCGGCAATAAAATCCTCGAGGGCACGGGCGTAACCCTGGATCGGGCTCGCTTGGCCTTAAACTTGACGCCGAAAACGTTAGTTATCAATGTCGGTGCCAAGGGGCTGAGCGAGACCGCCAAGCTAACGCTCAAGATGGCTTACGATGTCGCTCAGGATTACAGCCAGGATTTTTGTGGCACCGAGCACATTCTCTACAGTATTCTGACCCAAAAGAACGCCCGGGCGACAATTTTGCTGCGGGACATGAATGTTAATGTCGAGGGCCTGACTACTGAGATCGAGCAATTCCTGACTCGCCAGCAGTACGAAGAAGACCAGGAGACCGGCGAGGGTCGCAAGCGCGGCAAAAAAATCGGCAAAAAGACGGCGCTGGATTTCTTTGGCACCGACCTAACCTTACTGGCCCGTCAGGGCAAACTAGACCCAGTCGTAGGCCGTGATAACCAGATTCGCCGGGTGGTAACTATTCTCAATCGACGTACCAAAAATAACCCGGTATTAATCGGTGAGCCCGGTGTCGGTAAGACCGCCATTGTCGAGGGCCTGGCGCAGCGGATTATCAGCGAAGACGTGCCCGACAGCCTGCTGGACAAGCGGATTGTGACCTTGGATCTGGCCGGTATGATCGCCGGTACTAAGTACCGCGGTGAGTTTGAAGAGCGCCTTAAAAAGGTGATGGGCGAGCTCGAGAAAGACAATAAGACGATTGTATTTATTGACGAGTTGCATCTGATCGTCGGGGCCGGAGCGGCCGAAGGCGCCATGGACGCCGGCAACATCTTAAAGCCAGCACTGGCCCGCGGCAAAATCCAGCTGATCGGCGCCACCACCACCGTCGAGTATACCAAGCATATCGAAAAGGACGCCGCCTTGGAGCGCCGCTTCCAGCCGATCCAGGTACCTGAGACCACTCCGAGCGAGACGCTGGCTATCCTCAAAGGCCTGCGCAAGCATTACGAAAACTTCCATGGCGTCACCATGAGCGACGAAGTCCTCGATGACGCCGTCACCCTGGCCAAACGCTATGTCCCTGATCGGTTCATGCCCGATAAAGCTATCGACTTGATTGACGAAACCGCCGCCCATCTGCGTATCGACCGTGGCAAAACCAGCCCTGAGGTGCGCGCCCTGCAAAAGGAGCTCAAACTGGTCAACACCCAGATCGAAGAAGCCGTCGACGCCGAAGATTATGAGCGTGCCGCCCGCGCCAAAACCCGGGCTTCGCAGATTAACAAAGAGTTGACCAAGCTGCACGCCAGCACTAAAAACGCTAAGCGGCTGACAGTGACCAGTGAAGACTTAGCCGATGTCGTGGCTCGCATGACCGGCGTACCCGTCAAAAAGGTTATCCGCAGCGAAGCCAAATACTTGCTAACCCTCGAAAAAACCCTCGGTAAATATATCATCGGCCAAGCTGAGGCCGTCGAAGCCGTCTCCAAGGCCATTCGCCGCAACCGCAGTGGTATCAGTAGCGACAAGCGACCCATCGGTTCGTTTATCTTTCTCGGTCCGACTGGCGTTGGTAAGACTGAACTAGCCCGGGTACTGGCCCGTGAATTCTTTGGCAGTGAAAACGCCCTGGTCAAGATCGACATGTCAGAATTCGGCGAGCATCACAATGTGTCGCGCTTGGTCGGCGCGCCAGCCGGCTACGTCGGCTATGACGAGGGCGGACAGTTGACTGATAAAATTCGCCGTCAACCCTACAGTTTGGTGCTGTTTGACGAGATCGAAAAAGCTCATCCCGACGTCTTTAATATGCTGCTCCAGATGCTGGAGGACGGCTATCTGACCGACGCCAAAGGCCGGCGGATCGATTTCACTAACACCATTGTCATCATGACCAGTAACGTCGGTGCCGACAAGCTGCAAAAAGAAGCCAACCTGGGATTCCACGCTACCAAGCCCGGCGATCTCAAAGACCTCGACGCTTTGCATGAGACCAACAAGACCCGTGTCCAGGACGAGCTCAAAAAACTCCTGCGGCCCGAGCTGCTCAACCGCATCGACAAGACCATTGTTTTCCGCGCCCTGACCCAAAAAGACATCTTTAAGATCATTGACTTACAGATCAGTGAGCTCAAAGAACGCCTGCAGCGCAAAGGCGTCGGCCTAGAGCTCAACACCGGCGCCAAGCAGTACCTGCTGGAGCACGGCTATGACGCTCATAATGGCGTGCGGCCACTGCGTCGCCTGATACAGGACACCATCGAAGACCATTTGGCGCTCGACATCTTAGATGAAAAGTACGAAAAAGGTGATATTATTCAGGTAGCTGCCAAAAAGGGCGCGCTTGATTATGTCATCGCTAACGAATAAAAACTTCCGACGTCCCCATAGCCAATCCGGTGGAATTAACCGGTTTGTCGGTCTCGGCATATTGGTCGTATGGCTCCTCGGCCTCAGTCTGGTGGCTGCCAACCGCCAAAGTATCCTGGACTGGTGGCAGTTGCGCAACTATCACGCGCCAGCAGCGGTAGCTCAACTGGCCATCCAGGACACGATGACCGACTACGGCCGTAATATATTTTACGTGAATCATCCGCTGCTGGAGGACAATGCCCAGTTTGCCGGCAAGTGTCCTGTTGCAGGCGGCGAGCAAACCATTGTGCTCGGGTGCTATATAAATGGCCCCCAATACGAGCAATTCAAAAAAATCAGTGACGGCGGTATTTTTCTGCTCAGCGTCAACGATCCTCGCTTAGAGGGCGTGGTGCAGGTGACCGCCGCTCACGAGATGCTCCACGGGGCTTACGACCGCCTCAGGGCTTCAGAACGAACCAAGGTAGATGCCATGTTGATGGACTACTACAAACACCAGCTCAAAGACCAGCGCATCCTAGATACCATCGATGCTTATAAGAAATCCGAGCCCAATGATGTGGTCAACGAGATGCATTCCGTCTTTGGTACCGAAATCAGCAGCTTGCCGGCCCCCTTAGAGCAGTACTATCGACGCTATTTCACAAACCGCGCTCAGGTTGCGGCTTTTGCGGCCCAATACCAGTTGGCCTTTACCTCGCGTAAGCTGGCTATCACTAACTACGATAAGCAGCTTGCTGCTCTCAAAGCTCAAATTACCAGTGCTCAAGATGAGCTTAAGTCCAAGCACAACGACATCGAGGCCCGGCAGGCCTCACTGGTCAATCTGCGCAGCAGCGGCAATATTGCCGCTTACAACGCCGGGGTACCTATCTACAATAGTCTGGTCGATGCCTATAACCGGGAAGTCGGCAGGATCAAAGACCTCATCAGCCAGTACAATCAGCTGGTCAATGAACGCAACGCGGTCGTACTGGAGCAGGGCGAGCTGTCCAAAGAGCTAACCAGCGACGTCGCGCCCATCCAGCATTAGTTCATAAGTTTTTAATCTGTAAATGGTACACTAGGGATACTTTTAGGAGGTATGTTTGGCAAAGAAATCGGCAACAAGGTTTGTCTGCAGCAATTGCGGTGCCATGGCCAGCAGCTACAGCGGTAAGTGCTCGCAATGCGGCGAATGGAACACCTTACAGGAGCAGTTGACAGACAGTGCTATTACCACCGCTGTCAAGAGCGGCCGGGTGCTGACGCCCCAATCTGTTAAAACCTCGGTGGCAAAAGACCAGTCCCGGCTCATAACTGGTATGCGTGAAGTCGATGACGTCTTTGGGGGCGGCATCGTCGCCGGCAGCGTCAACCTGCTCGCCGGGCAGCCAGGCATTGGCAAAAGCACGCTGCTGTTGCAGTTAGCCTACGCCGTGGCCGCCAAAGTGCCGGTATTGTATGTCAGTGGCGAAGAATCAGCCCACCAGATCGGCCTGCGGGCCGAGCGGCTTGGCACGCTGCGCTCTGAATTGCAATTGGCCACCAGCACTTCGGCCGATGACATCGCCGCCACCATTGCCGCTGGCGAGTATAAACTGGTTATTATCGATTCTATCCAGACGGTCAGCTGCGCGGCCATTGCTTCGGCTGCCGGCACCGTTTCGCAGATTACTAATGCTACTCAGCTGCTGACACTGGCCGCCAAACAGAGCAATACCGCCCTGATGCTCGTCGGTCACGTCACCAAAGAGGGCTCGATTGCCGGCCCCAAAGTCCTGGAGCACGTCGTTGACGTCGTCTTGCAGCTGGAGGGTGACAGGTACGGCGGTTTTAAGCTGCTCAGGGCTATCAAAAACCGTTTCGGCTCCACCAACGAGGCCGGTATCTTTGAAATGGTCGAGGCAGGCCTCAAACCGGTGCTCAATCCTTCGGCAGCCCTGCTATCCGAGCGTCAGGTTAGTGACGGCTCTATCGTGTTGGCCACGCTCGAGGGCACCAGGCCGCTACTGGTCGAAGTGCAAGCCTTGGTCAATCGCACCAGTTACGGCTATCCCAAACGAGCCGCCAGCGGCTTTGACCTCAACCGTCTCAATCTGTTGGTCGCCATGCTGGAGCGCCGCACCAAGCTTAAACTTGCCGAGCACGACATCTATATCAACATCGTCGGCGGCATAAAGATTACCGAGCCGGCCGCTGACCTAGCAATCTGCCTGGCCATCGGCTCGGCCGCCAAAGGCCTGCAGCTCAAAAAGAACGCTGTCGTCTTTGGTGAAGTCGGCCTGTCCGGCGAAGTCCGTCACGTCGCCCATGCAGATAAACGTCTGGCCGAAGCCAAAAAACTTGGCTTTGACGGTGCCATCGGCCCCGTAGCCAAAACCAGTAAAAAACTTCCCGGCCTCAGCGGTGTTGCCGATGTCCGCTCCGCCTTAAACCAATTCCTCGAAAAAGACTAGTTACTTAATTAACGTTCGTCGAAATCGTATTATTATCGGCGTCTTTTAAGGTTACGCTGACATTATGAGGAGCTAATGCCGCAGAGGTTTGGCAGGTAGAACCACTTACGTTACTACAGAGAGGAAAGTTGTTGGTAGTCCGCACGACGCTGAAAGGCGCTCGGCCGCCAGCCCACGAAAAATTAACGAGGCTTCCGCTTATCACGGCCGTGAAGCTGAGGGGCGCCGTCACGACCGGCGGTATGGAAAAATTTAGGGTAGTACTGTCAGTGCCTTGGTAGAGGACACTGTCCGTTACGGTGACGGTAAGGGGCGCACTGCCATTGCCAGTTGGCGTATAGGTAAACGAGACGGTGCTGGGGGAATCAGTGACGTTTTCGCTATGAATGGTCTGGTCGCCGAGTTTAAAGGTTACGGTACCGGGGAATTGTGGATATTGGGGATCACTGAGGGGGTGAGTGCCTTGGGTGACAGTGGCGGTAATGGTGCAGCTGGTATCACAACTTGGCGGGGCGGTCAGGGTGACGGTCGGCGGGCTGTCGTTGCAGTTGTGGACGTCATCGTTGGGAGCGGAGGTAGCTTTGGCGGGCGTCGAGGAGTTGCCGACGCTGGTACGGCCGCCCTGGAATATATCGATGTTCCAGGAGGCGGTGTTGCCGTTAAAGACGGTTTCTTTAGCTAGCGGTGGGGTACAGGTAGTGGCGACTTTGCCGGAGACCTTGTCGGTGGTTTGGGAAGTGGCCTTGACGTTGCCGCCGCCGGTGTACCAGCTAGGGTAGAGATCATTACTGGGGCTGGGCTCTATGGAACCGATACCGACGTGATTACGGACAACAAAAGCCGGAGCGGATTTGATGGTTTTGGGTGGTGTCCAGTTGACTGGCGTCACGCCCTGGTGCATGTACTCCATTAGGCCGCGCGTCATCGGCTCGGTGAGAGTTTCCATGTTGTTGCGCAGCGTCACGTGGCGGGTGTGGTAGCCAACCCAGCTGACTACGGCGTACTTGGTCGACCAACTGGTCATCAGGCCATCATAGCCGTCGTTGGTGGTACCGGTCTTGACGGCGAAGTGCCAGCCATTGAAGCGCTGGAATTTGTAGCCGCCGCGAGCCAACGCGGTGCAGGTAGTATCAGTACAACTGCCGGGCAGATAGCTGGCTTTAGGATCGGAAGCCATATCGTTGACGATATAGGCGGTGTCCGGCTTGATTGCTTGCTTGGGCTTGTAGGCAGGCAAGGCAACATTTTTGCCGGCTGAGTTGGTGATTTTGAGCAAGTAGGTGCGGGGGATAGCGGTACCCATACGGCCGAGCGTAGCTAGGCCGTTGACGTGATCATCGAGATGCAAAAAGGCGCCATCACCGATCGCCGCGGCCCCGTGACATTGACTGGTCTCAGTCAAAGCTTCATCACCATAGCAGTTGTAAGGACTAATTCTTTTAGATTCCAAGTAAGGGTTATACATCATGGCCGCCGCTGTCGAGATGGTTTTATTGACGGAATCGACCCTATCTGGACTTTTGTCGTTCGGCACTGTCGATAACATAGCTTTGACGGCCGGAATGTTACGTGAGCCGCCCAGCGCGTAGCGTAGGGTCATTGGCCCAGGGAACTTAAAGTCGTAATCATAGAGGAAAGGCAGCGTACCGGCCGGGCAGGGTTTTTTAAGTGTCGGCGGGAATGAACAGGTACCGGTGTAGCCAGGGATTGCGCCCTTGGAGTCGTAAAGCACCGAGCCGGCACCAACGTTATTGTTATTGTTAATCAAGGCCGCGTAGTCGTAAGGTTTAAAGCTGGAGCCAGGCGGCACCAGGATACCGGAGGCAAAGTTGTTTTGACCGTGATCGGGGTCGTTAAAATTTGTACCGCCGACTTGGGAAACGATTTGGCCGGTCTTGACATCCTCGGCGACCAGGGCCTCGGTATCAGCGCCAAAGCGGGTGATCTTTGGCAGATTGGAAGCTACTAATTCCTCGGCCTTACCCTGCATATTCATATCAAGGGTGGTGATAACTTTCCACCCACCCCGCTGGACAGTAGTGGCACCAAAGATTTGTTTCATTTGGGTCTGAGCGGCTTGGACAAAGTAGGGCGCCTTAATATTTTGATATTTGTCAGCCTGCTGGTGTACCTGGGCTAAAATATCGACCTTTTTGGCTTCATCTGCCTGCTTGGCGGTAATGTATCCTTGCTTGACCATCTGATTGAGGATGTAGGCCATGCGACCGGCAAGGGCCCCCTGATTGAAATAATTAGCGGTAACCGCCGGATTAAACCGGGTGCTTCCGTACGGCGAGTAATACAGGGGTGACTGAGGGATGGCGGCCAACATCACCGCCTGCGACAGGCTTAAGTCTTTGGCGCTGGTCTGAAAGTAATCCTTAGCCGCCGCCTCCACGCCGTACTCTGAGCCACCATAGGGCGCGATGTTGAGGTAGCCGGTCAGGATGTCGTCCTTGGAGTATTCTCGCTCTAGCTCAACGGCTAGGATCAATTCCTTGACCTTACGAGTCACGGTGCGGTTATCCGTCCAGTTTTCATTTAATTTGACCAGCTGCTGGGTAATCGTCGAGCCACCCTGTACCGAGCCACCGGCACCGGTGACGTCGTGGTAGGCGGCGCGCATGATGCCCCGGACATCAAAAGCACCATGCTTAAAGAAATCCTTATCTTCGACGGCGATCGTAGCCTGCTTCATAAATGGTGAGATTTCTTTGCTCTGTACTGGTATGCGTTTGACCGAATTGTAATCATTAAAGAGGACGGTCGTGCCGGTGCGGTCATAGTAAGCGGTCGTACCGCCCAAGCTGTCACCCGAGAGATCCTTGATCTTAGGCAGATCTTTGCGAAAATACGCGAACAGGCCGATAGTCAGGAAAAAGCCGACGACAATCGAGATGCCGATAATTTTGAGGGCCATGATGCCGCCCTCGCGGCTAAACCAGTATTTGGCGACACGCTTGGGGTGCAAGCGATAAAGAATACGCTGTAAACGCTCTTTGGGGAGGGTGCTCAGGTAGGCCGCTTTTTCGGCGCTGCGGGCCGATTTGCGGGCTTTAACGCGGTCGCCGAGCGACTGGTTGATCTTTAGGGTTTTACCGCTCTTGGTAGTAACGGTGTTTTTTACGCGGCGACCCCGTCCAGTGTTGCTGTTCATAAATGGTTAACTGTCTCCCTCATCAAGTCTGTCATCTAAAACCTGTCCTCTATTATAGCAAAAATCTCCAGCAAAAAGCCTAAGTTTCCCGGTATCGGTTATACTAGAAAAATGACGCTCTCTCAAGAACTAGCCTGGCGCGGTTTTGCCAACCAGACTACCTATAAAGATCCTAGCGCGCTAGACGGCGATCCGATTGTTTTTTACTGGGGAGTTGACCCTAGCGCCGATTCAATGACTATTGGTCACTTGGCGGTCGCCATGATGGTCAAAGCCTTTATCAAACGCGGCCACAAAGCGGTGCTGTTGGTCGGCGGCGCGACCGGTCTGATCGGCGATCCGGATGGCAAAATCGAAGAGAGGAGTCTTAAAACCCCCCAAGAGATTACTCAAAATAAGGCCGCCATCGTGAGTCAATACCGCCAGCTGTTTGGCGAACATAACTTCACGTCAGTCGATAATTACGATTGGTTCAAAGAGATGAGCTATCTCGAGTTCCTGCGTGACATCGGCAAACACGTGCCAATGCGCCAGATGTTAAGCCGTGATTTTGTTCAAACCCGTTTGGGGGAGGAGAGTGCCGGCATCAGTTACGCCGAATTCAGCTATGTCTTGATCCAGGCCTATGATTTCCTGCATTTATATCAAGAGCATGGTGTCAGCCTGCAAGTTTGCGGTTCTGACCAGTGGGGCAACAGCATTGCCGGCGTTGATCTGATCCGGCGCAAAACCGGCGGCGAAGCCCATGTTTATTCGACGCCACTTATTGTTAATCCGGCTACCGGTCAGAAATTCGGCAAATCCGAAGCGGGAGCGGTTTGGCTCGACGCTGCCAAGACCAGCCCCACCCAGTTTTACCAATTTTGGATCAATACCGATGATCAGGCCGCCGAGCAGTATCTAAAGATTTACACCGAGCTCGATAAACCTGCCATAGACGGTATCATGGTCGAGCACAATCAAAATCCGCAGGATCGGCTAGCCCAAACCCGACTTGCTGAGGCCGTCACCAGTTTAGTGCATGGGCAGGAGGCAACCAAGACGGCTCGGGTGGTTACAAATGTTTTAACCGGCAAGACTGCCGTTGACCAAGTCAGCGAAGCGATCATCGATATCATGCGGCAAGAGATCCCGGCCTTAATCAGCCAGACCAACGAATCCATCATCGAAGCCTTAGTAATGAGCGGTCTTGCCAGCTCCAACACCGAAGCGCGGCGTCTGATTAGCGACAAAGCCATTGCAATCAACGGCAACAAAATTAGTCGTGATCAATTTGAAGCGGATGACTTTTTGAATGGCCGCCTGTTGTTACGTAAGGGCAAGCGTTTTAAGGATTCTGCCCTAGTTGAGCTTGGCTAATTGCGGAGAATTGTTATACTGGTAGCCAAGATGGCTGACAGTACCCCCAAAACCGCCACTAATTCCAAAAAAGCCGCGGCCAAGCGTAAGGCTGACCAATATAACGACCCCAAACATAACTATTTGCACTATTGGGACGGCCGGGAATACGAGCACGCTGCCGAAGAGGCTGCAATTAAACGGTTACTGCGCGGCAAGCACTTCAAAAAGGCGGTTGACGTCGGGGGTGGCTATGGCCGGCTCTGCGTCCAGCTGGAACAGTACGCTGACAAGGTTATTTTGGCCGAGCCCAGCCAGCAGCAACTGGATATCGCAGAGGCTTTCCTCAAAGATCACCCCGAAATCGATCGCCGCCTGTTACAAGCCGATGACCTAAAATTCAAAGATGGTGAAATCGACCTGTTGACTATCATCCGGGTGATGCACCATTTGCCGGATCCTAGCGCTGAATTTCGAGAAATTTCCCGGGTATTGAGCCCGGATGGTTACGCTATCGTGGAGGTGGCCAACTATCTCCATATGCGTAATCGCTTACGGCACATAGCGCGTTTTCGTCGCTTGCCGGTCAAACCGGTCGATATTCGTTCCAGCGCCAATAAACGGGATGACGAAATCCCATTTGTAAATCACAATCCGGCGACCGTTATCCGGCAGCTGGCGCATGCTGGCCTGCACGTAGAGGCCACTCTCTCGGTTTCTAATTTGCGCAGTGTCCGCCTTAAAAAAATTATGCCGCGCGAGCTTATGCTTGGTGCCGAGCGGCTGCTACAGCGCCCCTTGGCCAGCGTCTACTTTGGCCCCAGTATTTTCTTTTTGATTCGCAAAAATCCTTAGCTCTGGGGGCATTCCGTATACTTAGGGATATGACTATTGATAGCCCGCTGACAGAGTTACGAGGAGTGGCCGAGGCGCAAGCCCGCAAGTTTGCGCTGCTTGGTGTCAAAACGGTCGGTGATTTGGTAAATTATTATCCCCGGCGCTACGAAGATTACTCAGCCGTTACCGCTACCACTCAATTGCAGCCGGGAATGGTAACGATCGAAGCGGTAATCAAGCAGACGAGCGGCCGCTATGTCCGCCGTGGCATGCACATCACCGAAGCAGTCGCCAGCGATGATCAGGGTAGTGTCCGCCTGGTGTGGTTCAATCAGCCCTATCGGGCGGCGGCACTCAAGCCAGGGCGCAGCTACTTTATATCGGGGCAGTATGGACTCAGTCATCAGCGCTTTAGTATCATAAATCCCAGCGTCGAGATGGTCAGTGATTTGCCAGTCAATACCGCCCGCATCTTACCAGTGTACCGGGAAACAAAGGGCCTGACGTCGCGCCAGATTCGGCTGGCTGTCCGGCAATTGCATGATTTCATGATGGCTTTGCCCGAGACCTTACCGGCCTGGATTGTCAGTCAGCAGGGCCTCATCAGTCGAGCCGAGGCTTTAGCCGCCCTGCACCTGCCACCATCCCTGGAGGCTTTAGAGGCTGCCCGGCGACGACTCGGTTTTGAAGAAGTTTTTAGCCTCAGCTTGGCCAGTCTGTCCAACAAACAGGAAAACCAGCTCGAGCCGGCCTTGGCCATACCTTTTGACCAGCAACTGGCGCGCGACTTTGTCGGCCACTTACCATTCCAGCTGACTGATGCCCAGCGACGGACAATCTGGCAAATTTACCAAGATTTACAAAAGAAGCAACCAATGAATCGTTTAGTAGAGGGTGATGTCGGAGCTGGCAAAACGGTGGTCGCCACCATGGCCGCTGTGATGGCCTTGGCCCAGGGCCTCCAGGTAGCCTTGATGGCGCCTACCGAACTCTTGGCTCGCCAACATGCCGACACCATCCATGCGCTTCTCAAACCGCTAGGCCGCGAAACGACTGCCGTGCTGCTGGTCGGCAGCATGACTCCTACTCAAAAAGAGCGGGCTCGAGCCGCTATTGCCAGCGGCCAAGCCGGTTTTATCATCGGTACCCATGCCCTGATACAGGAGGCGGTCGATATGCACACCTTAGCGCTGGTCATCATTGACGAGCAGCACCGCTTTGGCGTGGAGCAGCGTAAAACCTTAATGGCTAAGGCCGGTCATATGCCGCATGTCCTGAGCTTGACGGCTACGCCGATTCCGCGCTCCCTGGCCCTGACCCTCTATGGAGAACTCGATATCTCGGTGCTTGATGAAAAGCCAGCTGGGCGCCAGCCGATCTTGACTGAGCTGGTTTCGCCCAACTCCCGCGCCCAATTGTACGAACGAATTGACGTTGAATTGGCTGCTGGCCGTCAAATGTTCGTGGTGTGCCCGCTCATCACCGATTCGTCACTGCTGGAGGCCAATTCGGTTGAAAAAGTCTACCAGCAGCTGAGCCGCAAAGAATTCAAGCATCGGCGCGTTGGCTTGTTGCACGGCAAGCTTAAACCGGCTGACAAACAGGCTGTCATGCAACAGTTCGTAGATGGTAAGTACGATATCTTAGTGTCCACGACGGTTATCGAAGTGGGCGTCGACGTACCGAATGCCAGTATTATGCTAGTCGAGAACGCCGAACGTTTCGGCTTGGCGCAGCTGCACCAACTGCGGGGACGGGTCGGCCGCAGTGGTCAACAGGGCTATTGCTACCTTTTGCCCAGCGATTCACAGCCGCCCAGCCGTCGTTTGCGGGCTCTCGAGAGCTCCAATGACGGCTTTAGACTGGCTGAGCTTGATCTTGAATTGCGCGGCCCCGGGGCGATTTACGGTACGTCTCAGCACGGCCAGCTCGATCTCAGGATTGCCAAACTTACCGACGTTAAACTGATTGCGGTGGCCCGTGCCAGCGCCCAGGCTTTCCTTGATCGAAACGAAAATTTGCTACACTATAAGCAATTAGCCGGGGTTGTCAATCGGCTCCGCGCCGTTACCAATCTCAATTAATCAGTCGGGAAGCCGCCCATGTACGCCATAATTTTCCATGCCCACCAAAAGCTCGACCGCGTGGCTCATCGCCATCTGCGAGCAGTTTTGCCAGCCGGCAGTTTCTTCCCGACTATCCGGCAGGTTTTGCATTTTGAGGGTGGGCATGGCCCGGACGCTACTAAACTCAAGCGTCATCACGATGACTCTCAACCTTGGCACTTCATTGATCCTTACGACACCAGCGATACCGAGCTGCACCAGCAAATCAGGCTGCATTACCAGCGGCTGGTGCGGGATTTGCGTCGGCGCGATGATGTTCGGGCGGCTTTTGAGGCAGCCTGGTTGGCTCACGCCCTAGTCGACGGCCTAACCCCGGCGCATCATTACCCCTACGAGGCAGAATTGGCGGAATTACGCGGTGAGGATCGGCAAAGTCGCAAAGGTCTGCTGGGCCGTGCCTACGTCAAAAGCAATACTCTGCGCGAGTCCCTATTGCTCAGCCTAAAAATCGTCGGCCCCAAAGGCCTGTTGACTACTCACGCCATGTTCGAGGCTGGCGCTTATGCCATCATTGAGCCGTTACAGCTCGCCAAAGCTCGCCCGTCGCCGGCTGAGCTTAAAAAAGTTTCTCGCCAGGGTATCATCAGTGTCTTTGATGAGTATCTGGAGCAAGTGGCCAATCTACGCCTCTACGACCGTTTTATCGCCGGTGGTTGGACGCTTTCTCTCAATCGTGATGTTCGCCAAAAACTAGCGCCGCTGATGGTTCGGATCATTACCTTGGCCTGGTATGCCGCCAGCCGGGAAGCCGAAGCTTCCGCCGGAGCCAAGCAGTCATGAGAGTTATCTCCGGCTACCTCGGCGGCCGGACTTTTATGAGCCCTCATGGCCATCGCACCCACCCGATGAGCGAAAAAGCTCGCGGTGCGATTTTTGGCGTACTCGGTGATATAAAAGGCCTGACAGTGCTGGATGCCTTTGCCGGCAGCGGCGCCCTGGCAATCGAAGCCATCAGCCGCGGTGCCCAGAGCGCCGTAGCTATAGAAGTCGACAAAGGCGCCCACGCCATCATTGCTGCCAATCTCGAGTCTCTCGGCATCCAAGACCGCATCAAGGCCATCCGGGCCTTTGCCGGCGCTTGGTCGACCCGGCATCAAGCCCAGTTTTTTGATTTGATACTGGTCGATCCGCCCTACGACAACGTACCGTACCGTGATCTTAAAAGTCTGCCGCGCCATTTGGCCGATGGTGGCACCCTGGTACTGTCTTGGCCAGGCAAAGAACAGCCGCTGAAGTTTGAAAGCCTCACGCCAGTCCACACTAAAAACTACGGCGACGCCCAGCTGGTCTTTTATCAAAAAATTAGCTAAAATACTTCGGTACTGACTACCCGCGCGGATGTGGTGGAATGGTAGACACGCTAGTTTTAGGAACTAGTGCCCCAAAGGCGTGGAGGTTCAAGTCCTCTCATCCGCACCACTCAAGGTGAGCTGAATATGTACATTTGGTATACATTGGAGTGCAGGCGCAGTAAACAGTAGCGTTATGGTGCGTATAATTTATGCGGGGTAAATAAAATGAAGCTGGAACAAAAGGGCATTACTCTCATCGAGGGGCTGCTAATCCTATTGATAGTATCGTTTATATCATTTGCGGGCTGGTACGTATGGAATGCCAACAAAAAACCCGTTGCCGTTCCAGCCGCGACATCAAATAACACCAGCAGGGCGGCTGTGGCCGATTCCGCCCATAAGACCTTTTCTCATCCTGAGCTGGGATTTACTTTTAGCTATCCCTCCGGCTGGGAGACTCTGGATACTACCACGGACTACGGATTTTATTCGCTAAGGCTGCGAGCACCCGGCACGGTCGTTGAGTCCAACATGGGCGAGGTGATAAAATCTGGTGCCGAAATCCTGCTGCTGAGAGACCGAGCTACACTAATAGGCAATATACAGCAGTTTGCCAATAGCGATCTAGGTAAGGGACTAACCGCCAAAAAAACCATTACCGTAGGCGGTGTTGAAGCTCTGGAGTACGACCGTGACTCTGGACACGGGATCCAATTCTACAAAGGCGGCGTAAGCTACAACCTGTCGCTCGATAAAGATAAATACGCTCAGGCACCGTACGGTGATACATTTGATGGTATTGTCGCATCTATAAAGTTTAATTAATTTAGCTTGGATCAAGCTGCACTATTGCGACAAATAAGGAGCATGCCGGCGAGTCCGCCCAATAACAATCTCGCCAGATTTAAGAAAAATTTAAGATCTATTGTGTATTCTACCTTTGAAACCATGTACAAAACGGAGGTATAGTAGCATCATGACAGCCATAACAGCCCAGCCAGCCACCAAACAGGACATCGAAGAAATCGTCGGACGGGTGATCGACGCCAAGGTTCCTGGCATCGTGACAGCAATAATTAACGACCGGGTTCCCATAATCGTTGGAGACACCGTTGGCGAGATCGTTGGCGACGCCCTGGAGCTCATTTCCGAGCAGTTCACAAAAGTTGAAAAACGCTTCGAAATCATGGATCAACGCTTCGAAACAATCGACAAACGCTTCGACAGAATGGATCAACGCTTCGACACCATGGACAAACGTTTCGACCAGATGGATATCCGCATGGATCGCCTAGAGACCAAGCTTGACACCACTCATGACATCGTCGAGCATCACGCCATAGACATTGCCGCGCTCCACCGCAAGACAGCCTGACCAGCACCATCGACATATCCTGCCGGACATCGCTCCGGCGTTTTTAGTGACATGCTTAAATCTAGTGAACGCATTTCTTAAAACATCAACTATAATGGAGGTTAACCATGGCACTATCGACCCAACCATATAAAGGCGCGCGGGATTTTTACCCGGAGGATAAGCGGCTGCAAAAATACATGTTTGGCAAGCTGCGCGAAGTGGTCGAGCGATTTGGCTATGAGGAGTATGACGCGCCAATCCTGGAGCCGCTCGAGATCTATTTAGCTAAAACCGGTGAGGAGATAGTCAGCGAGCAGACCTATGCCTTTGAGGATCGTGGGGGTCGTAAAGTCGTGATTCGACCGGAAATGACTCCTACGGTCAGCCGGATGGTTGCAGCTAAGCGGCAGCAATTGGGCTATCCGCTCCGCTGGTACAGCATTCCTAACCTGTGGCGCTATGAGCGGCCGCAGCGCGGCCGGCTGCGTGAACACTGGCAACTCAACGTCGATATTTTTGGAGTGGCAGGGATCGAGGCCGAATACGAGATCATCGCGCTTGTCGATGCCATGTTCCGGTCATTTGGCGCTCAACCTGACATGTACGAAATCGGGCTTAGCAGCCGTCAACTAATGGATTTCGCCTTAGGCGACTACCTCGGTCTAAACCAAAAGGAACGCCATGACGTCACTAAGTTAATCGATCGTATGACCAAAATGTCCCGCAGTGATTTTATCAGCAAAGTCGACCAGGCTATTAGCCCTAAAGCGCGAGAGACAGGAGTGGTCGAAAAGTTACTGGCCATACTTGACGTTAAAAAGTTAGCCCAGTTGCCGCCACAACTCCGGCAACTTCCCGCTGCCCAGGAGCTGGAGCAGTTGCTGAAGCGCCTAGCTGTTGCCGGGGTTAAAAACGCCCGCTTTGATCCCACCATCATGCGCGGCTTTGACTACTACACTGACATCGTCTTTGAAGTCTTTGACAAGCATCCTGACAATAATCGTTCAATGCTCGGCGGCGGTCGTTATGACGGATTAGTTGGCCTGTTTGGTGTGGCGCCGGTGCCGACTGTCGGCTTTGGATGGGGCGACGTGACCTTGGCTAACTTTTTAGAGCTGCATCATTTATTGCCAAAATTCGTTCCGGAAACCGATGTCTACGTGGTTTTAGTCGGTGAGGTGACGGAGCTGGCCCAAAAGCCGATCGCTGAATTGCGCGCCGCCGGCTTCAATGTCGCGGTCGATCTCAGTGGTAAAAAGATTGGCGACCAATTCAAAACTGCTGCTAAAAAAGCCGTCGACCAGGCGGTAATTATCGGTGAAACCGAGCTCCAAACCGGCCAATTCAAACTCAAAAACCTGACTAGTGGCACCGAGCAATCAGGTAGGTTAGAGGCACTCATAAAAATAATGAAGGATTCTCGGCGGGCGCCGTGAGAGCTATTAATCATGCGCTGACAGGCGCGCTCATCGGTTTAACCGTATCAGAGCCAGCGATAGCGCTGCCACTGGCCTTGGTGTCGCATTTCGCATGTGACGCGATCCCGCACTATGACGCTGATTTTAGACGCCTGTCAGTTGTCGAGTGGGTCAGCAGCAAAAAATTTCGTCGTTTGTTATATATAGACGCGCTGCTTTGTTTTTCTTTAGTGGTGTTGTTGGCCGTGCGGCAGCCCATCCATTGGCCGCTGGTGGCTCTGTGTGCTTTTTTGGCTGCCGCGCCCGATTTCATGGAACTCAAACGATTTGTGCGGGCCCGATCTAACAAAAGCTGGCAACCTCCAAAATTCGTGCAATTCGCAGAGGATATCCAGTGGTTTCATAAACCGATTGGCGCTGTTGTCGAAGTCGCCTGGTTTGCCGGCGCTTGCGTGCTGCTGACGCCCTGGCTGCGCTAACGGGGTTGGCAGGCCGGGCGGTACCTGTTAAGATAGGGTCTTATGCAGATTACCCGCGAGCAAGTTTCACCCACCAGCGTCAAACTGACGATTGCGGCCGACCAAACGGCCATTAACGCTATTAAAGAAGCGGTACTGGGCAAGCTCAGCCACAATGTCAAAGTACCCGGCTTCCGGTCTGGCAAGGCTCCGTCCAATTTACTCGAAAAGCAACTCGATCCAGCCCTGCTGCAAACAGAATTCCTGGATCAGGCCATCAATCAATATTTCATCATGGCTGTCCAGCAGGAAAATTTGCGCCCGGTAGCTCAGCCAAAAATCGAAGTAACTAAATTTGTACCTTTTAGCACTGTTGAGTTTACGGCCGAGGTCGAAATTGTCGGCGATATCAAGCTCGGCGACTACAAAACTATCAAGCTGGAGCGTAAAAAACCGGAGGTCACGGCCGGTGAAGTCACTACCGTTCTGGATAATCTCCGTCAGCGCGGTGCCACTAAAACCGAAGTACAGCGGGCTGCCAAAGTCGGCGACGAGGTCATCATCGATTTTAAGGGTACTGACGCTAAGACTAAGCAACCAATTGATGGCGCTGACGGCAGCGACTATCCGTTAGTGCTGGGTAGCAAATCTTTCATTCCGGGGTTTGAGGAGGAATTAATCGGTATTAAGTCCGGTGCTACCAAGAGTTTCAACCTCAACTTTCCTAAAGACTACGGCGCCCCGGAGCTGCAAAACCGCAAAGTGAGGTTCGAAGTTACGGCTGCCAGCGTCCAAGAGCTCAAACTGGCTAAACTTGACGACGACTTTGCCTCTAGCATCGGCCCCTTCAAATCTTTAGCAGAGCTTAAAGCCGATATCAAAAAGCAGCTCATGGCCGAAAAGAAGCAAGAAGCCGAACGGGCCTTTGACAATGAACTACTCCAAAAAATTGCCGAAAAAAGCCAAGCGGCTATCCCACTATCCTTAGTAGACGAAGAAATTGCCCGCATAGAGGAAGAGGAAAAGCGTAACACCGCCTATCGCGGCCAAACCTGGCAAGAACATCTGGACGCCGAAGGTGTGACAGCCGAAGAACACCAGGAAAAGCAACGTCCGGCTGCCGAACTGCGTGTCAAAGCCGGTTTGATTCTTGGTGAAATTGCCGAAAGAGAACACATCACCGTTACTGACGATGAAGTCGATCTGCGTATCCAGCTGCTTAAAGGCCAATATACCGACGCGGCCATGCAGGCCGAGTTAGACAAGCCCGAAAACCGCCGTGACATCCAGAGTCGCCTCCTAACCGAAAAAACCCTGGATAAACTTCGCGCCTACGCTAGCAAGTAACAGGCTAATTTGGCACTCTTGACAGGCGAGTGCTAATTTTTTATACTGGATGGTAATGAGTGTTTTAATCCCAACTGTTATTGAAACCGACGGCCGGATGGAGCGGGCCTATGATATTTATTCGCGGCTGCTCAAAGACCGGATTATCTTTCTCGGCAGTGATGTCAATGAGGCCAGCGCCAATATCGTGGTCGCCCAACTGCTCTTCCTCCAATCCGAGGATGCCAAAAAAGACATATATTTCTACATTAATAGTCCGGGCGGGCATGTGTACGATGCCTTAGCGATTTATGACACCATGCAGTATGTCAGCAATGACATCCAGACGGTCGGCATCGGCGTCCAGGCATCAGCCGCGGCCTTTCTGCTGAGTAGCGGCACCAAGGGCAAGCGTTTTGCCTTACCGCACTCCACGGTGATGATTCACCAGCCTTCTTCTGGTACGGCGGGCAAGGTCACTGATCAAGAGATTGACCTTAAAGAATCTCTGCGCGTCAAGAAATTGCTGGAGGAGATTATGGCTAAAAACACCGGCCAAAAAGCCTCCAAAATACATGAAGACATGGAGCGCGACAAATGGCTGAGCGCCCAAGAAGCCAAAGCTTACGGTATCGTTGATGCTGTCATAGAGAGCCCGGCAAAGCTGCAAAACTAAACCGCCTGTCGGGGCTTGATTTATAGGGTAATACCTGTTATATTTATAACTAAATCCAAATAGTAATGTAAGATTGGTAGAAGCTGGAGTTGACGGATGAGAGTGTTTGGTGTGATTAGAGAAATATGGCATCCGACACGAGAGCCTTCGATGGCGGAACTTCGTGATGAAGCAATCAGTGCTCTAACAGAAGATGATCCGACGCTGCAGGCCTTATTGCGGGGTGACCCGGAGTTTCTAGGAACTCTCGCTGGTGCTGCCGTCTTGGCGAGCGCCCTTGAGGCACGGTCTGAGCAGCCCCCAGTCAACTTTGATCCCAATTCAGGCTTGACACAGTAACAGGCTTGACCCATACTACTATGCAAGAAGTAGTGTAAGCTGGGGCGCTTATCATTTAGCACAACATCCCCATGCTTAGGATCTTCGGCCGAATCCAAAAAATAACAAAAACCGTACACGATGACATAACAGAAAGGGTGGCGCTTTTTTGGCGTACACCTACCACTAATACCAATGCTAAAATAGGGGATCTCATTGCTTATGGCGAAGGCACCAAGTACTAAAGCACAGCGCGTATTTTTTACTAACACGGACGACGCGATTGATTTACCAAATCTCGTCGATCATCAAAACCGGTCGTTTCAATGGTTCGTCGAAGAGGGGCTCGGCGAATTACTGGCCGAAATCAGTCCAATCGATGACTACACCGGGGGCAAATTATCACTGCGATTTAAAGACTACCGGTTTGGTGACCCTAAACTCAGTGAAGCCGTAGCCCGTGAAAACAATGTCAGTTACGAAGCTCCGCTGACAGCCGACGTGGAGCTAACCAATAAAGTTACCGGTGAGGTCAAAGACCAAGAAATTTACCTGGGTGATTTCCCCTGGATGACCAGCCGTGGTACCTTCGTGATCAATGGTGCCGAGCGGGTGGTGGTCAGCCAGTTGATCCGCTCAGCCGGCGTATTCTTTACGTCTGACCAGCACGGCGCGACTAACTTATATGGTGCCAAGATTATTCCTGGCCGCGGCGCTTGGCTAGAATTTGAGACCGCCGCCAGCGGCGCCTTGTATGTCAAGATTGACCGCAAGCGCAAAATTGCGGTCACGACGCTGTTACGGGCGCTTGGTGTTACCGAAAGCAAAATGCGCGAGATCTTTAAACACGTCGATACCGGTACCAAGAGCTATCTTGATGTCACCCTCGAAAAAGACCCGACTAAAGGCCAAAATGACGCGCTCATCGAAGTCTATCGTCGCCTGCGCCCCGGTGACCTGGCAACCGTCGATAACGCCAAGTCACTCATTGAGAATATGTTCTACAACTACAAGCGCTTTGATTTCAGCCGGGTCGGCCGCTACAAGATCAACAAGCGCTTGAATCTCGATGTGCCAAACACCCTCGAAAATCGCGTTATGCGTCTCGAGGATATCGAAGCCATCATTGCCGAGTTGATTCGTCTCAATAATACCCAAGAACCAGCTGACGACATCGATAGCCTGGCAAATCGCCGGGTCAAATTGGTTGGCGAGCTGGTGCAGCGTCAATTCCGGATTGGTTTGTTGCGCATGGAGCGCAACACTAAAGACCGCATGAGCATGTCCGAAATCGAGACAGTAACCCCCGGGCAGCTGATTAACGCCCGCCCGATCGTAGCGGCGGTGCGTGAATTCTTTGCCAGCTCTCAGCTGAGCCAGTTCATGGATCAGATCAATCCGCTGTCTGAGTTGGCACACAAGCGCCGACTGAGCTCGATGGGCCCCGGCGGTTTGAGTCGCGAGCGTGCTGGCTTTGAAGTTCGTGATGCTCACGCTACTCATTATGGCCGCATCTGTGCCGTCGAGACGCCTGAGGGCGCCAACATCGGCCTGGTATTGAACTTGGCTAATTACGCCCGGGTCAACGACTACGGATTCATCGAGACTCCCTACCGCAAAGTCATCAATGCCGCCACGCCCAAAGATATTGTCGGTCATATTGCCG